>NZ_JBWKQJ010000009.1:0-398478 GCF_059418705.1 Duganella sp. GW821-FHT07F09 | reverse complement strand
TGCAGTAATGCATTAAGCTAACTGATACTAATTGCCCGTACGGCTTGTCCCTATAACCTTAGCAGGTTGTGGTGAATGAGAAGTATGTTGTGCGAGCGTTGATACAACTTCATTACCCATATTACTTACTACTTCCAGATTCTGAGCAACGTTCACAAGAACGCGGCTCGTACAAGTCAATGCCTGATGACCATAGCAAGTTGGTCCCACCCCTTCCCATCCCGAACAGGACCGTGAAACAACTCTGCGCCGATGATAGTGCTGCAACCAGTGTGAAAGTAGGTTATCGTCAGGCTAGTTATATTAAAAAGCCCCTTCCAGTGATCTGGTCGGGGCTTTTTTTCGTCTGTGCGCTTCTAAAACACGTAGGGCGGATTAGGCGGAACGCCGTAATCCGCCATCTATGCGCCGTCGGAGCGCACGCATTGGCGGATTACGCTGCGCTAATCCGCCCTACGTTTCTGCGGCATGTCGCCATCTGGCGCCATGGCTAGCGGCCGCACCGTCTCCAGCAGGCTGACCAGGGTCTTGCCCGGCTCTTCCCAAGGGACCATGTGGGCGGAATGCTCGAACCACACGCCGCGCTTGTACGGCGCCTTGACGCGTTTGAGCCACTCGTCGGTCGGCGCCGATGGCGTGGTGTAGTCGTTGCGTCCCATGAACATCACCACCGGGATCGGGAAGCTGCGCACGTTGCGATAGTCGACGCCCAGGAACTCCGGCAGCAAGCGGCCCAGCGAGAACATATTGCCGGCGTCGATGGCGCGCACGTCGCAGTCGTTATACTCCGGCGAGAGCTTGCCAGCCTCATGGAAGTAGTTCGAACTGTCGCGATAGGCGCTCAAGCCGCCGTAGTACTGCGCCCAGGTCCGTGCGGTGACGATGCGCTCGCGCGTGACCGGCTGGTCGCCCGGATACGGCGCGATCGACGCCAGTTCCTTGATAGCCTTCTCGTTGTTGTGCGCCTTCGATTGCTCCACCGCGTAGTCAAAGCTGAGGCGTTCATTCTCGCGGGTGCTGATCACCTGGCCTATGCCGACGTAAGCGTAGAACAGGTCCGGCCGCTTCAGCGCCGCGCCCATGCCGATCACCGTGCCCCAGCTGTGGCCCATCAGGATCACCTTATTCTTGTGGTATCGGGTCTTGATGTACTCCGCGACTTCGATCGCGTCGTCGATGTAGCGCGGAATGTGGATGCTGTCACTGAGCGAATCCGGCGCGGTTTCATTGAAGGTCTTGCCGGCGCCGCGCTGGTCGTAATTGACGATGGTGAAGTACTCTTCCAGCGGGCGCTGGAACTGCCAGATAGTCGGGATCAGCGGCGAGGCCGGACCGCCATGCACGAACAGGATCACAGGATTGTTCTTGTCCTGCCCGCGCACGTTGATCCACTGGGCGATGCCGCCGATTTTGGCCTTGTAGGCTTCCTGCACGCCGGACGGCGCGACGATGCGGCCCAAGTCCTTGATCACGTCGCGCGCCTTCGCATACTCCTGCTGGCTCTTGCACTCCTGCGCCTGCACGCCGGCACCCAGCGACGCCAACAGCAAACAACCCGTCAAAATTTTTTTCATCGATTCCACATCCATGAACATGAACAAGAATGTAATTCTAGCCGGATGTTTCGCGAGTGTGCTTAACAAGCGGCGCCGATCCCCCCGCCTCCCCATCCCTTGTTTTCGCCCTGCGTTTCTGCATTACAATATAGTTAATATTGGAGTGCAACCTTATGTCAGTTTTCGCCATGCGTACGGCGCGGTTTTTCGGCCTGCTTCTGCTGGCGTTCTGTTCGCTCGTCCACAGCGCCCCGCTCAGCCTGCGCTTCGAACACCTGGGTGTCGAGCAGGGCTTGACGCAGGAGTCCGTCACACGCGTGATCCAGGACCGCCAGGGCTTCATCTGGATCGGCACGCAGGCCGGCCTGAACCGCTTTGACGGCTACCGCGTCACCGTCTTCAAGAACGATCCCGGGAACCCGCACAGCCTGCTCGACAACTATGTGCAGGCGCTGTACGAGGACGCCGGCGGCCGGCTGTGGGTCGGCAGTAAGGGCGGATTGGATCGTTACGACCCGTCCACCGGCGGCTTTGTCCACCAAGCCATCAAGACCGGCAACCTTGCCGTCACCAACATCATCGGCGACGGCAAGGACGGGCTATGGCTGACCACCAGCGAGGGGCTGCAGCATCTCGATATCAAGAGCGGCCAAGTGCGCACCTTGCGGCATGCGCCGGCCGACCCGGACAGCATCTCCGACGACCGGGTCAACGCGGTGGCGCGCGACAAGTCCGGCAACCTGTGGATCGCCACGGCCAGCGGTCTGGAGATGCTGCCGCCGGGCGCCGCCAAATTCCAGCATCTGACGCCGCGGCACGGGGCCGCGCCATCGAACAACATCACCTCGCTGTCGGTGGGGCCGGACGGGGTGGTGTGGGCCGGCGCCATGGCCGGCCTGCAGGCCTGGCGGCTCGACGGCGCCACGCCCAAGCTTTTGTCGCCGGCGCTGTCCCGGCCGTTCGGCGATTTGCGCGTCAACGTCCTGATGCACGACAGCGACGGCACCTTGTGGGTCGGCACCCAGGAGGACGGCCTGAAACGGCGCGATCCGGCCAGCGGCGAGTTCCATAGCTACCGTTGGGATAGCCTGAACCGCCACGGCATCGGCGACAACCAGATCACCGCCCTGTACCAGGACCGCACCGGCACGCTCTGGGTGGGCAACTGGTACACCGGCTTGGACTGGGTCGATCTCGACAGCGGCGGTTTCGAGCGCTACACCGAGGCGTCCGGCGTGCTGCCCGGCGTGAGCAACAGCAAGGTGCGCGCGATCGTCGGCGCCGGCGACAATAAACTATGGCTCGGCTCGGGCGAGGGCCTGACCAGGCTGGACGTGGCCAAGCGCACGGTCGAGTCCTGGCACCGCGACGAGCGCGATCCCGCCGGCCTGCCGGGCGACGTGGTGATCGCGCTGGCCACCGACCTCAAGGGCCGGCTGTGGGTCGGCACCTCCACCGGGCTGGCCCGGCGCGATCCGGCCACCGGCCGCTACACGCGGGTGCCGTTCGACGCCGACCCCCGCTCGCTGTCGATCCAGCGGCTGCTGGTCGACCGGGCCGGCGTCATCTGGGCCGGCACGCGCAGCGGACTGCACCGCGTCGATCCGGACACCGACGCCGTCACCACCTATCGTGCCGATCCGGACAATCCGGACAGCGTCGACGGCCGCGTCTACGCGCTGCTGGAGGACCGGCACGGCATGCTGTGGATCGGCACGGAAAACGGCTTGAACCGCTTCGACCGCGCCACCGGCAAGTTCCGCCACTACCGCCACGATCCGAACCGGCCGGACAGCCTGAGCCACAAAAGGGTGCCGTTCATCTTCGAGGACAAAAACGGCGTGCTGTGGGTGGGCACCGCCGCCGGCTTGTGCAAGGCCCTGCCGGAGCCGGACGGCGACCTGCGCTTCCGCTATTACCCGGGACAGAACGGCGGCGCGGCCGACCCGATCGGCGCCATCCTGGAGGACGGCAACGGCCGGCTATGGATCAGCAGCACCGCCGGCATCGCGATGTTCAATCCCGAGACCGGCTTTTTCAAGCAGTACACGGCCAAGGACGGCTTGATCGACGGCTCGTACTTCATCGGCGCGGCATACAAGGCGCCGGACGGCACGCTGTACTTCGGCGGCCTGGCGGGCATGACCGCGTTCAAGCCGGCGGACATCCACGACAACACGCGTGCGCCGCAGATCGCCATCACCGATTTCTTCATCTTCAACGAGTCGCTCCTCAGCAACGTGCGGCGTCCCGATGTGCTGCCGAAGGGCTCGTTGAGCGAGGCCAAAACGCTGACCTTGAGCCATCGCGACGTCATGTTCTCGATCGAGTTCGCGGCCTTGCATTTCGCCGATCCGCAGCGCAACCGCTACGCCTACCAGCTCGAGGGTTTCGATCCGCAGTGGGTGACGACGGACGCCGGCAAGCGCTTCGCCACCTACACCAACCTGGACCCGGGCCGCTACGTGTTCCGCGTGCGTGCCGCCAACAAGGACGGCGTCTGGAGTCCGCAACCGGCGGTGCTGGAGTTGATCGTCACGCCGCCGGTGTGGAAGATGTGGTGGTTCCGCCTGCTGATGGTCGGCTTGGCGGTCGGGGCCGCGTATCTGCTGTTCCGCATCCGCATCCGCATGTTGATGCGGCAGAAACAGGCGCTCGAGGAGGAGGTCGGCAGCCGCACGCGCGAGCTGGTGCGGCAGAAGGAGTCGATCGAACGCCAGAAGCAAGAGGCCGAACTGCAGAAGGAAAGCATGGAGCTGGCGCACCGCAACATCTCCCTGCTGTCCGATATCGGCCGCCGCATCACGGCCAACCTCGACAGCGAAGCGATCATGACCATGCTGTATCAGCAGGTGCACGCGCTGATGGACGCGAGCGTGTTCGGCATCGGCATTTACCGGCCGGAGCAGGAGTTGATCGAGTATCCGTTCGCGATGGAGAAGGGCAAGCGCTACACGCCGTACACGCGCAGCATGCGCGAGCCCAACCAGCTGGCGGTGTGGTGCATCAACCATGCCGAGGAAGTGTTCATCAACGACCTGGAACAGGAATACGCGCGCTATATCACCAGCCTGGCGCTGGTGTCCGGCGTCGACAACATGGGCACGCTCGAAGACGGTTCGCTGCCGACCGAGCCGCGCTCGCTGATCTACGTGCCGATTTCCGTCAACGGCCAGGTGCGCGGCATCATCACCGTCCACAGCTACCGCGCGCACGCCTACCAGCGCATCGATGCCGACATGCTGACCACGCTGGCATCGTATGTGGCGGTGGCGTTCGCCAACGCCGATTCCTACCGGCAGTTGCAGGACACCCAGCAGCAACTGGTTGAGCGCGAGAAGCTGGCGGCGCTGGGCTCGCTGGTGGCCGGCGTCGCGCACGAGCTCAACACGCCCATCGGCAACAGCCTGGTGATCGCCAGCACGCTCGAGGACAAGACCACGGAGATCGAACTGCGCCAGAACAGCAACGTGCTGCGCCGCTCCGACCTGGCGCAATTCATCGACGCCGCGCGCGAGGCGTCGACCTTGCTGATGCGCAGCCTGCGCAACGCGGCCGAGCTGGTCAATAGTTTCAAGCAGGTGGCGGTCGACCAGGCCAGCGCCAAACGGCGGCATTTCGACCTGCACCAGGCCAGCCAGGAAATCGTCACCACGATGAAAAACCAGATCCGCAAGGCGGGTCACCAGATCGATCTGGAGATGCCGGACGATATAGAGATGGACAGTTTCCCCGGGCCTTATGGCCAGGTCATCATCAACCTGATCAACAACGCCCTGCTGCACGCCTTCGACGGGCGCAGCGGCGGCGTGATACGGCTGTGGGCGGTACGGCTGGGGCCGGACCGGGTGCGGATCGTGTTCCAGGACGACGGCGTGGGCATCGCCATCGAGCACCAGGCGCGCATTTTTGATCCGTTCTTCACGACCAAGCTGGGGCAGGGCGGCAACGGGTTGGGGTTGAGCATCACGTACAACATCGTGACGTCGCTGCTCGATGGCAGCATCCGGGTCGACAGCGTGGTCGGGGTGGGGACGCGGTTCACGATCGATTTGCCGTTGAAAGCGAGCCTCGCCGGGGATTGATCGCCGCAACGGCCCGGGAATGACGAACCACTACGGAGACACGTAGGGCGGATTAGCGCAGCGTAATCCGCCATTGCGTGCGCCGCCGGCGGCTCATCGATGGCGGATTACGGCGTTCCGCCTAATCCGCCCTACGTGTCTCCGCGTATCATTGCGTTCCCAGGCCGTAGCGGACTACACGCCCCAGATAATGCTTTCGTTTTCCTGCTTGGCCGAGCGCAGCATCTCCAGCAGCGGATACGCGCGCGCGTGGAACCCCACGCGTTGCATGACGGCATGCTCCATCGTCTCGTTCTCTTCCTTCTCGTGCGCGTGGATGTCGTGCTCGATATCGTTTTCAGGATGGAGTTTGCTTTCGGCCACTTCATGCTCGAGCACCGACAGCGCCTGTTCCGCCTCGGCGGCGGTGATCACGCCGCGCGTGGGGTTTTTGTGGAGCAAGTCGAGGATGCGTTGGGCGTGTTCCTGATACATCAGGACTTCGGGGCTGGATTTTGATTTGAAGGCAATTAACATGATGCGCTTTCTTAGTATTATTGATCAAGAGGTCTGACGGTGCGCCGAATGACGAGGCAGCGGCGTGCCGTTGCTGTTCACATTAGGTCGTCACGGAAACTTTACAAGAGACAAGCCCATCTGTATGGACGTTAGCGCACGTCAATTAAGCATCTTCTAAGCCAAGCACCCGTTTTCAGTTCAATTTGAAGGAGCTGAACCAGGTTTCCACGGTGTCGCGCACGATATTTTTCTCGCGCCCCATGACGATGACCTGATAGATGCGCGTGTCCTTGGCAATAAAACGCCCGATCAGCAGCATCGACTCACCATTTTGGCTACCCTTCGCCTCGACATCGAGCACGGTCTGGCCCGCGGCCGCAGACGATGCGCTTTTGGTCACCGTGGCGCCGATGTTCTTGACCAGCGCCGTCTTCATGGCCTCCAGGGCCGCCGGCGTCCGCGCCGCGTCGGCCAGTTGCGCGCTGCCGACCGCGAACACCACGCCGTCCACCTCGGCCGCCGTCATCGTCATGTTCACGTCCAGGTCGTCCAGTTTGATGGCGCGGGTCTGGCTGGCCGGCTTGCCGGGAAACAGCACGGCGTACGGCGCGTCATTGCTGCGGTAATCGCGCCAGTCGTATTGCGGACTGCAGGCGGACAGCGTGGCCGCCATCAGCAGCGCCAGCGAGATCTTTTTCATGATGCCTTCTCTTTCTTCTTTTTACGTTCGTCTTCGTCGCGTTTCCATTCGTCGATATGTGCCTCCTGGCGCAGCACGCGGGACGCCGGATCGACAGTATAGTGAGCGTTGGCGGCCAGGGGCAGTTCGCCGAAGCCGCCGGTCATCGGCAGTTGGACGATGCGCTCGCCCTGGTCGTCGACGATGCGCACTTCCAGCGGCATCGGGAACGGGCCGCCGTCCTTCAGCTTCCACTCCAGCCGGAGTTGGTCGCCGTTGCGCGTCTCGACCAGCTCCGGCAGCGCCGCGTGGTACAGGTAGGCGTCGAAGAACCAGCCCAGATCGCGGCCGCTGACGGTGTTGGCGATGGCGATGAATTCCCTGGTGCTGCTCCAGCGCGGCTGGAAGTGGCCCGGCATCGGCATGTCGGTGCCGTAGACCATGCGGCGCGTGGCGCGGAAGAAGGCGTCGTCGCCGATCAGGTTGCGCAGCGTGTGCAGGATCAGCGAGCCCTTGGTGTAGATGTCGTTGCCCGGGCCGCCGCGCTTGTCGTCGTAGACGTCCTCGATGCGTTGCGGTTTGCCGCCGACCACCGCCACCTTGTTGCGCAGCGACTTGCGCTGGTTGAACAGCTCGGCCTGGAATTCCATGTCGCCGCGCAGCCATTGCAGGTACAGCGGCTGCATGTAGCTGCCGAAGCCTTCGTGCAGCCACATGTCGTCCCAGTCGGCGTTGGTCATCTGGTTGCCGAACCATTCGTGCGACAGTTCGTGGTGCAACAGCCAGTCATAACCGTAGGGCGACTTCAGGTAGCCGTTGCCGTAGGCGTTGATGGTCTGGTGTTCCATGCCCAGGTGCGGCGTTTCGACCACGCCCATTTTTTCCTCGCCGAAAGGGTAGGGGCCGATGCGCCGCTCGAAGAAATCGAGCATCGGCCCGAACTCGGCGAACAAGCCCTTGGCCTGCCGCTCGTGTCCTTTCAGATACCACATGCGCAGCGGAATGGTGTTGCCGTAGCGGCTGGCGTAGTCGCCCGACAGCATCTCGTACGGGCCGATGTTGAGCGCGATGCCGTAGGTGCTGGGATTTTTGGCGCGCCAGTGGTAGGTGCGCCAGCCGTCCTTCTCATCCATGCCGACTGCCACGCCGTTGCCGGCGACCACCAGCGGCGCCGGCACGCTGATGTGCAGGTCGATCAGTTTGGCCTTGCCCATCGGATGGTCGATGCAGGGCCAGAACAGGTCGCAGCCTTCGCCCTCGACGGTGGTGGCGATCCACGGCTGGCCGTCCGCCGTTTTGCTCCACGTGAAGGCGCCATCCCACGGCGCGCGCTTGGCCACGTGCGGCACGCCGTGGTAGCGGATGCGCACGGTGGTGCTGGCGCCGGCGGGCAGCGGCGTCGGCAACGTCAGGTAGAGGCGGCCGTCCGGATTGCTGATCGCCGCCGGCGCCAGTTCCACGCCGTCGACGCTGGCGCCGTCGACCGGCAGGTTGCGGTCCAGCTCGACGGCGATGCGGGTCAGCGGCGTCGTCGCCAGCGCGTTGGCGGTGAAGGTCAGCGCGGCGTCGCCACGGATGCTTTGCGTGGCGGGATCGACACGCAGCGCCAGGTCGGCTTTGTCAAACGTGACGGCCAGCTGCTCCGGCGCGCGCGGGCCGCCGGAGCCGGCGGTGAAGTCCGTCAGCGGCGCTTGGGTGGCGCAGCCGGCCAGCAGGGCGCTGGCGGCGAGGGTCGTCAGGAGATGCAGTGGCAGACGTGTCATGCGGGTACATACCGGTGAATGTTGATCAAGCAATATAGCAGCAAGAACGGCCGATACGCTATCAACAAGCATGCTGACGCTCTATAACAACATGCAGTCGCATGGCTTGCCGTGACGCAATATGCCGCACCGCCGTTGGGCCAACATCGACCTGTTGCAGCCATTGAACCCAAACGGAAACTATCATGAACCTCTCTAATTTGAAAATCGGAACGCGCCTGGGCCTGGGCTTCGGCGTGGTGGTGCTGTTGCTGGCGGCCGTGGCGCTGGTCGCCATCACCCGCATCAACCTGATCAACCAGGCGACGGAACGGATCTTGAGCGATAGCTTTGTCAAGCTGACCTTGGCCCGGCAAATCCAGACCGAGGTCAATGTGCAATCGCGCTTGCTGCGCAACGCCGTCATCGGCGCGGCGGACCCGGCCGAAGTGCGGGAGCAACTGGGGAAGCTGGACGCGTCGCTGAAGGCGAACGAGGAATACATCGTCAAGTTGGACACCATGCTGACGCTTCCCAAGGGTAAGGAACTGTTCAAGACCCTGAGCGAGCGGCGCGACGCCTACACGGCGGCGCGCAACGCCCTCGTCCAGCTGATCAGGGATGGACAGTCCGAGCAGGCCGGCAAATACGTGAGCAAGGAGCTGCGGGCGGTGCAAACCCCGTATTTCAACGCCATCAACGCGATGGAGGATTTTCAGGAATCGCTGATGAAGAAGGACGGCGGGGAGATCGCGGCGGGCGGCGCGTTGGCCGTGCGCCTGAGCGCCTTCCTGTCGCTGACGGCCGCGATCATGGCGGTGCTGATCGGCTGGTTCATCACGCGTTCGATCACCGTGCCCGTGAACCGGGCCGTGGCGTTGGCGCAGACCGTCGCCGCCGGCGATTTGAGCGGCCATGTCGAGGTGCGAAGCCAGGACGAGATTGGATTGCTGTTGCAGGCGCTCAATGACATGACCCGCAGCCTGAACAATATCGTCGGCCAGGTGCGCGCCGGTAGCGACGAGATCTCGACCGCGACGGTGGAAGTGGCCAGCGGCAACCTGGACCTGTCGTCGCGCACCGAACAGCAAGCCAGCGCGTTGGAAGAGACCGCATCGTCGTTGGAGGAACTGACCTCCACCGTCAAGCAAAACAGCGACAACGCGCGCCAAGCCAACCAGTTGGCCGTGTCCGCCGTCGACGTGGCGCGCCAGGGCGGCGCGGTGGTGACGGAAGTGGTGACGACGATGGGCCACATCCACGCCTCGGCCGGCAAGATCGCCGACATCATCGGCGTCATCGACGGCATCGCCTTCCAGACCAACATCCTGGCCTTGAACGCGGCCGTGGAGGCGGCGCGCGCCGGCGAGCAGGGCCGGGGCTTCGCGGTGGTGGCGTCGGAGGTGCGCAACCTGGCGCAGCGCTCGGCGGGCGCTGCGAGGGAAATCAAAACCTTGATCAACGACTCCGTCGAGCAAGTCAACGCGGGCAATCAGCTGGTGGCCAAGGCCGGCACCACGATGACCGAGGTGGTCGCCAGCATCCAGCGGGTCACCGACATCATGAGCGAAATCACGGCGGCCAGCCGGGAGCAGGAAGTCGGCATCGAGCAGATCAACCAGGCCGTCAACGAGATGGACGCCGTGACGCAGCAGAACGCCGCGCTGGTGGAGGAAGCCGCCGCCGCCACGGCGGCGCTGGAGGGCCAGGCGTCGCACCTGACGCAGGTGGTCAGCGTGTTCAAGCTCGAGCAGGAACGCGCCGCGCCGACGGGCCGCCAGCCGCAAAAGCGGCCGGCACCCCAACTGGCGCTGGCGACGGTTTAACGGCGTAACGTTTGGCTACTGGTTTAACAAAACACGAGAAGACACGTAGGGCGGATTAGGCGGCACGCCGTAATCGGCCATGGATGTGCCGTCGGCGGCCCGCACATGGCCGATTACGCTACGCTAATCCGCCCTACGTGTTTCGGACGATCGCATCCGCTGGTTGTGCACCTTGCCGGCGATGGTCACGTTCTTCAATACCAGATCCTTGACGTTATACAGGTACGCCGGTTGCTTCACCACCGGCGTGCCGAAGTCGCAATCGCTGATGGTGACATTGCTCACCGGCAGAATCTGCGGCTTGCCCGGCCCGTTGTAGTTCACCGCCACCGGCCCCAGCACCACAATCGGCTGATAGCACGAGAACCTGCCATCCCTGGTCTGCACATTGCCCACAGTAATACCCGAGATATGCACGTTGGTCACCAGCGGCGGCCGTGTGCGGATGGTATCGTCGAGCGGGCTATAGTCGCAATCGAAGGTGATCACGCCCCCCGCGCCGGCGGCCACGGTCTTCTCCGGAATACCCGAGCCCGGTGTTGGCTTGTAGAACGCCGGCGTGGTGCGTATCCCATTGGGGATCTGCACATTGCGCACATAGAAATTACGCAAAAAGCCCCCGCGCGCCATATTGGTCTTGAGCCGGATGGCGATGTTGAGCGGGTCCGTCTTCCAGTTGGCGTTCTCAAACACCAGATTCTGCGCATACACATTCTGGATGCCGCCGGACATGATGCTGCCCAAGGTCAGCGCGCCATGGCCGCTGTGCATGCGGCAATTCTGCACCACCACGTTCTCGCACGGGCCGAACTGCGTATCCGTGCCCTTGCCGGAATCGATGGCGATGCAGTCGTCGCCGGTGTTGAACTGGCAGCCCTCGATCAGCACGTAACGGCACGATTCCGGATCGAAACCGTCGTTGTTGGCGCCCATGCTGTTGGCGTAAATGCCTTTCACGTGCACATTGGCGCAGTCCACCGGGTTGTGCTGCCAGAACGGCGTGTTGGTGGTCTGGTAGCCGGCCAGCAGCACGTCGGTGCAACTGATGAACTGCACCATGTGCGGCCGCAGGAAGTGGCCGATGCCGAAAATACGCTGTTTGGCCGGCACGCGCGCCTCGCTCAGCGCGCGCAGGTAATGCGAGTCCGACAGGAACCATGGATCGTCGCCCTTGATCTTCGCGGCCTCCTCGGCGGATAAGTGCGGCGCGATCTCGGTCAACGGGCGGTTGCGCGGGTTCGGCCGTTCCTGCACCTTGCCCACGGTGAACGGCACATGCACCTCGCCCTTGCGCTCGCGGCCTTTCCAGGACCACCAGCAATCGGCATCGCCGGGGAAGGGCACGCCGGCCTGGCCGTCGAGGATGGAGGTCCAGTCCTCGCCGGTCAGGGCGATGTTGCGCTGACCGTGGGCGTACACCAGCGACGAATAATTCAGGCAGTCGTTGCCTTCCCAGCGGGTCAGCGACAGCTTGCCGTTGGCGCCGCAATCGAATTCGCCATGGCGCGCGTAGTCCAGTGGATTGGCGGAAAAGTAGACGTGCGCGCCCTTGGCCAGGTGCACGTGGACGTTCGACAGCAGCACGATCGGTCCGGCGCACAGCCAGTTGCCGGTCGGGATCAAAACGCGGCCGCCGCCGGCCTTGTGGCAGGCGGCGATGGCGGCCCTGATGGCCGGGTGGCAATCGGTCGCGCCCGGCGCCGGCGTATGGATGTCGGCGCGGTCGCTGGAGCCGACCCAGGCGTTGATCGGCACCACCTCGCACGCCTTGGCGCCAAACGCGGTGATGACGAAATCCTCCTTGCGGAAGGTGAGCGGTTTCGACACGCGGTCGACGATGGCCTGCGCCTGGCGCCAAGGGTCGCCGGAAGCGGCGAAGGCCGCCGGGGCCGCCATCAGCTGCGCCGGCAGGCCGCCGGCCAGCGCCAGGGTGCCGCCCGCAAGCGTCTGCATGAAGTTGCGGCGGGCGGCATGGGTGGTTGGGGTGGTCATCGTGATCCCCGCATCAGGTGTCCAAAACCGTCGAGATGGTCTTGCCGGCGATGCGCACATTCTTCAAGACCAGGCCCTTGACGTTGTGGGTGAACCAGGGCTGCCCGGCGTTGCGCGGCGTGCCGAAGTCGCAGTCGGTGATGGTGATGTCGGTCAGCGGCAACACCGGCGTGCCGGGCTTGCCGTTGAAGCTGGTCGCCACCGGTCCCAGGATCACCATGGCCTGGTAGCACGACACTTCGGCGCCGTCGATCTTGACGTTGCCGGCCTTGACGTTGGAGATGTGCACGTGCGACACCGACGGCGGCCGGATGCGCACGTCGTCGTCGGCCGGCGCGTAGTCGCAGTCGATGGTGATCAGGCCACCGCCGCTGGTCGACACCGTCTTCGGCTTGATGACCGAGCCGGGCAGCGGATTGTAAAAGCCGGGCGTGGTCTTGACGCCGTTGGGCACGGTCACGTCGCGCACGTAGAAGTGGCGCAGGAAGCCGCCGCGATTCATATTGGTCTTCATGCGGATCGCCGTGCCGAGCGGGTCGCTGTCCCAGTGGATGTTGCGGAACTCGATGCGCTGCGCATACACGTGCTCGATGCCGGCGGCCATCTCGCTGCCCAGGGTGACGCCGCCGTGGCCGCTGTTCATGATGGTGTCCTGGATCACCATATTGCGCGTCGGACCTTCGGCGATGTCGCGGTTCTTGCCGGACTTGATGGCGATGCAATCGTCGCCGGTGTTGAACAGGCAGCCTTCGACCAGGATGGTGTCGCACGACTCGGGGTCGAAGCCGTCGCTGTTGGCGCCCTTGCTTTCCATGCGGACCTTGCTGAAGTGGACGTTGCGGCAGTTGACCGGATGGTGCAGCCAGAACGGCGAATCGAGCAACTGGTAGCCCTGCATCAGTACGTCGGTGCAGCCGACGAATTCGACCATGCACGGGCGCAGGTAGTGGCCGATGCCGAAGATGCGCTTGGCCACCGGCACGCCGGCCTCGGACAGCGCCGGCAGGTAGCGCGAGTCGGTGCGCCAGTCTGGCCGGGTGCCCTGGATCAGCGCGCGCTCGGCGTCCGACAGCGACGGCGCCACCGCCGCCAGCGATTCCGGATTGGCCGGGTTGATCTTGCGTCCGTGCATGGGCGCCTGCTTGTTCTTGCCGCTCCAATCCCACCAGGAACCGCCACCGGTTTCGAACGGCACGCCGGCCTGGCCGTTGAGGATGCTGGTCCAGTCCTCGCCGGTCAGCGCGATGTTGCGCTGGTTGTAGGCGTAGATCATCGGCGAGTAGTTCAGCACGTCGTTGCCCTGCCAGCGCGAGATGACCAGCTTGCCGTTCTTGCCGCAATCGATGTCGCCGTGCCTGGCGTAGTCGTTCGGGTTGGCGCTGAAGTAGACCTCGGCGCCGGCGGCCAGATGGACGTTGACGTTGGACAGCAGCACGATCGGGCCGGCGCAGTACCAGGCGCCGGCGGGAATCAGCACGCGGCCGCCGCCGGCCTTGTTGCAAGCGGCGATGGCGGCGGCGATGGCTGGGTAGCAGTCCGGCGATTTGGCGACCGGCGACATGCGCTGCAGTGGCTCG
This sequence comes from Duganella sp. GW821-FHT07F09, assembly GCF_059418705.1. Classification (NCBI taxonomy): domain Bacteria; kingdom Pseudomonadati; phylum Pseudomonadota; class Betaproteobacteria; order Burkholderiales; family Oxalobacteraceae; genus Duganella; species Duganella sp. GW821-FHT07F09. The sequence goes on along the minus strand of NZ_JBWKQJ010000009.1, from coordinate 384,523 downwards.
TCGCCGCCGGTGGTGGTGATCTGGGCCAGCTTGCACGGCTTGGCGCCGAACTTGGTGATCGGAAAATCTTCCTTGCGGAACACGAGCGGCTTGGCGAAACGGTCGATGATGCGCTGCGCCGTGGCCCAAGGGTCGCTGGGCGCGGCGGAGGCGGCGGGCGCGGCTTGGCCGAGCGCGAGCGGCGCGACGCCGCCGAGCAGGGCGCCGGCCGAGGCCGCGCGCAGGACGTTGCGGCGTTGTGGGTTCATTACTTGAGTCATTTTATGCATCTCCATCATTGCGCCGTGACGCGGAAGTAGTCGACATCCAGGCTCGATGCCTTGGCGCCTGCGTTGTGGGAGGCGCCATCGCCGATGCTGAACACGCCGATCTGCGCGCCCACCCAGCGGCCCTTGCTGATCTTGAGCGGTTGGCCCACGGTCTGGAAGGTCACGTTGTCGGTGCTGTAGGCGAAGCTCGCCATCGCGCCGGGCGCCATGCTCATGCGCAGGTACAGCGACGACGGCGCCGACGGCAGCACCACGGTCGCGGTTTCCTTGCAGCGCACGACGGCCGGACCGCAGGTGGTGTAGACCAGTTGGGTCGCGTCCGCCGTCTTGTGCAGGCCCAGCCACGCATATTGCATGGCGTTGACGATCAGGCCGGCGCGGTCGCCGTTGTTGGCGTCGTTGAGCTGGACGCGGGTGTTGACGACGAACTCCGGCGCCGGCAGCTTCTGCGCCAGGATGGACGGCGCCGCGCGGACATAGTCGGCCGCATCCGGCGCCGCCTGCGTGAACAGGCGCAACTGGCCGGGGCGCTCGCTCAGCGAATACCACTTGGCGTTGCTGTTGGCGTTCCACTGCCATTGCAGGCCGAGCCGCGAGCCGTCGAACTCGTCGGAGGCCGGCGGCGTTTTGACCGCCGCGCCGGCCACCGGTTTGACGTGGGTGAGCACCGGTTGCCCGGCGCCCGCATTGGGACCGGCCTCGCCCATGATCGGCCAGTCGTCGACCCAGCGCATCGGTTGCAGATGGACCACGCGGCCGTAGGCGTTCTTGTCCTGGAAGTGGAGGAACCAGTCCTTGCCGTCCTGCGCGCGCACCCAGGCGCCCTGGTGCGGGCCGTTGACCTCCGTCTTGCCCTGTTCCAGCACGGTGCGCACTTCGTACGGCCCGTTCAGGCTGCGCGAGCGGAACACCGACTGCCAGCCTTCCTCGACGCCGCCGGCCGGCGCGAACACGTAGTAGTAGCCGCTGGCCTTGTAGAACTTCGGTCCTTCCAGCGTCTTGTAGCCCTTGATCGCGTTGCCGTCGATCAGGGTGGTGCCTTTGGTGTCGAGCAGCTTGCTGGCGTCCGGCGCCATGCTGCGCAGGGTCAGGATATTGTTGAAGCCGGCACGGCTCTTGGCCCAGCCGTGCAGCAGCCAGGCCTTGCCGTCGTCGTCCCACAGCGGCGTCGGGTCGATGATGCCTTTGCCCGGCAAAATCAGCTTGGGCGCGCTCCACTGGCCGTCGAACCGGTCGGCCGTGATGACGAAGATGCCGTGGTCCGGGTCGGGGTAGAAGATCCAGAACTTGCCGTCGTGATAGCGCAAGCAAGGCGCCCAGACCCCCTCGCCATGGCGCGGCACGGCGAAGCGCTCGGACGGCACCAGGGCCGGCAAGGCGTGGCCGACCAGCTCCCAGTTGACCATGTCCTTGGAGGTCAGCAGCGGCAGGCCGGGCGCGCTGTTGAAGCTCGACGAGGTCATGTAATAGGTATCGCCAACGCGGATCGCGTCCGGGTCGGAATAGTCTGCATGCAGGACGGGATTCTTGTACTGGCCGTTGCCGAGGTCCGGGATCCAGGGCGCGGCGGCCGGTTTGGCCGGCCCGTCGACCTGGGCGGTCTGGCACGCGGCCAGCGCGAGCGGCAGCAGCATGGCGGCGATTTTGTGGCGGTTCATGGTTGTCATGGTCGTGGCATCAGAAGGTATATTCGGCACGCAAGGTGTAGGCGCGGCCGATCGGTTTGGCGATGTTTTGCGCAAATACCACGCGCGAGCTCAATCGCTGGTTCGACAGCGGCGGTTCCTCGTTCAGCAGGTTGTTGACGCCCAAGGTGACTTTCAGGTTATCCGAGAACTTGTAGTTCGTGCTCAGGTTATACAGGATGTAGTGATCGATGACGTTGTGGAACGGTTGGCCCGGCTTCTGTGTCGGCAGCGCGTTGGTATCCTCGTAGCTGGAGGTGTAGGACTGCGTCAGCTGGGCGCCGAACCTGGCGTAGTTCCACGAGAAGCGCAGGTTGTGCTTCCACTTGAAGATGTAGGTGTTGGCCGAGGTCGAACCGGTCGCCAGCGCGCCCGGACGGCCGACGCTGTCGACCCAGGCGCCGCCGGCGTCGTTCTGGCCTTCGTACTGGTCGACGTAGGTGCCGTCCAGGTTGACGCCGAACTTGCCCCATTGCTTGGTCGGCACCACGTAGCGGAAGCTGACGTCGACGCCGCGCGTGTGCAGGCCGCCCATGTTCATGCGGGTGACGACGATGTAATCCAGCGTGCCGTCCGGGTTGCGCGTGAACAGGTTGTTGTAGCGGTTGACGTCGGAGAAAATGGTGTCCTCGGTGATCTGCGCGATGGTGCCCTTCATCTTGATGTCCCAGACATCGAACGACAGCATCATGTTCTTGACCGGCTCGAGCACGATGCCGGCGGTGTAGGTGCGCGATTCCTCCGGTTGCAGGTCCGGGTTGGCGCCGGTCAGGGTGGTCAGCTGGGTGTTGCACACGCGCGCCGGATCGAGGTTCAGGCCGGCGTAGCGCGGGTCGGTCGTCAAGGTGCCGGTGTTCGGCTGCGACGGCGTCGGGCTCGGGCACAGCAGCGGATCGTCCCAACGGTTGACCGACGGCGTCCGGGTGCGGGCCGCGCCGTACAGCTCAGGCAGGGTGGGCGCGCGGAAGCCGGTGCTGGCCGTGCCGCGCAGCATGACGGCGGTGTGCGGTTCCCAGCGCACGCTGGCCTTGGGGGTGAAGGTCGAGCCGAAATCGCTGAAGTGGTCGGCGCGCGCCGCCAGCGTGACATCGAGCTGCTTGGTCAGCGGGGCGTCGAGCTCCATGTACAGGCCGCCGACGGTGCGAGCGCCCTTGGGATTGGTGCCCGGCGCGCCGGAGGTTTTGTAGGTCACCGCGTTGGCCAGCATGCTGGTGCGGTCGCTGTACATTTCGCGGTGCAGGTCGCCGCCGACGGCGATCGCCAGCGAGCCGCCCTCTAGCGGCATCAGCTCGCGCGACAGGTTGAAGTCCGCGCCGAAATATTTGACGCGGGCGGTGCGGTAGTTTTCGCCGTCGACGCTGATGCTGTCGAGATAGGCGCGGCCCTCGGCGTCCTGCTTGCCGAAGGGATTGAGCGTGCCGTTGGCCACGCCGGCGTACAGTTCCGGCGTGGTGACGAAGCCGCGCTTGTAGCCGACGCGGCGCTCGCTCATGGCGGCGTTGAAGCCGACCCGGTAATCCCAGCCCATGACCGCGCCCTCGTCGGCGACGACGATGCGGTTGGTGTTCTGGCGGTCGTGCGTGCCGGCCGTGCCCAGTTCGTCCAGGCTCCACGTCAGCGCCAGGTCCTGGCCGGTGACGCCGGCCACCGCCGGCACGCCGCCGCTGCCGCCCGGGTACCACTTGCTGCTGTTATTGATGAACAGCGGCTTGCGCACGCCTGGGTTGAGCTTGTCGTAATCGGTTTGCGCGCCGAACACCTGCGGTGGATTGAGCGCGTCGATATAGGACTCGGTGTTGAGCATTTCCACCGTGAACAGCTTGTCGTCGCCGTGGCGGATCGAGGCCTTGGTGAACAGGGTGGTTTGTTTGTTGTCCGGCAGCAGTTGAGGGTAAATGGTCGGGTCCAGGATGCAGGTCTTGGCGCCGGCGCCGGAAGCCTTGGTCGAGGCCAGGCTGTACGGCGCGTCGTAGTTGCTGCCGCAGCCGGTGGCCCAATACGGGTTGCCGGTGGTGGTGGTCGGCCGGCCGTTGTTGTAGACGGTAAAGTTGGCCGGAGAGGACGATGAGCCGGAGGTGTTGCTGGTAAAGACGGTACCGCCCAGTTGCGCGATGCGTTCCGCGTCCCAGATTTCCGGACGGCTTTTTTGCATCAAGGATGTGCGGCGCTGCGTGTCGAGCGAGGCGAAGACGTTCCAGCCGTCCGTCTTCAGGTCGCCGATGCCGCCGGTGATGGAGAAACGTTGTTGCTCGCCGCCGCCGGAGCGTTGCGGCTTGACGATGCCGGCGCTCAGGCTGACCTTGTTGACGGTGCGCTTGGTGATGAAGTTGACCACGCCGGCGATGGCGTCGGTTCCGTAGATGGCCGAGGCGCCGTCGCGCAGCACCTCGACCCGTTCGACCGCGCTCATCGGCACGACGTCGACGTTGACCGAGCTGGCGCCGATCGCCTCGTTGGGCAGGCGGCGGCCGTTGAGCAGGACCAGGGTGCGGTTGGTGTTCAGACCGCGCATATTGATCATGGTGCCGCCGCCCCCGCCGCCGACCGGCTCGTTGGTAGCGCCGGTGACCAGCGAGGTGGCCACTTCGGACATCGTGGTCAGGCCCTGGGCTTCCAGTTCCTCGGCCTTGTAGGTGGTCAGGGGCAGGGCGTTCTCGGTGGCGATGCGCTTGATCGACGAGCCGGTCACTTCGACGCGGGTCATGCTGTCGTCGGCTTGTTGGGCGTGCACTTGATTGGTCAGTGCCAGCACCGCTAGTGCGGTGGCGGTGAGGGCGAGCCGGGGTTTGATAGTGGTTGTCATGTTCAGTCTCCTATTTTTTTATAATGAAACGTCTGTGGTGAAGCGGTGAAGCGGTAAAACCCGGTGGGGCAATGTGAAACTCGTGGAGATACGTAGGGCGGATTAGCGCAGCGTAATCCGCCAAGCTCCGTCGGCGGCTCATGCATGGCGGATTACGGCTACGCCTAATCCGCCCTACGTGTTTGCGTGGATTTTTGCGTGGAAGTTTCCTCCGCGGGAGTCCAGCCCTTGCCGTCATCGAAGCCGCTGAATATTTGCTGCCTGCTAGCGAAGCGGGCTTTCACCTGCTCCGCCGCCAGCACGTGGCCCGGCGTGCGCTGGCTCAAATCCAGCGGCCGGCCCGCCATGTCCATGCTGCCGAACTCGCCCCAGCCTGCGCCCGGGTTGGCCTCCGGCGTCCGCGGCTTCTTCGGCGCCCAGCCTTGGGCTGCGATATGACTGTCCATGCGGCAGTTGATAAAGCTGACGTTGTCCCACGTGGCCGGCGGCCCCTGGCGCGCAAGGTAGGCCTTACCCGCCGGCACATCGTTCCCCAGCGGCCCCGGACCATGCGTCAGCCGGCTGTTGAGGAACACAAACCCCGGCTCGCCCGCCGCGACGGTGCGCGCCTGCACGATGTAGCCGCCGCCTCCGGCATGGGCGCTGTCGCCGACGGTGCGGATCTCGCTGTCCTCGAACAGCGCGGCGCGGTTGCCGCCCCAGATGAAGTCGACATTGCCGGCGATCAGCGTGCGGTGGAACCACGAGTAGCCCTTGACCTGGATGGTGTCCTGCTCGCTGAAGAAGCTGGCGTCGCGCGCCACTAGGCGCCCACGGTCGCTGCTGAAGACCAGCGTTTCCGCCTGTCCACCCTTGCTGTGCGCGCGCACGGTGTTGTTGACCAGTGTGAGATTGTCGAGCGTCACCATGTCGGCATCCTCGATCAGGAACACCGAGCGGCCACCGTTGGCGGCTGGCGTCAGCGGTCCACGGCCGGCGCCGGTTCCCGGATTGATGCCGTCGTTGTTGGTCGTTTCCAGGACGACGCCGTCGCGGCTTTCGCCATGCAAGGTGACGTTGTCCTTGCCGCGCAGGTAGAGCAACTGGTCGTAGCGGCCGTTGGCGATGCGGATCGACACCGGCGCCGCGCGCGACGTCCGGCGCATCGCGTGGTTGAGCGCGCCCTGGACGGTGCGGAAGTCGGCCGGGCCGTCGTCGTCAACGCTAAGGTTGTTACCGGCCGGCGCCGCCGCGCGGGTACGGAAAGTCCACGGGCCGATGCCGGCGCTGGTGAACACGCCGGCGTCGACGACGACCTCGTACTCGGTGCCGTAGTCCAGTTTGGCGCTGTGCGGGCGTATCGTCGCGGTCGCGCCTTGCACGGTGATCGGCGTGTAGCGCACCACGCGCTTGTATTCCTGTTGCGCGTTGCCGATGACATCGACGTCTTCGCCGGGGCGCAGTTCGTCGACCAGCGCACGGTCGGCGACGCGGTAGATGCGGACCGTGCCTTCGGAGCCGAGCACCGGCGGTTTATCGAAGGTGATCCGCAATGGCGTATCGACCTGGACGTCGGCGGCGCGCGCGGCGGGCGACAGTGTCCAGGGCGTCGGAGCGGCGGCCAGACCATGCAGCGGCAACGCCGCTCCGAGGAGGACGGTAAAAAGAACTCGCATGATCATTGCCGGGCGACTTTGACAGGCCAGGCGTCGGACCCCTCGGGGAAGGGAACAAAGCGCTTGCCGCAGTCGACCGCGCGCGCGTCCGGCGCGTTGAGCTGGCCGTCGAGCTTGATGGACGAGGTCTTGACCGGCGGGTTGCCGTCCACCACCACATCCTTCAGCGCCAGCCGCAGCGGATGGGCGTCGTCGTAGCCTTGCAGGATCACCTGGCCCGGCGTCAGGCTGTGCACGCTTTCCATGCGCACGCCGGTGTACGACGGGATCAGCTGGCCGGCCGGGCCGGGCTCGTAATTGGTGTCGATATACAACGGCCAGCGGTTGTTGCGCAGGCAGACGTTGCGGTAGACGATGCCGCCGACCCTGCCGCCGCGCCGGTCGTTGCTCTTGATGCGCAGGCCGGAGGTGGTGCCGTCCATGTCCAGGTCGTCCACCAGCACGTTGCGCACGCCGCCGTTGGTCTCGCTGCCGATCGACATGCCGTGGCCGCTGTAGAAGTGGTTGTGCAGGATCGAGATGTTCTCGCTCATGCCGTTGTTGCCGGCCTTGATGGCGACGTTGTCGTCGCCGGTGCGGATGTAGCTGTGGGCGATGGTCACGTTGCGCGAGGCGCCGGGATCGATGCCGTCGCTGTTGCGCGCGTCGTGCGGCGTATCGATGCGCACGGCCCAGGCGGTAAAGCCGTCCACCTTGTTCAGGGCGACATGGAAGTTGGGCGAGTTGCGCAAGGTGATGCGGTACATCGTGAAGTCGTGCGCGTTGTCGATCTGGATCAGGCGCGGCACGTTCTGGCGCAGCTTTTCCTTTTGCGCGCGGCGGGCGATCTGCCACCAGGTCTCGGGTTTGCCGTCGATCCGTTGGCCGCCCTGGCCGTCGATGGCGCCGTCGCCCATGATGCCCGCGCCCCGGGCGCCGTTGACGGTGATGAAGGGACGGCAGCCCTTGCCTGCCGCGTCGAGCGTGCCGCAGGTTTTTTCGCCGTTGTCGAACAGCATGGGATTGGTGCTGGCGTACAGCGTGACGCCGGCGTCCACCACCAGGGTGACACCGCTGCCGATGGTCAGCGGGCCGGCGGTGAAGGTGACATTGCTCTTGTCGCCGCCCGCCGCCAGGTGGACCGCGCCGCCCTGTGTGCACTGGTCGATGGCTTGCTGGATGCGCGCGGCGTCGTCGCGGCCGGCTGTTGCGGCTTCGGCGGTCACGGTCGCGCAGGATGTCGGCAGGGTCGGCTCGCGCACGTCGCGCGTGTCCTGCGCTTGCGCCAGTGGCTGGACGCACAGCAGCGCGGCGGCCATGGCTGATACGAGGAAGGACGATGGAGGAAATACTTCAACAGGCCGTTTTCTCGGGCCTACATTGGCGATGCGCATGACATGTCTCCAGTTATAGGCGCTGCTTCGGCAGCGCTCACTGGAGTACCTCGCGTACTCCGCGCCGATAAGACGAGGGCCACGCGGAAATGGTGGCCGAGGTCGCTCGGTGGGTTGCTTGATTCGGAAAAAAGATTAGCAGATAAGAATGAGCGAAACCATGCTTCCAGGTTCAGCTGGGAAGAATCATTACGCGGATTGGTTGATTTCACAATGACGCTCATGTCCAACTGCGAGCGATGCCCGTTCAAAAAAGTTCTCAAAAAGATATTTCTTTAGTTTAAACTACCGCCCGCGCAGCGCGATTGGCTGTGATCGATTTGAAGGTGGCGGTGGATCATTTAATCAAAGTTTTGAGCAATGTCCGGATCGGTTTCGGCACGCTGTTTCTTTCCGGTCTGGCCGCCACGTGCGAAGTCCAGGCGCTGGAGTTCGAACAACGCAAAGTTTTGCCGTTGCCGGCGCGCCTGATCGATCACACGTCGCCGGTGAAAATCGACGGCGCGCTGAACGAGGACGCCTGGCGAAACGCCCGGGAGTTCGACACCTTCCACGAATTTCTGCCCAACAGCGGCAACGCCGCGCCGGCCGCGCTGCGCACCACCGTGCGCTTGCTGATCGACGATGGCGCGCTGGTGTTCGGCATCCGCGCCTGGGACGCCGCGCCGGAGAAATTGCGCGGCTCGCTGGCGCGGCGCGACAAGGTCGGCACCGACCAGGACTTCATCGGCATCTGGCTCGACCCGACCGGCCACGGCCGGGCCGCCCAGTTTGTGCGCGTCAACATCGCCGGCGTGCTGAACGACGGCATGTACCGCGTTGACGAGGACGAGTCCGATCTGGGTCCCGATTTCCCGATCGACGCCGCCGTCGAGCGCCTGCCCGACGGCTACAGCATGGAAGTGCGCTGGCCGCTGTCGAACCTGCGCTTTCCTTACGCCGACGGCAAGGCCTGGCGCGTGATGATCGAGCGCAACGTGCCGCACGCCGGCGGCCTGCTGCTGACCAGCACCCCGCTGACCACCGACACCATCGGCCACATCGGCGTGATGCAGGACATCGACGGCATGGGCGGCACCGTCGCCGCCGTGCGCGACCGCAGCTTTCTCGACATCAAGCCGGAGCTGACCTTGCGCTCGAACAGCGATACCGACGGCGCCGGCCGGCAGCGCGCCAACAAGGGCAGCCTGGGCCTGGAGATCAACGCCCGCCCGCGCGCGGACATGGTCTTCAACGCCACCTTGAACCCGGACTTCTCGCAGATCGAGATCGACGAGCCGACGTCGTCGGGCGCCAGCCGCATCGCGCTGAGCCTGCCGGAGAAGCGTGGCTTCTTTCTTGAAAGCGCCGACGTGCTGGGGTTGCCGCTGGCGGCCTTCTACTCGCGCACGGTGGCCGATCCGGAATGGGGTCTGCGCGGCACCTGGCGCGCGGCGCAGGCCGACGCCACGGCGATGAGCCTGCGCGACCAGGAGGGCGGCGTCGTGCTGCGCGGCGGGCCGTACGAGACGTCCGAGTACGATCAAACGCGGCGCACCCTGACCAGTTTGCTGCGCGCGCGCTGGCACGCCGACGGCGTGCTGCTGGGCGCCTTCGTCTCGCAGCGCGACTATGGCGACGCCGGCGGCAACCAGGTGTTCGGCTTCGACGGACAATGGCGCGGCGACGGCCGGCAGGCGACCTGGCTGCTGATGCACTCGCAGACCAGCGCCGGCTTCGTCACCGAACCGGTGGCGGACGTGGTGCGGGTGCGCCCGCGCAATGGCGCGTATGTGTCGGGCAAGTACACGCACCTGTCCGAGGGCTGGTGGAACGAATTGAAGCTGGAGGCCGTCGGTCCCGGCTTCGTCAACGACAACGGCTTCGTGCCGCAAACGGGCATCGTCAAGACCGACATCAACCTCAACCGCCGGCTGGGTCCGCAGCGGCTGGACGTCGCGGACACGCCTTTCGAGGCGTACGAAATGGAAGCGCACCTGGGGCTGCATGAGATCCGCACGGTGTCCGATGCGTTCTCGGGCCAGCAAGCCAACCAGATCGTCGAGCGCAAGCTGCAGCCGGGCATCTGGTTCCGCGCCGCGCGCCAGACGGATTTCTGGGCCAACCTCGGCTTCGACCAGCAGCGCGGGCGTCGCGAGGGACGGCTGCATGACGTGCCGGCGCTGCACTTTGGTCTGGAAACGTCGCCGCTGCCGTGGATCACCAAGCTCAAGTCCGAAGTGACCTTGGGCAAACAGCTCGACGTCGATGCCGACCGCGTCGGCCGGGGCGGCAACGCGCTGGTCGAACTGGGGCTGCGCTTCGCCTTGCCGCGCGGCTGGGCGATGGAACTGGACCAACGCGTCAACCGCGCTTGGGTGCAGGGAACGCTCGGACGGCCGGCCTTCGTCGACAATGGCTGGCGCTGGTTGGGCATGTTGCACTTCACGCCCGCCGATTCGCTGCGGCTGCTGGCGCAGAACACCTCGGCGGCGCGGCGCGACGACGGCGTCTCCGGCCTGGAGCCGTGGGCCGAGCGGCAGGTGCACCGCTCGCTGCTGTATCGCCACTTGTGGCGTCACGGACGCTCGCTGTCGGTCGGCTATTCGCGCGACAAAACGCGCGCGCCCGATACGGTGGGCAAGTCGCTGACGATGAAGTTCCAGTGGGAGATGTAAGCGGATTGACATGTTCCGGTCATAAGTCGCTGGTATGGTGGTTCCGCTACTTAAACTTTCGGCACGGAGGAACAGATGGGCCAAGTCCAACTGAATGTGTACTGCAACACCGATGACGCCTTCCTGATCTGGCGAGCCGACGAGTTGGAAAATTGCATAGGCTTCGCCATCGAGCGGGTATGGCTGGAAAGCGATGACGAGAACCGGCCGCTGCATCAAGCCGAGTTCCTGCTGAACCGTGTCGGCTTCGCCAAGGATGTCGGCGGCGGGCCCGATCAGCGGCAACCTTCGGATGTCTGGCCGTTTCAGCGCTATAGCTGGACGGACCACGAGGTGAGCTTCAATGATCGTGCCAGGTATCGCGTGGTTCCGATGGTCGGCAAGCCGGGCGCGCTGGAACCACGGGAAGAGTGGGCCAGCGCGTGGGTCGAGGTCCATGCCGTTCAGCCGGCCGGCGGACGGCTGGGCTGCTTCTTCAATCGCCCCATGGCCGCCTCGCGCTGGATGGCCAAGGTCGCCGCCGAGATGGAGATCGAGACCGGGACCGAATTGGTCGAGCGGATATCCGATATCTCCAGCGAATTCCTGCGCGATTTCTGCGGCGGCTCGCTGATCCTGGCGCTGCGCCAACTGTTCGACGACGCCGACCGCAACCCCAACATCAGCTTGTACGCGGCCCTTTTCGAGCTGGAGGACGAGGAGGTGACACAGCGGTTCTGCGACCTCGGACCGCGCGCCAACATCGTGCTGGCCAATGGCAGCACCAAGGTCTCGGAACCGGACGCCAACGCCGAGGGCAGGGCCAGGGTGCACGGGGCGGGCTGCGTCGTCATCGATCGCATGACCGCCGCTCCCGACAAGGTGGGCGCGCTGGGGCACAACAAGTTCATCGTGATATTGGACGGCGAACAGCCTGTGGCCGTATGGACCGGGTCCACCAACCTGACGCCGACGGGACTCTTCACGCAAATAAACAATGCGGTGCTGATCCAGAGCGTCGAGCTGGCGACCCAATATCTGGCGCAGTGGCGCCGTCTCGCCGAGGCGGGAAGCGAGGCGCCATCGACGCTGAAGGCCAGCAATGCGGCGCCGGCTGCCGGCATCTCCGTTCCTGCGAAAATCGAGCCGTGGTTCACGCCGACGGTCGGGAACGCCGATCTCAAACGTCTTCAAACGCTGGTCGAGGGCGCGCAGGACGGCATCTTGTTCCTTTCCTTCATGCCGGGGCCGAACGGTCCGGTGCTGGATATCTTGCAGGAGCGCGCGCAGGGCCAATTCGTGCGCGGCGTGTTGAACCGCTTCGTCGGCGGCGCGGACGGCGCGCTGATGGCGGAGCTTGTCGGCGCCAGCAAACTGGATCCGATGAACCTGGACGTGTTCACGCCTTCCGGCATCAAGCAGCAGTTTGCATTCTGGGCCAGGGAGTTCATGCGGGGCGGGAAGATTTCGGTCCTCGTGCATAGCAAGGTCATGTGCATCGACCCGTTCGGCGCGCATCCCGTGGTCGTCACCGGCTCGCACAATTTCTCGCAGATGGCGTCGGAGAGCAACGACGAGAATTTCCTGGTCATCGAGGGCGACCGGGCCGTGGCGGAGTCGTATGCGGCGCATATCATTTCGGTCTACGACCATTATCGCTGGCGGCAATACGTTGCTTCCACCACCGCCGCCGGCAAGCAGCCTTGGCAGAAACTGGACGACAAGGCGAGCTGGCAAAAGTCGCGTCTGAATTCGGCGAAGCAGCAGGCCGAATGGAAATTCTGGATGGGCGGATCGGACTGAATTGGCGGCCTGTTCGATGTATCGCTCCGTGGCCTGATCGCTGTCAAATTTGGGGCGAGGGCGGCTTCTATACTCGAGGCATAACCTCGGGAGAAGATCATGAAAACCACCTTGTCCGCAGCCACGCTGGCTGCATCTTTTATCGTGTCGCTGACGTACAGCCAGGCTGGTCTGGCGCAGCAGACCAAGGCGACTTTGACGCAAACCGGCACCAACAACAGCGCCGGGATCGAGCAGAATGATGCGGGGTGGCGCACCGAGGCCACGATCACGCAAACCGGCAATGACAATATCGCCGGCGGCGCGGCGGTGGAGGGCGGCATCGTGCAGCGGGACTCAAGGGGCGCGGCCACCATCACGCAAGATGGCAGCCGCAACCTTGCCGGCATCCTGCAGCAGCGGACGGTCACCCATGCCACGGCGACCGTCAACCAGGCCGGCGACGACAATCTGGTACTCATCAGCCAGGTGAGCAATTTTTCACCGGCGGTCGAAGCGCTGCAGGCAGGGACGCGCAATACCGCCTATATCAACCAATCCAACGTGGATAATCTCGTCCGGACCCGGCAGACAGGCACCGACAATGTCATCACCGTCGATCAGCATGGCGCCGCTTATGGTGGCCCCCTCATCACGCAAGACGGCATCGGCAACACGGTCGCCCTTACGCAGTCTTCGGACACTTTCACCGGCGGTCTCACCGTGTTCCAGGCAGGCATGCGCAACAATGCCACCGTGGTCCGGACTAGCAGCTCTCGCGGTGACGGTACGTCGATTGTGCAAAACGGCACCGACAACCGGCTTACGCTCACCACCAACGGCAGTCACAACCCCTCGTCCACCACCCAAAACGGCGACGCCAATACGGCGAGCGTCACCAAGAGTTTGAACTATAACGGATCGAACATCATGCAGACTGGAAATCTCAACGCCGCGACGATCGTGCAGAGTGGCGTGACGCTGTCGGGATTGCCGCCGTCGAATGTCGCAACGATTATCCAGGTGGGTGAGGGCTTCGTCGCCAGCATCGCGCAGGCCGGCAGCGGCAATGTGGGGACGATTTATCAGCATTGAACTGCTGATCGCTCCCGTCTGGCCTAAGGATAGGTTAGCGATCGCGCAGCGAATATCGCCGTAAAGTGCTTGCGCTGGGCACAGCCACTGACCTCCGTTAGTGGTTACCGGTCCCGCAGCGCCCGCCGATATTGCACCGCCTCGCCGACGTGCGCCTCGCCGATGCGCTCGGCGTGGGCCAGGTCGGCGATGGTGCGCGCCACGCGCAGGATGCGGTGGTAGGCGCGGCCCGACCATTGGAATTGTTCCATCGACGCCTTCAGGCGCGCCTTGCCGGGTTTGTCCGGTTTGCAGAACTGGTCGATCTCGCGCGTGGTCAGGTATTGGTTGCGCTTGCCCTGGCGTTGCAACTGCACCTCGGCGGCGGCCTGCACGCGGGCGCAAATGACGGCCGAGTGTTCGCCGTTGGCGTCCTCGCTGAGCACGTCGGGTTCGACGGCGGCCACTTCCATTTGCATGTCGATGCGATCGAGCAGCGGGCCGGAGACGCGGCCCTGATAGCGCTTGATCAGGTCCGGCGAGCAGTTGCAGACGCCGCTGATGTGGCCGTTGTAGCCGCACGGACAAGGGTTCATCGCCGCGATCAGCTGGAAGTGCGCGGGAAAGTCGGCCTGCCGCGCGGCGCGCGAGATGGTGATGTGGCCGGACTCCATCGGCTGGCGCAGTACGTCGAGCACGCGCCGGTCGAATTCAGGCAGTTCATCGAGGAAGAGAACGCCGCGATGCGCCAGCGAAATCTCGCCGGGACGCGGCACGCTGCCGCCACCGACCAGGGCCACGCCCGAGGCCGTGTGGTGCGGCGAGCGGAACGGCCTGCGCTTCCAGTGTTCGATGCGAAAGCCGCCCGATAGCGATTGCACGGCGGCCGCTTCCAGCGCTTCCTCGTCCGTCATCGCCGGCAACAGGCCGGCGAAGCGCGATGCCAGCATGGTCTTGCCGGCGCCGGGCGGGCCGACCAGCAGGATGCTGTGGTTGCCAGCCGCCGCCACCTCCAATGCGCGCTTGACGAAGATCTGGCCTTTGACGTCGGCGAAGTCGGGATACTCGGCCGGTACGATCAGCGGCGACGATTCGTGGCGCGACAACATGGACTCGGCCGATTTGGCGGCGAAGTGCGCGCACACCTGCAGCAGCGATTTGGCCGGATAGATGGCGGCGTCGGCGACCAGCGCGGCCTCGTCGGCGTTGGCTTGCGGCAGGATGAAGGCCAGGCGGCCGCCGTCGCGCCGGGTGGCGAGCGACATCGCCAGCGCGCCGCGTATCGGCCGCAGCTCTCCCGACAGCGACAGCTCGCCGGCGAACTCATACTGGTGCAGGCGCGAGGACGGGATTTGCTTGGAGGCGGCGAGGATGCCGAGCGCGATGGGCAGGTCGAAGCGGCCGGATTCCTTGGGCAGGTCGGCCGGCGCCAGATTGACGGTGATGCGCTTGGCGGGAAACTCGAAGCCGCCGTTCTGGATGGCGGCGCGCACGCGGTCCTTGGCTTCCTTGACCTCGGTGTCGGCGAGGCCGACGATGGTAAAGCCGGGCAAGCCGTTGGCCAGATGTACCTCGACGTTGACTTCCTGCGCGTCCATGCCGGCAAGGGCTCGGCTTTTCAACACGGCTAGACTCATCGGTTTCCCCTGGCTGGTGGCGCGGATCAAACCAGTATAGGAAGCGGCGTGGGAAACGGTTTGCGGGCGAGCAGACGGGCGCGCATTGGACCGTCTCCAACCCCGGGGTCAGGTCCGACATTCGGACAAATGGCGAAAAATGCGAACTTTTTTGCGGTTTAAAAGTTCCGCAATGTCCGAATGTCGGCACTGACCCCGAGGGTTGGGTTGCGGCGTCAGTCGGCGATTGCGCCTGCTGCGCGGCCGGGCGATTCATGGCGATAAGGAGCACCTAACATCCGGTGACAACAGCCCTCACCTCGGGAACACCGGTGCCATTGTAGATATATCGAACGGCGCACTGGTCCGGCGTGGGCGCGTTTTCTATCCGCCATCCGGCGTCGTTACCCTGTATCCGGGTATTGCCCCAGCCATAGAAGGTGTAGCCGTTGCCCGGCACCGCCACGGTGTTGCGGTAGCAACCGCCACCCGGCGGGGCCGTGCCTTGCTGGGTCGCGCCGATGCCGTCGCACCATCTGTCGGGATAGCCGTTCCAGATCCGTACCGAGGTGCCGTCCCCCAGGGTGACAAAGGTGACGTCGGCGATGCCGCTCGCGGTGCCGACTCCATGGAGCATGGTTTGCCCCCTGACCATGCTGATCGCGCTTTTCACCGAGCCGGCCAGGGCGTTGATGGACGCCGCCCGCGCCGATGCGCCGCCATCCATCATTCTCGGCAAAGCGACCGCCGATAAGATGCCAAGAATGACGATGACGACGATCAGTTCGATCAGTGTGAAACCCCGGGGAGGCCGAACGTTCGCCGGCTCTCTTCTGTTTGGATATTGGCGCATAACAAAAATTTATAAAAAATAAGCAGGCATCGCGGCAGGGCTTAAATTTTCCATAAGGAAACTTAATCTGAGTATATACGTATTTATTCTCGGCCGGATACAACACTGGTGACGGGTCGCCGAAATACCACGAACCTCGACAGTGCGGCGTGGCGGACCCGCCACGGCGCCGCGCGCGCGCCGGCGCCGATAGCCATCGCCGGCGGCAACGCCATGCCGCGCAAGAAAAAAATAATCGAAAAAGAATTCAAGCCACCAAAAAGGTGTGCTACGATCCGATCTGTTATCGATAACACGTTGTCGATACACCCCGGTCTCCCCGGGTCTTGTTTTCTCAGTGTTTGTCGTGGCAACGCCGGATACTGCTTTGCCTCCAGTGGAGCTTTGTCCCCGTCGCTCTTGGCCGGCGGCCTTACAACCGCCGGTTTTTTTTACTGTTAGAAAAAAGAGACATGCCGATCCGCAAGTGTCGAACTGTCGTACAATGTAGTGGAAGCCTGTTATCGATATCATTTCGGCGGAGCTTCTAAAAACGGGCACCAAGCCCGTATAAAACAATAACGGAGATCATTCAATGAACAAGCAAGTCACTGTCGCGGTACAGGTGTCGGCGCTCGCGCTCGCCGTAGGGCAGGGGTTACTGGTGGCGCCGTGCGCGCTGGCCCAGGAGCCGGAAGTTGTCGTCGTCACCGGTATGCGCGCCAGCGCCCGTTCCTCCCTGGCCATCAAGCGCGATTCGATGGAAATCGTCGATTCCATCACCGCCGAGGATATCGGCAAGCTGCCCGATCCCAACGTCGTCGATACCCTGACCCGTGTCCCCGGCGTGCAGGGCTACCGCTACGGCGGCGAGGGCGCTTCGCCCGTCGGCACCGGCTCGGGCCTGGTGATCCGGGGCTTGTCGGGACAGACCGCGTCGCAGGTCAACGGCCGTGCCTACTTTACCGCCGGCAGCCGCGAATACAATCTGGAAGGCGCGATTCCGGCCATGATCGCCGGCGTCGACGTGTTCAAGAATCCAAGCGCCGAGCATATCGAGGGCGGTATCGGCGGACTGGTCAACGTGCGCACCCGCAATCCGAGCGATTTCAAGGGCCTGACGGTGTCGATGGGTATCGCCGGCAAGTACAACGACCTGGCCAAGGAAACCGAGCCGGAAGTGTTCGGCCTGGTGGCCAACCGCTGGAACCTGTCGGGCGGCGCCAAGATCGGCCTGATGGCGGCCGGCGTCTATCAAAAGAGCACCGGCCGCTCGGATAACAACCCGGCCAATGGCAGCGCCAACTTCAAGCGCGCGATCCGCGCCGACAGCCAGGAATACGCCAACCTGGCCGCGGCCAACACCAGCAACAACCGCGGCCAGGCCAGTCCCGCCTACGTGGGCCGCACCGACGTCCACTTCCTGACCGGCGTGCCGACTTTGCCGACGTCGGCCACCGTGGGCGCCAACACGCCCGATCTGCGCGGACTGACTGCCGAGCAGGCGAGCAATGTGATGGCCGCGCCCACGCTGACCAACAACGTGTTCCAGGAAACCATCATGCGCGAGCGCAAAGGGTTGAACCTGGCGGCCGACTACCGCGCCGACAACACCTTACGCGTGTTCACCGAATTCAATTACACGTTCTACGAATATCACCAGAACTATCGCGGCCTCAATTCGGTCGACGGCGCCAACGTGCAGAACCTGCAGACCACGCCGTTCGCCTTCACCGAGGGGCTGGCCAACCGCAACAGCAACGGCGGCGCCAACGATGTGCTGGTGGGCCAGCGCCTGCGCAGCGGTACCTTCCTCAATTCCGGCGTCAGCACCACCGGTGGCGACGAGCGCCGGCCTTACACGACCTGGATCGCCGCCGGCGGCGTGGACTGGAATCCGACCGAGAACCTGGCGCTGAAATGGGACGTGAACTACGTCAAGGCCACGCAGAAGCAGGACAACCGTTCCGTCAATCTGGATTCGGCGCCCGGCCTGGGCTGGTCCACCAGCCGCGTCGCCGACGGCTCGCCGCACCAGTTGAACTTCGCCGGTCCGAGCCTGACCGATCCGGCCAACTTCGTCTACCGCGACTACAACAACGGCACCAACGTGAAGTACGACGACAGCGGTTACGCCAGCGCCCTCAGCGCCGCCTACATCGTCGGCGACGGATTCCTGCGCCGCGTCAAGGTTGGCGGCCGCTACGCGCACCAGGAAAGCACCTTCAACAATTACACCTTCAACGGCCGGCCGCTGACCACCGATGGCGCGGCGCTCGCCGCCAGCCGCTCGAACGCCATTTCGGTGGCCACCGTCGGCCAGGTCGAGCAGTCGCCGACCAACTTCATGAAGGGCGAAACGGGTTACTCGGGCGGCTATCTGGTGTATTCGCCGGACCGGTTGACGGGCAACCAGGTGGCCACGCAGTTCCCCAACGCCGGCATCCGCCAGGAGGGCAACTATGTCGAGAACCTCGACGCGCGCCGCGTGATCAGCGAAAACACGCTGGCCGGCTACATGATGGGCGAGTTCTCCGCCTTCGACGACCGCATCGTCGGTAACGTCGGTGTGCGGGTGGTGCGCACCAAGGGCAAGGCGACCGCGCGCACCATCAACAACCAGACCACGCCGACCAGCTATCCGGAAATCTTCCGCGAGACCTCGTACACCAACGCGCTGCCGTCGCTGAATGTGACCGGCTACATCACGCAGGATTTCCTGGCCCGCTTCGGCTACGGCAAGGGCATGACGCGCGCCGGCCTGGATCAACTCAATCCGAGTATTTCCGTCAATCCGGTCACCGGCACCGGCAACGTCGGCAATCCGGACTTGCGGCCGCAGACGGCCAACAGTTTCGACTTCTCGCTGGAGCGCTATTTCAGCAAGTCGAACTATGTGTCGGCGGCGATCTTCGACAAGGAGATCAGCGGCTTCTTCAACGGCATCACCCAGTGCCAGGCGGTCGCCACGGCCGTGCCGTACAGCGGATCGGCCGACAACGGTTGCACCGGCGGGCAGTATTCGGTGACCAAGTCGGTCAATTCGGAAAAAGGCTATGTGCGCGGCATCGAGATCGGCGGCCAGTACTTCCTCGACGCCTTCGACGGCATCTGGAAAAACTTCGGCGTGGCCGGTTCCTATACCCACGTCAACACGTCGAACCCGGTCAACTTCGGCACCGCGTCGGCGCCGCGCATCGTCGCCACGCCGCAGCCGATGCAGTCAAAGAACAGCTACAGCATCTCCGGCTTGTACGAGGACAAGAAGCTGTCGGCGCGCCTGGTCTACACCTGGCGCTCGGAGGCGATCCTGTTCGGCGTGTCGGCCAATCCGATCGAAGCACGATACATGGATTCCAACGGAGTTCTCGACGGTTCTATAAACTACCAGCTCACCGATGAGTTTACCCTGTCGTTGAACGCGTCGAATATACTCGACAAGGCAATCAACCGTTATGTCGGCGAACCGGGGACGTATCAGACCAGCCTGGAACGCCAGCACTACGGCAATGGACGGACCTTCAGCCTGGCACTGCGCTACAAATTCGGCAAATAAACCGGGGCGCTGTCATGGACAAGACGGAAGGTCGCACCTTCCGTCTTTTTTCGTTTTTGGAACAAAAACAATAAGGGAGATACAGACACATGGCAAAACCGATGGCGCTTCGCCTTTCCGTCCACGCATGCCTGCTGGCGCTGGCCAGCTTGTCCATGGGAGCGGCCCACGCCGCGCCCCCCACCGAGTGGGAACAGCCCGAAGTGGTCGCGGTCAACCGCGAGCCGATGAAGGCGACCTTCTTCAATTTCGAGAGCCGGGAAAAGGCGATCGCCGCCGATCCGGCCGCGTCGAAGTATTATCTGTCGCTCGACGGCACCTGGTCGTTCGCCTACTCCGAGCGGCCCGAGACCCGGCCCAAGGACTTCTACCGCGACGGCTTCGACCTGGCCGGCTGGAAAACGATCCAGGTGCCCGGCATGATCCAGGCGCAGGGCTTCGGCAAGCCGATCTTCACCAATATCGATTATCCGTTCCCGATGGCCGAGCCCTTCATCCCGCCGGCGCTCAACGAAGTGGGCTCCTACCGCCGCGACTTCGTCGTGCCCGCCGATTGGGACGGGCGCGATGTCTTCCTGCACGTCGGCGCGGCCGGCGCGGCTTACTACATCTGGGTTAATGGTGAGAAGGTCGGCTATTCGGAGGATTCCAAGCTGCCGTCGGAATTTAATCTGAGCAAGTACGTCAAGCCGGGCAAGAACAGCATCTCGATCGAGGTCTACCGGTGGGCCGACGCCTCCTACCTGGAGGACCAGGACTTCTGGCGCCTGTCGGGCATCGAGCGCAGCGTCTATGTGTACGCGGAGCCGAAGTCGCGCCTGCGCGACTACACGGTCACGGCGCTGCTGGACAAGAAGACGTACAAGGACGGCCTGTTCTCGCTCAACGCCGAGCTGGCCGGCGCGCCGTCGGCCGGCGAAATCGCCGTCACCGTCTACGACGGCGACAAGGCGGTGCTCAACACCGCCGGCCGCGTGCAGGGCGACAAGCTGGCGCTGGACGGCGTGATCCGCAACGTCAAGCCATGGTCGGCCGAGACGCCTAACCTGTACCGCATGGTGGTCGAATACAAGGACGCGGACGGCAAGCTGCTGTCGGCGACGTCGCGCCGGATCGGCTTCCGCACGGTGGAGGTGGCCGGCGGGGAAGTGCGCGTCAACGGCAAGCGCGTGATGATCAAGGGTACCAACCGCCACGAGCACGATCCGGTCACCTACCGCGTGATGTCGATGGACCTGATGCGCAAGGACATAGAGATGATGAAGCAGGCCAACGTCAATGCCGTGCGCACCTCGCATTATCCGAACGATCCGCGCTGGTACGACCTGACCGACGAATACGGCCTGTATGTGATGGACGAGGCCAACATCGAATCGCACGGCTATATGCAGGCCGGCGACCAGGCCATGGAAAAAGGCTTGACGGGCGAACGCGAGAAGATCCAGCTCGGCTACAAGCCGCACTGGAAGGCGGCCCACCTGGACCGCGTCTCGCGCATGGTCCAGCGCGACAGGAACCACCCGTCGATCATCTTCTGGTCGCTGGGCAACGAGGCCGGCACCGGTCCCAACTTCGACAACGCCGCGCAGTGGATACGCGACAACGATCCGACCCGCCTGATCAGCTATCTGGGCCACGGCACCATCGGCGAGGAGCACCTGCCCAACACGTACACGGACATCTACGCGCCGATGTACGACGATATCGAGAAGATGGCCGACTACGCGGCCGATCCGCGCTACAAGCAGCCGATGATCCAGTGCGAATACGCGCACGCGATGGGCAACTCGCTGGGCAACTTCGAGGACTATTGGCAAGTCATCCGCGCCAACAAGAAGCTGCAGGGCGGCTTCATCTGGGATTGGGTCGACCAGACCGTCTACATGAACGATGACAAGGGGCGCCGCTTCTGGGCCTCCGGCTTCGACGTCAACCCCAAGAACGGCGACAACAGCGTGGTCGGCGACGGCGTGCTGCGCGCCGACCGCACGCCCGATCCGGAATACTTCGAGGTGCAGAAGGTCTATTCGCCGCTGGTGTTCGAGGGCAAGCCGGCCTCCGGCAACATCACCGTGGTCAACCGCTACGACTTCAAGGACACCTCGGGCCTGGACTTCGACTGGGTGCTCACCAACGACGGCGTCGAGGCGGCCAAGGGCGTGCTGAAGGTGCCGGCCGTGGCCGCCGCCGGCAAGCGCGAGGTTCCGCTGCGCCTGCCACGGATAGGCAGCGGCGGCGGCGAGCAGGTGCTGACGGTGCGCGCCAAGGCCAAGGACGCGTCCACCATGGGCGTGGCCGCCGGCAGCGTGGTCGGCTGGTCGCAGTTCGTGTTGACGCCGGCGCCGAAGGTGGCGAAGGCGGTCCGTATGGTCAAGCCGTCGCGCAGCGGCGACGATATCCGTATCGAGGCCGGCAAGGCTGCGCTGCGGATGGACGCAAAGACCGGCTTGATCAATTACATCGTCGACGGCAAGATCCTGCTCAAGGGCGGCACGCCGAACTTCTGGCGCGGCCTGAACGACAACGACGAGGGCACCGGCGTCGAGAAGACGCACAAGGTCTGGAAGACCTTCACCGAGCAGCGCAATGTCCGCTCGGTGGAGACGGGCGCCAACAGCGTCAGGGTGCTGTACAGCTTTGGCGCCGGCGCGGCCCACTGGGAAACCGTCTACACACTGAACGCCGACGGCGTGCTCGGCGTGGCTTCCACCTTCACGCCGTTGCGCGACGACCTGCCCGATCCGCTGCGCCTCGGCCTGCGCTTCGACAACGACAACTCGCTCGACGGCGTGCGCTGGTATGGCCGTGGTCCGCAGGAGTCGTATTCGGACCGCAGCAGCGGCTATGCCATCGGCCGCTACGCCGGCAAGGTGGCGGACCAGTATTACGATTACAGCCGTCCGCAGGAAAGCGGCAACAAGACCGACGTGCGCTGGCTGTCGCTGTTCGACGCGCGCGGCGCCGGGATCACCGTCAGGGGCGCGGCGCCGCTGTCGGTCAACGCGCTGGCCTTCCCGTACGAGGACTTGTATCTGCGTCCGCGCGGCGTGTGGAAGAGCTCGGAGATCGCGCCGCACGGCGACGGCTCGCTGCTGATCGACCTGGCGCAGGCCGGTGTCGGCGGCGACACGGGCTGGAGCCTGGACGGGCGTCCGCACGCCAAGTACCGCATCAAGTTGCAACCGGCCAGCTACAGCTTCACCGTGGCGCCGTCGGCGGTGCGGCAATAAGGCGGCAATAACGCGGCAATAACGCGGGATAAGTGCAACGCCCGGCTTTCCGGCATGGCGCCTGCGGGCGCCAGCGCCGGAAAACCGGGCGCAATCGCATATAATCAACACTTGATAAACCAAGGAATCGCTGACCAGCCAGCAAGGGAACCACGTGCCTGTAAAACAAACTGATCGTAGCCAGAGCGGCGCAACCATTTACGACGTGGCGCGCGTTGCCGGAGTATCGGCCATGACGGTGTCGCGGGTCATGAACGGCAACTCGCACGTCTCCGACGCCACGCGCGACAAGGTGACGGCGGCGATCGCATCCCTGAACTACCAGGTCAACTTCGCCGCCCGGGCGGCCCGCGTGGGCACCCTGGGCGTCGGCCTGCTCTACAGCAACCCCAGCTCCGCCTACATGAGCGCCTTCCTGGTCGGCGCGATGGACCAGTGCAGCCAGAGCGGCGGCCAGTTGATCCTGGAGCGTTGCGACGACTTGCGCAGCCAGCGCAGCGCCATCGCCCGCCTGATCGCCAACGGCGCCGACGGCATCCTGGTGCCGCCGCCGTTGTGCGATTCCAAATCCGCGTTGAAGCAGCTCGACCAGATCGGCATGCCGACCGTGGCGATCGCCACCGGCCGGCCGGTGGCGGGCGTGTCGGCCGTGCGCATCGACGATTACGAAGGCGCGATGGCGATGATGCGTTACCTGCTGGGGCGCGGCCACAAGGACATCGCCTTCATCCAGGGCGATCCGCTGCACACGCCGGCGCTGCTGCGCTACAAGGCCTACCAGGACGCCATGGCCGAGGCCGGCCTGGCCGTCGTGCCGGAGCGCGTCGCGCCGGGCCTGTTCACGTACCGCTCGGGCTTGACGGCCGCGCGCCAGTTGTTGGCGCACAAGACCCGTCCGAGCGCGATCTTCGCCGCCAACGACGACATGGCCGCCGCCGTGGTGGCGGTGGCGCACGGCCTGCACCTGCAGGTGCCGGAGGACCTGGTGGTATGCGGTTTCGACGACACGCCGGTCGCCACCACGGTCTGGCCGGAGCTGACGACCATCCACCAGCCGATCAGCGACATGGCGCGCGCCGCCGTCGACCTGCTGATCGACCAGATCCGCCGCCGCCGCGCGGGCGACCCCGCCCCCGTGCAGCACAAGCTGCTGCCGTTCACCCTGATCACGCGCGAATCGTCCGACGCCTCGCTGGCCGGCACCTGACCCCGGAGTTGGGGCAAAAAAAATGCCTCCGTCGCGTGGGCGAGGGAGGCATCTCCGGCGCGGCCTGACGGCCGCTGCGCTTATTTCAGGTGGTCGGAAATGAGCTTGGTCATTTCGAACATGGACACTTGGGCTTTGCCGCCGAATACAGCTTTCAGCTTGTCGTCGGCGTTGATCATGCGGCGGTTGGCCGGATCTTGCAGGTCGAGCTTCTTGATGTAGTCCCAGACTTTCTTGGTCACTTCGGTACGTGGCAGCGGGGTGGCGCCCACGACGGCTGCGAGCACGGTCGACGGGGTCATCGCTTTCATGAATGCGGCATTCGGTTTGCGTGCGGCGGCCGGCGCGGCGGCTTTTTTCACTGCGGCTGGTTTGGCTGCTGCTTCTTTTGCTGGTGCTGCTTTTTTCGCGGCTGCCGGTTTAGCGGCCGCGGCCTTCTTAGCTGGTGCTGCTGCTGGGGTTTTTTTGGCTGTTGCCATTCTCGAGCCTCCTTAACGAACACATGGAAAATTGCGCAATTGATCGCACCGGCTAATATTGGTGGGGTTTTAAGCCTTATGCAAGTCTTTTTCGCGTTTTTGCCCGGAAACACCACGTAAATACCTGCCTACGTGGGCCACTGCACCGTCCAGGGGCGCAAACCCGCATATTTCCCCGTGTCCGCGCCGCTTTGGCGCACCAATTGTCCGCCTTAGCGCATGCCCGGCATCATGCCCTTCATCGAGCGCATCATCTTCATCATGCCGCCGCCGGAGAGCTTTTTCATCATCGATTGCATCTGCTCGAACTGGGTCAGCATGCGGTTTACTTCCTGCACCTGGACGCCGGCGCCGGCGGCGATGCGACGCTTGCGGGTGGCCTTGATCAGTTCCGGCTTGGCCCGTTCCTGCGGCGTCATCGAATCGATGATGCCGACCATGCGCCGCACCTGCTTGTCGGCCTGGTCCATGTTGGCGCCGCCGGCGGCCTGCTGGAACTGCGCCGGCAGCTTGTCGACCAGGCTGGCCATGCCGCCCATCTTCTTCATCTGGCCCAGTTGCGCCTTGAAATCGTTCATGTCGAACTTGCCGCCAACCTTCATCTTCTGCGCCAGGTCGGCCGCCGCCTTGCTGTCGACGCCTTTGCGGGCCTCTTCGACCAGCGCCATGATGTCGCCCATGCCCAGCACGCGGTTGGCCATGCGGGCCGGGTCGAACGCTTCCAGCCCGTCGAGTTTTTCGGACACGCCGGCGAACTTGATCGGCTTGCCGGTGATGTGGCGTACCGACAGCGCCGCGCCGCCGCGCGAATCGCCGTCGAGCTTGGTCAGCACGATGCCGGTCAGCGGCAGCGCGTCGTTGAAGGCCTTGGCGGTGTTGATGGCGTCCTGGCCGAGCATGGCGTCGACCACGAACAGCGTTTCGATCGGCTTGACGGCCGCGTGCACGGCGGCGATCTCGGTCATCATCGCCTCGTCGATGCCCAGGCGGCCGGCGGTGTCGATGATCAGCACGTCGTGGTAGTGCTTCTTGGCCCAGTCGAGCGCGGCGAGCGCGATGTCGACCGGCTTGTCCTGCGCGGTGGACGGGAAGAAGTCGGCGCCGACCTGGGCGGTGACCGACTGCAGCTGGGCGATCGCGGCCGGGCGGTAGACGTCGGCCGACACCGTCAGCACCTTCTTCTTCTTTTCTTCCTTCAGGTATTTGGCCAGCTTGCCGACGGTGGTGGTTTTACCGACGCCCTGCAGACCGGCCATCAGGATGATCGCCGGCGGCTGCTGGGCAAAGCTCAGCTGCGTGGCCTCCGGGCCGAGGTCGGCGCCCATCAGGGCGGCCAGCTCGCGCTGCACCACGCCGACCAGCGCCTGGCCCGGCGTCAGCGACGAGATCACTTCCTCGCCCATGGCTTTTTCCTTGACCCGGGCGATGAATTCGCGCACGGCCGGCAGCGCAACGTCGGCCTCGAGCAGCGCCATGCGCACTTCGCGCAGCATCTCGGCGGTGTTGGCTTCGGTCAGGCGGGCCTCGCCGCGCATCGTTTTGACGACCTTGGCAAGGCGTTGGGTGAGATTATCTAGCATGTGGGGACCTGCAAAACGGTAGGGTGGGCCGGCGGAGGCCGGACAATGGCCGCCATTTTACCGCATCGCGCGGCGGCGGCAGGCATGGCGTAGCGTTATCAAAAAGTATAATTTCTCATTGACAACACCGTGACTTAAAGGCATCGTCTTGCTTTGCGGGCGCCCAGGCGTTGGCGCGCTTATTCTAATTAGAGGATGTCCCCCCATGAAGCAATTTCAGACGGAGCCCGATGCACAGCCGGAGCGCCTGCGTTTTCACGCCACCGGCGGCGAGTACTTCCGCATCTGGATCGTCAACCTGTTGCTGACCATCGTCACGCTGGGCATTTATTCCGCCTGGGCCAAGGTGCGCCGCAACCAGTATTTTTATTCGAGCACGCAGCTGGCCGGCAGCAGCTTCGAATACCACGGCAATCCGGTCGCCATCCTCAAGGGCCGCATCGTGGCGGCGGTGGCGTTCGCGGTCTACTTTTTCGGCGCCCAGGTGTCGCCGGTGCTGTCGCTGATCGCGCTGGTGGTCATGGCCGGCGCGGCGCCCTGGTTCATCTGGCGCAGCTTCCAGTTCCGGTTGCATAACTCGGCCTATCGCGGCATCCGCTTCCGCTTTGTCGCCGATGTGCGCGACGCCTACGTCAACTACCTGGTGCGTCCGTGGCTCAACGCCGTGAGCGCCGGCCTGGCGGCGCCGTTCGTGCACCAGCGCGCCAAGGCCTGGCAAGTCGATGAAAGCCGATTCGGCCAGGCGCGCTTTTCGTTCGACGCCGGCGTCGGCGACTTTTATAAACTGTATGGCTGCTTTGTGCTGGCCGGAGGCGCCGGCATCGGCCTGACCATTTGGCTGATCCTGTCCGGCGCGCCGCTGTCGCCCGACGCGCCCGGCTACGCCGCGAGCCGCCAGATGGAAACCGGCTTTGTGATCATGGCGATCTACGCCTGGCTGTTGCTGCTCGCGCCGCTGTTCATCAACATGGTGCAGAACATGGTATGGAACCACACCAGCCTCGAGCAGCACCGCTTCCAGTCCGACGTCAAATGGGGCCGCATGCTGTTCATTACCGTGACCAATTATCTGGCCGTGATCTGCACCCTGGGACTGTTCCTGCCGTTCGCGCGCGTGCGCTCGATGCGCTACCGGATCGAGTCGCTGGTGCTGGTGCCGAGCGGCAGCCTGGACGACGTGCTGGCCGGCGCGGACGGCGACGTCAGCGCCACTGGCGAAGGCATGGCCGAATTCATGGACTTCGATTTTTCGCTGTGAGCGGCGGGATGGAAACGCCGCCGCCCGGGCCGGTGCCGGCCCGCTATTTCGACGGCAAGAGCTCGCGCCTGCACCGGGTGACGCTGGAGGTGCGCGACGGCGTGGCGCGGCTGGCCGGCGACCTCGAGCGCGAGGCCCCGCTGGCCAGTTTGCGGGTGTCGGAGCGCAGCCGCCACGCCGCGCGCAAGGTGACGTTCGCCGACGGCGCCTGGCTGGAGGTCGACGACGCGGACGCGTTCGCGCGGCTGCTGGCGCGGACCGGACACCGGGACGGCGCGGTGGTGCGCTGGCAAAACAGCTGGCGCGCCGCGCTGGGGGCGCTGGGCGCCACGGTGGCGGTGCTGGTGGCCGGCTATGTGTACGTGCTGCCGGCGGCGGCCGGCTGGATCGCGCAAGCGGTGCCGCAGCGCGTCGAGCGCCAGCTGGGGCAGGGCGTGCTGCAGATACTCGATGGCCGGATGCTGGGACCGACGCGGCTGGCGGCGGCGCGCCAGGAGCAGTTGCGGCGGCAGTTCGCGGCGCTGACCGCGCCCGAGGCGGAGGCGCCGTCGTGGCGGCTGGTGTTCCGCAGCAGCCGCGTCGGCCCGAACGCCTTCGCGCTGCCGTCGGGCGACATCGTCATGACCGACGAGCTGGTCGCGCTGCTGGGCGACGACCGGGCGGTGATGGGCGTGCTGGCCCATGAGCTGGGCCATTTGCACCGGCGCCATCTGACGCGGCGCATCGTCCAGAGCTCGGCCGTCGCGGCGACCACCTGGCTGGTGTTCGGCGACATCTCCTCGATCATGACGACCCTGCCCACGCTGGTACTGGACATGAAGTACTCGCGCGACGCCGAATACGAGGCCGACGATTACGCGGTGGCCATGTTGCGCCATAACCGCATCGACCCGTCGCATCTGGCGGCGGCGTTCGCCAAGCTGGACAAGGAGGATGGCGCCGCCGCCACGCCTTCCCCCTACCTGTCCAGCCATCCGGCCAGTGCCGAACGCATCGCGCGCATCCGCGCGTCCCAAGGCGTCAGGTAAGATTATCTGGCAGGATGCACCTGGAGTATGGATGCGAAGTCGCCCGGCGCCAGGCCGGGCAATGGCCGCCACCTTACCGCATCGCACCGGGGTTGGCTGCGATGCGGCGGTGCCGCCCGCTCAGTTGGGCAGCAGCAGGCGCAGCACGGCGGCGCCGGAGATCACCGCGAAGCTGGTCGGGCCGGTCGGCACGATGTCGACCGGGCCTTCGAGCCCGGCCGGCAAGGCGCCCAGGCGCGTGCCCGGCACGCCGTCCACGCCGGCCGCCACGGTTTTGTTGCCGGCGGCATCTGTGGCGTAGATCACGTTGCGGGCGGGATCGGCCGTGTAGACCAGGCCGTTCGGTGCCGCCTTCAGGCCTGCCGGCAGTGCCGCGATGGTGGTGACCACCGCCTGCGGCGTGACCTTGCGGATTTTGCCGCTGTCGCTGAGGTACAGGTTGCCGCCGATGTCGATCCCTTCGAGCCGGGGCGAGACAAAGGTGGCCGCGCCGGCGGTGCCGTCGATCGAGGTGGTCGAGCCCGCCACGGCCGAGCCGGCGAACAGGGTGACGGCGCCGCCGGGCGTCACCTTGTAGAGCGCGCCCCCGAAGGGGGGCGTCAGCGAGTTGCGCGGCGGGTGTGCCGACAGGAAGAGGTTGCCGTCGGCGTCGGCCGCGATGGCGTTCGGTGCGAACACGAAGCTCTTGTCGGCCACCACGGTGCTGACCGTGCCATCGACGGCGATCTTGCGCAGCCACAGGCCGTGCGGCGCCTCGTCGTGCCGGGCACCGAACGGCCCGGCGAAGTCGAGCGTGTAGACGTTGCCGGCCAAGTCGGCGCCCAAGTGGCTCAGGCGCACGAAGCGCGCCGTCGCGCCTGGGCCGTCGATCTCCTCGTGGCTGTCGCCCTCCAAGCCGGCGAATGGCTGCACCGCGCCACCGCTCAACTGGTCGATCTGCGCAGTGCGCGCCAGCATGATGGTGCGCGTGGCGGCGTTGAAACGCAGCTTGGTCACGCGTGTGGCGGTGTCGTTGGCGGACGTCAAACCGGTAAACGGTGGCGCCGCGCCCTGGTATAGCGTGCGGGTCGTCCCGGCCGGCGAAACCTGGCGCACGCTGTAGCTGATGTTGCCGGCGGCGTCCCGCAGCGTGTCGAGCGCGAGCAGATAACCGTTGTTGTCCTGGGTGAGCGACAGCAACACGCCGAAACGCGCCCCGCTCCCGGTGCCGTCGACCACGGCGGGCGCGGCGCCGTACAGGCCGGCCACGGTGGTCACCAGGCCTGCCGGGCTGATCTTGCGCACCGTGGTGTCGTCGATGATATAGAGGCTGCCGTCGGCGCCGGCGGCGGCGTCGGCGATGCCGGTGAAGCGGGCGGCGGCGCCCTGGCCGTCGATCTGGCCGGCGCCGAAGTCGGCGGCGCCGGCCAGCACGGTGACGGTGGCGCCGTCGGCCGCGACGCGCAGCACCTGCGTGTGGCTGTAGAGGTAGATGTTGCCGTTACGATC
The DNA here is from genome assembly GCF_059418705.1 of Duganella sp. GW821-FHT07F09. NCBI lineage: Bacteria > Pseudomonadati > Pseudomonadota > Betaproteobacteria > Burkholderiales > Oxalobacteraceae > Duganella > Duganella sp. GW821-FHT07F09. The sequence continues at coordinate 354,972 of NZ_JBWKQJ010000009.1, read as the reverse complement.
GAGCACCACCCCGCTGGCGGCCAGGTTGCCCTGCAGCGTGGTGATCTGCCCGTCACGCAGCACGCGCAGGCGCGCGCCACCGTCGTTGTCGACGAAATAGATGTCGCCGTTGGGGGCGACGGCCAAGCCGGTGACGGCGCCGGTCTGTGCGCTGGCGAGCGGGCCGTCGGCGTGCCCGGGGCCTAGGGCCGTTAGCGGCGTGACCGTCAGCACGTTGCCGGACGGGCCGACGACACGGATGACGGAGAACGCCACCCCATCGGCCGTGTACTTGAGATCGGCCAACACCAGATTGCCGGCGCGGTCGGCGTCCATGGCGGCGATATTGTTGAAGCGTGCTGTCGTGCCCTGGCCGTCGATCAGGCCGCGCCCGCCCAAGCCGCCTGCCAGCAAGGCCAGGCCGGCGGGCTGGCGCGGATCGGGCATCAGCGCCAGCCGGGCCGTCGCCGTCACGCCGGCCGAGGTGGCGGTGATGGTGACCGGGGAGGGCGCGCCCACGGCGGCGGCCGGTGGCGTGTAGGTGACGCTGGCGCCGGTGGTGGCCGACAGGGTGCCCAAGCTGCCTACGCCGAGCGTCCATGTGACGTCGGCGTTGCGGCCCAGTGTCGCCGTCAGGGTCACCGGTTTGGTGCCGACGATGCGGCTCGAAGCCGTGCCCAGGCCGATCGTTTGCGGGGCTTCCGGCGTCGGCGGCGTGGTGGGGGAGGGCGTGTCGCCACCGCCGCCACCGCCGCAGGCGGCAAGGTTGGCCGCCACCATGGCGCCGAGCGCGGTACCGACGAATTTGCGGCGCGTGTAGGTTTTGTTTGCTGTCACTGGCATGTCCTTGGTGTGTGTTGTCGTCGGCGCGTCTGACGCATGCCCGGTAGCGGCGGCGCCTCGACGCTTGCTTCATTGAGCTACGTCAACGTCCATGAGGGAACTTTGTAATCTCATGTGAGGAGACGCAACTTTGTCGAATCATCATGTCTATTATCAACGCTTATAAACCTTTAATACTCACGCATTGTCACTCTGACAGGGTTGTTTTGTAATAAATAGCAACGGCGCGCAACGTCCGGCTCGTGACGATAGGCAAGTGATCGTCCGCTTGCTATGATCGCCAGACGACAGCGTGGCCGCCGGCCATGTCAAGACCTTGGGAGAGACGGATGAGACTGAAATCGATCTGCAGGATGGTGTGCGTGGGGTTATTGTTGGGCGCCACCTGCGCCCAGGCGCAGGATGTGGTCAGGCTGGGCAACCTGAAGTTCGCCCACTACGGCGCCGTCTCCTATATAAAAGAGATCGCGCCCAAGTGCGGCATCAAGGTCGAGGAGCATATCTTCGCCAAGGGGCTGGACGTGATGCAGGCCATCATCGCCGGCGAGCTCGACATCGGCACCACGGCCTCGGAGGCGGCCATCTCCGGGCGCGCCGGCGGCGCGCCGATCTACGTGGTGGCCGGCTTCGCCAAGGGCGGGGCGCGGCTGGTCGGGCGCACCGACCTGAACCTGAAAACCGTCAAGGACCTCAAGGGCAAGCGGGTCGGCGTCACGCGCGGCGGCATCCAGGAGGTGCTGCTGCTGGCCGAGCTGCAAAAGAACGGCATGACGTTCGCCGACCAGCCGGGCAAGGACGTGCAACTGGTGTTCCTGGCCTACGCCGACCTCAACCAGGCGCTGCTGGGCAAGAACATCGACGCCATGATGCAGTCCGAGCCGCAGTCCTCGCAGGCCATCAACAAGGGCTTCGGCACCGAGATGATCAAGCCCTACGACACGCCGATCGGCGAACCGGTGCGCACCATGGTCATGACCGAGAAGTTCTACAAGGAGCGCCGGCCGGTGGCCGAGAAGTTCATGAACTGCTTCGTGCAGGCGACCAAGAGCTTCATCGAGAACAAGGCGCTGGCCGAGAAGTACGTGCGCGAGGTGGTGTTCAAGGGCCAGATCACCAAGGACGATTTCGACGACGCCATCGGCAATTCGCCGTACAGCTACGACATCACCCCCGAGCATATCCAGATCACCACCGACGTCATGGTCAAGACCGGCGTCGGCCGCATGAGCAAGCCGCCGCTGGCGAAGGACTGGGTCAAGACCGACCTGCTCGACGCGGCCAAGAAGAACCTGGGCGTGAAGTAAATGGCCGCCGCTTCGAAATCCCCGTCCAACTCCTCCTGGCGGCAGGCCGCCGTCGGCATGGTGGTGCCGGCCCTGGTCATCGCCGTGTGGCAGGCGGTGGCGATGCTCGGCTGGGTCAATCCGCAGGTGCTGCCGTCGCCGCTGGCGGTGGTGGAAAAGTGGATCGCCTACCTGCTGCCGTTGCAGCCCCACGACCCGGCCGCCGAGAGCTGGCTGTCGTGGGCCGTCTCCGGCGAGTTGATCACCGATTCGATCGGCAGCCTGTATCGGGTGGTGGTCGGTTTCGTCATCGGCGCCGGGCTGGCGCTGCCGCTCGGACTGGCCATGGGCGCCAACCCGCGCGTGTACGACTGGCTCAATCCCCTGGTGCAGCTGCTGCGGCCCATCCCGCCGATCGCCTACATCCCGCTGTCGATCCTGTGGTTCGGGCTCGGTAACCCGCCGGCCGTGTTCCTGATCGCGCTGGGCGCCTTCTTCCCGGTGCTGATGAACACCATCGCCGGCGTGCGCCAGGTCGACGGCATCTACCTGCGCGCCGCGCGCAACCTGGGCGCCACCGGCGGCACCATGTTCCTGCGCGTGATCCTGCCGGCCGCCGTGCCGTATATCCTGTCGGGCGTGCGGATCGGCATCGGCACCGCCTTCATCGTGGTGATCGTCTCCGAGATGATCGCCGTGAACAACGGCCTCGGTTTCCGCATCCTGGAGGCGCGCGAGTACTTCTGGTCCGACAAAATCATCGCCGGCATGATCAGCATCGGCTTGATCGGCCTGGCCATCGACGTCGGCATGAACAAGCTGAATAACCACCTGCTGCGCTGGCACCGCGGATTGGAGAACCAATGAGCGCTACCCATATCGTCGTATCGAATGTCAGCAAGGTGTTCCAGACCGCCGACCGCGAACTGGTGGCGCTCAAGGACATCGACCTGGAGATCCCGCAAGGGCAGTTCGTCTGCCTGCTGGGCCCCTCCGGCTGCGGTAAATCCACCCTGCTCAACGCGGTGGCGGGCTTCGCGCCGCCGACGTCGGGCAGCATCACCGCCGACGGCAAGCTGGTGACCGGTCCGGGACCGGAGCGCGGCATGGTGTTCCAGGAATACGCGCTGTTCCCGTGGATGACGGTGGCCGACAACGTCGCCTTCGGCCTGGAGATCAAGGGCATGGCCAAGGGCGAGATCAACGCCGTCGTCGACAAGCTGCTCGGCATGCTGTCCTTGCAGGACTTCCGCAGCCGCTTTCCCAAGGACCTCTCCGGCGGCATGCGCCAGCGCGTCGCCATCGCCCGCGTGCTGGCGCTGGACTCGCCGATCATGCTGATGGACGAGCCGTTCGGCGCCCTGGACGCGCTGACCCGCCGCAATCTGCAGGACGAGCTGCTGCGCATCTGGTCCGAGCTGAAAAAGACCATCATCTTCGTCACCCACAGTATCGAAGAGGCGATCTACCTGGCCGACCGCATCGTCGTCATGACCTACAGGCCGGGCACCGTCAAGCGCGACCTGATCGTCGACCTGCCGCGCATGCGCGATCCGGCCGCCGCCGAATTCAACGCATTGAAGCGCGAACTGGGGCAACTGGTCATGGAGGAACAGCAGCGCCACCACAACGACGAATTGCGGATGGCAGCCGTCGACTGAGCGATGGTGTAAACTGCGGTACATGCAGACCTACTTGTTCATCGCAGCCATCGCGCTGTACATCCTGTGCGCCGCCCTGCCATCGCGCCGCGCCGGCCTGATTTCGGCCGTGACGGTGGCCGCCTGGGCGCTGCACGGCGCCGGCCTGTGGCTGGAGGTGGCGGCGGCCGGCTCGCTGCGGATCGGTTTCGCGGCCATGCTGTCGTCGGCCTTGTGGGTCTCGGTGGCCGCCTACTGGCTGGAAAACCGCAATTTCAGCCTGGATGGCATGCGCCGCCTGGTCATGCCCAGCGCCGCCGTCGCCGCCGCGCTGCAGGCCGTTTTCCCCGGCAACCTGATCCCGCTGGAGGGCAAAACCTCGCTGTTCGGCTGGCACATCGCCATCGCCACCATGGCCTACAGCACCCTGACCATCGCCGCCTTCCACGCCGTGCTGATGGCGCTGCAGGAGGCGCGGCTGCACGCGGCCACCGACCGCAAAAGCTTCCTGTCCGGCGCGCTGGACCAGCTGCCGGCGCTGCTGACGATGGAGAAGCTGCTGTTCCGCATGATAGGCTTCGGCTTCGCGCTATTGAGTTTGACGGTGTTGTCGGGCATCGTGTTTTCGGAACAGTTGTTCGGCCAGGCGCTTAAATGGGACCACAAGTCGGCGTTTACGCTACTGTCATGGTTGTTGTTCGCCGCGCTGCTGGCCGGCCGCCGCTTCCGCGGCTGGCGCGGCAAGACGGCGCTGAGCTTCACGCTGGCCGGATTTGCGACGTTGTTGCTGGCGTATGTCGGCAGCCGTTTTGTGTTTGAAGTGGTTTTGCATAAAGGATGGGCATGAGCCGTATTTTGTTTTGGCTGGGGTTGATTTTCCTGGTGATCTTCGCGATCCGCAGCAAAATCCGTAGCGCGCAAAAGCGCAACCAGCAGCAGTTCCGTCAACCGCCGCCGAACCAGGAGGTGCCGCCCGGCCAGGGCGGCGGCCAGACCATTTATAAGGCGCGCACGGAAAAGGCGCTGGCCGACGCCGAGACGATGCTCGAATGCGCCAAGTGCGGCATTTTCTTCCCCGCCTCGGAGGCGGTCCACGCCAACGGCCGCGATTACTGCTGCGCGGCGCACGCCGCCGCGCCGGCCGCCTAAGGCCACCGGGTGGTCGCGCGCCTGCAAGCCCTGTCGGCTGAATCGCGCGCCACCTTCTGGCGGTCGCTGCAAACGCTCAACGCCACGCGCGTGGTCATCGCGCTGGTGCTGCTGGTCTACCTGAGCTTCGACAGCCGGGGCCTGCGCGCCGCCGGCGAGTATCCCTACCTGCCGGTTTGCCTGGCCTATCTGGGCCTGGCGATCGCCTTCGCGCTGACGGCCGTCTACTGGCGCCGCCGCTTCCTGCTGCAACTGCTGTCGCAGATCGCCTGCGACCTGGCCATCATCTCGCTGCTGTACCTCGCCGGCGGCGGGGTGCGCAGCGGCCTGGCCATCCTGTATCTATTCCCGCTGGCCGGTTTGGCCATCCTGTCGCCGCTGGTGCTGGCGCTGTTCTGCACCGCGCTGGTGGCGCTGTTCATGCTGGGCGAAAGCGTGTGGCAGCTGCTGGCGATGGAAAGCCAGCACGGCCTGCTGCAATCGGGCCTGTACGGCGCCGCCTTCTTCGCCGCCGTGCTGGTGGTCAACCGCATGGCCGGGAAATTGATCGGCCAGGAGGAGCTGGCGATCCAGCGCGGCGTCGAAATCAACGTGCAGCAGGCGGTCAACCGCCTGGTCATGGCCAACATCGGCGACGGCATCCTGGTGGTCGATCCGGACGGGCGGGTCTCGGCCGGCAATCCCGCGGCGCGGCAGATGCTCGGACTGGTCGGCCCGGACCTGAACTTCAAGCTGTCGGCGGCCGCGCCGCTGGCGCCGTTGGCGCAGGCGTACGCCGAATGGCGCGACGATCCCGCGCGCAGCACGGTGTTCGTCACCATCAAGCCGTTCAGCGACGCCGCGTTGCAGGGGGTGACCGCCGCCTGGAGCGCGCGCCGCGACCTGTCGGCGCACTTGAAGGTGCGCTTCGCGGCGGTCGACACGTCCTCCTCCGGCGGGGGCGTCGAGCGCAGCGTAATTTTTCTGCAGGACGTGACGGGCATCGAAAACCAGGCGCAGCAATTGAAACTGGCGTCGATGGGGCGCCTGACGGCCAGCATCGCCCACGAGGTGCGCAATCCGCTGTCGGCCATCGGCCACGCCACCGCGCTGCTGGGGGAGGACCTGGACAGCACCGTCCATCTGCGGCTGCTCAAGATCGTCGGCGACAACGTGGCGCGCGTCAACCGCATGGTCGAGGACATCCTCCAGCTGTCGCGCAAGGTGCAGCCGAATAACGAGCCGCTGGCGCTGGACGGCTTTCTGGCCGAATTGCGGTCGGAATTCATCAACAACCACGGCCTGCCGTCGGACATCGTCGGCCTGTCGGTGGCGCCGGGGACGATGGTGCGCTTCGATCCGCTGCACCTGCGCGAAGTGGTGCTTAATCTTTTGAACAACGCCGTGCGCTATGCCAGCGGCGGGCCGCAATCGATCCGCGTCGACCTGCTCACGCATCCGCACCACGCCCAGCGCATGGAGCTGCATGTGCAGGACGACGGTCCCGGCATCTCGCCGGAGGTGCGGGCCCACCTGTTCGAGCCGTTTTACACCACATCGAGCAAAGGCACCGGCCTGGGGCTGTATCTGGCGCGCGAATTGTGTTTGAATAACGAGGCCCGGCTCGATTACGAATACCGTTTCGATAGCCGCGACAGCCCCGATGGCGGCCGCCGCTCCAGCGGACGCTTTGTGATCACCTTCGCCCAACCGGCGCAAAAATAAGAAAAGGCAGTGCCATGAGCGAGCGTTCTCCCCGCGTGCTGGTGGTCGACGATGAAGCCGACCTGCGCGAATTGCTGGAACTGACCCTGGTGAAAATGGGACTGGACGTCGACAGCGCCGCCACCCTGGCGCAGGCGCGCGCGCTGCTGGCGGGCGCGGAACGTGAATATCAACTCGTGTTGACCGACATGCGCCTGCCCGACGGCCTGGGTCTGGAGCTGGTGCGGGAGGTGAACGCCGCCCACAAGAACACGCCGATCGCGGTGGTGACGGCCTTCGGCAGCGCCGACAACGCCGTCGTCGCGCTCAAGGCCGGCGCCTTCGACTACATCTCCAAGCCGGTGGCGCTGGACCAGTTGCGCCTGATGGTGCGCTCGGCCCTGCGCCTGAACGTGCCGCCGCCGGCCGGGCTGGCGGCCAGCGAGGCGCCGCCGGCCAGCCGCCTGAAGGGCGATTCGGCGGTGATCCAGTCGTTGCGCGCGCAGATCGCCAGGCTGGCGCGGTCGATGGCGCCGATCGCCATCCACGGCGAATCGGGCAGCGGCAAGGAGCTGGCCGCGCGCGAAATCCACGCGCAAAGCTCGCGCGCCAGCAAACCGTTCATCGCCGTCAACTGCGGCGCCATTCCGGAGGCGCTGATGGAGGCCGAGTTTTTCGGCTACCGCAAGGGCGCCTTCACCGGCGCCGCCGACGACCGGGACGGCTTTTTCCAGGCGGCCAACGGCGGCACCCTGATGCTCGACGAGGTGGCCGACCTGCCGCTGGCGATGCAAGTCAAACTGCTGCGGGCGATTCAGGAGCGGCGCGTGCGCAAGATCGGCGCCACCGCCGAGGAGCCGGTCGACGTGCGTATTATTAGCGCGACCCACAAGAACCTGGCGCAGTGCGTGGAGCGGGGCAGCTTTCGCCAGGATCTGTTCTACCGCCTGAACGTGATCGAACTGGGGCTGCCGCCGCTGCGCGAGCGGCTCGACGACCTGGGCGTGCTGACCGGCGCGATACTGGAGCGGCTCGGCACCTTCGAGCACAGGGCGGCGCTGGGGGAGGGCGTGCTCGATGCCTTGCGCGGCTATTCCTTCCCCGGCAATGTGCGCGAGCTGGAAAACATCCTGGAACGGGCGCTGGCCTTCGCCAACGACGGCGTGATCGAGGTGGCCGACCTGGCGCTGAAGGGCGCGCGCGTGGCCGAGGCGTCCGCGCCCGTGGCAGGGCCGATGCCGTCGCCGACGCTGGCGCCGATGTGGATACCGTTGCCGAATATCCCGGCGCAAGCGGACGACGAGGCCCTGGCGCCGCCGCCCACGGCGGTGCCGGAGCCGCTGCCGGCCAGCCTGCCCGACTACCTGAACCAGATCGAGCGCGACATCATCCTGCGCGCGCTGGCGCAGACGCAGTTCAACCGCACGCAGGCCGCGCAGCTGCTGGGCATCAGCTTCCGCCAGCTGCGTTATCAAATGCAGAAGCTGAACATCCAGGAGCCGGAGGCGTGAAGGACAGCATTCGCATAGGCGCGGACGGCTGGTGGCCGGCGGCGATCCGTTACGACAGCCCGAACTTCGACTGCCGTCCCGACCCCGCCGACATCACGCTGCTGGTGATCCACAATATCAGCCTGCCGGGCGGCCGTTTCGGCGGTCCCCACGTCTCCGACCTGTTTACCGGCCGGGTGGACTATAATGCTGACCCTTCGTTCGCGGACCTGCGCGGGCTGAAGGTGTCGAGCCATTTTTTTGTCCGTCGCGACGGCCGGGTGATCCAGTACGTCTCGGCCAACGACCGTGCGTGGCACGCCGGCGCGTCGTCGTTCCGCGGTCGCGAAAAATGTAACGACTACTCGGTCGGCATCGAGCTCGAAGGCACCGACGACACGCCGTTCGAGCCGGCGCAGTACCGGGTGCTGGCGGTGCTGACCGAGGCGCTGCGGCGGCGCTACCCGCTGACCGACGTCCAGGGCCACGAGGACATCGCGCCGGGCCGCAAAACCGACCCCGGACCGTTGTTTGATTGGAACTTTTATGTTAAAAGTTGGCGGGAATTCTGTGAAGAAACTCCAATATCGGAAGCCGGGTTAGTAGGCGCTAGCGCTGTATTGCGCTTCGTAAAAGGCGTTCTGTAAAGTCAACTGAAAAAATGGCGGAAACGTAAAAATTTCCCCTTGTATTAGCCCCATCGGAACACTACAATCAGTGGATCGGTTCTTCGCAATCACTAGATATAGTAGTTCACATGGCACTGGTTAATCAAATCACAGCAAGTCCTTGGACCAACTCACCACCCTTATTAAAGTAGTTTAACCAGCCAGGCAGGTGTGGCTGATCGCTTCATTTTGGCCTTTTTATTTACAAACATAGCCGCGCAGCACTGACTGCACGCCGTTATCGGGGAGCTTAAATGCAATCTACTCAAGACATCACCATCAATCCAGCGCTGGTACCAGCAGCCGCTGCGAGCACCGCCAGCAGCCAGGTAACGGCCGCCAGCGACCTCGGTGACTACCGCATCATCCGCCGTAACGGCGCGGTCGTCGCGTTTGAACCGTCGAAAATCGCGATCGCCGTCACCAAGGCCTTCCTGGCCGTGAACGGCGGCCAGGGCGCCGCCTCCGCGCGCATCCGCGAACTCGTAGAACAGCTGACCGCCAGCGTCGTGACGGCGCTGGTGCGCCGCCAGCCATCGGGCGGCACCTTCCACATCGAAGACGTGCAAGACCAGGTCGAGCTGGCGCTGATGCGCTCCGGCGAACACGATGTCGCCCGCGCCTATGTCCTGTACCGCGCCAAGCACATGGAAGAGCGCCGCGCGCTCAAGGAAGCGCAAGGCGCCACCGCCAAGATCAGCGCCCCGCAAATCCACGTGCTGGAAAACGGCGAGCGCAAGCCGCTGGAGATGGACCGCGTCACCGGCCTGATCAACGCCGCCTGCATCGGCCTGGAAAAGCACGTCGACGCCGACGCCATCGTCGCCGAGACGCTGAAAAACCTGTACGACGGCGTGCCGGTCGAAGAGCTGCACAAGTCCGCCATCCTGGCCGCCCGCGCGCTGATGGAAAAGGACCCGGCCTACTCGCAAGTGACGGCCCGCATCCTGCTGCACACGATCCGCAAGGAAGTCTTCGGCAAGGAAGTCGCGCAGGGCGCGGCCGCCGCCGAGTACATCACCTACTTCCCGCAGTACATCGCCAAGGGCATCGAAAACGAGCTGCTGGACACCAAGCTGGCCGAATTCGACCTGGCCCGCCTGGCCAAGGCGCTGGTCGCCGACCGCGATCTGCAGTTCGGCTACATCGGCCTGCAAACCCTGTACGACCGCTACTTCCTGCACGTGCGCGACGTGCGCATCGAAATGCCGCAGGCGTTCTACATGCGTGTGGCGATGGGCCTGGCCCTGAACGAAAGCGACCGCGAAGCGCGCGCCATCGAGTTCTACAACCTGCTGTCGTCGTTCGACTTCATGTCGTCGACCCCGACCCTGTTCAACGCCGGCACCCTGCGTTCGCAGCTGTCGTCGTGCTACCTGACCACCGTCTCGGACGACCTGGAAGGCATCTACGACGCCATCAAGGAAAACGCGCTGCTGGCCAAGTTCGCCGGCGGCCTGGGTAACGACTGGACCCCGGTGCGCGCCCTGGGCGCCCACATCAAGGGCACCAACGGCAAATCGCAAGGCGTGGTGCCGTTCCTGAAAGTGGTCAACGACACCGCCGTGGCGGTCAACCAGGGCGGCAAGCGCAAGGGCGCGGTGTGCGCCTACCTGGAAACCTGGCACATGGACATCGAAGAGTTCCTGGACCTGCGCAAGAACACCGGCGACGACCGCCGCCGCACCCACGACATGAACACCGCCAACTGGATTCCGGACATGTTCATGAAGCGCGTGATGGAAAAGGGCGACTGGACGCTGTTCTCGCCGTCGGATTGCCCGGACCTGCACGACCTGGTCGGCAAGGCCTTCGAAAAAGCCTATCTGGGCTACGAAGCCAAGGCCGCCGCCGGCGAAATCCGCGTGTTCAAGAAGATCGCCGCGCTGGACCTGTGGCGCAAGATGCTGTCGATGCTGTTCGAAACCGGCCACCCATGGATCACGTTCAAGGACCCATGCAACATCCGTTCGCCGCAGTCGCACGTGGGCATGGTCCACAGCTCGAACCTGTGCACCGAGATCACGCTGAACACCGGCCCGGACGAAATCGCCGTCTGCAACCTCGGTTCGGTCAACATGCCGGCCCACATGAAAGAGGGCAAGCTCGATCACGTCAAGCTGCAAAAGACCATCCGCACCGCGATGCGCATGCTCGATAACGTCATCGACATCAACTACTACGCCGTCGACAAGGCCCGCAACGCCAACATGCGCCACCGTCCGGTGGGCTTGGGCGTGATGGGCTTCCAGGACTGCCTGCACATGATGCGCGTGCCGTTCTCGTCGCCAGAGTGCGTGGCCTTCGCCGATACCTCGATGGAAGCGGTGTGCTACTACGCCTACCTGGCCTCGACCGAGCTGGCGGAAGAGCGCGGCCATTATCAATCGTACAAAGGTTCGCTGTGGGACCGCGGCATCCTGCCACAGGATTCCGTCAAGCTGCTGGCCGAAGAGCGCGGCGGCTACCTGGAACAGGACCTGTCGTCGGCGATGGACTGGACCCCGGTGCGCGAGCGCATCAAGAAGTTCGGCATGCGTAACTCGAACTGCGTGGCGATCGCCCCGACCGCGACCATTTCGAACATCATCGGCGTGTCGGCCTGCATCGAACCGACCTTCCAGAACCTGTACGTGAAGTCCAACCTGTCGGGCGAGTTCACCGAGATCAACTCCTACCTGGTGCGCGACCTGAAGGCGCGCGACCTGTGGGACGAGGTCATGATCGCTGACTTGAAGTACTTCGACGGCTCGCTGGCCAAGATCGACCGCATCCCGAACGACCTGCGTGACATTTATGCAACCGCGTTCGAAGTGTCGCCGACCTGGCTGGTGGAAGCGGCGTCGCGTCGCCAGAAGTGGATCGACCAGGCCCAATCGCTGAACATCTACATGGCCGGCGCCTCGGGCAAGAAGCTGGACGAGACCTACAAGCTGGCATGGCTGCGCGGCCTGAAGACCACCTACTACCTGCGCACCACTTCGGCCACTCACACCGAGAAGTCGACCTCCAAGACCGGCGCGCTGAACGCGGTGTCGGTGGACGGCGGCATGTCGGCCAGCGCGATCGCCTCGGCGGCTGCCGCCGCACCGGTGGCTGCCGCTCCGGCGGTCACCGCCGAAGCGGACGGCGAAGCCTGCTACCTGCGTCCCGGCGACGACGGTTTCGAGGAATGCGAAGCTTGCCAATAAGCCGACGCTAACTAATATATATAGATAGAGAACCGTCCCGGCCCGTCCGGGCGGTTGCTTTTACACCGAACCACCGAATTCTGAAGGAAAAACACTATGTCGCTGTCCTGGGACGAAGAAGCCGCATCAGCGGTACCACAAGCTGTCAATCAAGCCGCGCTGGCCACCGGCGAAGCCAACGCCGAGCAGGTCGCGCTGCGCGTCAACGCCGACGACAAGCGCATCATCAACGGCAAGACCGACGTCAACCAGCTGGTGCCGTTCAAGTACAAGTGGGCATGGGACAAATACCTGGCCGGCTGCGCCAACCACTGGATGCCGCAGGAAGTGAACATGCAGCGCGACATCGAGCTGTGGAAGAACCCGAACGGCCTGACCGACGACGAGCGCCGCCTGGTCAAGCGCAACCTCGGCTTCTTCGTCACCGCCGACTCGCTGGCCGCCAACAACATCGTGCTGGGCACCTACCGCCACATCACCGCGCCCGAGTGCCGCCAGTACCTGCTGCGCCAGGCGTTCGAGGAAGCGATCCACACCCACGCCTACCAGTACATCGTCGAGTCGCTGGGCCTGGACGAGTCGGAGATCTTCAACGCCTACAACGAAGTCAAATCGATCCGCGACAAGGACGAGTTCCTGATCCCGTTCATCGACACCTTGACCGATCCGGCCTTCACCACCGGCACCGTGGAAAACGACCAGAAGCTGCTCAAGTCCCTGATCGTCTTCGCTTGCTTGATGGAAGGGCTGTTCTTCTACGTCGGCTTCACCCAGATCCTGGCGCTGGGCCGCCAGAACAAGATGATGGGCGCGGCCGAGCAGTATCAGTACATCCTGCGCGACGAATCGATGCATTGCAATTTCGGTATCGATTTGATCAACACGATCAAGATGGAAAACCCGCTGCTGTGGACCCCGGCGTTCAAGGAGGAGATCAAGCAGCTGTTCCTGAAGGCCGTGGACCTGGAGTACGCGTACGCCGAAGACACCATGCCGCGCGGCGTGCTCGGTCTGAACGCGACCATGTTCAAGGGTTACTTGCGCTTCATCGCCAACCGTCGCGCCACGCAGATCGGTCTGGAGACCTTGTTCGACCAGGAAGAGAATCCATTCCCATGGATGAGCGAGATGATCGACTTGAAGAAAGAGCGTAACTTCTTCGAGACGCGCGTGATCGAGTACCAGACCGGCGGCGCGCTGAACTGGGATTGATTCCGACCGGGACGCCTGAACTCATCTAAATTGATGGGGGCCGGGACGCCGGAATTGATCCAAATTGACCGCGATCGGGACGCCGGAATTCATCTAAAACACGTAGGGCGGATTAGCGGGAACCGCGTAATCCGCCATCTATGAGCCGCCGACGGAGCATGCATTGGCGGATTACGCTGCGCTAATCCGCCCTACGTGTCACCGTGGTATGCATATTCCGGTGGTCATGGTTACAAAGTAAAGCCCGGCCTTGGTTGCCGGGCTTTTTCTTTATACGAACCGCGCAAGGTACTCCTTCAGGCCCGCGTCAGCACTCGCCAGCGCCCCGATGTACCCGTCCGGCCGGATCAGCGCCACATCCCCCGCCGCGAACCCGTACGCCGCGCGCAGATGCCCGCCATCGTCGCGCAGCTTGCCGTTCATTCCAACCGCCACTATTCTCAGCCCTTCGCGCGGCGCGATCGCGCAGGCGCCGGCCGGCTCGTACCGCAGCAAGGTCCACGCGCCGCCGCCAGCTTCCATCCCAGTTCCACGCATCCTGCACGCTGGTGTTCAAACCCTGGCCGCCGGTCGGCGGGTGGATGTGGGCGGCGTCGCCGACGATGAACACGCGGCCGACCCGGTAGCGGTCCGCCAGCCTGGAACTCATCTCGTACACCGAACGCCAATGCACCGCGCGCACCGCGATGTCGGCGCGGCCGGTGCGGGCGGCGGTGACTGCGGCCAGCGCCGCGTCAGAGGCGTCGATGTCGCCGTCGAGCGGCACCGGCATTTGCAGCTGGAACAGATCGGTGCCCATCAGTGGACACAAACTGATCTGTCCGGGACCCTCGCCCCATCGATGCCAGGCGTCGCGACCCAGCCCGGTCAGAGACAGGTCGGCCACCATCGCCCGCATCTTCATCGACTCGCCGGGGAAGTCGATCGCCAGCGCCTTGCGCACGAAGCTGCGGCCGCCGTCGGCGCCGACCAGGTAGCGCGCCCGCACCGTCGCCGTCGTGCCGTCGGCCTTTGCCAGCCGCGCGGTGACGCCTTCGCCATCTTGTTCGAAGCCGGTCAGCTCGTGGCCGAAGCGCCGCGCGTGTCCGGGTTCGGCGAGCCTGTCGCGTAGGACGCCCTCCGTCAGATACTGCGGCAGCATCAGCGGCAGGTTGTACGGCTCGGCGGGCGAGGGCGCCAGGCCAGCGGTCGAGGGCTGTTCGTCGTGGCCGCCGGGCGGCGCGATCTGACGCGGATGATGAAGCGTCTGGCCGGCGACATGAACGTCTGGGTGCTGCGCCACAAGAGTCCGGACCTGGACGAAGAGTCCGAATAGTCAGACGCGCCGTCTACGCGCGATGCGTCGAACACGCGGCGAGTGCTCGACGACGACGCCTCCAAAACACATCGCCGAGTACTCGGCCGGCAGCCGCCGGCACATCGTCGACGCCATGTCGACACGACGCCGACACCTCGCCGGGCACGTGTCGAACACTCGACGACGTACATCGTCACGCGCCGCCGCGCGCGCCGAACGCAGGCGCGCCGCCGCGCATCGCAGTATTCCGCTTGCCATTCCCCGCACTCTGTCTCATAATCGCGACGAATTTAAAAACAGTGAGCAGCGACGGCGCGCATGCGATGCGCAAGCGCTCTCGAATTCGGAAGACGGTGGCGAGGGACGCGCGGAGATGCCGGCGACATCGCAGACACCCAGGCGGCAATTGGCTCGCTTTGAAGCGCGATTTTTTGGCGCGGCGCGGCAAGCGCATTTTCGAACTCGATTGAGCGCGCACATCGCACCACGATGTCGCAAGCGAGCAAGCGCGAACTGCCACGCGTATGTGAAATGGCGAGCATAAGACGAAAAAAAGCGGGCGAATACTTCTCGTGCCGGTTGCGTACCGACAAGGTTTTCGTGTACTTTACGAGATTGAAAATGTGTGTTTATAAAGGTGCGGTTTTTTTGAAGTGCGCACACCGCAGAAATGATCGCGATCACGGGATACAGATTCACAAAGATATGCACAAGACCAAACCGTTTTTGTTCAACCGTCTTTCCTGATTCGGTTCAGGTTGGGCGGTTTTTTGTTTGAAAACAAAAACGGTAGATGGCTGCGACGTAGGTCCCTGGAGCTGAGCACACGCCCGACCACCCGCAAAACGTCGCAACAAGATTTGTATCTGCACGCCGCGCCGGCCACGGACGGCGGACAGATAGATGGCTGAAGCGCTGCACTCGTGAGGGGTTGCAGCAGTTCAGCTGGTGCCGAATTCATTAGCGCAAACAGTGTCCTGTTTGTGCCGATGAATAATTCGCCTGGCCCAATCCGGGGCCGGACGGGTTTAAATCTTGTATGTGAATTTTCCCATCCCCGATGAAGGAGAACTAAAAATGGCAACTGCCGCAAAGAAACCAGCAGCAAAAAAGCCGGCCGCTACTAAAGCCGCCGCCCCAGCGAAAAAGCCTGTCGCAGCGAAAGCAGCCGCCAAGCCAGCAGCGAAAGCTGCCGCCAAACCAGCCGCTAAACCAGCTGCCAAAGCCGCTGCCAAGCCAGCTGCAAAACCAGCCGTGAAAAAAGCAGCCGCCAAACCAGCAGCGAAGCCAGCAGCGAAAGCAGCAGCCAAGCCAGCAGTGAAAAAAGCAGCTGCCAAGCCAGTCGCTAAAAAAGCCGCGGCAAAGCCAGCAGCAAAGCCAGCCGCGAAAGCAGCAGCCAAGCCAGCAGCTAAGCCAGCAGTGAAAAAAGCAGCGGCCAAGCCAGCGGCAAAGCCAGCAGCTAAAAAAGCCGCAGCCAAGCCAGCAGCAAAGCCAGCCGCTAAAAAAGCAGCAGCCAAGCCAGCGGCAAAGCCAGCTGCCAAAGCAGCAGCCAAGCCAGCGGCAAAAAAAGTAGCCGCCAAACCGGCAGCGAAAAAAGCGGCCGCCAAGCCAGCCGCTAAACCTGCAGCGAAAGCAGCAGCTAAACCAGCAGCCAAAAAAGCTGTCGCCGCTAAACCAGCCGCCAAGGCAAAAACGGCAGCCAAACCGGCTGCAAAGGCAGCGGCTAAGCCAGCAGCAAAAAAGCCGGTTAAGGCAGCCGCCAAGCCGGCAGCTGCCAAGAAGCCAGCCGTCAAAGCTGCCGCCAAGCCAGCCGCTAAACCAGCAGCCGCCAAACCGGCAGCCGCTCCAGCACCGGCAGCCGCTCCAGTTGCCGCGGCAGCACCTGCTCCGGCAGCCAAGCCAGCTGTGAAAAAAGCCGCCCCTAAAGCGGCCGCACCGAAGAAGGAAGCTGTCGCCAAGCCAGCCGCTCCTGCTGCCGCGCCTGCGGCAAAGACCGTGTTGGCACCGGCGGCCGCATGGCCGTTCCCAACCAGCACGCGTCCTTCCTAAGCTAAATACTTAGGTGCCTGCTGAGGCAACCGGCCGCTGTGTGAGACAATCACACAGCGGCTTTTTTTTTGGAGGGACCGTGCTTAGTATTGTTATGTTGATTGTCGACGCCATCGCCACCCTGTTGGGCGGGGCCTTGCTGTTGCGCTTCTGGATGCAGGCGATCCGCGTTCGTCCGCCGCAGTCGGTGGCCCAATTCACGTTCCAGTTATCGGACTGGCTGGTGCGGCCGCTGCGGCGCATCGTGCCGGGCATGGGCGGCTACGACTGGGCCAGCCTGATCGGTGCCTTCCTGATCGTGCTGCTGGCGACATCGGTGCTGTTCTTTGCCGGCTGGCCGGCGCAGGCGGTGCTGCTGGCCGCGCTCGAGCGCTTCCTCAAATGGATACTGTACGGCTTCATGGCGCTGCTGGTGGTCGAAGCGATCTTCAGCTGGGTCAATCCGCACGCGCCGCTGGCGCCGTTCGTGCGCGCGCTCAACGAGCCGCTGCTCAAGCCGATCCGCCGCGTGGTGCCGCTGGTGGGCAATCTCGATTTATCGCTGCTGGTGGCGCTGATCGCGCTGCAGATCGCCCAGATTCTGCTGGGCATGGCCTTCAACGGGCGTTGAAGTTGAGCCATTGGCGGCTCTTGGCGGATTACGGCGTGCCGCCTAATCCGCCATCTCCGAGCCGCCCACATCATTCCTTCTTTTTAGTACCGGTAGCCGAACGCGGCTTCGAAGCGGTCGGCGATCTCGGCGGCGGTGAGCTTGTGGTTCTGCCCACCCTTGCTGGCGATCTTGATCGCACCCATCAGGCTGGCCAGGCGGCCGGTCGTTTCCCATTTCCAGCCTTGCGTGATGCCGAACAGCAGGCCGGCGCGGTAGGCGTCGCCGCAACCGGTCGGGTCCAGCACGTCGGCGACCTTGACGGCCGGAATCTCGATCCGCTGCCCTTTGGTGTAGATCTCCGAGCCCTGCTCGCCGCGCGTGACGATCAGCGCCTCCAGGCGGCTGGCGATCTCGGGCAGGGTCAGGCCGGTGCGGTCCATCAGCAATTCGATTTCGTAGTCGTTGGCGGTGACGTAGGTGGCCTTGTCGATGAAGGCGATCAGCTCGGCGCCGTTGAACATCGGCAGCTGCTGGCCCGGGTCGAAGATGAACGGGATCTGCAGCTTGGCCAGGTCGGCGGCGTGCTTTTGCATGCCCAGGTGGCCGTCCGGCGAGATGATGGCCACCGCAGCCGAGCCCGCCTTGGCGACGTCGTTCTCGTGCGCGTACGACATGGCGCCCGGATGGAAGGCGTTGATCTGGTTGTTGTCCTCGTCGGCGGTGACGAAGCATTGGGCGTTGTAGGCCTCTTGCTTGATCAGGATGTTGTCGGTCGAGATGTCGAGCTTGTGCAGGCGCTCGATGTAGGCGGCGTTGTCCTGGCCCATGACGCCGACGATGCGCGGCTCGCCGCCCAGCATCTTGAGGTTGTAGGCGATGTTGCCGGCGCAGCCGCCGTATTCCGTGCGCATCGTCGGCGCCAGGAACGACACGTTCACTTTGTGCAGCTGGTCGGCCAGCAGGATGCTGTCGAAGCGGCCCGGGAATTGCAGGATGGTGTCGATCGCGAGCGAGCCGCAGATGATGGAAGTCTGAGTCATATGATAGTTCTTTATGGATAGAAGACTGCGATGTGATAGCCGGATGCTTTCAGCTGTTTCAATTCAAAGTACAGTTTGACAGATTGCTCGCTGCGCGGGGCGAATCCTTTTTCCAGCGCGGCGTCGGCGCCAAGATAGTCGCGCGGCGTGAACACGCGGCGCAAAATGGCCTTGTCGTTGGCGTCGTCGAGCACCAGTTCGATGTGCGGCCACTGCTGCGCGGTGGTGCTTTGGTTGCGCAGCAAGGTGGTGAAGGAGAAGGTGGTCTCGCTCAGGGTTTGCAGTTCGCCTTGTTCGATGACGAGCTCGTCGATCTGGGCCGGCAGTTCGATCTTGCAACCCAACGTGGCGCAGATGTCCTGCAAGGTCGGCTTGAGTCCGGGGTAGCTGGCGGCCAACTGGTTGCGGAAGGTGGTCAAGCCTTGTGCCGCCAGCGCGCCCACCAGCAGCAGCGAGCCGACACCCATGGCGATGTTGATAGTCTTGCCGTAGCGCTCGCGGCGGCGGTCGCGCTTGAGGAAGCCGGGCTCGTTCGGGTCGTCGACTTCCTCTTCCACTTCCGGTTCGGGCGGCTGCACGCTGTGGATCTCGGCCTGCGGCGCGAAGTGGTCCTGCGACGGGGCGGAGGCGGCGCGCAGCAGCGTGTGCAGCTGGGGCGCGGTGTCGCGCTCCCTGGCGGCGGCGAGCTGGACCAGCGCTTCCTCGTCGGCCTCGTCGAGGTCGTAGCGGGAGTCGGGGTCGAGGGTTGGCTCCTGGCGGTCGACGGTGGCCGTCGACGGCGCGGCCCTGGTTTCCTGTTCGACGGCCTCGGCGGCGATGTCTTGCTCCATCAGCGCCAGCTCGGCCGCCAACGCCGCTTCCAGCTCCTCGTGCGTCATCGGTTTGATGTCGAGCGGGTCTTCCCGCGCCGGTTCGATGGCGTTTGGCTGCTCTTCTTCGGCCGCCTGGAATTCCGGCTCGGCCGTGGTGGCCTCCTGCCGAATGGCATCGGCCACCGGTTCGTCGAACCGTCCGTCATCGGCCTCGTCCACTGCGCTGTCGAGCTGCAAGGTGTAGATCGGTTCGTCGCCCGCGCGGGTATCCTGCTCGGCCACAACCTCATCGGAGGGCGCGAATGTCTGGGGAGGGGAGTAGGGTGCTTCGGACACAACCGGCGCGAACACCGGCTGCGGGATGGCGAGCGGCTCGAGCAGAGCGGCGTTGCCGTCGAAAACTTCATTGCAGGAGCCACAGCGCACTATGCCCCCACGTAATTTCAACTGGTCATGGGCGACCCGAAATATCGTGCTGCAGTGGGGGCATTTAGTGGCGAGCGCCATCGCGGCCGTTAGCGCGGGGCGGGGACCGCATCACTGCCGAGCCGGCCATGCAGGGCGACCCAGCCGTCTTGTTCCGCCCAGACGCCGAGCTGGATGAACGGGGCGTAGGCGGCGGCCACTTCCTCGGCCTGGCGCGCCAGCACGCCCGACAGGATCAGCGCGCCGCCGGGGGCGACGCGGCCCGACAGCATCGGCGCCATCAGTTTGAGCGGACTCGACAGGATATTGGCGACCACGATGTCGAACTTCTGTTCGGCATGCTTCGATTGCGCGAAGGTGTCCGGCAGGAAGTACTCGATCTCGCATTTGTTGCGTTCTGCGTTGTCGGCCGCCGATTCGATCGCCTGCGGATCGATGTCGACGCCCACCACTTCGCCGGCGCCGACCTTCTTGGCGACCATCGCCAGGATGCCGGAACCGCAGCCGTAGTCGAGCACGGACTTCGATGGCGCCGGGTTCGCCTCCAGCCATTCCATGCACAGGCGGGTGGTCGGATGGCTGCCGGTGCCGAAGGCCAGGCCCGGATCCAGTTCCAGGATCAGGCCGTCAGGGTCCGGCGCCTCGTGCCAGCTCGGCACGACCCAGATGTTCTTGCCGATGTGAATGGGCGCGAACTGCGATTGCGTCAGGCGTACCCAGTCCTGCTCCTCGACCTTGCGCGTGGTGAACTTCGGCAAGGCCGCCAGCTTGATCTGTTCGGCGGCGGCGGCCACGATGGCGGCCTGGTCGTCATCCTCGTTGGTCAGGGCGACGACGCGGCTGTGATCCCATGCCGCTTCGGTCGGTTCCATGCCCGGCTCGCCGAACAGCGGGCGCTCCTGGTCGGTGCCCTCGTCGGCGTCTTCCACGGAAACCGACAGCGCGCCGACTTCCATCAGCGCGTCCGACAGGGCTTCGGCGTGGTCGCGCGCGATTTCGATGACGATTTCAGTCCAGCTCATTATTGCGCCTTCAAACTCAGTTTATGCAGGTCCGGCATGTCGGCCAGCTTCTGTTCCAGATAATGGATATTGGTGCCGCCTTCGATGAAGCGGGCGTCGATCATCAGTTCGCGGTGCAGCGGGATGTTGGTCGAGATGCCCTCGACCACCATTTCCGACAGCGCGATCTGCATGCGGCGGATCGCCTGCTCGCGGGTGGCGCCGTACGAGATGACCTTGCCGATCATCGAATCGTAGTGCGGCGGCACGTAGTAGCCGGCGTAGGCGTGCGAATCGACGCGCACGCCGGGACCGCCCGGCACGTGCCAGGAGGTGATGCGGCCCGGCGACGGCGTGAACTTGAACGGGTCCTCGGCGTTGATGCGGCACTCGATGGCGTGGCCGGAGAGCATCACGTCGCGCTGGCGGAAGCGCAGCTTTTCGCCGGCGGCGATGCGGATCTGCTCCTGCACGATGTCGATGCCGGTGATCATTTCGGTCACCGGATGCTCGACCTGCACGCGGGTGTTCATCTCGATGAAGTAGAACTCGCCGTTTTCATACAGGAACTCGAAGGTGCCGGCGCCACGGTAGCCGATCTTGCGGCAGGCTTCGGCGCAGCGGTCGCCGATCTTCTCGATCAGCTTGCGCGGAATGCCCGGCGCCGGCGCTTCCTCGATGACCTTCTGGTGGCGGCGCTGCATCGAGCAGTCGCGTTCGCCCAGCCAGACGGCGTTTTTGTGTTCGTCGGCCAGGATCTGGATTTCCACGTGGCGCGGATTTTCCAGATACTTCTCCATATACACTTCCGGATTGCCGAAGGCGGTGCCGGCCTCGGTCTTGGTCATGGCCACGGCGTTGATCAGCGCGGCCTCGGTGTGGACCACGCGCATGCCGCGACCGCCGCCGCCGCCGGCCGCCTTGATGATGACCGGATAGCCGACCTTGCGGGCGATCTGCACGATCGCCTTCGGATCGTCCGGCAGCGCGCCGTCGGAACCGGGCACGCAAGGCACGCCGGCCTTGATCATGGTTTGCTTGGCCGAGACCTTGTCGCCCATCATGCGGATCGATTCGGAGCGCGGGCCGATGAAGACGAAGCCCGATTTTTCCACGCGCTCGGCGAAGTCGGCGTTCTCCGACAGGAAGCCGTAGCCGGGATGGATCGCTTCGGCGTCCGTCACTTCGGCGGCGCTGATGATGGCCGGCATGTTCAGATAGCTCAGCGACGAGGGCGCCGGGCCGATACACACCGACTCATCGGCCAGCTTCACGTATTTGGCGTCTTTGTCCGCTTCCGAGTGGACCACAACCGTCTTGATGCCCATTTCGCGGCAGGCGCGCTGGATGCGGAGGGCGATTTCGCCACGGTTGGCAATGAGGATTTTTTCAAACATGATAGGTTCGCGTATGTCTGTGAACGCCGAAATCCGGCAACGTCAGGTAGAGGAGGGAATGCGGAACAAAGCCGGCGCGCCCGTCACCGACGGGGAGGGCGCAAACCGGACTTAGCCTATCACAAACAGCGGTTGGCCGAATTCGACCGGTTGGCCGTTCTCGACCAGAATCTGGGTGATCGTGCCGGATTTGTCGGCATCGATTTCATTCAACAGTTTCATTGCTTCGATAATGCACAGGGTGTCGCCTTCCTTGACGACGGCGCCCACTTCGACGTACGCGGCCGAACCTGGCGCCGACGAACGGTAGAAGGTGCCGACCATCGGCGATTTGACGATGTGGCCGGTGGGCTCGGCGGCGACGGCCGGGGCCGCTGCGGCGGCGGGCGCTGCGGCCGGCGCGGGGGCGGCATGGTACTGCGGCTGCATGCCTTGCGGCTGCATCATCACCATCTGGTTTTGCGGCATGGCCGACGATTTGACGATGCGCACTTTGCTTTCGCCTTCGGTCACTTCGAGCTCGGCGATGTCCGACTCCGCGACCAAATCAATCAAGGTCTTCAGCTTGCGTAGATCCATGTAACCCCCGGAATATCTTGTTATGTAAAGTGTGAACGGCCGCGCCTCGTGGGCGAAACCGCGCTAAGTTGTATAAGTTGCGCGCAGATCGCGTAGATTAACGCCTTTTAATGGCGAAGTCGATGGCAAACCGATATCCTTCGATACCCAGTCCGCAGATCGTGCCCAACGCGATCGCGCTCAGGAATGAGTGGTGGCGAAACGACTCGCGCTGGTAAATATTGGAAATGTGCACTTCAACAAACGGAATGGACACCCCCGCCAGAGCGTCGCGCAGGGCCACGCTGGTATGGGTCAAGCCACCCGGGTTGATGATGATGGCGTCCACGCCTTCCGTCCTGGCTGCGTGGATGCGGTCGATCAGCGCGCCTTCATGGTTGCTCTGAAAGCAAGACAACGTTGCGCCGGCCGCCTGGGCCTGGGCCTGGGCTGCTTGTTCTACGTCGGCCAAAATGCTGGCGCCGTAGACCTCTGGCTCCCGGGTACCCAGTAAATTGAGGTTGGGACCGTTGAGCAGTAGGAGGTTTTTTGCCATGGTTCTAGACCGTTTTCCGCGAAAGTTCCGCATTTTGCCGCCAACTGCGGGCATTGGCAAGAGAAAAAAACTTCTGGATTCAGTTAAAGAGTTGCAAGGTCTTTGCGCAACTCGTCGAACTTCAGGCGCCCCAGATAGGTCTTTTTGACCTGGCCGTCGGCGCCGATCAGCACCGTGTACGGCAGGCCGCCGCCGGTATTGCCGAACTGCCGCGACAAGTCCGTGCCGCTCATGCCGGCCACCAGCACCGGGTAGGTGATTTTGTATTTGTCGCTAAAAGCGGCGATATTTGACGGGGAATCAATGCCGATGCCGATAACTTGCAGCTTCTTACCCTCTTCTCCGGCGGCCAGCTCGGACAGCTCCGGCATCTCCTGGACGCACGGCGCGCACCACGGCGCCCAGAAATTGACCAGCATCGCCTTGCCTTTGTATTGGGCCAGCGCGGTCGGCGCCCCCTTGGCGTCCGGCAGCGTTTGCGCGTACAGCGCGCCCACCGGACCGGTCACGCCGGCCGGCGCGGTGGTGGTGATCGGCGCGGCATTTTGTTTGTTGAAGCCGACCCAGGCGCCGGAGGCGGCGAACAGGACGGCGACGCCGACATAGGCGGCCAGATGTGTTTTATTCATGATCGGGGTTTTGGTTGGGGTTTTCTTCGTCGGTGTTCGCATGCGTGCTACTAACTAATAGCGCGCGAACGGCGGCGATATCGGCGCGCATCAGTTTGTCGCCACGGGTTTTCACGGCGCCGCGCAAATCGTCCAGCTCATATAAAGCGGCATGGACGCCTTCCTTGTGCCACATGAAGCTGACCGTCTCGACCGGATCGTAGCGCGGGCCCTTGAAGTGCGGCGTCTCGGAGATGTCGATTTGCAAATTACGGTTCAGCAGGAAGATTTCCACTTCCTTGGCGCTGTCGGCGAACAGTTGCAGGTGGATGTCGTCGTGCGGGCCGGCCGTGCCGTTCAGGACGGCGCCGGTCAGGAACGGGTGGAACGCGGCCAGGCCTTCCATGATGTCCACCGCCAGGGTGCGCAGCCGGAACAGGCGGGCCGGCTGGCTGTCCGCGTGGAACAGCGACTGGTAGATGCGTACTTCCGCTTCGATCTGGGCGTTGTCCGGTAGCAGGTTCGGCGGCGGTTGCGTGTCGCCGAGGATTTGTTTGGCGGCCTTGCGCTTGGCGGCGTTGTAGTCGGCGCCGTCCTGGGCGATCAGGCGCGCGGCCGCAGCGGCGATCTCGGCGCGGAGCAGCAGGACTTCTTCGATAACATTCGGCGTCATGGACGAGATAATACTCTGAACCGGGAAATCGGCGTCGGCTCAGGTAAAATCGCGTATTCACTTGTGCGGATCGATCCTGTTACACACTATGCATATTCATATTCTCGGTATTTGCGGCACCTTCATGGGCGGCCTGGCGGTCCTGGCGAAAGAGGCGGGCCACCGCGTGACCGGCTGCGACGCCAATGTTTATCCGCCGATGAGCACCCAGCTGGAAGCCCAGGGCATAGAACTGATACAGGGCTACGGCCCGGAGCAGACCGCGCTCAATCCCGACCTGTACGTGATCGGCAACGTGGTTTCGCGCGGCAATCCGCTGATCGAAGAGATTTTGAATCGCGGCCTGCCGTACGTGTCCGGCCCGCAGTGGATGGGGGAACATATATTAAGGGACCGCTGGGTGCTGGCCGTGGCCGGCACGCACGGCAAGACCACCACCTCGGCCATGCTGACCTGGATACTGGAGGACGCCGGCTACGCGCCCGGCTTCCTGATCGGCGGCGTGCCGCTGAACTTCGGCGTCTCGGCCCGCATGCAAGGGCGTAGTGACAACAACCTGGACTCGATCTTCTTCGTCATCGAGGCCGACGAGTACGACACCGCCTTCTTCGACAAGCGCAGCAAGTTCGTCCACTACCACGCCAAGACCGCGATCCTGAACAACCTCGAATACGATCACGCCGACATCTTCCCCGACCTCGGCGCCATCGAGACGCAATTCCATCATCTGGTGCGCACGGTGCCCGGCATCGGCCGCGTCATTTACAACGGCGACGAGGCGTCGCTGCAGCGCGTGCTCAAGCGCGGTTGCTGGAGCGAGCAGGAAAGCTTTGGCCACAATGACGGCGCCGAATGGGCGATGAAGGAATACGATGACGGTAGTTTCGACGTCATTTTCGGCGGCGCAACCGTCGGCAAAGTCGAGTGGAGCCTGACCGGCAAGCACAACCGCGCCAACGCGCTGGCGGCGATCGCCGCCGCCCGCCACGTCGGCGTGCCGGTCGCGCAGGCGGCCAAGTCGCTGGCGACCTTCGAGAACGTCAAGCGCCGCATGGAAGTGCGCGGCACCGTCAACGACATCACCGTGTTCGACGACTTCGCCCACCATCCGACGGCGATCGCCACCACCGTCGGCGGCCTGCGCCAGAAGATAGGCAAGGGCGGCCGCATCCTGGCCGTGCTGGAACCGCGCTCGAACACGATGAAGCTGGGCGCGATGAAGGATGCGCTGCCGGGCAGCCTGGTCGACGCCGACCTGGTGTTCGGCTACGGCAGCCGGCAGGCGCTGGGCTGGAGCCTGGGCGATGCGCTGGCGCCGTTGGGCGATATCGCCAGCGCCTATGAGGACATCGACGCGCTGGTCGCGGCCATCGTCAAGGCGGCCCGGCCGGGGGACCAGATCATCGTGATGAGCAACGGCGGCTTCGGCGGCGTGCACAACAAAATCCTGGAAGCGCTGGCGCGATGATTCTTTATCTGCACGGATTCCGCTCGTCGCCGAAGTCGATGAAGGCGCGCGTGATCAGCGAGCGCATGGCCGAACTGGGGCTGTCGGACCAGCTGGTCTGCCCGCAGTTGCCGGCGTCGCCCAAGCTGGCGATGGAATTGGCGCTCTCTTTAATAGAGGGCGTGCCGGCGCAAGAGTTGAGCATCGTCGGTTCCTCGCTGGGCGGCTACTACGCCACCTGGCTGGCAGAGCGTATCGGCTGCCGCGCCGTCTTGCTGAATCCGGCCATCGTGCCGCTGCAGGATCTGGACAAGCATGTCGGCGTGACAACGCAGTTCCATTCCGACGAGCCATTCGAATTCAAACGTGACTATATAGACGAGCTGCGCGCGCTGGCGGTCGACCCGATCACCCGCCCGGAGCGCTACTTCCTGATCGCCGCCACCGGCGACGAAGTGCTGGACTATCGCGACATGGTCAAGCATTATGCGGGCGCGCGCCAGCACGTGATCGACGGCAGCGACCATGGCATTTCCGAGTTTCCCGAGTATGTGGATGCGGTGCTGGCGTTTTGCGGCATCGAGGCCGGCCGTTGAGGGGGCCGTTTTTGCCGGCGTCGCCCAGCCGTGGCGCTTCCCTGCGACAGACCCAATGGCAGCCGACCTTGAACGCGCCGCCGCCCCTGCGGCCGTGGCTGACGGCCGGCGGTTCGCTGACCGCGAGACTGAAGGACCACAGCCAGACTTTCCGCGTGCAGTGCCTGCATCAGCGCGTCGCGCGCTGCCTGTCCGACGAGGCGGCCGCGATCGGCTTGCCCCGGCCCGGCCGCGTGTGGGAGAGGGAAGTGCTGCTGCGGTGTGATAATACGCCGGTTGTGTTCGCGCACACGGTGGTGCCGATGTCGGCCACGGCGGCCGATTGGCCTTTATTTAGCGTGCTGGGCGAGCGCTCGCTGGGGACGACCTTGTTTGGCGACCCGCGAGTGCGGCGCGGCGTTTTGGAATTTGCAAGATTGCGGGAAGGGCATCCGTTGGCGCGGCGCGCGGCGGCGGCCCTGGGCCTGGAGGTTGAGGATCAACTTCGTGGGGCCTCCCCGCAAGAGCGCATACTATATGCACGGCGCTGTTTATATCGGCGCCGTCAGGGTACTCTGCTGGTCACAGAAGTGTTTCTGCCTTCCGTGCTGGACCTGAAGCAACAGCGCAGTTATAACGAATAAACAACGAACAGAAGCGAGCAATGAATCTATTTTTCGAAGAATCCGGCGATTTCAAGGTCGGGACCATGATGTCGCAAGCGGGCGAGGCCTATCAGGTGGAGATGGCCAGCGGCAAGCGCAGCAAGGTCAAGATCAAGGACGTGCTGCTGCAGTACGAGAAGCCGTCGCCGACGGATTTGATGGAACAGGCCAAGGCCGTTGCCGCCGAGATCGACCTCGACTTCCTGTGGGAAGTGGCGGGAGAGGAGGAGTTCGGCTTCGCCGAGCTGGGCGCCGAGTACTTCGGCCACGCGCCGCTGCCGGCCGAAGCCGCCGGGCTGATCCTGAGCCTGCACTCCGCGCCGATCTATTTCTACAAGAAGGGCCGTGGCCGCTACAAGGCCGCGCCGGAGCAATCGCTGCGCGCGGCGCAGGCCGGTATCGAGAAAAAGAAACAACAGGCGCTGATCCAGGCCCAGTATGTCGAAGAGCTAAAGGCCAACAAGTTGCCGGATTCGATGAAAAACATCGTCATGCAACTGCTGTTCAAGCCGGACAAGAATTCGATCGAATACAAGGCGATGGAAGCGGCTTGCAATGAACTGCACACCAATCCGCAGCGTTTGATGCTGGCGGCCGGTGGCGTGGAGTCGCCCAAGGCGCTGCACATGGCCAAGTTCCTGTTCGAGAGCTTCCCGCGCGGCGCCGGTTTCCCGGACGTGGCGGTGCCGGTGGCGCCGACCAATCTGCCGCTGGCCGACGTCAAGGCGTTCTCGATCGACGACGTCACCACCACCGAGATCGACGACGCCTTCTCCGTCACCAAGCTGGCCGACGGCAACGTCAAGATCGGCATCCACATCGCCGCGCCGGGCCTGGGCATCAAGCCGGACGACGCGGTCGACAAGATGGCGCGCGCGCGCATGTCCACCGTGTACATGCCGGGCGATAAGATCACCATGCTGCCGGACTCGATCGTCGAGGCGTTCACCCTGGCCGAAGGCAAGACCTGCCCCGCGCTGTCGCTGTACGCGACCCTGAACCCGGCCGACTGGTCGGTGATCGCCACCGAGACGCGTGCCGAGATGGTGCCGATAGCGAGCAATCTGCGCCACAACGACCTGGACGACCTGGTCAACGAGGAAACCCTGGCCAGCGGCGAGGGCGAGTACGCCCACAAGGACGAGCTGGGCCTGATCTGGAAATGGGCGCAGGTGCTGGAGGCGGCGCGCATGGTCAAGCGCGAAGGCTTCGGCCTGAAGCCCGAACAGAACAATCGCGTCGATTTCAACTTCTACGTCGAAAACGATATCGTCACCGTCAGCCGCCGCAAGCGCGGCGCGCCGCTCGACAAGATCGTCGCCGAATTGATGATCTTCGCCAACAGCACCTGGGGCAAGCTGATGCACGACCATGGCGTGCCTGGCATCTACCGCAGCCAGGGCCAGGGCGTCGGCGGGTGGGCCGCCAAGATGCAGGTACGCATGGTCACGCACGCCGCGCCGCACCAGGGCCTGGGCGTCGACCAATACGCGTGGAGCACGTCGCCGTTGCGCCGCTACACCGATCTGGTCAACCAGTGGCAAATCCTCGCCTGCGCGGAGCACGGCGTGACGGCGCCGCTGGTCGCCCCGTTCAAGCCGAAGGATTCGGAGCTGTTCGCCATCGTGTCGCAGTTCGACGCGGCCTACGCGGCCTACGGCGACCACCAGTCGAACATGGAGCGCTACTGGTGCCTGCGCTGGCTGGGCCAGGAAAACGCCCGCCAGGTCGAAGCGGTCGTGCTCAAGGACGAGGTGTTGCGCCTGGTCGACATTCCGCTGATTATCCGCCTGCCGGGCATGCCGTCGGTGGCGCGCGGCGCCCAGGTCAAGATCGACATCCTGCGTTGGGACGAGGTCGACTTGTCGATCGAAGCGCGCATCCTGGAAATCCCCACCACCGAAGCGGTGGCGGCCGATGCCGAGCTGGATTACGAGGATGACGTTGTGGAAGAAGCGGTCGCCGCGCCGGAAGTCGCGGTTGAAGTAGCCGCCGAAGTGCCAGCCTCCGAGTAATCCGGGAGACACGTAGGGCGGATTAGCGAAGCGTAATCGGCCATCCGTGCTCCGCCGGCGGCTCACGCATGGCCGATTACGGCGTTCCGCCTAATCCGCCCTACGTGTATCCGAGGTGCCCTCAAAACCCGCCGGTAGCCGCCGGGTTTTCTTTAAAGTAAAATCACCCCACCCATTTCCAACCCCGGCCCCGCGTGAAGTCTTTCCAAGAAAATCGCTTCCTGTACATCGCCATCGGCATCTCGGTGGTGGCGCACGCCGCCATGCTGGCGGTGCGCTTTGTCGCCCCGACGCCGGCGCCGGTGAAGCCAACCGATCCCGGCCTGGAAGTCATCCTCGTCAACGCCAAGCACAGCAAAGCCCCGCTGAAGGCCGAGGCGCTGGCCCAGGCCAACCTTGACGGCGGCGGCAACGTCGACAAAGGCCGCTCCAGGTCGCCGCTGCCGGACATGCGCAAGACCGAGGACGGCGAAAGCATCAAAGCCTCCAAGCGCCGCATCGCCGAGCTTGAGGAACGCCAGCGCAACCTGCTTACCCGCGTGGCCAAGCCCGATCCGTTCAACGCGCCGCCGGTGACCGAAAAGACCGCCCCCGATCCGCTGCCGAGCGGCGCCGACCTGCTCGACGCCAGCAAGGCGATCGCCCGCCGCGCCGCCGAGATCAGCGAAACCATCGAAGACCAGAACAAGCGCCCGAAGAAAACCTTCATCACGCCGAGCACGCGCGGGGTTGGCTACGCGATGTACTACAAATCGCTGCAAAAGCGGATCGAAGATATCGGTACGCTGAACTTCCCCCAGAAGAACGGCCGCAAGCTGTACGGCCAGCTGGTGTTGTCGATCCCGGTTTTCCAGGACGGCACGATCTACGAGAAGGAAGGCGGCATCAAGGTCGACCGCAGCTCCGGCAACGCCGCGCTGGACGACGCCGCCATCAACATCGTGCGCCGCGCGGCGCCGTTCGGCAAGTTCCCGCCGAACATGCTGTCGGCCGACAAGGACGATCTGTGGGTGATCGTCACGACATTCAAATTTACCCGCGAAGACAAACTACAAGCCGACATGAGCGGCGGAGGACGATGACGATGGATCGCTACTGCGTGTTCGGCAACCCGATTGCCCACAGCAAATCGCCCGAGATACATGCCGCTTATGCGGCCCAGACCGGCCAGGAATTGCAGTACGAAAAACGGCTGGCGCCGCTGGACGGCTTCGCCGCCGCCGTGCACGCCTTCATCGCCGAGGGCGGCAAAGGCGCCAACGTCACCTTGCCGTTCAAGCTGGAGGCGGTCAAGGTCGCCAACGCGCTGACGATACGCGCTCAGGCCGCCGGCGCCGTCAACACCTTGCACTTCACCGAGGACGGCATCATCGGCGACAACACCGACGGCGCAGGCCTGGTGGCGGACATCGTCGGCAACGCCGGCGTGGCGATCACCGGTAAGCGCGTGCTGCTGCTGGGTGCCGGCGGGGCGGCGCGCGGCGCCGTGCTGCCGATCCTGGAACATCGCCCGGCGCAGCTGGTCATCGCCAACCGCACCGTGGCCACGGCCGTGGCGCTGGCGGAACAGTTTGCGGCATTGGGCGGCGAGGGCGTGGTGTCGGGCTGTGGTTTCGCCGACATCGAAGGCGGCTTCGACGTCGTCATCAACGCCACCGCCGCCAGCCTGAACGCCGAGGTGCCGCCGGTGTCGCCATCGGTGTTCGCGCCCGGCGCGCTTGCTTTCGACATGATGTATTCAAAGTCCCCCACCGTATTTTTGCAGTTTGCCGACCAACACGGCGCACGGCTGCGTGACGGCCTGGGCATGCTGGTGGAGCAGGCGGCCGAGGCGTTCAGCGTCTGGCGCGGCGTGCATCCGGCCACCGGCGACGTGCTGCAACGCCTGCGCGATCAGTTATGAGCGCCGCCAAAGGTGGCCGCAAGTGGGCCTGGGTGAAATGGATCTTCATCCTGCCGGTGCTGCTGTTCGCGGCGGTGCAGCTGTATTTCTTCCTGCAGATATGGTGGTGGGTCGACCATAACCCGTCGCGGACCAGCTTCATGCGCCAGCAAGAGTCGGCGTTGCGCGAGAAAAATCCCAAGGCCGAGATCAAGCAGGTCTGGGTGCCGTACAACCGCATCTCGAAGAATCTTAAACGCGCCATTATCGCGTCCGAAGACGCCAACTTCTCCGAGCATCAGGGCGTGGACTGGGAGGCGCTGCAAAAAGCCTACGAGAAGAACACCAAGAAGAGCAAGGTGGTGGCGGGCGGTTCGACCATCACGCAACAGCTGGCGAAGAATCTGTTCCTGTCCGGTTCGCGCAGCTACCTGCGCAAGGGCCAGGAGCTGATCATCACGTATATGCTGGAAACCTTGATGGAAAAAGAGCGCATCTTCGAGATCTACCTAAACGTGGTGGAGTTCGGCAGGGGCATCTTCGGCGCCGAAGCGGCGGCGCAGCATTATTACCGCGTGAGCGCGGCCAATCTCGGCGCGTCGCAGGCGGCCAAGCTGGCGGTGATGCTGCCCAATCCGCGCTTTTACGACACGCACCGCGACTCCGGCTATCTGGCGCGGCGCACCGGCGTCATCCTGCGCCGCATGGGATCGGCGGAGTTACCATAGGGGCCGTCGCGGCATTGTGTCTCTTGAATTATCAACGGAAACACGTAGGGCGGATTAGGCGGAACGCCGTAATCGGCCATGTATGAGCCGTTGGTCGCGCATGCATGGCCGATTACGCTGCGCTAATCCGCCCTACGAAAATCATGCTTAAGCGGGGGAACGATATGAAGAGGCAAAGCGGTTTCGGGTTGATCCAGGTGGCCATCATCATGGCCTCGCTGGCGGCGGTGGCGATGGCGTTCCTGATGTCGGCGCGGCACGAGCGTAATTTCTTCACAGAGGGTATAGCCCGGCTGACCGGCAAGCCGCCGGCGGCGCCGGGTTCGGCCAGCGCCAGCGTCGCGCCACCCGCGCCGGCCGGCGTGCTGCGCAAATGCGTCATCGACGGCAAAACCGTGCTGTCCGATGTCGACTGCAAGGACGGCAAGGTCGTCAAATCGCTCGACACGCGCGGCATCGAGGCGCCGAAACCGCCCAAGCCGGACCCGGCCGAGTCCGCGCCGCGGTCGGCAACCGATAAAATGATTGAAAAAGCCACCCAGTAGGGCGAAAAACCGCGTGGCAGGCTGGCCTCGGCAGGGGCTTTGCGGGTACACTTGCGCTGTTTCCAGAAGGCTCGCGTACCCATGATTAATGTTTTCGTTCTCCAGAATGGCCGACTCAACCAGGTGCCCATCGACAGCCGCTCGGACCTGGAACAGGTTGAGCCGGTATGGGTCGACCTGACCGACCCGACGGACGACGAACGCGCATGGGTCAAAGCCATCTACGGCGTGACGTTGCCGGGCGAGGACGAAGTCAAGGACATCGAAGCGTCGGCCCGTTATTACGAAGCGGAAAACGGCGACTTGCACCTGCGCACCGACTTCCTGCTGGAAGAGGAGGACGGCCCGTCGCGCATCGTCACGGTCGCCTTCATCCTGGCGCGCAAGATGCTGTTCTCGGTCCACACCGACGACCTGCCGGTGTTCCGCCTGGTGCGCATGCGGGCGCGCTCGCGGCCCGGTTCGATCGCCGACTACATGGACGTGCTGCTGGACCTGTACGCCACCGACGCCGAATACTCGGCCGACGCGCTCGAGGGCATCTATCAGAACTTGGAAGAGGTCAGCGGCCGCGTGCTGCAGGAACAGTTCACCGACCAGGACGCGGCCGCGGCGCTGAACTCCATCGCCCACGAGGAAGACTTGAACGGCCGCATCCGCCGCAACATGATGGATACGCGGCGCGCCGTCAGTTTTTTGATGCGCGGACGCTTGCTCAATTCCGAGCAGTTCGAAGAGGCGCGCCAGATTCTGCGCGACATCGAGTCGCTGGACGGCCACACGTCCTTCCTGTTCGACAAGATCAACTTCCTGATGGACGCCACCGTCGGTTTCATCAACATTAACCAGAACAAGATCATCAAGATCTTCTCGGTGGCCAGCGTGGCCTTCCTGCCGCCAACCTTGATCGCCTCGATCTACGGCATGAACTTCAAGCGCTGGTTCCCGGAGCTCGATTGGGCGTTCGGCTATCCGTTCGCGCTGATCCTGATGGTCACCAGCGCCATCGCGCCGTTCTGGTACTTCCGCCGGCGCGGCTGGCTGAAATAACGGTCCACCTCCCGGCGCCAGCGTCTACGGTCCACCTCGTGTAGAAATGGTGGACCTGACCCCGGAGTAGCTGCGGATTAGCCGCGCGCCAGGCGCAGGCTTGGACGGGCGCTTGCCTTGACGGGCTTGGCACGCGGCTGGGCCGCGGCGACATGGCCGCGGTCGCCTTCGAGCTTGAACTGGCCGACCAGGCCGGCCAGGCCCGACGCCTGCGCCTGCAATTCCTGGGCGGCGGCCGAGGCTTCCTCCACCAGCGCGGTGTTTTGCTGCGTCATGCCGTCCATCTCGCCGATGGCGCTGCTCACTTCGCCGATGCCCTGGCTTTGCTCGGCGCTGGCGGTGCTGATCTCACCCATGATCTCGGTCACGCGTTTGACGCTGTCGACCACCGCGTGCATCGTCGTGCCGGCCTTGAGCACCAGTTCCGAACCGGTGCCGACCTTGGTGACGGAGTCGTCGATCAGCGCCTTGATTTCCTTGGCGGCGGCAGCCGAGCGCTGCGCCAGGTTGCGCACCTCGGTGGCGACCACGGCGAAGCCGCGGCCCTGTTCGCCGGCGCGGGCCGCTTCGACGGCCGCGTTCAGCGCCAGGATGTTGGTCTGGAAGGCGATGCCGTCGATGACGGAAATGATGTCGACGATCTTCTTCGACGATTCGTTGATCGAGGCCATGGTGTCGGTCACCTGCTGCATCACTTCGCCGCCTTCCTCCGACACCGACGAGGCGGTTTGCGCGAGGCTGTTGGCTTGCTGCGCGTTGCTGGCGTTCTGTTTCACGGTCGAGGTCAGCTCCTCCATCGCGGTGGCGACTTTTTCCAGCGACGACGCTTGCGTGGCGGTGCGCGACGACAGGTCTTCATTGCCGATGGCGATTTCGGACGAGGCGCTGGCGATGGCGTCCGTACCCTGGCGCACCTGGCCGACGATGGAAGCCAGACTGTCACGCATGGTCTTGATGGCGAACAGCAGGCTGCTGTCGTCGCCGGCCTTGATGTCGACGGCGATGGCCAGGTCGCCTTGGGCGATCTTGTTGGCGATCTCGGCCGCGTAGGCCGGCTCGCCGCCCAGTTGCTTGAGCAGCACGCGTTTGATCAGGCCGGCGATCAGCAGGCTCAGGATGAAGGCGGCGGCGGTCAGCGCGATGGTCCAGCTGCGCGCCGTGGCGGCGCTGGCTTCGGACTGGTCGCTGGCGGCGGCCGCTTCCTTCTGTTCCTGGGTCATCAGCACCGCCATGTCGGCGACGATCTGGCGGCGCAGCGGGCTGCAATCGTTGACCAGGAAGGTGCCGAATTCCTCCATCCGCTTGGCTTCGCGCAGCTTGCGCGGTTGCTTGAGCGCGTCGGCCATCGTCAGCAGGCCGGCCTTGACCTTGTTGAACTGGGCGTCGCCGCCGAAGCTCGGCGTCATTTTTTCCACGGCGGCCAGGTAGATCGCTTTTTGTTCGTCGACGATGGCCAGTTCCTTGGCCGCCTGGGCGTCGTCGCTGAAGATATAGGCGTTGCGCGCGGCCAGGCCGGTTTGCGCCAGCGCCTCGCGGGCGACGTACAGCGGCGCCAGCCGGTCGTCGTTGATGTGGTCCTGTTTCTTAAAGGCTGCGCCGATCGACGACACGCCGAGGATGGAGACGGCGGCGAGGATCAGCATGAAGGCGGTGAGCATGCCAAAGCCCAAGCTTAACTGGGTACCGATTTTGAGTTTTTTAAATGCGTTCATAATATTTTTCCCGGACATGTTTAGTGTTTCCACAACTCGGCGACCGGCCGGCGTAGCGGAAACGGAGCCGCAAGGCGGCGACAATGACGTTTGATTGGCTGTCGCAAGAGTTGGGCGAGGCCGGATGAATTTGCTGCTATCGATACAGAACTACGGATGCTAAATTTTTGAACGCGCCGGCGAAGGTGGAGGCGGCGCGTGGTGTTGCGATCCTTAGCGCGGAACGCGGCGCTGAATCTCTTCCGATGCCAACGCCGCCAGTTCGCGCAGGGAACGCACTTCGCGGTCCCTCAGTTTGCGCGGCTCCCGGTCCAGGATGCACAAGGTGCCCAGTGGATGGTTGCCGCCGTCGAGCAGCGGAAACGCGGCGTAAAAACGAATATGTGGTTCGCCGATGACCAGCGGATTGTCCTGGAAGCGTGGATCGCGGGTCGCGTCCTCCACCACGAACAGCCCGTTTTGCAAGATGGCGTGGCTGCAGAAAGCCCACTCGCGCGGCGTCTCGCCCGCGTCGATGCCGATGCGCGACTTGAACCATTGGCGGCGCGAGGTCAACAAACTGATCAGTGCCATCGGCGAGTCCGTGACCTGGCTCGCCAGCCACGTCAGGCGGTCGAACACCGATTCCGGCGGCGTGTCCACCAGCCGCGCCGCGTCGAGCGCCAGCAGGCGTTCGGCTTCGTCGTGCGCGACCGGGTACGGCGGCGCGGCGGCCGGCAGGAATTCGACGCCGCTGGCGATCCTGGCCTTGACGGCGGCGGCCGGCGCGATATCGCCGTTGCGCTGCTCCATCAAGCGCCGTACCGCGCTCAGGCGCACACGGCGGTGGCCACCGGGCGTCTTCCACGACGGGATCGCACCATTTTCTATCCATAGCTGGGCCGTGCTGACGGCGACGCCCAGCAACTCGGCGGTCGCGCGCGTGGTCAGGACGGAGTCTTTGCTATGGGGCATCGGTTAGCTTTCTATCGGTGCGTGATCGCACATCTTGTGGCGATTGTACTGAATTTCCTCAAGGAAATGCCGGAAATTGACGGAAATGATGATTTGGTTGCGTTTCGGCAACGAATTAGTGGCTCCTTGCCATGATTGCCGACGCCGGATGGGAGGCGTCATCAAAATCGTCATTTATGAAATATCCGTGTCCTGAGCGGTCGCGGACCGGCTTTCATAACCGTAATAAAGTCGACACTTGTTTCCTTTAGAATGGCCGCCAGTCTCACTCTACCGGCCATAAGTCATGAACAAGAAACGCCAGTTCTTCCCGCGCCAGGTGGTCGAGGCCGGCGGCAACCGCTGGGATTGGGCGCTGCTGCCCATCGTGCTGGCCGTGTTCGTGCTGCTGGCCTATGGCGGCCAGCAGATGGCGCGGCCCTACGAACTCGGCCAGGTGCTGCCGCTGTCGCTCGACCCGGTCAACCTGCCTTATTACCTGCTGCGCACCACCCTGCGCATGTTCATCGCGCTGGGCGCGTCGGTGGTCTTCGCCTGCGTGTTCGCCGCGCTGACCACCAAATACAAGCTGGCCGAAAAAGTGCTGGTGCCGTTGCTCGACATCCTGCAGTCGATCCCCATCCTCGGCTTCCTGTCGATCACGGTGACGGCCTTCATCGCGCTTTTCCCCGGCAACCTGCTGGGCGTGGAGTGCGCGGCGATCTTCGCCATCTTCACGTCGCAGGCGTGGAACATGGCCTTCTCCGCCTACCAGGGCTTCCGCAACGTGCCGGCCGAATTGTCGGAGGCGGCCAGCGTGTTCCAGCTCTCGGGCTGGCAGCGCTTCTGGCGCCTGGAGCTGCCGTTCGCCATGCCGGGCCTGCTGTGGAACATGATGATGTCGATGTCCGGCGGCTGGTTCTTCGTGGTGGCGTCGGAGGCGATCTCGGTCTCCAACCAGAACATCAAGCTGCCCGGCATCGGCTCGTACATCGCGCTGGCGATCGAGCGCAGCGACCTGGGGGCGATGGGCTGGGCGGTGTTCGCCATGCTGATCGCGGTGCTGATGTACGACCAGCTGTTCTTCCGGCCCTTGCTGGCGTGGGCCGACAAGTTCCGCTTCGAGGAAACCGGCGGCGACACGGCCCAGCAATCGTGGCTGCTGACGTGGCTGCGCCGCACCGAGCGCACGCAGGCGCTGGTGGCGTGGTGCGGCGACCTGCTGTCGCGCTCCATCGCGCTGTTCCGCCTGGGGCACGACGGCACCTCGATCCGCGCGCGCCGCCACACGCAGGCGCCCGGCGCGCAGCGGGTGTGGGACGCGATCATCGCCGCCGTCGTCTTCTACGCCCTGTGGACCCTGGGTCATTTCATCAGCACGGAGGTCGGCTGGAGCGAGGTCGGACGCGTGTTCGTGCTTGGCCTCTACACCTTGCTGCGGGTGATGCTGCTGCTGGTGCTGGCGTCCGTGATCTGGGTGCCGGTCGGCGTCTGGATCGGCATGAATCCGCGCTGGGCCTCGCGCACGCAGGCGGTGGCGCAGTTCCTGGCCGCGTTCCCGGCCAACCTGGTGTTCCCGGTGGCGGTGATCCTGATCATGCGCTTCCATCTGAATCCGGACGTCTGGCTGTCGCCGCTGATGATACTCGGCACCCAGTGGTATTTGCTGTTTAACGTGATCGCCGGCGCCTCGACGATACCGACCGAGCTGCGTCACGCGGCGCGGAACTTCGGCTTGACCGGCTGGCTCAAATGGCGGCGCTATCTGCTGCCGGCCATCTTCCCCAGCTTCGTCACCGGCGCCATCACCGCGTCGGGCGGCTCGTGGAACGCCAGCATCGTGGCCGAATACGTCAGCTGGGGCAGCACCACCGTCAAGGCGCATGGACTGGGCAGCTACATCGCCGAGATGACCGCCACCGGCGACTTCCCGCGCATCGCGCTGGGCATCGGCGTCATGTGCATCTTCGTCATGGGCTTCAACCACTTCGTCTGGCGCCGCCTGTACACGCTGGCCGAGAGCCGGCTGCATTTCTGAATTAAGGGCATATCATGGGCACACCTATCGTCGAATTGAAATCGGTCGGCAAACACTTCCGCGCCGCCGACGGCTCCGCGCGCGCGGTGCTGCAGGGCGTGGATTTCACCCTGCACGAGGGCGAGATCGTCGCGCTGCTGGGGCAGTCCGGGTCCGGTAAATCGACCATGCTGCGCATCATGGCGGGGCTGATCCCGGCCGACGACGGCCAGGTGCTGTATCGCGGCATGCCGCTGTACGGCACCGCTCGCGGCATCCGCATGGTGTTCCAGTCGTTCGCGCTGTTCCCGTGGCTGACGGTGCAAAAGAATATCGAGCTGGGTCTGGAGGCCCAGGGCATGCCGGCGGCGGAACGGGCGCAGCGCGCCGAGAAGGTGATCGATTTGATCGGCCTGTCGGGCTTCGAGGGCGCGCTGCCGCGCGAGCTGTCGGGTGGCATGCGCCAGCGCGTCGGCATCGCCCGCGCGCTGGTGATGGAGCCCGAGGTGCTGCTGATGGACGAGGCGTTCTCCGCGCTGGACGTGCTGACCGGCGAGCGCCTGCGCGAGGAAATCCTGGAGCTATGGCAGTCGGGGCGGATTCCGACCAAGGCGATCCTGGTCGTCTCGCACAACATCGAGGAGGCGGTGATGATGGCGGACCGGGTGCTGATCTTCGCCAGCGATCCGGGACGGGTGCGCGCCGAGCTGCCGATATCGCTGCCGCAGCCGCGCAAGGCGGAGGGACCGGAGGTGCGCCACCTGATCGACCAGGTGTACGAGTTGATGACGGCGGGGGCGGGACGGCGCGGCTTGATCAGCGAGAAGGAGGTCAAGCTGCAGCTGGGCGACCGTCTGCCGCAGGCGAACATCGCGCACATGGAGGGGATACTGCAGTTGCTGGCCGAGGAGCCGTTCTCCGGGCGGGCGGATTTGCCGCAGTTGGCCGAGGAGACCGAGCTGACCGACGCCGAGCTGCTGGAGGTGCTCAACGCGCTGATTTTGCTGGGGTTCGCTTATCTGACCAACGGCGATATTTTGTTGACGGAGCTGGGCGGGCGCTACGCGGTGGCGGCCAACGCCGAGCGGCAGGCGATGTTCGGTGCGCAGTTGCTGGAGCATGTGCCGTTGGTGGCGTACATCTGCCATGGGCTCAAGCAGGACAAGTCGGGTGATTTGCCGGAGGAGTTGTTCCTCAAGCTGCTGCGGTTCACGCTCAGCGACGAAGAGGCCGAGCGCGCGCTGCGCGTGGCCATCGAGTGGGGGCGGTATGGGGATTTGTTCGAGTACAACTTCAATACGGGCGTGATCGAAACCTGACCCGGTGTTGGCGGCGCGGCGATGGCGGATTACGCGCTGCGCGCTAATCCGCCCTACGTGTCTCAGTGGTGTTCATAGGCCGACGTGGAGAAACCGCGCAAACACGTAGGGCGGATTAGCGTAGCGTAATCCGCCATGTGTGATCCGCCAGCGGCCCGAATCAGGCGCCCAACCGCTTGAACACCCGGCTTGCCGCCGCGATGGTCTCGTCGATCACTTCGTCGCTGTGCTGCGCCGACACGAACCCCGCCTCGAACGCGGCCGGCGCGAAATACACGCCCTCGTCCAGCATCGCGTGGAAGAAGGCGTTGAAACGCGCCCGGTCGCCGGCCATCATCTCGGCGTAATTGTTCGGCGGCGTCTCGCTGAAATACAAACCGAACATGCCACCCACCGAATCGGCGCAGAACACCACGCCGGCCGCCTTGGCCGCCTCGGTCAACCCCGCCGCCAGGCGCGCCGCCGTGGCGCTCAATTTCTCGTAAAAGCCCGGCTCCTGGATGATGCGCAAGGTCGTCATGCCGGCCGCCACCGCCACCGGATTGCCCGACAACGTGCCGGCCTGGTAGACGGCGCCCAGCGGCGCCATCTTGCCCATCAACTCGGCGCTGCCGCCGAAGGCCGCCACCGGCAAGCCGCCGCCGATCACCTTGCCCAGCGCCGTCAGATCGGGCTTGATGCCGTACAATTCCTGCGCGCCGCCCAGCGCCACGCGGAAGCCGCACATCACCTCGTCGAAGATCAATACCGCGCCATGCTTGGTGCACAGCGCGCGCATCGCCTGCAGGAAGGCCTCGCTGGCCTTGATCAGATTCATATTGCCGGCCACCGGTTCGACGATGACGCAGGCGATGTCGTCGCCGAACGAGGCGAACGCCTCCTCCAGCTGCTCGACGTTGTTATAGTCCAGCACCAAGGTGTGCTTGACGAAGTCCTCCGGCACGCCGGCCGACGTCGGATTGCCGAAGGTGAGCAGGCCGCTGCCCGCCTTGACCAGCAGCGAATCGGCGTGGCCGTGATAGCAGCCTTCGAACTTGACGATCTTGTCGCGGCCCGTGGCGCCGCGCGCCAGGCGCAGCGCGCTCATGGTCGCCTCGGTGCCCGACGACACCAGGCGCACCTGCTCGATCGACGGCACCAGGCGGCAGATCTCCTCGGCCATCAGCACTTCGCCCTCGGTCGGCGCGCCGAACGACAGCCCGCGCGCGGCCGCCTCCTGCACCGCCTTGACCACCAGCGGATGCGCGTGGCCGACGATGGCCGGCCCCCAGGAGCCGATGTAGTCGATATAGCGCTTGTCGTCGGCGTCCCAGAAGTACGGGCCTTCGGCGCGGGTGATGAAGCGCGGCGTGCCGCCGACCGAACGGAAGGCGCGCACCGGCGAGTTGACGCCGCCCGGCGTGGTTTTCTGGGCGCGGGCGAACAGGGTATCGTTTTTGGAGGGGGTGATCGAGTTCGTGGTCATGTTGGCATCTTCGGTGGCAGGTGTGTGGACGGCGCGCATGGATGGTTACTGCATGTCGGCGGCCGTGGTCAGCAAATGGAAAAAGCGGTTGGGCACGAACTTGCCCATGCCGTAGCGCTGCGCGTGCGCCAGCGCGCCGACGGTGTATTCCTGCGCCGCCGCCACCGCCTCGGGCACGTCGGCGCCGCGCGCCATGAACGCGGTGATGGCGGCCGACAAGGTGCCGCCGGCGCCGAGGAAGGGCCCCGGCAGGTGCTGCCAGGCGTCGTGGCTGATCATGCCCTCGGCGCCGAACAGGGTGTTGGCCAGGATGTTGGGCGATGTCGCGTCGCCCTGCGGCGTGCCGGCGGCGGTGCCGGTGACGAGCACGAACTCGCAGCCCAACGCCAGCAGGTGTTCGACGTCCGATTCGAGCGTGTCCTCGGCGCCTTCGCGCCAGGTCTCGGCCAGCCGGCCCAGTTCCACCAGCGACAGCATCAGCAAGGTCGCCTGCGGCACCAGCAACTGGCGCACGGCGGTGAGCAGCTCTTCGGCGTCGTCGTCGGGCAGGTCGGGCAGGCGGCTGCTGAACGGATCGAGGATCAGCGGCGCGTCCGGATAGTCGGACAGGATCTCGGCGATCGCCGCCACCTGCTCGATATTGGTCAACGCGCCGACCTTGAAGGCCGCCATGGTCATGTCCTCCAGGACCACGCGGGCCTGGTCGGAGACCCAGTCGGGATCGATTTCCTGCACGTCCTCGACGCGCGCGCTGTCGCCGATCAGCAACGCGGTGGTGACCGCAAGTCCGGTGCAGGAGAGGGCCGAAAAAGCCGCCAGGTCGGCCTGGACGCCCATCGCGCCGGCCGGATCGGCAGCGCCGAAGCTTAATATGAGAGGAGAAGTTTGGTTTTGCACGGCTGGTAGATTAAGATACCTAATTCAGCATTTTACTTGATTGAAGGGTGGCAGAACGTGAGTAGCAATGAAACAACGCAGGAGTTCCAGACCTGGATGTGCCTGATCTGTGGCTGGATCTACGACGAGCAGGCCGGCCTCCCGGACGAAGGCATCGCCCCCGGCACCCGCTGGGCCGACGTGCCGATGAACTGGAGCTGCCCGGAATGCGGCGCCCGCAAGGACGATTTCGAGATGGTCGCGCTCTGACGCCTGCCGGCGCGCGTTGATTTTACCCGGCCAACGGCGGCCGGCGCCAGCAAGGCGTGCCGGCCGCTCCGCCTATGCTATCGTGTAGCATCATTCCAGCGATTCGATTATGACGACCACGCCGCAAGCTAATGTGCCCGATTCGGCCCTGAAAATCATGGTGATCGACGATAGCAGCACGATACGTCGATCGGCCGAGATCTTCCTGAGCCAGGCCGGCTACCAGGTGGTGCTGGCCGAAGACGGCTTCGACGCCCTGGCCAAGATCAACGACCACCACCCGGCGCTGGTGTTTTGCGACATCCTGATGCCGCGCCTGGACGGGTACCAGACCTGCGCCCTGATCAAGAAAAGCGCGAAATTCCATGCCACGCCGGTGCTGATGCTGTCCTCCAAGGACGGCCTGTTCGACCGCGCGCGCGGCGCGATGGTCGGCTCGGCCGCCTATCTGACCAAACCTTTTACCAAGGACAGCCTGCTGGCCGCCGTGCGTGAGCACACCGGCGGCGCGTCCGTCCCGTCACCAGAATAAGAAAACCGCAGAGGGAATTATGGCCATACACCGCATTTTGATCGTCGACGATTCGCCCACCGAACGTTACTATCTGACCGATATCCTGGTGCGCAACGGTTTTTCGGTGTCCGTGGCCGAAAACGGCGAGGAGGCGCTGGCCAAGATCAAGGCCGACAAGCCGCAGCTGATCCTGATGGACGTGGTCATGCCCGGCGCGAACGGCTTCCAGGTCACCCGCTCGATCGCCCGCGACCCGGAGCTGCAGGATGTGCCGGTGATTATCTGTTCCAGCAAAAACCAGGAGACCGACCGCATTTGGGGCCTGCGCCAGGGCGCGCGCGATTACCTGGTCAAGCCGGTCGACGCGGCCGATCTGCTGGCCAAAATCGCCGCCCTGGGCTAGGCGATGAACAGCCGCGCGCCAGATGGCGCCACCCCGCCGGCCGGCACGGAACGCCGCAGCCGCCTGCGCCAGTACCAGGTGCAGCTGCTCGAGCGCATGCAGGCGGCCAAGACCGGCGCCAATGTCGGCGGGCGCGAACTGGGTGTGCTGATCGGCGGCCGTTTGTGCCTGCTGGACCTGACCCAGATCGGCGAGATCGTGCCGCCGCAGCCGGTGATGCCGGTGCCGCTGACGCGGGACTGGTACCAGGGCCTGGCCAATATACGCGGCAACCTGACCGGCGTGATCGACCTGGCGCGCTACCAGGGGCAGGGCACCGGCGCCGACGACACCGCAGTGTCGGAGCGCCGCTTCATCACCTTCGCGCCGGGACTGGGCTTTAACTGCGCGTTGCTGGCCGGCCGCGTGCTGGGCCTGCGCAAGCTGGCCGACATGCGGGCCGTGACCGGGGCGCAGGCGGCCGAACAGGGTCGCGCGTGGTGCGGCCAGCATTTCGACGACGCCGAAGGCCAGCGCTGGACCCGGATCGATCTGGCGCAGCTGGTGCGCGAGCCGGGTTTTCTGCAGGTTGGTTTGTGATGCACGTACACTGCGGGTGACGCGGGTGAGGTGGACGACACGGGCAGCAGCCGCATCGCGGGTCGCATAAAATTAATCCGGAGAGGGTGGAATGGCTTTCAAGATGGGTAGTTTCTCGAATGGCAACCGGAATGCCGACCAGGATGGGACCTCGAATTCGGAATTCGGCGAGGCCGGCGATTCGCAGTTCATGCATGCCGCCGCCGATACCGCCGATATTGCCGATACCAGCGCCGACGGCGGCGCCCCGCTGCGCTTGCGCGACGCGCTGGGCCGCCTGGGCACGCGCGGGACTGTCTCCGAGACCGGCGCCGGCCTTAAACTGCCGCTGATCGGCCATCTGCCGGCGCAGCGCCAATTGAGCATTTTGTCGACCGCGCTGGCCGTCGGCCTTGGCGCGAGCGCGGTGTTCGTCGCGCTTAACACCATCCACAGCAACAACCGCTCGACGCAGACCCAGATCGCCAGCGACGCGCTGATGCACTCCCAGCGTATCGGCAAGGCGGCGCCGAACGCCGTGCAAGGCAGCGCCGAGGGCTTCCGCCAGCTCGAGGAAAGCCGCAAGGAACTCAATAACGACATCAAGCTGATGACGCGCGGCGGCACCTATCAGGGCCGCGACATCGGCGAGCCGCGCGCCGACCTGGCGCCCGTTGTGCTGGCCGCGAGCAAGCAATGGAGCGCGACCGACATCGCCGCCGACACCATCCTGACCCTCAAGGCGGACCTGAGCGGCGTCGACAAGACGCTGCAAAGACTGAACACGATGTCGCCCGACCTGCTGGCGCGCACGGAGGAAATCACCGCCATCAAGCTGCAGCGCGGCGGCACGGGGCGCGAGCTGGCCGCGCTGGGCGGGCTGTCCATGCTGACCCAGCGCATGAGCCGTGGCGCCAGCGAATTCCTGACCGCCGGCGGCATCAGTTCGGAGACGGCGTTCCAGCTGGGCCGCGACACGACGGTGTTCCGCAACACGGTCGACGGTTTCCTGAACGGCAGCGCGCCGCTGGGGATCGCTGCCGTGCGCGATCCGGACCTGCGCGAGAAGTTCACTTCGCTCAAAGGCGACTTCGAGGAGTATCAAAAGCTGGTGACGGCGATCCTCAACAAACTGGATAAATTCAGCGCCGCGAAAACCGCCGAG
Source organism: Duganella sp. GW821-FHT07F09 (assembly GCF_059418705.1). NCBI lineage: Bacteria > Pseudomonadati > Pseudomonadota > Betaproteobacteria > Burkholderiales > Oxalobacteraceae > Duganella > Duganella sp. GW821-FHT07F09. The sequence continues at coordinate 310,686 of NZ_JBWKQJ010000009.1, read as the reverse complement.
CAGTTGATCTTCAACGACAACGAAGCGCTGCGCCAACGCCTTTCGGTGCTGCAGCAGGCCTACCGCGAAGACCAGGATTCGCTCGGCCTGACGTTCTGGCTGATGGTGGCCGGCGGCTTGCTGACCCTGGTCACGGCGGCGGCCATCGGCCGCGTGCTGCTGATGGACTCCCACAACCGCACACGCGGCGCCGACCGCCGCCGCCAGGAGGCCGAAGCGATGCGCCAGCAGTCGCAGCGCAAGGAGGAGGAAGCCAAGGCCATGAACGATCAAAACCAGGCGGCGATCCTGCGCCTGATGAACGAGCTGCAGGAAGTGGCCGACGGCGATCTGACGGTGCAGGCCACCGTGTCCGAGGACATCACCGGCGCGATCGCCGACTCGGTCAATTACACGGTCGAGGAGCTGCGCGGGCTGGTGGGGCGCGTGACGGTGACGGCGGAGCAGGTGACCAAGGCGTCCACGCACGCGCAGAACATCGCCAGCAACCTGTTGCAGGCGTCGCAGCGGCAGTCGCGCGAGATCCAGGACGCCAGCGCCACCGTGGCCAAGATGGCCAACGAGATCACCGACGTGTCGCGCTCGGCCAGCGAATCGGCCGACGTCGCGCGCCAGTCGGTGGCGGCGGCGCGGCAGGGCTCGACGGCGGTGGAAAACGCCATCAAGGGCATGCATGAGATCCGCGACCAGATCCAGGACACCTCCAAGCGCATCAAGCGGCTGGGCGAATCGTCGCAGGAGATCGGCGAGATCACCGAGCTCATTTCCGACATCACCGAACAGACCAACGTGCTGGCGCTGAACGCGGCGATCCAGGCCGCGTCGGCCGGCGAGGCGGGGCGCGGCTTCTCGGTCGTGGCGGAGGAGGTGCAGCGGCTGGCGGAGCGCTCGGCCGAAGCGGCCAAGCAGATCGGCGCGCTGGTGCGCACCATTCAGACCGATACCCACGACGCGGTGGCGGCGATGGAAAAATCGACCCAGGGCGTGGTCGAGGGCGCGCGCCTGTCCGACGCGGCCGGCGCGGCGCTGAACGACATTTCGCAGGTGTCGAACCGGCTGGCCGAACTGATTTCCGGGATTTCGCTCGCCACCGGCCAGCAGGCGACATCTGCCAACGGCGTGGCGCACAATATCCAGCACATCCTGACGGTGACCGAGCAGACGCAGGACGGCACGCAGCAAACCGCGCAATCGATCCATAAACTGTCGGTGCTGGCGCAGGAATTGAAAAACTCGGTGGCGCGATTCCGCATCGCGTCCTGAACGCACGCCGCGCACCTCATTGAAAGGCCTAGGCAAGCATGACCACAACTGATTTTTCGACACCACCACAACCGCAATTGGATACCGGCCCGCTGTCCTGGGTGATGGTCGAAATCCGGGAGTCGCTGGCGCGCTCCAGGACCGCGCTGGTCGAGGCGGGCGGCAGGGCGGCGGAAGATCAGGCGACGCAGCTGCAGCATGCGAAATCGCATTTGCACCAGGCCCATGGCGCGCTGCAGATGGTCGACATCGACGGCGTAAGCCGGATGACGGAGTTGGCCGAGGCGGCGCTGGACCGGTTCAAGGCCGGCACGGTCAAGTGCAGCACCGACAATGTGGAGGCGGTGTCGCAGCTGTATCAGGCGTTGGTCGAGTATCTGGAGGAACTGCTGGAGGGCGCGCCGTCGCAGCCGGCCAGGCTCTTCCCTTACTACCGCGCGGTGCAGGAGATGATAGGCGCCGACCGGATACACCCGGCGGACCTGTTCTTCCCCGATTTGTCCGGCGCGCCGGACGCCGATGACGCCGCAAGCGGCGAGGGCGCTGGCGCGGCGGCCGACGGGGTGGCCGACGGGGTGGCCGATTACCCGGCCCACCGCCAGCGTTTCGAACGCGCGCTGCTGCCTTATATGAAAAGCACGGAACCGGCGCAGCAGCGGGAACATGCCGCCGCGCTGCTCGACGCCGTGAAGCTGGTCGCCGATGCGCAGCGCGACCACAAGGCCCGCACCTTCTGGCTGGCGATGCAGGGCTTCGCCGAGCTGGTGGCCGGCGGCGAACTGGCGGGCGGCCTGTATGTGAAGCAGCTGTTCGGGTTGATCAATCTGCAGATCCGCCGTCTGAGCCAGGGCACCGTGGCGCAGCCGGACACGATGTTGCGCGACGCGCTGTTCTTCATCGCGGCGGCCGGCGCCGACACCGAATCGCCGACGGCGAGGAAGATGCGCGCCTTTTTCGCGCTCGACGGCCTGGCGCCGGCCGATTACGAGACGCGCCGCTACGGCCAGATCGACAGCGAGGCGCTGGAGCGCGCCAGGACCGGCATGGCGCAGGCCAAGGCCAGTTGGGACAGGCTGGCCGAGGCGGAGATCGATCCCGGTCTGGACGCGGCGTTCGACACCGCGCTGGCCGACGTCGCGGGCGAATGCGACAAGCTGAATATGCCGGCCCTCGGCGCGCTGATGCGCCAGCTGGCCGATGTGGCGCGCACCGCCGTCTCGGCCGGCCGCAGCGAGGAGCTGGCGCTGGAGATGGCGGCCGCGCTGCTGTTCGCCGAGCATGGCCTGGAGCAGATCCGCCACCTGCCGGCCGACTTCGCGGCGAATGCCGATACGATAGGCGCCAGGCTGCTGGCGCTGGTGTCCGGCGATACGCCGCCGGAGCCGGCGCAGTGGCAGAGCGGCCTGGCGCGGCGGATGCGGCAGGACGACACCGCGATCGCGCTGGCGCTGGAAATGAAAACCGGCTTGCGCCAGGTGGAGAAGGTGCTCGACGAGTACTACATCGATCCGGCCAAGCGCCCGTCGCTGGCGGAACTCGATCCGGTGCTGCACCAGTTGCAGGGCGCGCTGGCGATGCTCGATCAGGACGATGCGATGAAGGCGGCGCGGCACGTCAAGGCCGGGGTGCTGTCGCTGGCCGCCGGCGGCGGCGATTCCACGCAGGAGCAGAAGGCGCTGGATGACATCGCGCAGAACGTCGGCGCGCTGGGTTTTTTTGTCGACATGCTGGCGCAGAACGCGGCCGGCGCGCGCGAGCGGTTTGCCTTCGACGCGCAGCAGGGGACCTTCCGTTCGGTGCCGTTCAAGAAGATGGCGGAGTCGGAGTCGATACCGGTGCTGGACCAGGAAGTGCTTGCCCCTGCGCCGTCGTCGATGCCGGCGGAAGCGCCGCCGCCCGCCGCCAGCGACGCGGCGGTGGAGGCGGAGCTGCTCGAGATCTTCATCGCCGAGGCGCGCGAGGTGCTGGACTTTGTCGATGAAACGCTGGCGAAGCCAGGTCCGGAATCCGGCGGCGAGCAGTCCCTGATCATGTTGCGCCGCTCCTTCCACACGCTCAAGGGCAGCGGGCGGATGGTGGGTCTGAACCAGTTCGCCGACGCCGCGCATGCCGTCGAGCGGGTGATGAATACCTGGCTGGCCGAGGAACGGCCGTCGTCCGATGCGCTGTTCGAGTTGTTGGCGGCCGCCGCGCGCGAGCTGGGCGCCTGGGTGGCGGAGTTGGCGTCCGCCGGCGTATCGGCCCGCAACGCCGACGCTTTGGTGGCCGCCGCCCTGCGTGTTCAGGAGGGGGGCGAATTCTTCATCGGGGAAGCCGTTCCGGCGGCGGATGAAGCGCCAGCGGCACCGGAGGCCACGGCGCCGGCGGCGCCTTCCGCCACCGGCAACGTCATCGAGTTCCCCACCGTGGCGCCGCCGCTGGCGCCGCGCGACGACAACGTCAAGCATATCGGCGGGTTGGACATCCCTCTGCCGCTGTACAACATCTATCTGCACGAGACGGACGAATTGGTTCGCCTGCTGCAGCAGGACTTCGGCGAGTGGCGCCACGAGCCGCGCCGACCGGTCAATCCCGAGGCGCTGCAGGCGTCCCACACGCTGGCCGGCACTTCCGGCACGGTCGGCTTCAAGGTGTTGCGCGAGGTGGCGCTGGCGCTGGAGGCGACGCTGCAAGCGCTGCTGCCGCCCGCTCCGCATCTGGATCAGGCGCAGCACGATCTGCTGGACTTCGCGATAGAGCGCATCCGCCAGATGCTGGGGAGTTTTGCGCAGGGGGATATGCCCGCCGCGCAGCCGGAGCTGATCGCCGCCTTGCAACAGTTGAGCGGGGAACTGGCCGCCACGCCGCCGGGCGCCGGCCAGGATATCGAGGCGCGCCTGGATGATCTGGTGGCGGAGACGATGGAAAACATCGTCTCGCCGCCGCTGCCGCCCGAAGCGGAAGAGACGCCGCTGGACCGCTTGTTCAGGGATGCCTACGACATGCTCAGCGGGAGCGCGCCGGAATCGGACGCCCCCGTGCCCGCGCCGGAGCCGAAAAAGGCCGAGGCGCGCGCCGATGACAGCATCGACGATTTGTTCAACGCGGCCTTCGACGACGCTTTCGCCGAGCCGCCGCTGAATATGGCCGCGCCGTCGGAACCGGAATTGGAACCGGAATTGGAACCGGAACCGGAATTGGAACCGGAACCGGAACCGGAATTGGAACCGGAACCGGCGCTGGACGCCGAGATCATCGAACTGGCCCCGGCCGAGCCGGAGATCCTGGCCGCCGCGCCCGCGCTCTTCAACGACGAACTGGACGCCGACCTGCTGCCGGTCTTCCTTGAAGAGGGGGCCGACCTGCTGCCGCAAGTGGGCGAAGCACTGCGCGCCTGGCAGCACAATCCGGCCGACACGTCGCACGCGCAAGGCCTGCTACGCCTGCTGCACACGGTCAAGGGCAGCGCGCGCATGGCCGGCGCGATGCGCCTGGGCCAGCACGCGCATGAAATCGAAACCCATATCGAGAATATGGTGCACGCCGGCTTTGTCACGCCGCAGGCGTTCGACGAGCTGCTCGCGCACTACGACCACGCCTTGTTGCTGTTCGAACAATTGCAGCAGCCGGACGCGCTCAAATCCATCCCGGCCCAAGCCGGTGTCGCCGGTCTCGCCGCCGACGTCGAAAGCTTGGAAGCCGACGCGCCGGCGCCGGCTGGCGGCGATGCCGCGCCCGGCGCCGATATCGCCGCCGACGACGTGGCCGGCATTCCGCACGTGGTACCGCCGGGCGAGGAGCCGCCGGCCGGCGCCAAATCGCCGTTGGTGCGCGTGCGCGCCGATATCCTGGATCGCCTGGTCAACCAGGCCGGCGAGGTATCGATCTCGCGCTCCAAGCTGGAGAACGAAGTCGCCACCTTGCGCTCGTCGCTGCTGGACTTCTCCGAAAACCTCGGCCGCCTGCGCCGCCAGTTGCGCGAGGTGGAAATGCAGGCCGAATCGCAGATCGCCTCGCGCATGTCGGTGTCGAGCGACCGCGAATTCGATCCGCTCGAATTCGACCGTTTCACCCGGCTGCAGGAGCTGACCCGCATGATGGCGGAAAGCGTCAACGACGTCGCCTCGTTCCACGAGAGTTTGACCCGTGGCGTCGATGCCGCCAGCAACGACCTGGTGCTGCAGGCGCGCCTGACGCGCGATCTTCAGCGCGACCTGATGCGCGTGCGCATGGTGCCGTTCGCCAGCATCTCGGAGCGGCTGTTCCGCGTGGCCCGTCAAAGCGCCAAGGAAGTGGACAAGCGCGTCAATCTGGACATTCGCGGCAGCGCCGTGGAGATCGACCGCAGCGTGTTGGAGCGCATGGCCGCGCCGTTCGAGCACCTGCTGCGCAATGCCATCGCCCACGGCGTGGAGTCGCGCGCCGCCCGGGCCGAGGCGGGCAAGAACGAGACCGGCGAGCTGCTGGTGCAGGTGACGCAGCAGGGCAACGAGGTTGTCATCGAATTTACCGACGACGGCGGGGGCCTCGATCTGGAACGCATCCGCGCCAAGGCGATCGCCAGCGGCCTGCTGCTGGAAGGGGACGAGGCCAGCGAGGCGCAGATCGCCGACCTGATTTTCGAGCCGGGATTCTCCACCGCCGAATCGCTGACCGAGCTGTCGGGGCGGGGCGTCGGCATGGACATCGTGCAATCGGAGGCGCAATCGCTGGGCGGGCGCGTCGACATGTTTTCCGAACGAGGCAAGGGTACGCGCTTCACCATCCGCCTGCCGTTGACCTTGGCCGTCACGCAGGTCGTGCTGCTCGACGCCGGCGGCAAGACCTATGCCTTGCCGTCGATTTTGGTGGAACAGGTGCTGCAGATGAAGGACGTGGCGCTGGCCGAGGCGCATCAAAGCGGTTTCGTGCCGATCCAGGGGCACCAGGCGGCGCTGCATTATCTGCCCGCCTTGCTGGGCGAGGTGGATGCGCCCGTGCCGGCGCGGCGGTCGGCGCCGGTGATGATGCTCAAGAACGGCAACGAGCGGCTGGCGGTGCAGGTCGACGAGGTGCTGGGCAACCGCGAGGTGGTCATCAAGAATATCGGTCCGCAATTGTCGCGCATGGCGGGTATCGCCGGGGCGACGGTGCTGGGGACGGGGGATATCGTGCTGATTCTGAATCCGGTGGCGCTGGTGCAGCATCTGGCGCATCAGCCGGAGGCCCGGCGCCAGTACGCGCGGGCGGCCAATCCGGCGCTGGCGCGTCCGAACGCGCGTTCCATCATGGTGGTGGATGACTCGATGACGGTGCGGCGCGTGACCCAGCGCTTGCTGGAGCGCGAAGGCTACAACGTCCTGCTGGCCAAGGATGGCGTGGACGCGCTGGAGCAGTTGCAGGACACGACGCCGGATTTGATGCTGGTCGATATCGAAATGCCGCGCATGGACGGTTTCGACCTGACGCGCAACGTGCGCGGCGATGACCGGACCAGGGAAATTCCGATCATCATGATCACGTCGCGCAGCGCGGACAAGCACCGCAATTACGCCTTGCAGCTGGGCGTGAACGCGTATTTCGGCAAACCGTTCCAGGAGCCGGTGTTGCTGGAGGCGATCACGGGACTGTTGAAATGACCTGCGCCTCGCGCGACAGTTTTACGGGACCGTGCAAATAACCTCGGATCCACGTAGGGCGGATTAGCGCAGCGTAATCGGCCATGCATGCGCCGTTGGCGGCTCATAGATGGCCGATTACGGCGTTCCGCCTAATCCGCCCTACGTGTCTCCGAGGGTTTTTTTACGACTTCGTAGCGCTCCAGCGTGCGTTTGCGCGCCTCGTCGTGCATGACCACCGGTGCCGGATAATCCAGCGGCGCCATGCGCGGAGTTTGCCAGGGCGCGTGGATTTCCTTGTCGCTTAGGTCCTTCAACTGCGGCAGATAACGCCGGATGAATTTACCGCCGCCGTCGAATTTCTCCGACTGCGTGATCGGATTGAAAATGCGGAAATACGGCTGCGCGTCGCAACCCGACGACGACGCCCATTGCCAGCCGCCGTTATTGGACGCCAGGTCGAAATCGTTCAGGTGCAGCGCGAAATACGCTTCGCCGCGCCGCCAGTCTATGCCCAGGTCCTTGATCAGGAAGCACGCCGTCACCATGCGCAGGCGGTTGTGCATATAACCGGTCTGATTGATTTGCGCCATCGCCGCGTCCACCAGCGGATAGCCGGTGCGGCCTTCGCACCACGCGGCGAACAATTCGTCCGCCTCCGGTCCCGTCTCCCACTGAATGGCGTCGTAGGCCGGCTTGTAGGCGCCGCCCACCACGTGCGGATTGTGGAACAGGATCATCGCGTAGAACTCGCGCCAGATCAGCTCGGCCAGCCACACCGGCGCGCCTTCGCCGCCGGCGCCGCGCGCCATCAGGTCCACCACCGTGCGCACCACGTGGCGCACCGACAGCGTGCCGAAACGGAAATGCAGCGACAGGTAGGACGGCCCTTTGACCGACGGATAGTCGCGCGCCGTCTTGTAGTCGGCGATGCGCGGCAGGAAATCGTCGAACAGCGCCGCCGCGCCGGACATGCCGGTCGGAATATTGAGCTCGGCCAGGTTGCTCGGCTCGAAGCCCAGCTCGGCCAAGGTCGGCAGGGCGGGCGCGGGCGCGGGCGATGGCGGCGGCGCCAGCCGCGCCGCGTGCGGCTCGATGTGGTACGGCGCCAGCACCGACGGATCGGCCGTCATCTTTTTCAACCAAGCATTCTTGTAGGGCGTGAACACCGAGAACACGCCGCCGGTTTGCGACAGCACTTCGCTCTTTTCAAAGATCACCTGGTCCTTGTAGCTGAAGAACTGGCGGCCGGCATCCTGCAACGCCTCGGCCACGGCGGCGTCGCGGGCGATCGCTTGCGGTTCATAATCGTGGTTGCAGAACACGGCGTCGACGCCCAGCTCGGCCGCCAGCGCCGGGATGTCGGCGACCGGATCGGCGTGGCGCACGATCAGGTGGCCGCCCAGCTGCCGTAGCTCGTCGGCCACCTCGGCCAGACTGGCGTGGATGAAGTCGATACGGCGGTCGCGGCGCGGCAGGGCGTCCAGGATGGTCGTATCGTAGACAAAAACGCAATATACGGTGGCGCTGTCCAGCAGCGCCCGATTCAGGGTGACATGGTCGAAAACGCGCAAATCGCGGCGCAGCCATACCAGGGACGATTTTAGTTTCATTCGGTCTGTGTCAATCTCGTGGGGGAACGCAATCATGGCCGCACCCTCAATTCAGTGTAAACTATCGGTGAGAGAGACAGCTGCTAGCGGCGCGATGTTACAGCATTTGTCCAGGACAGAGAGCAAGACACAGCGGCGGCACGGTAAGATCATGCATCCAGCACAGAGAGAGCAACGCGTATGAAGAAGAGCAAAATCGGCAAAACTCTACCTGTATCCGCCCCGCGAAAGGGTGAACCCCGGGACGAGCCACAGGATGAGATCGACGAATTGGGTCCCATCGGCGCCAGCGCCACCCCATCCCTGAACCTGGCGAATCATTTCCTCATTGCAATGCCTTCCATGCAAGATCCGGTCTTTGGCGGCACTGTCGTGTATGTCTGCGAGCACAACGAGAACGGCGTATTGGGCGTGGTGATCAACAAACCCACCGATATGACCATGCAAGTGTTGTTCGAACGCATAGACCTGAAGCTGGAGGAGGGGCCGGGCCTGGAATCCCACGTGGACGAGCCCATCATGTTCGGCGGCCCGGTGCAGGACGACCGTGGCTTCGTGCTGCACACGCCGGGCCACCGCTACTCGTCGTCGCTGACGGTGACCAAGGATATCGCCTTCACGACGTCGATCGACGTGCTCGAGGCCGTCGCCGCCGGCGAGGGCCCGCCGCGGATGCTGGTGTCGATCGGCTACTCGGGCTGGAGCCCGGGCCAGCTGGAGGAAGAGATCGGCCGCAATGGCTGGCTCACGGTCGGCGCCGACCCCGAGATCCTGTTCAACCTGCCCATCGAGGAACGCTACACGGCCGCCATGCGCCTGCTGGGCATCGATCCGTTGATGCTCACGTCCGAGGCCGGCCATGCGTGACATGTTTGAGTTTCGTCAACCGTGAGCGTCGAAACCATCTTCGCTTTCGATTTCGGCGTTAAACGTATCGGCGTGGCCATGGGTAACACCATGATCCGCCAGGCCCAGCCAGTCAAAGTCATCTCCGCCATCGACAACGCCACGCGCTTTGCCGATATCCAGGCCTTGCTCGACGAATGGAAACCCGCCCGCCTCGTGGTCGGCCTGCCCATGCATCCCGATGGCGCCGAACACGAAATGACGGCGCGCGCGCGCAAGTTCGCCAACCAGCTCAACGGCCGTTTCAACCTGCCGGTCGAACTGGTCGACGAACGCTACTCGTCGGCGGTCATTTCCGCCAAGCGCGGCGAGGTCATCGACGACCGCGCCGCCGCCATCATCCTGCAACAATATTTCGACGCAACCTAGCGAACCACCATGTCCACACTGAACCCCAATCAACTCGATGCCGAGGCGCTGTACGCGGCGCTGCTGGCCGACGTCAAGGCTGGCCTGGAAGGCGTTGCCGACGTCGCCATCGTCGGCATCCACTCCGGCGGCGCCTGGATCGCCGAACGCCTCGCGGCCGACCTCGGCCTGTCGGCCCGCTGCGGCGTGCTCGACGTCTCCTTCTACCGCGACGACTACGCCAAGAAGGGCTTGCCGGCCGAGGTCAAGCCGACCAACATCGGCTTCGACGTCGCCGCCGCCAACATCCTGCTGGTCGACGACGTGCTCTACACGGGCCGCACCACGCGCGCCGCCATCAACGAGTTGTTCGACTACGGCCGCCCGGCGCGCATCATGCTTGCCGCGCTGGTCGACCGCGGCGAGCGCCAGTTGCCGGTGGCCGCCGATTTCGTCGCCGCGCATGTGGCCGTGCCGCAAGGGCAGGCGCTGGTGCTCAAGCGCGCCGACGATGGAAAATTCACGCTAACCATAGACCACGCATAATTTAACGCGACCCACCACACCATGCTCAATCCGCAACTGAATAAAAACGGCGAACTCCAGCACCTGCTGTCGATCGAGGGACTGCCCAAATCCATCCTCAATCACATCCTGGACACCGCCTCGTCGTTCGTCGGCATCTCGGACCGCGACGTCAAGAAAGTGCCGCTGATGCGCGGCAAGTCGGTGTTCAACCTGTTCTTCGAGAACTCGACCCGCACCCGCACCACCTTCGAGATCGCCTCCAAGCGCCTGTCGGCCGACGTCATCAACCTGAACATCCAGGCCTCGTCGGCCAGCAAGGGCGAATCCCTGCTCGACACCATCGACAACCTGTCGGCCATGCACGCCGACATGTTCGTCGTGCGCCACGCGCAATCGGGCGCGCCCTATCTGATCGCCAAGCACTTGCACGACACCAGGCAGTCGCACGTGCACGTGGTTAACGCCGGCGACGGCCGCCACGCGCACCCGACCCAGGGTCTGCTGGACATGTACACGATCCGCCACTACAAGAAGGACTTCACCAACCTGACCGTGGCCATCGTCGGCGACATCCTGCACAGCCGCGTGGCCCGTTCGGACATCCACGCGCTGACCACCTTGGGCGTGCCGGAAGTGCGCGCCATCGGCCCGCACACCCTGCTGCCGGGCGGCCTGGAGCAGATGGGCGTGCGCACCTTCACCAACATGGAAGAGGGCTTGAAGGGCGTCGACGTGATCATCATGCTGCGCCTGCAAAACGAGCGCATGAGCGGCGCGCTGCTGCCGTCGGCGCAGGAATACTTCAAGAGCTACGGCCTGACGCCGGAGCGCCTGGCGCTGGCCAAGCCGGACGCGATCGTCATGCACCCGGGGCCGATGAACCGTGGCGTGGAAATCGATTCGGCGGTGGCGGACGGTCCGCAGGCGGTGATCCTGCCGCAGGTGACGTTCGGGATCGCGGTACGGATGGCGGTGATGAGCATTGTGGCGGGAACGCAAGGATGAAAGCAGGAATGAACTCGAATAAAAATCTCCATATCAAGAACGGCCACCTGGTCGACCCGGCCAACGGCATCGACGCCAAGCACGACCTGTACATCGCCGACGGCAAGGTGCTGGCGATCGGCACGGCCCCGGCCGGTTTCACGGCCGACCAGACCATCGACGCCAGCGGCATGATCGTCTCGCCCGGTTTCGTCGACCTGTCGGCGCGCCTGCGCGAACCGGGCTACGAATACAAGGCCACCCTGGAATCGGAAATGCAGGCGGCGATGCAGGGCGGCGTGACCAGCTTGATCTGCCCGCCGGACACCGACCCCGTGCTCGACGAGCCGGGCCTGGTGGAGATGCTCAAATACCGCGCCAAGACCCTGAACCAGGCCCACGTGCACCCGCTGGGCGCGCTGACCGTCGGCCTCAAGGGCAAGGCGCTGACCGAGATGGCCGAGCTGACCGAAGCCGGCTGCATCGGCTTCGCCCAGGCCGAGGAACCGATCGAGGACACCAACGTGCTGCTGCGCGCGATGCAGTACGCCAAAACCTTCAACTACACGGTCTGGCTGCGTCCGCAGGACGCGCACATCGGCCGTGGCGGCATCGCCGCCAGCGGTCCGCTGGCGTCCCGCCTGGGCCTGTCCGGCGTGCCGGTGATGTCGGAGACGATCGCGCTGCACACCATCTTCGAGCTGATGCGTTCGAGCGGCGCCCGCGTGCACCTGTGCCGCCTGTCGTCGGCCGCCGGCATCGAGCTGGTGCGCCAGGCCAAGAAGGAAGGCTTGCCGGTGACCTGCGACGTCGGCGCCCACCACGTCCACATGACCGACGCCGACATCGGCTTCTTCGACTCCAACGCGCGCCTGACGCCGCCGCTGCGCAGCCAGCGCGACCGCGACGCCATCCGCCTCGGCCTGCTCGACGGCACCATCGACGCGTTGTGCTCGGACCACACGCCGGTCGACGACGACGAGAAACTGCTGCCGTTCGGCGAAGCCTCGCCCGGCGCCACCGGGCTGGAGTTGCTGCTGTCGCTGACCCTGAAATGGGCCGACGACTACGCCGCCGGCCAGCACAACGGTGCCGACAAGGCCGCCATGCGTCCGCTGGCGCGGGCCATCTCGCGCATCACGGCCGACGCCGCCCGCGTGGCCGGCCTGTCCGCCGGCACGCTGTCGGTCGGCGCGGTCGCGGATGTTTGCGTCTTCGATCCGCAGGCGACGTGGACAGTCGAAGCGTCGGCGCTGGCCAGCCAGGGCAAGCACACGCCCTTCCTCGGCTACAACCTGACCGGGCAGGTGCAAACCACCATCGTGGCCGGCCACGTTGCCTATCAACGCGGCTGATTTTCTGAATGAAAATTTCGATGATCTTCCGCCTGGCGCGGGTGATGTTGCACGTGCTGCTGGGGATGGGAATCTGCGCCACGGTGTTCCCGTGGATTAGCCAGGACAAGCGCAACGGGCACATCCGCCGCTGGTCGACCCGCTTGCTGAAGATGTGCAACGTCAGTGTCGAGCAGCAGGCGGCCGCGCCCATGCTGGAGCGTGCGGTGGTGGTGGCCAATCACGTGTCTTGGCTGGACATCTTCGTCGTCCACAGCCTGCACCCGAGCCACTTCGTCGCCAAGGCCGAGATCCGCGCGTGGCCGCTGGCGGGCTGGCTGGCGGAGAAGGCCGGCACCGTGTTCATTTCGCGCGGCAGCCGGCGCGACCTGCGGCATATCTTCAAGGGGCTGGTGACGACGTTGGAGCGCGGCGAGCGCGTGGCGTTCTTCCCCGAAGGCACCACTTCGTCGCAGGGCAAGCTGCTGCCGTTCCACGCCAATTTGTTCGAGGCGGCGATCGACGCCAAGGTGCCGGTGCAACCGGTGGCCTTGTCGTATGTCGATCCGAAGGGCGCGCGGCATCCGTCGGTGGATTTCATCGGCGACATGACCTTTGCCGAGAGCATCATCGCCATCCTCGACGGCCCGCCGGTGATGGCGAAATTGACGGTGCTGCCGCCGATCGACACGATAGGCGCGCACCGGCGCGAGCTGGCCGAGGTGACGCACCAGGCGGTGGCGGCCGCGCTGGGCGTGCATGTTGAACCATTCCAAACCACGGAGACACGTAGGGCGGATTAGCGCAGCGTAATCGGCCATGCATGCGCCGCCGATGACGCATGCATGGCCGATTACGGCGTTCCGCCTTAAAGCCTACCGGCGGTAGGCTGCTCCTTCGATGGGCCCCTAGGGCGGATTAGCGGGCCTCGCCCGCTAATCCGCCCTACGTGTCTCCACGTGCCGTCAGGCTTTTTTCTTGCTGCCCGGCTCCTGGAACTGCGGGCATTGCACTTGCAGCACGCTGCGGTCCTCCAGGCATACGGCCGACAACTGCCCGCCCCACACGCAGCCACTGTCGAGGCCGATCAGATTGGGCTTCAACGTCAGCCCCAGCGCCGACCAGTGTCCGAACACCACCGTGTCGCGCGCCGTGCGCCGGCCCGGCACCTCGAACCACGGCATCAGGCCTGACGCCGGGTCGGCCGTGCCGCTTTCCTTCATCTTGAAATCCATCACGCCGTCGGCGGTGCAAAAGCGCAGCCGCGTCATGGCGTTGATGATGCAGCGCAGCCGGTCGGCGCCGCGCAAGTCGTCGGACCATTGGTCGGGCAGGTTGCCGTACATGTCGGCCAGGAATTCGGCGAAGCTTTCGTCCGGCCCGCGCAGCATTTCCTGCACCTCGCCGGCCAGCGCGATGGCCTCGTCGGCGCTCCATTGCGGCAGCAGGCCGGCGTGCACCAGCACGTGGCCTTGCACCTGGATCGCCAGCGGACGGCGCCGCACCCAATCGATCAGCTCGTCGCGGTCGGGCGCGTGCAGGATGTCGGCCAAGGTGTCCGACTTGTGCTCCGGGCGGATGCCGTAGGCCACCGCCAGCAGGTGCAGGTCGTGGTTGCCCAGCACGCTATCGATGAGGCCGCCGCTGGCCATGCACAGTTTGCGCACGTGGCGCAGGGTGGCCAGCGAGTCGGGGCCACGGTTGATCAGGTCGCCCGCGAACAGGATGGCGGGTTCGGCCACGCCGACCTCGGCCGCGTGCGCGCGTATGCGGTCGAGCATGGACAAGGCCTGCTCGTGGCAGCCTTGTAAATCCCCGATTACATAGGTTTTCATATGGAAGCTCTCTGGTTCGTTGCTTTGGAATCTGAATTACCCTGAAATCAGAGCGCGAGTGTTGATTTTTGCCCGTGGGCAGCGCAGTTTCACATAAAATCACTCTTACGACTGTTTTGACTTCTTGCTGCGGGATACTAAATGATTTTTGTTACAGGTGGTGCCGGTTTTATCGGTTCAAATTTTGTCCTCGACTGGCTGGCGCAGTCCGACGAGTCTGTCGTCAATTATGACAAGCTGACCTATGCCGGCAATTTGAACAACCTGGCGTCGCTGAAAAACGATGCGCGCCACATCTTCGTGCGCGGCGATATCTGCGACCAGGCCCAGGTGCTGGCATTGTTCGAGCTGCACAAGCCGCGCGCGATCGTGCACTTCGCGGCCGAAAGCCACGTCGACCGCTCCATCCTCGGTCCTGGCGAATTTATCAACACCAATATCAACGGCACCTTCAGCCTGCTCGAGGCGACGCGCGCCTACTGGTCGGCGCTGCCGGCGCCGGAAAAGGCCGCGTTCCGCTTCCTGCACGTGTCGACCGACGAGGTCTACGGCACGCTCGGGCCGGACGACGCGCCCTTCAGCGAGACCACCGCGTTCGCGCCGAACAGCCCGTACTCGGCGTCGAAGGCCGCCTCCGACCATCTGGTGCGTTCCTATCATCATACCTACGGCCTGCCGACGCTGACGACCAACTGCTCGAACAATTACGGCCCGTATCACTTCCCGGAAAAGCTGATCCCCTTGATCATCGCCAACGCGCAGGCGGGCAAGCCGCTGCCGATCTACGGCGACGGCCAGCAAGTGCGCGATTGGCTGTATGTCAGCGACCATTGCGCCGCCATCCGCCGCGTGCTGGAGGCGGGCCGCCTGGGCGAGACCTACAACGTCGGCGGCTGGAACGAGATGGCCAACCTGGACGTGGTGCATACCCTGTGCGATATGCTCGACCGGCTGCGGCCGAAGGCCGACGGCGCCAGCTACCGCGCCCAGATCACCTATGTCAAGGACCGTCCCGGCCACGACCGCCGCTATGCCATCGACGCCCGCAAGCTCGAACGCGAGCTGGGCTGGAAGCCGGCCGAGACCTTCCAGACCGGCATCGCCAAGACCGTGCAGTGGTACCTCGACAACCAGGCCTGGGTCGACGACGTGCAGTCGGGCGGCTATGCCAAATGGGTGGAAACGAACTACTTTAATCGCGAAGGCGCACAATGAATCAAGCTTTGAGCACACCCGTGGGCACGCCGGGCAAAGGCCGCAAGGGCATCATCCTGGCCGGCGGTTCCGGCACCCGCCTGTATCCGGTGACGATGAGCGTGTCGAAGCAATTGCTGCCGATCTACGACAAGCCGATGATCTACCATCCGCTGACGGTGCTGATGTTGGCCGGCATGACCGAGATCCTGCTGATCTCGACGCCGCAGGACACGCCGCGCTTCCAGGACCTGCTGGGCGACGGCAGCCAGTGGGGGATCCACATCAGCTACGCGGTGCAGCCGTCGCCGGACGGCCTGGCGCAAGCCTTCATCATCGGCAAGGACTTCGTCGGCGACTCGCCGTCCGCGCTCATCCTCGGCGATAATATTTACTACGGCAACGACCTCGACGCATTGCTCAACCACGCCAGCGAGCAGACCAGCGGCGCCACGGTGTTCGCCTACCATGTGCAGGACCCCGAGCGGTACGGCGTGGTCGAGTTCGACGGCGGCCGCCAGGCCGTGTCGATCGAGGAAAAACCCCAGCACCCGAAGTCCAACTACGCGGTCACCGGCCTGTATTTCTACGACAACCAGGTGTGCGACATCGCCGCCGGCATCAAGCCGTCGGCGCGCGGGGAACTCGAGATCACCGATGTCAACCGCGTTTACCTCGAGAAGCACCAGCTCAATGTCGAGGTGATGGGGCGCGGCATGGCCTGGCTCGACACCGGCACCCACGAATCGCTGCTGGAGGCGGGCCAGTTCATCTCCACCATCGAAAAACGCCAGGGCTTGAAGGTGGCGTGTCCTGAGGAAATCGCTTACCGCAAGGGCTACATCGACGCGGCCCAATTGCGCGAACTGGCCGAGCCGCTGAAGAAGAACAATTACGGCCAATACCTGCTGCGCATACTGGAAGACAAGGTCGTGCAACGATGAAGGTCATCACTACGCCGCTGGAAGGGTTGCTGGTGATCGAGCCGCGCGTGTTCGGCGACGAGCGCGGCTTTTTTTACGAGAGCTACAACGCGCGCCAGTTCGCCGAGGCCACCGGGGTGACGGCGAACTTCGTGCAGGACAACCACTCCCGCTCGCGCCGGGGCGTGCTGCGCGGCTTGCATTACCAGATCCAGCAGCCGCAGGGCAAGCTGGTGCGCGTGACCGCCGGGGCGGTGTACGACGTGGCCGTCGACATCCGCAAGGGTTCGCCAACGTTCGGCCAGTGGTACGGCGCCGAGCTCAGCGCGGAAAACATGCGCCAGATGTGGATACCGGCCGGCTTCGCGCACGGCTTCGTGGTCACCAGCGAGTACGCCGAGTTCCTCTATAAAACCACCGATTACTGGGCGCCCGAGCACGAGCGCGCCATCCTGTGGAACGATCCGGCCATCGGCATAGTCTGGCCGCTGGACGTGACGCCCACCTTGTCCCACAAGGACCAGGCCGCCGTGCCGCTGGCCGCCGCCGAGGTGTTCGCGTGAAGATTTTGCTGACGGGCAGCACCGGCCAGGTCGGCTACGAACTGGCGCGCAGCCTGCAGGGCGTGGGCGAGGTGGTGGCGGTGGACCGGCAAGTCATGGATCTGTCCGATCTCGACCAGGTGCGCGACGTGATCCGCCAGGTCCGGCCGGGGCTGATCGTCAATCCGGCCGCCTACACGGCGGTCGACAAGGCCGAGAGCGAGCCGGCGCTGGCCCAGCGGATCAATGCCGAGGCGCCGGGCGTGATGGCGCGCGAGGCCAGGCTGCTGGGCGCGGCGATGGTGCACTATTCGACCGACTATGTGTTCGACGGCAGCCAGCCGGCGGCGCGGGTGGAGGGCGATGCGACCGGCCCGCTCAACGTCTACGGCGCCAGCAAGCTGGCCGGGGAGCAGGCAATTGCCGAGGCCGGCATTCCGCACCTGATCTTCCGCACCAGCTGGGTGTATGGCATGCGCGGCAAGAATTTTCTGTTGACCATGCTGCGCCTGGCCCGGGAGCGCGACGAGTTGCGCGTGGTGGCCGACCAGCACGGCGCGCCGACCTGGAGCCGCACCATCGCCGACACCTCGGCGCTGGTGCTGTCGCAGGCGCGCGCCGGCGGCGCCGACTGGTGGACGCGCAACAGCGGCGTCTACCATTTGAGCGCGCAGGGCCGCACCACCTGGTTCGAGTTCACGCAGGCGATCGTCGAGGCGGCCGGACTGGAATGCCGCGTGCTGCCGATCGCCAGCGCCGAGTATCCGACGCCGGCACGGCGGCCGCAATACTCGGTGATGTCGTCGGAATTGCTGATGACGCGTTTTTGCCATTTACCGGATTGGAAAGAGGCGCTGCGCCTTTGCATGGATTGACAGTGGAATGCCGCGTGATCACGCGGTTCGACAGTCCAGCTTGTGTAGAATTGGTGGACCTGACCCCGGAGTTGCCGTCATTTGTATCGATTGGTAAGCAATTGCACTTGACCAATTTTCTGCTGTTATGATGCCGGCGCATCGTCAACAACCGGCTTCTCCGCCTCCTTTATTGCTCCCGTCGTTGCAAACGCGGCCGGTGTTGGACGCGGAGGCGACCATCCCCGTTATCAATTCAGGATTGCCGCGACCAATCCGGTACAATCGCGGGTTAGCGTGCTGATAACCTGGCGGAACAAGACCAGCCTTGTACCGGTAAGCGCATCCGGTAATTTTGTATAGATAAAATATGTTTTCCTTTTTACTGAGTTTTGTCGCTTCCGCGCTCCTCACCCTGCTGGTCATAAAAGAATCAAGATTGCACGGGCCGGCGCTGGATTCGGACTTCCTCGGCGTCCAGAAAGTGCATGCGCACCAGGTCGCGCGGATAGGCGGCTTGTCGATCTTTTTGTCGGTCGCGCTCAGTTCCGCCATTTCGATCTGGCGCGTGCCGGCGATGGGCAACTGGTTGTTTTCGCTGCTGGCTTGCGCGTCGATCGCCTTCGTCGGCGGCATCGTCGAGGATTACACGGGCCGCGTCAGCGCCACGCGCCGTTTGCTGCTGACCATGGCCGCCGCCGCGCTGGGCTACCTGTTGCTCGACGCCCGCATCGACCGCATCGATTTTCCCTTCGCCGCCTGGCCCATCCAATATGTGTGGATCACCTTGCCGCTGACGGTATTGGCGGTGGCCGGCGTGGCCAACGCCGTCAATATCATCGATGGTTTTAACGGCCTGGCCAGCGTGGTCTGCATTTGCATGCTGCTGTCGCTCGGGTATGTGGCCTTGCAAGTCAACGATATGTTTGTGCTGATCGCCGCGCTGATGGTGGCGGGCGCCACCGCCGGTTTCCTGATCTGGAATTACCCGGTCGGCATGATATTCCTGGGCGACGGCGGCGCTTATTTCATCGGCTTTATGTTGGGCGAGTTGGCGTTGCTGCTGGTAATGCGCAATCCACAAGTTTCTACCTGGTACGCCGCGTTGTTGTTAATATATCCAACCTTTGAAACCCTGTTCTCCGTTTATCGCCGAATGTTTGTTCGGGGTAAGTCTCCGGCCATGCCCGACGGTATCCACCTGCATAGCCTGATCTTCCGCCGCATTGTGCAATGGGCGGTCGGGCGCAAGGAAGCGCGCGCGCTGATCCGCCGCAATTCGCTGACCTCCCCGTATTTGTGGATGTTTTCGCTGATGGCGGTGATACCGGCCACGGTATTCTGGCGCCACACCTGGGTATTAATGGTGTTCTGCATTTTGTTTATCAGCAGTTACATCTGGATTTATGTGCGCATCGTCCGCTTTAAAGCGCCGCGCTGGATGATACGCCATAAGAAACTGTGATTTTTCCGGATTGATGTAATATATTCGCGCAGCGCTTTATATTGTCATCACTTTAAGGAAAGCCCAATGGACCTGTCGAATATGTCTTCCGCGGATTTGCGTAATCTGCAAGAGCAAGTGAAAAGCGAGTTGAAACAGCGCGAGGGCCAGGATCGGGCCAAAGCCCGCGAACAAATATTGGCCATTGCCCAAAGCGTTGGCGTGCCGCTCAAGGATCTGATCGGCGGCGCGGGCGCGGGCGCAGGTGCCGGCGCCGTGCGCGGCGGCAAGAAAACCGGCTCGGTGGCGCCGCGCTACCGCAATCCGGCCGACGAATCCCAGCAGTGGACCGGCCGCGGCCGCCAGCCGAAATGGGTCAAGGAATGGCTGGACGCCGGCAAAGACATCGCCGGCCTGAAGGTTTAAGCGTTTTTACCCCCGGCGACGGGCCGGCGGGGCTTGCCTGCCGCTGGCATCGCACTTACACTATGATGTTGTGTCTGCTACAACGCAGGCGGCACCTAATTTTCCTCTAATCCGCGTCCACGGCAAGGCAGTCCGCTCCGCCACTGCATGGCCCTGACACGCACATCCAGAATCCAATATGGTCTCCTTATCCAAAACGATCTTCAAAGCTTACGACATTCGCGGCATCATCGATAAAACCCTGGATGCGGGCGTAGCGCGTTCGATCGGGCAGGCGTTCGGCCAGGCCGCGCTGGCCAAGGGCGAGACCAAGGTGGTGATCGGCCGTGACGGCCGCCTGTCCGGCCCGTCGCTGACGGCGGCGCTGGCCGAGGGCCTGCAGCTGGCCGGCGTCGACGTGATCGATCTGGGTGTGGTGGCCACGCCGATGGTCTATTTCGGCACCAATGTGCTGGGCGCGGCGTCGGGCATCATGGTCACCGGCAGCCACAATCCGCCGGACTACAACGGCTTCAAGATGGTGCTGGCCGGCGAAGCGATCCACGGCGAGGCCATCACCTCGCTGTACCAGCGCATCGTCGACCATGACGGCTCGGCGGCCGCGAAAAAGGGCGCTTACAGCACCCACGACATCCGCGCCCAGTACCTCGAGCGCATCATCGGCGACGTCAAACTGGCGCGTCCGATCAAGATCGCCGTCGATTGCGGCAACGGCGTGGCCGGCGCCTTCGCCGGCGACCTGTATCGTGGCATGGGCTGCGAAGTGGTCGAGCTGTTCTGCGAAGTGGACGGCAACTTCCCCAACCACCACCCGGACCCGGCGCACCCGGAGAACCTGCAGGACCTGATCCGCGCGCTGCGGGAGACCGACGCCGAAATCGGCATCGCCTTCGACGGCGACGGCGACCGCCTGGGCGTGGTGACCAAGGATGGCCAGATCATCTATCCGGACCGCCAGATGATGTTGTTCGCGGCCGACGTGCTGACCCGCCATCCTGGCGCGCAGATTCTGTACGACGTCAAATGCACCCGCCACCTGGCGCCGTACATCACCAAAAGCGGCGGCGTGCCGCTGATGTACAAGACCGGCCACTCGCTGGTCAAGGCCAAGCTGCGCGAAACCGGCGCCCCGCTGGGCGGCGAAATGAGCGGCCATATCTTCTTCAAGGACCGATGGTACGGTTTCGACGACGGCCTGTACTCGGGCGCGCGCCTGCTGGAGATACTGACCCGCGAAGCCGATCCGTCGGCGCTGCTCAATTCCCTGCCGCAGTCGGACAGCACCCCCGAACTGCACCTGCACCTGAGCGAAGGCGAGAACGTCATCGTCATGGACAAGCTGCGCGCGGACGCGGAATTCCCGGGCAATGTGCAAATCATCACCATCGACGGCCTGCGCGTGGAGTACGAGGACGGCTTCGGCCTGGCGCGTTCGTCCAACACCACGCCGGTGATCGTGATGCGCTTCGAAGCGGAAACGCCGGAAGCGTTGGCGCGCATCCAGGGCCAGTTCAAGAGCGTGATCCTGGCCGCCAAGCCGGACGCGGAACTGCCTTTCTAAGCGATGTCGTCGCACCCGGGCGATGGCAAGCCGCTGAACATCCTGCTGGTGCGCGTCTCCTCGCTGGGGGACGTGCTGCACAACCTGCCGATGGTGGCCGATATCGCCCGCCGCTTCCCCGATGCGAACATCGATTGGGTGGTGGAGGAGGGCTACGTCAGCCTGGTGCGGCTCAACGCCCGCGTGCGCACCATCATTCCGTTCGCGCTGCGGCGCTGGCGCAAAAGCCTGGGCAAGCCGGAGACCCGGGCCGAGATCAAGGCCTTCTTCCGCACCCTGCGCCAGCAGCGCTACGACTACGTGTTCGACACTCAGGGGCTGCTCAAGACCGGCATCATCATGGGGGCCGCGCGGGTGGTCAAGGGCGGCCGCAAGGTCGGCCTGGCCAACGGCAGCGAGGGCTCGGGCTACGAGGGTGTCTCCCGCATTTTCCATAACCTCAGTATTCCGACCGACCCGCGCACGCACGCGGTGGCGCGCGGCCGCCTGGTGGCCGCCGCCGCGCTGGGCTACCAGGTCGACACGCCGGCCGATTTCGGCCTGCCGGAAGTATCGGCAAGCGAGCCGCGTCCGGCGTGGATGCCGGCCGAACCTTACGTGGTGTACTTCCATGGCACCGCGCGCGATCCGAAGAAGTGGGCGCCGCAGAACTGGATCGCCCTGGGACGCGAACTGGCGCCGATGCCGATCCTGCTGCCCTGGGGCTCGCCGAAGGAGCAGGCCGAGGCCGGGCATCTGGCGGCCAATCTGCCGAACGCGCGCGTGCTGCCCAAGCTGTCGATGGCCGACGCCATGCTGCTGGCGCGCCACGCGGGCCTGGTGATCGGCGTCGACACCGGCTTGACGCATATCGCCGCCGCCTTCGTGCGGCCGACGGTGGAAATCTACGCCGATTCGCCGCGCTGGAAGACCGAGGGCAACTGGTCGCCGCGCATCATCAATCTGGGCGATCGCGGCGCGCCGCCTTCCGTGTCCGAAGTACTGGCTGCGGCCAGGAGTTTGCTGGGCTGAGTTTCATGCGTATTTTCTATTCCGTGATGTGGTGGCTGGCCATGCCGCTGGTGCTGGCGCGTTTGTGGCTGCGCGGCCGCAAGGAGCCCGGCTATCGCGGACATTGGGGCGAGCGGCTGGGGTTTTACGGCGCCGCCCCGGCTTCTTCCAGCGCCGCGCCGATGCTGTGGGTGCACGCGGTGTCCGTCGGCGAAACCCGCGCGGCCGAGCCGTTGATCGACGCGCTGCTGGCCGGCTATCCGAACGGGCGCATCATCCTGACCCATATGACGCCGACCGGGCGCGCCACCGGAAAATCGCTGTTCGCCAAACATGGCGCGCGGCTGGTCCAGTCGTATCTGCCGTATGACACGGGCACCATGGTGGGCCGCTTCATCAAGCATTTCAAACCGGCGGTCTGCATCCTGATGGAGACCGAAGTTTGGCCGAACCTGATCGCGACCTGCGGCGCGCGCGGCGTGCCGGTGGTGTTGGCCAACGCGCGCCTGTCCGAGCGCTCGCTGCGCAAGGCGGGGCGTCTCGGTTCGCTGATCCTGGACGCGGCGCACGGCATCTCGCTGGTCGCGGCGCAGACCGAGGCCGATGCGCAGCGTGTGCGCTCGCTCGGCGTCAAGCAGGTGGAAGTCACCGGCAGCATCAAGTTCGACGTGGTGGTGCCGGATGCGGCGCTGGCCACCGGCGCGGCGCTGCGCAAGGCCATCGGCGCGCGTCCGGTGCTGCTGTTCGCCAGCACGCGCGAAGGCGAGGAGGCGCTGATATTGCAAGCGGTGCGCGAGGCGCGTTCCGAGCTGCCGGTCAATGTGCTGTTGCTGATGGTGCCGCGCCATCCGCAGCGCTTCGACGAAGTGGCAAAGATGGTTGGCGAGGCGGGGCTCAATGTGCAGCGGCGCAGCCAGCTGGCGCTGGACGGCGCGGCCGAGGGTTCCATTCCAGCTTACATCGACGTGCTGCTGGGCGATTCGATGGGCGAGATGTTCGCGTATTACGCGGCGTGCGATTGCACCTTTGTCGGCGGCAGCCTGTTGCCGCTGGGCGGGCAGAATTTGATCGAACCGGCTGCCCTGGGCAAGCCGGTGCTGATCGGGCCGCATACCTTCAATTTCGCCGAATCGACCGAGGACGCGCTGGCCGCCGGCGGCGCGCAGCGCGTGGCCGACGCGGCCGGGCTGGTGACCGCGGCCGCGCGCCTGCTGCGCGACGACGCGGCGCGCGCCGCGATGGGGCGGGGCGCGCTGGCGTTCGCCAACCAGTACCGTGGCGCCACCCGCCGCACAGTCGCGCTGTTGGCGCCGTTGATCAAACGCTGACAGGGCGCACCTCGGGCGGCGCTAACCGCCGCCGATGCCTTCGGTAATGATGCCGGACCCGCCGCAGTTGCCGCATGGGATGGTGTCGTCTTCGTCGAGGACGCGGCCGGTGCCGTGGCAGATCGGACAGACGTCGTCGCCGGTGCCGGGCGTGCCGGCGGCCGCTTCGTCGCCGGGATTGATGGGTGTGTTCTCGCTCATGATCGCCTCCGCAAATGGGTGTCGAATCATTGTAGACCGGCCTACACCAGACCCCGATCCGATTGAACTTAAGCAAGAAATGCGGCGCGCGGCAGCAGAACCGCTCAACAGACACGTAGGGCGGATTAGCGGGCGAGGCCCGCTAACCGCCCCGGGGGCCCATCGAAGAGGCGGCCTACTGCCGTAGGCCTTAAGAGGCGGAACGCCGTAATCGGCCATCGTTGAGCCGCCGACGGCGCCTCGATGGCCGATTACGCTTCGCTAATCCGCCCTGCGTGTTTTAACTCCGGCCCGGTTTAAGCAGCCATCTCCGTATCATCCGCGAAGCGCAGCACGTCCGCGTTTTGACGGCAGAAACGCGTCGCCGCCTTGTAGCCGACATCGAACAACAACTGCATATTCGACGTCGACCAGTCCATCGTGTACGGGATGTGCTGATCGGGCACGGCGGCCATCAGTTCCAGCTTGAGCATGTGGCGCTTCGGCTCGCCGGTTTTGTGGTCGGTGTTATGCTCCAGCTCGAACAAACGCAGCTGCTGCTTCGAGATATTGACCAGTGGCGTGATCATCGAACCGACCCACGAGTCGTACAGGTCGCGCGGCTTGCGCAGCAGGCGTTCGTCGCCCAGGATGTCGAGCACGACCAGCACGTCCGTGTCCACATGCTCGCCCTTGCCTTCGATGAACGGGTCGAAGTTCAACGTCTCCAGCGCCGCGCCCTCGATATAGTCCTCGCCGTCGATCGTGGTCGGCGCGTACAGGAACGGGAACGACAACGCCGCGCGCACGTGCTCGACCTGGATCTCGCGCTTGTCCCAGATCTTCATGCTGTGCTGGTTCAGGTTGTAGGCGTTGATGTAAAACTCCGGCTTCATCGTCGAGATGGCCGAGAAGTCGATCGTGCCTTCCAGGAATGGCGCGTGGGCGCACAAACCGAGGCTTTTCGACGACAGGTTCGACGGCGACATCGTCGACATCATCAGCTGCGTCCAGTCGGCCCATGGCACCGAACCGCCCATGACATTTTGCAGGCCCGGGAACACCGGATTGCCGACCTGGGGCGAGAACACGCCACGGAAGGCATCGGCTTCCTTGCCCGGCTTATGGAAAAGCTTGTAATTGACCGGCATCATTTTGTAGATGGTGTCGGCCACGCCGGTGTCGGCCCAGCGCTTGAGCGCCTCGCGTGGCGAGCCTTCCAGCGGCGCCGTGTAGAGCAGCCCCATCAGCACGCCCGCGCCCGAGGCGGAAATCACGTCGAACTCGACCTCCTGGTCGAGGAATGCAGCCAGCGCACCCGCTATCAATGGTGAATTTGGCGCACCACCACCCAGTACCAAACCCATCTTTTTGGTTGCACTTGCCTGACCCATATAACCCCCGTTTAGTGACACAATTTGCCGTTTTTTTTGACTCGAATCAAGTCAAACATGAGACAAAATACCACAGGTAATTCCTTAGGGCAATAAAATTGTGCGGTGCAATATGAAAGTGACGGCCTTAAGCGAACTCAGCAGTAAGTGCGAAAATGGCGGCGGAAGAGAGGAAATAGAGTTATTTCAGAAAAAACTGGCCTATGCGGGCACGCCGGTGAGGTGGCAGCCTACTCCGAGCCTCCTAGGAAAACGTACGCGGTTTCAAAATGTGAAAAATGATTGACTTCGAACCTGTAATACCTACACTGAGTAGGTATGACATCCTCACTTCACTTCAATAAATCATGAAATCAAGCACGGAAAAACCGATGACCGTTCGCCTTCCCGCCGACTTGGCTGATCAGCTCGAAAAGCTCATCCAGGTCACAGGCCGGAACAAGAGCTCGATCACGGTGGCCGCGCTCCGGGAATATGTGGAAGCCCAGTCCTGGCAAATTCTGGATATCAAGGAAGGTATCGCGGAAGCGGATCGCGGAGAATTCGCCAGCGATGGGGAAGTAAGTTCTTTCTTCGCAAAATATGGCGGTTAAGTGGACCAAAACGGCGTTGGCGAACCTCGTCTCGATCATCGAGTATATCGAGAAGGATAACCCTGAAAGTGCAAAGTCGTTTGCGCTGGAAATCCAGGCCAAGACCAACAGCCTGGCCGGGTTTCCCGGCATTGGCCGGCCTGGCCGCGTGATCGGAACCCGCGAATTGGTGATCCACCCCAACTACATCATCCCTTATCGAGTGCGTGCGGGCGTTGTGGAGATTGTGCGCGTTCAGCACGTCGCACGGCGCTGGCCCAGGAGTTTTTAAAACAGCACTGGCAATTCCTGCGCCCGTTTGCGCAGCAGGTTCTTCGCCTCGTCGTACTCGGGGTAGATGCGGCCGACGGTGTTCCAGAAGTCGGCGCTGTGGTTCATTTCCAGCGTGTGCGCCAGTTCGTGGGCGACCACGTAGTCGATCAGCGGTAGCGAGAAGTGGATCAGTTTCCAGTTCAGGCGGATCTTGCGGTCGACCGTGCACGAGCCCCAGCGCGTGCCGGCCGACGACAGGCCGAACGAGTGGTAGCTGACGCCCAGGCGCCCCGCGTACAGGTCCAGGCGTTGCTCGAACAGCACCTTGGCCTCCTGCTGGTACCAGGACTTGACGCGCTCCTTGAGCAGCGTTTCGGTGGCGCCGGGCACCAGCACCATCGACAGCTCGCGCGTCGCCGGGTTGTAGCTGGTGCGATTGCGCCCGCCCACCAGCAGCCGCAAGGTGATGTCCGCGCCCAGATACGGAATCTGCGCGCCGTCGACCCACTCCACCGGCGGCTTTTGCAGCCGCGCGGCGCGGCGTTCGCGCCGTTCCTTGAGTTTGCTCAGTATCCAGTGTTGTTTGGTGCGGATGGCGTTGTCGATTTCGGCGATGGTGATGCGCTTGGGCGCGGTCACGCGCAGGCCGTCGTCGTCGATCATGAAGCCGATCGAGCGGCGCGTCGAGCGGCGCAGCTCATATTCGAGGATGAATTCACCGACCATCAGCTGGCGCTTGGCCGTCGGCGGCTGGTCGGACGGTGGTGGCGCCACGCGCGGCTTGACCGGGACCGCCGTGGTCGGCGGAACGGCAACTGGCGCTACCGGTGGTGCTATGTACGGGGAAATCGGAGGAGGCTTGCTGGAAGTGGGAGGCACCGACCAAACCGGCGACGTGTAGACAGGTTTGGTGGAGGAAAGCTGACCCTGCGCCTGCGCCTCCCGCGCGAACAGGTCGAGTTGGCTGGCGTCGTCTTGCGGCGACGCCGGCTTCACCAGCGTGGCGAGATCGTCTAGCCAGCGTTGTAGGCGTGGGGCGAAATGACGCGCATTTCTGATTCTATCCAAGTTTCCACCTGTTGCATCATGCCGTCCGGAGTTTGTCCTTCTGGCGAAATTGGCTTACCTATCGATACTGTAACAAGGCCGGGCCGTTTGATGAAAGAGTTTTTTGGCCAGCACTCGCCGGAGTTGTGCGCGATCGGCACCACCACGGCGCCGGTCTCGATGGCGAGGCGCGTGCCGCCGCTTTTGTACTTGCCGGCCTGGCCGACGGGAATCCGCGTCCCCTCGGGGAACATGATAATCCATTGGCCGTCGGCGAGCCGGCGCTTGCCGTGGCGGACCACGTGCTTGAACGCGTTCTTGCCTTGCTTGCGGTCGATCGGGATCATGCGCAGCAGCGCCATCGCCCAACCGAAGAACGGAATGTAGAGGATTTCCTTCTTGAACACGAACACCAGGGGACGCGGCAGGTTAGGCAGCAGGAAGATGGTTTCCCACGCCGACTGGTGCTTCGACAGCACCACCGCCGGCGCGTCCGGGAAATTCTCGGCGCCTTTGATTTCGTAGCGGATGCCGCAGATAACCTTGGCGCACCAGACGATGAACACATTCCAGCGGGCGGTGACCCAGAAGCGTTTGTTATACGGCAGCGGCGCGGCCAGGAAGCACACCAGCGCCCAAACCACGGTCGATATCACCATGATGATGGTGAAGATCAGGGAACGCAAAAACAATACGGGATGACCCAATGCAGACTCCAAATACTTGTTAGCTAACGACGTGCAGCGCCGGCGGCACGCTGGTTTTGAGCAGGTGGACCACCATCGCCGCCAAGTCGGGGAACACCAGGGTGCCGGGCGGCAGGCCGCCGGTTTCCCGGGTTTTCTCGCCCTTGCCGGTCAGGACCAGATAGGGCACGCAGCCGGTGACATAGCCGGCCTGCAGGTCGCGCAGCGAGTCGCCCACCACCGGCACGCCTTTGAGACTGACCTTGTAGCGCTGCGAGATCTCGTTGAACATGCCCGGTTTCGGCTTGCGGCAATCGCAGTTGTCGGCCGCCGCGTGGGGGCAGAAGAACACGGCGTCGATGTCGGCGCCGACCTGCTGCGCCAGATTGTGCATCTTGGCGTGGATGGCGTTGAGGATCGTCATGTCGAAGAACTCGCGCGCGATGCCCGACTGGTTCGACGCGATCACCACGCGATAGCCGGCCTGGTTCAGGCGGGCGATCGCTTCCAGCGAGCCGGGGATGGGAATCCACTCGGCCGGCGACTTGATGAAATCGGGCGAATCATGGTTGATGACGCCGTCGCGATCGAGGATGATCAGTTTCATGGACGGCGCACCCATTTAGGCCGCCAGCTTCGAAATGTCGGCCACGCGGTTCATCATGCCATGCAGCGATGACAGCAGTGCCAGACGGTTGTTGCGCAAGGCGACGTCTTCGGCCATGACCATGACGTCGTTGAAGAAGGCGTCGACTTCGTCGCGCAGCTGCGCCAGGGTCTTGAGCGCGTCGGCGAAATCGCCGCGGATGAAGGCGGCGTCGATGTCCGGCTGCACGCGGGTGACGGCGGCGGCCAGGTTCTTCTCGGCCTCGTCCTGCAGCAGCGCCGGGTCGACGGCGATGGTGCCGGCGGCGGTCAGCGCCTCTTCGTTCTTTTTCAGGATGTTGGTGATGCGCTTGTTGGCGGCGGCGAGCGAGGACGCTTCCGGCAGCGCGGCGAAGGCCTTGACGGCCTCCAGGCGCTGCACGATGTCGTCCAGGCGGTCCGGGTTCTGGGCCACCACCGCTTCGATCTCGTTCGGCGAGAAGCCGCGCTCGCGCAGGATGCCGCGCAGGCGGTCCAGCATGAAGGCGGTGACTTCGAGGACCGGATCCTTGAAGCCGGCGATGCCGGTGAACTGCTGCGCGGCCGAATCGAGCAGGCCGCGGATCGACAGCATCAGGCGTTTTTCGATCAGCATGCGCAGCACGCCCAGCGCATGGCGGCGCAGCGCGAACGGGTCCTTGTCGCCGGTAGGCTGCAGGCCGATCGACCAGATGCCGACCAGGGTTTCGAGTTTGTCGGCCAGCGCCACGGCGGTGCCGGTGACGGTCGACGGCAGCGCGTCGCCGGCGAAGCGCGGCTGGTAGTGCTCGGAGGCGGCAAGCGCCACGTCTTCCGGCTCGCCATCGTTGCGGGCGTAGTAGGTGCCCATGATGCCTTGCAGCTCGGGGAACTCGCCGACCATGTCGGTCAGCAGGTCGGCCTTCGACAGCTTGGCGGCGCGGGTGGCCAGCGCGGAGTCGCCTCCGACCTGGGTGGCGATGAAGCCGGCCAGCGCGCTGACACGCTCGCTGCGCTCGGCCTGCGTGCCCAGTTTGTTGTGGTAGACCACGTTCTTGAGCAGCGGCAGGCGCGATTCCAGGGTCTTCTTCTTGTCCTGCTCGAAGAAGAACTTGGCGTCCGACAGGCGCGGACGCACCACGCGCTCGTTGCCGCCGATGATGGCGGCCGGCGTGTCGGTGGCGATGTTGGAGACGATCAGGAAGCGCGAACGCAGCTTGCCGTCGGCGTCCGTCAGCGCGAAGTACTTCTGGTTGGTCTGCATGGTCAGGATCAGGCATTCCTGCGGCACGGCCAGGAACTCTTCCTCGAAGTGGCACTCGTAGACCACCGGCCATTCGACCAGCGCGGTCACTTCGTCGAGCAGCGCTTCGGGCATCAGCACCTGGTCGGCGCCGGCCTTGGCCAGCAGCTCGGCGCGGATCTGTTCCTTGCGCTGTTCGACGCTGGCCAGCACCTTGCCTTGGGATTCCAGGGTCCCGGCGTAGCTGTCGGCGTCGGCGACGGTGACCGCGCGTTGGCCCGGCGCGGTCAGGAAGCGGTGGCCTTCGGTGACGTTCGACGCGGTCAGTCCCAGCAGGGTCAGTGGCAGCACGGTCGAACCATGCAGCGCGATCAGGCTGTGGGCCGGACGCACGAATTGCACGGTGGCGCCGTCCGGACGCTGATAGCTCATCACTTTAGGGATAGGCAGCTTGGCGACCGATTCCTCCAGCGCCGATTGCAGCCCCGATTGCAGCGCGCTGCCGGCCGCCGTGTAGGTGTGGAAGAAGCTCTCGGCCTTGCCGTCCTGCGCGCGTTCCAGGTCGGCCACGGTCAGGTTCGGGAAGCCCAGCGCGGCCAGTTTCTTGGCCAGCGGCGGCGTGCCGTTGCCGGCTGCGTCCAGCGCCACCGACACCGGCAGCACTTTTTCGCGGATCGATTTGTCGGGCGAGGTGGCGCGCACCTTGGTGATGGAAACGGCCAGGCGGCGCGGCGAGGCGAACGAGGTGGCGACGCTGTCGGCTTCGAGGAAGTCGCGCGCTTTCAGGCCGTTGACGATGCCGGCGGCGAAGGCCGCGCCCAGTTTGGCGAGCGCCTTCGGCGGCAGTTCTTCGGTCAGCAGTTCGATGAGGAGGGTCTGGGTCATATTATTTATACGGTTTGTTCAGCAACAGCGGAGGCGGGGGCCATCGGGAAGCCCAGGCGCTCGCGCGAATCGTAGTAGGCCTGCGCCACGAGGCGCGACAGGGCGCGCACGCGGCCGATGTAGGCGGCGCGCTCGGTCACCGAGATGGCGCCGCGCGCGTCCAGCAGGTTGAAGCTGTGCGAGGCCTTCATGATCTGCTCATAGGCCGGCAACGTCAGTTGCGCTTCGATCAGGCGCTTGGCTTCCGATTCGTGGTTGTTGAATTGGGCGAACAGCAGTTCGGCGTTCGAATGCTCGAAGTTGTAGGCCGATTGTTCGACCTCGTTCTGGTGGAACACGTCGCCGTACTTCAGCGTCTTTGTCACACCATTTTCCTCCCACGTCGTCCACACCAGGTCGTACATGTTCTCGACGCCCTGCAGGTACATCGCCAGGCGCTCGATGCCATAGGTGATCTCGCCCAGCACCGGCTTGCAATCGAGGCCGCCGACCTGCTGGAAGTAGGTGAACTGCGTCACCTCCATCCCGTTCAGCCACACTTCCCAGCCCAGGCCCCAGGCGCCCAGCGTCGGCGATTCCCAGTCGTCTTCGACGAAGCGCACGTCATTCTGTTTCAGGTCCAGGCCCAGCGCCTCCAGCGAACCGAGATACAGGTCGAGGATGTTTTCCGGCGCCGGCTTCATCACCACCTGGTATTGGTAGTAGTGCTGGCCGCGGTTCGGGTTCTCGCCATAGCGGCCGTCCTTCGGG
Organism: Duganella sp. GW821-FHT07F09; assembly: GCF_059418705.1. NCBI lineage: Bacteria > Pseudomonadati > Pseudomonadota > Betaproteobacteria > Burkholderiales > Oxalobacteraceae > Duganella > Duganella sp. GW821-FHT07F09. Next base: position 279,404 of record NZ_JBWKQJ010000009.1, on the reverse strand, counting down.
CGGCGCGACGGCTGCACGTAGGCCGCGCGCCAAGGCTCCGGGCCGATCGCGCGCAGGAAGGTCCCGGTGTGGAAGGTGCCGGCGCCGACTTCCATGTCGTAGGGCTGGAGCAGGGCGCAGCCTTGCTTGTCCCAATAGGTTTGCAAGGTCAGAATGATTTGTTGAAATGTCAGCATCTTGTGTGGTCGATGGCACGCCTCGCGGGGCGAGGGGCGTGCGGTTGCGGTTATGCTAAAGGGGCAATTTTAGCGGGTTTTGCCGGCAGACTGTGGAGATTAAGCGGCTTTGGCCTGGTTTTTTGCGCGGCGCGCCCAAAACCAGGCGCCGCCCAATGCCAGCGCCGCCAGCAGCAGGAACAGCTTGTTCCCCCAGATGATGAAGGGGGTGCTGCCCGCCATGCCCTGGACGTTGGCGGCCAGGGTGCCGAAGGTGTTGACCTTCAACTGGTGCCGGATCACGCCATGGCCGTCGATGATGGCGGTGGCGCCGGTATTGGTCGCCCGCAGCATCGGCCGGCCCGTCTCCAGCGTGCGCATTTGCGAGATTTGCAAATGCTGCGGAATGGCGATGGTGTCGCCGAACCAGGCCAGATTCGAGACGTTGAGCAGCATCGTGGCCGGCTTCTGGCCCTGCGCCGGGTGGTTCAGCTGCGCCGCGATCTCCTCGCCGAACAAATCTTCGTAGCAGATGTTGGGCAGCACGCGCTGGTCCTTGATCGGGAAGGCCGGCTGGATGTCGGCGCCGCTGGTCTGGTCGCCGAGCGGGATCGACATCAGGTTGACGAACCAGCGGAAGCCGAGCGGGATGAACTCGCCGAACGGCACCAGGTGGTGCTTGTCGTAGCGGTAGTAGCCGCTGCCCTGGCGCGGCGTCAGGCCGATCACGCTGTTGAAGTAAGCGGTCTGGCTGTCGGCCATCGGGATGCCGAGTATCAGGTTGCTGTTGGTCTTGGTCAGGAATTGGGCGATGCCGGGCAGGTAGTCCGGCGGCAGCTGCTGCGGCAGCATGACGATGGCCGTCTCCGGCGTGGCGATCAAGTCGGCCGGCGCGGCGGTGATGGCGTCGTGGTACAGCTTCATCGTCTCGATGACGCGGGCGCCGTCGAATTTTTCGCTTTGCGGGATGTTTCCTTGCAGCAGGCGCACCGAGATTGGTTTGCCCTCCGGGTAGGTCCATTGCAGGTAGGTCAGCCCGACGCCGACGGCGCAGATGGCGACGATCAGTACCGCCGCCTTGATGCGGGTGCGGTGCAGCAGCAAGAGCAGCGCGCCGGCGATGACGGCCGCCAGCCATCCGAGGCCGTAGACGCCGACGACCGGCGCGTAGCCGGCCAGCGGACTGTGATTGTGGGCGTAGCCGGACGACATCCACGGAAAACCGGTGAACAGCCAGGCGCGCACCCATTCGAACAGCGCCCACATGGTCGGCAGCACCAGCAGGTTGGCGGCCGGCAGCGGCAGCGACCAGCGCTTGCGCAGCCAGGCCGCGCCGCCCATCGCCAGGGCGACGTAAAAGCCCATGCCCCAGGCCAGCAGCAGCACGGCGGCGGCGGCGATCGGCGCGGCCATGGCGCCGAAGTCGTGCAGCGACACGTATAGCCAGTGGGTGCCGGCGGCGGTCCAGCCGAAGCCGAAGGCCCAGCCGATCAGGCCCGCGCTTTTGACGTCCGAACTGCGCAGCACTTGATAGAACAGGGTCGCCAGGCCGAGGATTTCCAGCGGCCACCAGCCGAACGGCGCGAAGGCGAACACGCACATCGCGCCGGCCAGCATGGTGATGACCATCCGACCTTTGGTGCTGCGTTGCGGCTTGGGCGGATCGTTCGGATTGGCGCGGCGAAAGCGCATTATTGCGTGTCGCCGGCGTCGGGGGCGGCCGGCAGTTTTTCCACCAGCAGCACGTGGATCTGGCGGGCGTCGGCGCGCAGGACTTCAAAGCGCATGCCCTGGTAGTCGAAGATGTCGCCCTTGTGCGGCATGCGCGCCAGGTGCTTGGCGACCAGACCGCCGATGGTGTCGACGTCGTCGTCCGGCAGCGAGGTGTCCAACTCTTCGTTGAACTGCTCGATCTCGGTCAGCGCCTTGATGCGCCAGCGCGGTCCGTGCACGCCTTCCTTGATCGAGAGGATGTTGTCCTCTTCCTCGTCGAAGTCGTATTCGTCCTCGATGTCGCCGACGATCTGCTCCAGCACGTCCTCGATGGTGATCAGGCCGGCCACGCCGCTGTACTCGTCGACCACGATCGCCATGTGGTTGTGGTTGGCGCGGAAGTCGCGCAGCAGCACGTTCAGGCGTTTGGACTCGGGGATGAAGATGGCCGGGCGCAGCATGTCGCGCACGTCGAAAGACTCTTCGGCGTAGTAGCGCAGCAGGTCCTTGGCCAGCAGGATGCCGATCACCTTGTCGCGCTCGCCCTCGATGGCGGGGAAGCGCGAGTGGGCGGTCGCCAGCACCTGCGGCATCCACTCCTCGATCGGCTTGGAGATGTCGATGACATCCATCTGCGAGCGGGGAATCATGATGTCACGGGCGGACAAGTCGGAGACCTGGAACACGCCTTCGATCATCGACAGGGCGTCGGCGTCGATCAGGTTGCGTTCGTGGGCGTCGTGCAGAACTTCGAGCAGTTCCGCGCGGTTCTCTGGCTCGGGGGAAATCAGTGCGGTCAGGCGTTCAAACAGTGACCGATGGGGTTTGGCGTCAGTCTTGACGCCACTAGAGTGCTCTTGCATAGTAGGCGTGAGCCATTGTTTTGAAGGGGTATAGGATACACCAAAAGCTCAAGATAGCAGGTTTTTGTCAGAAAAACAGCGAATCTGATGGGGGAACCAAGCCAGGTATTGTTTGAGTTTGCTCAGCGCATTGGCCATCCACCGGGGCCATGCTGGACAAATTCTTTCAACGACGATGGTCTTGCAATGGGCATCTTGGCCGGCACGGTTCGAAGCATCAATCCTGGACACAGTAAAACGAACTGCGTTAATTGCGTGATCGCAACGGATGCGATGCTGGCGGGCCGTCCTGCTGCGGCTCTGCCTGGTGGCCCGCACAGCATCGCTATACTTGAACGGATATTTGGCGCAAAATTCAGTGCCGCTGGCGATCTTTGCGAGGTGGTACAGGCTCTGCTGGCCGCAGGCAGTGGAAGTCGCGGGATCGTCTACGGTAGCCGCAGCGGAGGAGTAGGCCACGTCTTCAACGCCGTCAATCAAAACGGCGTTGTCCGCTTCCTCGATGGGCAAACTGGCAAAGCTGCGGCAGTCGGCGGTTACACCGGGTTTCGTTTTTTAAGGAGCAACTAATGGATACGCTCAATCGCGCCGCGGCTTTAAAAATTGCCCGAGTCAAGGTCGATGAATTGGGCCGGATGGCGGGCGAGGCATTCGACATTGTGACCGCCGAAACAAAAGAGGTGAAGCAAGGCTGGCTGTTTTTCTACAATTCAGCCGATTTTGTCCGGACCCGCGACCCGATGTTCGCGCTTGCGGGCAATGGGCCACTATTGGTTTTCCGGGACGGACAGGTCGCCACGCTGCCGACAGCGGTGCCTTGGCAGGAGGCGGTTGGCCAAATGTACGGCTCCGGCGCGGACGGGCGGCGGAGTCATTCCGCGTAGGGATCGGCGTAACCTAGCTCCGCCAGCAACTCCGTTTCGATGCCCTCCATCTCGGCCGCCTCCTCGTCGTCCTCGTGGTCGTAGCCTTGCGCGTGCAGCACGCCGTGCACGATCAGGTGGGCCGTGTGCTCCTCCACCGATTTCTTTTGCTCGGCCGCCTCCTTCTCCAGCACGTCGGTGCACAGGATGATGTCGGCTTGCGTGGGCGCGTCCTCGTCCGGTTCCTCGCCCTCGTTGTAGGCGAACGTCAGCACGTTGGTGGCGTAGTCCTTGCCGCGGTATTGCTTGTTGAGCTCGCGGCCTTCCTCGGCGTCGACGAAGCGGATGGTCAGTTCGGCCGGCGCGAACAGCGCCGCCTGTATCCACTTGCGGATGGCGGCGCGGGTGATGACTTCCTTCAGGCGGGCGTCGGGATATTGCACCGACAAGGTCAATTTATTTTTTACGGACATTTTTAAGAGCGGTGGCTTTGAGGAGGGGGGCGATCTCGGCTTCGTGGTTGTGCGCCGTCTCGTAGGCGTCGACGATGCGCGCCACCAGCGGGTGGCGCACCACGTCCTCGCTGTTGAAGTGGCTGAAGGCGATGCCGCGCACGTCCTTCAACACCTGGACGGCGTCGACCAGGCCGCTTTTCTGGCTCTTGTGCAAGTCCACCTGCGTGACGTCGCCGGTGATGACGGCCTTGCTGCCGAAACCTATGCGCGTCAGGAACATCTTCATCTGCTCGACGGTGGTGTTTTGCGCCTCGTCGAGGATCACGAACGCGTGGTTCAGGGTGCGCCCGCGCATATAGGCCAGCGGCGCGATCTCGATGACTTGCTTCTCGAACATTTTCTGCGTGCGGTCGAAGCCCAGCAGGTCGTACAGCGCGTCGTACAGCGGCCGCAGATACGGATCGACCTTTTGCGCCAGGTCGCCCGGCAGGAAGCCGAGCCGTTCGCCCGCCTCGACGGCAGGACGGGTCAGGATGATGCGCTTGACGGCGTCGCGCTCGAGCGCGTCGACCGCGCAGGCCACGGCCAGATAGGTTTTGCCCGTGCCGGCCGGGCCGACGCCGAAGCTGATGTCGTGTTCGAGAATGTTGCGCAGGTAACGGATCTGGTGCGGCGTGCGGCCGCGCAGGTCGGCGCGGCGCGTCTTCAGCACCGGGCTGTTGATTTCCGGCTCGACAAACGGCGCCTCGGCCACGGCGTGCGGTTTGGTGTCGCCGCCGGGGACGGTGGCCGCGGCGGTGGCTGCGGCGGCCAGGCCGGCGCGCTGTTCCACCAGCGCAAGTTGCACTTCTTCAATTGGTACGACTTTGTTGGCGACCGCGTAGAACTGTTCGAGGATCTGCACCGCGCGTTCGGCATTGTGGCCGCTGACGATGAATTTCTCGCCGCGACGGAAAATGGTGACGTCCAGCGCGGCGGAAATCTGCCGCAGGTTTTCGTCGAGGGGGCCGCACAAATGGGCCAGGCGCGAGTTGTCGAGCGGCTCTGGAACAAAGTAATGCGGCTGAACGGGTGTTTTGGTTTTCAATGGAATGCTTTTAAGAGATGAGGCGGGATGGGGCGCACTGCTGCGCACAGGCGCTAGTTTAGCGTAATTTACCGCTGCAAACCGCCCCCGCGCCGCATTTTGAAGCGGCGGCCGGGACCTCTACGCACCCGGCCGGCGCCGTCCGATGTTGCCCTGCCGATGACACAGTTGCCGAGCGGTAGCAAACCCGCCGTCACTCTGTATGAACTTGCTTCATGTAACAATTTCCTACAAGTTCTTGCGTGCGACACCCTCCGGCCCCATGTGATGAAATAGCATAGTTGCTAAGTTTTCTAGCCGGCGGTTGATGTCAAACAATCTTCACGCAGCGCGCGCCGGCTGGAGCAGTCCCTTTAAGCATAGAATTCTCTTGCACGAAAGGCAATTCAGGAAAATCGGACCTGCTGGTTAATTTAGTTGCTCTGTTAGCTGCTTATCCAACCAGGCGGTTAATTGATAAATTCTAAGTTGTCCTTAAGTTCCGACCAGCACTATCTCTTCACCCAACCAACGAGGAAAATCATGGCACACCACGCTCTTGCTTCCCAAGAAAGCTACAACCCGAACCATCTGCTCGACATCCTGCTGGGCAAGATGCAACTGAAAAACGACGCCGCATTGTCGCGCCTGCTGGAAGTGGCGCCGCCAGTGATCAGCAAGATCCGTCACCACCGTCTGCCGGTTGGCGCTTCGCTGCTGATCCGCATGCATGAAGTGACCGGCATGAGCATCCGCGACCTGCGCGATTTGATGGGCGACCGCCGCACCAAGTACCGCCTGTCCGACGCCCAGGGCCGTCCAAAGCCTGAAGAGCGTCCAGAAAAGGCCGAGGCCGGAAACTACGCGCGTCATTAATGCGCCCGCAGCTTTCGCACCTGCCGCGCCGTGGCTGACTTTACGTCCAACCCGGCCGGCAGGTGACGCCTTTTTGTTTTTCGTGCGTCTTGTGCAGTAGGCAGTCCGTCAGCGTAGTCTGTTAGCTCAGCAACACCATCGAAATTTCTTCATACTGCAGCTCGGTTTCCCGGAACAGCTGCAGATAGATTTCCTCATCGAGGCCCAACGCGGTCCAGGCCACCGTGGACACGGGCGGGACCAGGTCGTCCCGCACCTGCGCCAGATCGAGCGCGTGGACGATGGCGTCGGCCACATGAATGATGGCCGCCAGGAAGCCCGCGCCCGGCGCTTCCGGATCGTGGTGGCCGCCGATGGCCAGCCGCATCGTGTCGGAAAAATTCCAGTGTTCGGCCAGCGCCATGCCGGCGTCGACGTGATCGACGCCCAGCACCTTGCGTTCGGCCTCCAGCAAATAACAGTCGTGCTCCTCGCGGTAGGCCAGGGTGATCGAATATTGATTCGGGAAGCAGGACACCAGCACCAGCCTGCCTATATCGTGCAGCAAGCCGGCCGTGAAGGCGTAATCCTGATTGAAGCGCATCTGCCGCGCCAGCACCTTGGCGCAGGCGGCGGTGGCGATCGAGTGGCGCCAGAACGCCTTGTGGTCGAAGCCGGGGCAATGGCCCTCGGCGAAGCAGCCGGTGACGGCCGCCGCCGTGATCAGGTTGCGGGTGGTCTGGAAACCCAGGTAGGTGATCGCCTGCTGGATGGTGGTGACCTTGACTTGCAGCCCGTACAGCGACGAATTGGCCAAGCGCAACGTCTTGGCGGTCAGCGCCTGGTCGTACGACACCTTCTTGGCCAGCACGGAGATGTCGACATCGTCCTGGTCTATGCTGTTGAGTAATTCCATCACCACCGCCGGCAGCGAGGGCAGGTCGTCGAGGTTGCGCACCACGTCGTCGTAGCTGAGGGTGTTACTCATGCCCAGGGTGCTCCCCGCTTTGCTCGCGCTCCGGTTTGCCCAGCCGGAAATCGGTGACGAAACGGCGCAGCAGCGCCGTGGCCCAGTCGTTGTCGCTGTCGGCGTCGTTTTTGCGGAACAGCCGGTCGATGCGCGCCTGGTGGTGGGTCAGCGCCGCCTGCGCCACTTCCGGCGCCACTTCCTCGCGCACGATGGGCAGCACGGCGATGCCGTGGCGCGGCATCAGCGCCAGCATGGCCTCGGTCAGCACGGTGCCCTGCGGCAGCAGCACATGGCCCTGGACGTCGAGCAGCACGTCGGACAGGACCATGCCCGGCCGCACCTCCGCCATCGCCAGTTGATGATAGTTGCCCGTCATGATGCCTCCGGTAATGTCGGGTTGTTCGCGGGCGTCCGAGCCGGCCCACATGTTGCACGATATTACCATTGCGCGCGGGCGAAGTCTGCCGGCCGGGGCCGCCGTGGACCGGCGCTGGCCCCTCGGGGGTGCCTTATTCTTGCCAAGATGCAGCCCATACCGTACATTGGGACGTTGCCGTCAAATACGTGGTCGGGGAGATTGTTCGATGTCTGGTATTCAAGGCCGTTTGACGCTGCTCTTCGTGGTCATCGTGACCCTGGTGCTGGGCATTTCCGGCACCTACGCGCAATACAGCCTCGGTCACGAACTCGAAGTGAGCAGCCAGCGCCTGCGCCAGGGCGTGCTGACCCGGTTGCAAACCAGCCTGCCGTCGGCGCTGTGGGACCTCGACAAGGCCAAGGTCGACAACATCGTCGCCGCCGAGATGATGCCGCCCGAACTGGTGTCGATCCGCGTCTACGACACCTCGGTCGGCCTGTTTTCCGGCCGCCTGCGCCACGAGGACGGCAAAATCAGCTCGATCGAGAACGACGCCGCCGTCGCCGGCACGCCGGTGGTGGCCGACCTGGCCTACCGCGACTCCGGCGCCGCCGGGGCCGCGCTCAAGCCGGTCATCGTCGGGCGCGTGGTGGTCAACTTCAGCCGCGCCCAGATCGACGCCACGCTGGCGGCCGAGGTGCGCCGCAAGGTGATCGAAGTGCTGCTGCTCGACCTGATCCTGGTGGCGGCGCTGGCCTTGTCGCTGCGCATCGTGTTCGACCCGCTCAAGCGCCTGCGCGACGGCCTGTTCGACCTGGCCACGCGCGGCAGCGACGAGGTCGAGGAGCTGGCCGACAGCCGCCACGACGAGCTCGGCGAGGTCATCCGCGGCTTCAACGCCATCCAGCGCAAGGTCAAATCGAACATCCAGCGCATCCGCGAGGCCGAGGACGAGGCCCGCAAGTCGGCCCAGGCCACCGCCAAGGCCATGGCCGACCTGCGCCGCACGCAGGAATCGCTGCTGCAGGCCGAGCGGCTGGCTTCGCTGGGCGGCCTGGTGGCCGGCGTCGCCCACGAGATCAACACGCCGGTCGGCATCGCCCTGACCAGCGCCTCGGTGCTGATGGAGGCGACCGAGAAGGTGCAACTGGCCGTCGAGGGCGGCAACATCAAAAAGTCCGACATCATGCGCTACCTGGACACGGCGGCCGAGAGCACGCGCCTGATCATGAACAACGCCTACCGCGCCGCCCACCTGATCCACAGCTTCAAGCAGATCGCCGTCGACCAGGTCAGCGAGGCGCGCCGCCGCTTCGAATTGCGCGATTATATAAACGAAGTGGTGTCCAGCCTCCAGCCCAAGCTGAAGAAGACGCATATCGCGGTCGGCATCGATTGCCCGCCCGATATCATGCTCGACAGTTATCCGGGCGCGCTGGCGCAGGTGATCACCAACTTGACGCTCAATTGCGTCGACCACGCGTTCGAGCCGGACGACGAGGGCCGCATCACCATCGACGTGGTGCGCCAGGGCGACTGGATCGAGATGCGGGTGAGCGACAACGGCAAGGGCATCGCGCCGGAGATGCTGGACAAGGTGTTCGATCCGTTCGTGACCACGCGGCGCGGGCAGGGCGGCACCGGGCTCGGGCTGAACATCGTGTTCAACCTGATGGCCAAACAATTCGGCGGCACGGTCACGGTCGCCAGCGTGCTGGGCCACGGCGCCACGTTCACGCTGCGCATGCCGTGCGTGACGCCGGTCGACGACATCAGCGGCCAGGCCGAAACCCGCCTGCCCGCCTAGAAAGGAGCAAGCGATGAACAGGATCACAGGGGAATTCAGCGTCAAGATGCGGCCGGAATCGACGTCGGAGGTGGCGGCCGACAGCGGCGTGGGCCGCATGTCGCTCGACAAGCAATACCATGGCGCGCTGGCGGCCACCGGCAAGGGCGAGATGCTGGCCTATATGGACAGCGCGCTGGGCTCGGGCGTGTACGTGGCGATCGAACGGGTCGAGGGCAGCCTCGACGGCAAACGCGGCAACTTTCTGCTGCACCATCGCGGCATCATGGCGCGCGGCGCGCCCAGCCTGGCGGTGGCGGTGGTGCCCGATTCGGGCCGGGACGAGCTCGAAGGGCTCAGCGGCACCTTGAACATCCGCATCGAAGGCGGCAAGCACTACTACGATTTCGACTACACGCTGGCGGACGCCGCATAACGTGGCGCGCTGAACGCTTAATATTGCCGTTCGCGCCGCGCCGACCGGGGAGCAGCATGAATAAGGACGCGATCAAAGGTTTGCTGATCGTGCTGGCCGTCGCGCTGGCGCTGGCGCTGGGCGCGGTGATGCTCACCGACGACGGCTGGCGCAAGCTCGGCTGCGCGTTCCGCGCCGTCGCCCAGGGCGTCGCCATCAGCAATATACGGTCGCTATGTTACTAAAGAGCAAAAAAAATCCCGCACCGGGCGGGATTTTGGTCGTGCCGCGGACGGGCGGCGCTTAGTTCTCGAATTTGTCCGACGGCTTGCGGCGGCGCGAGGAGAAGCCCAGCAGCGCCAAACCCAGCGCCATCATGGCGAAGGTTTGCGGTTCCGGCACCGCCGAAGCGGCGGCGTCGACCTGCGCCGGATTGGTTTTCGGCAGCGTGGCGAGATCGACATTGTCGTCGTCCTTGGCCGCCGCGCCGTCGGCGGTCATGCACGACGAGGCCGCGTTCGGGACGCATTTTTCAGCTTCGATTGTTGCAGGTGCGATAGGCGCGGCCGGGGCGGCGTCGACCTTCGCGTGCGCCGCGCCGGTCAGGCTCAGCGCGAATAGCAGGGAAGTTAAAAGCGGTGTTATTTTCATAATTTACTCCTATGGCAATACTGCGGGGGCCGGGTCTTAACAGCAATTTAATGCAGACACCTTAGACTCGCTGCCGCAATGCGTTGGACGTTTATTGCACAAAGACTATTAAACCACAATTCATAACATATTGCTATCTGTGTTTATGTCAAAGAAATTTAATATTGCGTTGCAACAACGGGCGGGCTCGTCCGGCTTGCGCCGCGCGTTTCTTGCGAACTCAGACGTGAGGAGCGGAATGATATCCACATATAAAAAAAGGTGGCGGACAATTGGATTTACGGCAATATTGACAGGGACGTTGGCACTGGCCGGTTGCGCCGGCGGCGTCCGCACCGGCCCGATGCCGGAGGCCGGGGCGGACGCCGCCGTCCCCGTCGGCCCCAATCCGCAGGTGTGGTTGCTGGGCGAGGTGCATGACAACGCCCAGGGGCACCGTCTGCGCTACGACCTGCTGCGCCAGCGGGTGGAGGGGGGCTGGCGGCCGGCCATCGTCATGGAACAATTCGACCGCGAAGACCAGGACCTGCTGGACAAGGCGCAAAAAGGCTGCCTCGACGCGCAATGCGTGATCCGCGTCGTCAATGGCGCCCGCTGGGACTGGCAACTGTATTACCCGGTGATCCAGCTGGCGCTGACCTACCACCTGCCGCTGGTGGCCGGCAACCTGTCGCGCGCCGACGCCTCGCGCGTGGTGCGCGACGGCGTCACCGCCACGTTCGATCCGCAAAGCGTCAGGGACTACCGGCTGGACCAGCCGCTGCCGGCCGACGTGCGCGCCGTCCAACAAAAGGAGATCGCCATCGGCCACTGCAATATGACCCCGGAGATGATGATCGAGGGCATGGTCAACGCCCAGGTCGCCCGCGACATCTGGATGGCCAAGATCGTGCGCGACCAGCGGCCGCGCGACGTGGTGCTGATCGCCGGCAACGGCCACGTGCGCAAGGATATCGGTGTCGCGCGCTGGCTCAATCGGATTGAGCCTATACTGGCCGTGCGCAGCGAGGGGTTCGTCGAGGGCGGCGGCGCGGGTGGCAACCTGTACGACGTGGTCCACAAGCTCACGCCGCAACCGCGCACCGATCCATGTGCCAAGTTCAAGACCAAATGAAAACTGTTTAAATGAAGACTGTTTACATCGCCGAGGCGCCGCGGCGCGCCGAAATCGACGCCATGCCCGGCGCCACGTTGCTGGAGTTCGGCGCCAACTGGTGCGGCCACTGCATGGCCGCCCAGCCGCCGCTGCAACAGGCGATGGCCGGCCATGACGCCGTCAACCACTACAAGGTCGAGGACGGCCCGGGACGTCCGCTGGGCCGCTCCTACAAGGTCAAGCTGTGGCCCACCCTGATCTTCCTGCGCGACGGCCAGGAAGTGGCGCGCGTCGTGCGTCCGCTCAAGGCCGACGAGATCGCCGCCGGACTGTCGCAAATCGATCACTGACCTATTACCGTAAGCAATCATATCTGCTTGGCAAGCTGCGGAGGGGGTGTGTATGATGAGGCGCACCACCCATCCGCAGGAGCCTCACGCATGAGCAAGTCTCAACCGGGATCGTCCAAGACCAACAAGCCGTCCACGGTGCTGTTTGCCAGCTTGATCGGCACCACCATCGAATTCTTCGATTTCTACATCTACGCCACCGCCGCCGTGCTGGTGTTCCCCAAGCTGTTCTTCCCCGCCAGCGATCCGGCCGCCGCCACCTTGCAGTCGCTGGCCACGTTCGCCATCGCCTTCTTCGCGCGTCCGGTCGGCTCGGCCGTGTTCGGCCACTTCGGCGACCGCATCGGCCGCAAGGCCACCCTGGTCGCGGCCCTGTTGATGATGGGGATCTCGACCGTGGTGATCGGCATGCTGCCGACCTACGCGCAGATCGGCACGCTGGCGCCGGCGCTGCTGGCGCTGTGCCGCTTCGGCCAGGGCCTGGGCCTGGGCGGCGAGTGGGGCGGCGCGGTGCTGCTGGCGACCGAGAACGCGCCGCCGGGCAAGCGCGCCTGGTACGGCATGTTCCCGCAGCTGGGCGCGCCGATCGGCTTCTTCCTGTCGGGCGGCATCTTCCTGCTGCTGAGCGAAGTGCTGACCGACGCCGAGTTCTTCAGCTACGGCTGGCGCATTCCGTTCCTGGCCAGCTCGCTGCTGGTGGTGGTCGGCCTGTACATCCGCCTGAAGATCCACGAGACGCCGGACTTCCAGAAGGTGCTCGACAAGAACGAGCGCGTCAAGGTGCCGGTGGTGACGGTGTTCCGCGACCATGGCCGCGTGCTGGTGCTGGGCACGCTGATCGCGCTGGCCACCTTCGTGCTGTTCTACCTGATGACGGTGTTCGCGCTCAGCTGGGGCACCACCGCGCTCAAGTTCACCCGCAAGGACTTCCTGATCCAGCAATTGATCGCGGTGCTGTTCTTCGGCCTGACGATCCCGGTCGCCGCGCTGTGGGCCGACCGCTACGGCCGCCGCACGACCCTGATCTGGGTCTCGGCCGCGATCGCCGTGTTCGGGCTGGCGCTGGCGCCGCTGTTCGGCTCCGGCAGCCTGATCCAGATCACCGTGTTCCTGTCGGTCGGCCTGGCGCTGATGGGCATGACCTACGGGCCGCTGGGGACCATCCTGTCCGAGCTGTTCCCGCCGGAGGTGCGCTACACCGGCGCCTCGCTGACGTTCAACCTGGCCGGCATCCTCGGCGCCTCGCTGGCGCCGTACATCGCCACCTGGCTGGCGACCAACTACGGCCTGCAGTACGTCGGCTACTATTTGTCGGGCGCGGCGGTGATCAGTCTGGTCGCGCTGTTGCTGGTCCGGACCGGCGACGCGCGCGCCACCCAGCCGGCCTAAAGTCATCCTACAACGCCGCCGCGGCCGCTGGCCGGGGCGGCGTGAATCAATCATCGTCTTGCGCGCGGCGGCTTCAACCGGCTTATCTTTGTGCTTGCTTATCAAGTTTTATAGTTGTACGATGACATACGACTAAAGTGATCTCGTGGAGACCGAGAGATCATCACCAAAAACCAAAACATAAGTGATGCCATGAACCTGAGCGAGCCAGTAACTCCGCACGTGGTGGGCCAAGCCGTCGGTAAATACCGATGGACCATCTGTGCACTGTTGTTTTTTGCCACCACCGTCAACTACCTGGACCGCCAGGTACTGAGCCTGCTGGCGCCCGACCTGTCCAAGGAATTCGGCTGGACCAACACCGACTACGCCAACATCGCCGCCGCCTTCCAGTTCGTCTACGCGATCTCGATGCTGTTCGCCGGCCGCGTGGTCGACAAGATCGGCACCAAGGCCGCCTACGTGCTGGCCATCGTCATCTGGTCGCTCGGCGCCATCCTGCACGCGTTCTCGGTGCCGATGGGCGAGGGCGTGGCCGTCATCGGCGCCGCCTTCGGCGTGGTGCTGGTGCCGTCGATCATCGGCTTCATGATCTCGCGCGCGGTGCTGGCGGTCGGCGAGGCCGGCAACTTCCCGGCCGCGATCAAGGCCACCGCCGAATACTTCCCCAAGAAGGAACGCTCCTTCGCCACCGGCATCTTCAACTCCGGCGCCAACGTCGGCGCCATCCTGGCGCCGATCACGGTGCCGCTGATCGCCGCCGTGTGGGGCTGGCAGTCGGCCTTCATCATCATCGGCGCGCTGGGCTTCCTGTGGATGGCGGTGTGGCTGTGGCTGTATGAAAAGCCGGAGCAGCAAAAGCGTCTGTCCAAGGCCGAGCTGGCCTACATCCGCAGCGATTCGGTGCAGCCGGTCGAGAAAACGGAAGAAGCGTCGGCCGCCGCCGCCAAAAAGGTGTCGTGGTTCCAGCTGCTCAAATATCGCCAGACCTGGGCCTTCGCCTTCGGCAAATTCATGACCGACGGCGTCTGGTGGTTCTTCCTGTTCTGGCTGCCGACCTACCTGTCGGCGCAATACGGCATGAAGGGCGACGCCATCATCGTGCCGCTGGCCGTGTTGTACAGCATGACGATGATCGGCTCGATCGGCGGCGGCTGGTTCCCCAGCTACTTCATGTCGCGCGGTTACGCGCCTTACGACGGCCGCATGAAGGCCATGCTGGTGATCGCCTTCTTCCCGCTGGTGGTGCTGCTGGCGCAACCGCTCGGCGCGATCAGCTTCTGGGTGCCGGTGCTGCTGATCGGCGTGGGCGCCTCGGCGCACCAGGCCTGGTCGGCCAACATCTTCACCACCGTGTCGGACATGTTCCCGCAAAAATCGGTGGCCTCGGTGATCGGCATCGGCGGCATGGCCGGCGGCATCGGCGGCGTGGCGCTGACCAAGTTGGGCGGCTGGGTGTTCGACTACTACAAATCGGTCAACGACATCCGCACCGGCTATATGATCATGTTCGGCATCTGCGCGCTGGCCTACCTGGTGGCGTGGTGCGTGATGAAGGCGCTGGTGCCGCGCCACAAGGAAATCACCGACCTGTAAGCGGGTTGGGCAGGGCTGCGCCGGCTCCTCCGCCGGCGCCGTTGATCGGGGTTGCGGGGGCGCGTGCTAATATCCCCGCTTTGGCGGCGCGCCAACCCCACAGCCCGATCATGAAAAAAAATGTAGCAACCATACGCGACGTCGCGGCGGCGGCCGGTGTTTCGACGGCCACGGTCTCCAAGTTCGTCAACGGCGCGCAGCGCTTCTCGCCGGCGGTGGAGGCGACCATCAAGGAAGTCATCGCGCGGCTGGGCTACCGTTCCAATCCGCTGGCGCAATCGATGATCACCGGCCGCACCAAGAGCATCGGCCTGTCGGTGCTGGACGTCGGCAATCCCCACTTCACCAGCATCGTCAAGGGCGCCAACCGGGTCGCGCTGGCGCACGGCTACACCCTGCTGCTGGTCGACACCGAGGAAAATCCCGACCGCGAGCGGCCGTTGCTGGAGGCGCTGAGCCGCCGCGTGGACGGCCTGATCATCTTCTCGCGCATGCTCGAATCGGAAATGGACTGGGTCATGGACCTGGGCAAGCCGCTGGTGTATTTCGGCCGGCCGGCGCGGCTGAACCTGCCGTGGGTCGGCAGCGACGACCATCGCGGCGCCGGCATGCTGGTGCGCCACCTGGTCTCGCTGGGGCACAAGCGGATCGCCTACCTGCGCTTTCCGCGCTCGCGCCGCGACGAGGACCGGCTGGGCGCGATCCGCGAATGCCTGGCCGGCTACGGACAGGAATTGACGGTCTACGAAGGCGGCGCGCCGACGTCGGCGGAAGGCGAGCGCCTGTGCTCGGCCATCATGCTGGGGGCCGAGCACCCGGACGCCCTGATCTGCTACAACGACCTGATCGCGCTCGGCTTCATGAAGGCGGCGCAAACGCTGGGCTTCAACCTGCCGGCCGACATCTCGGTGGCCGGTTTCGACAACATCCAGTATGGCCAATACACGTCGCCGGCGCTGACGACGGTCGACCTGCAGAGCGAGCGCATGGGCGTCGCCGCGATGGAAAAACTGATCGCCGCCATCGACGGCAAGCCGCTGTCGGACACCACGATGATCGAACCGCAACTGGTGCTGCGCACCTCGATCGCCAAGCGCAATTAAATTTCGCTTCAGGCGATGATGGTGTCGATGCGCGCCGGCGAGATCGGCATGCGCACCGCGTCGGGACGCCAGCCGTACAGCACTTCGGTGGCGCCGCCGCAGATGCGGCCCTGGCACGGCCCCATGCCGCAGCGCGTTTGCAGCTTGGCGCAGCGCCACGTGGTGTGCGTGCGCAGCTCCCCGTGGCAGACGTCCTCGCAGCGGCAGACGATGGTGTCGTCGCCGGCCAGCGTGGCCAGTTCCGGCCGCAGCGCGAAGGAGCGCGCCAGGCCGGCGGCGAATTTCCGCCAGCGCGCGCGTTGGCCGAAATCGGCGTGTGTCGGTACGATCTGGCCGGTGGCCGACAGGCCGGCGATGCGGCCCTCCACCAGCGCCAGGTCGACTCCGCCCACGCCCGTGCCTTCGCCGGCGCAGTAGATGCCCGGCACCGAGGTTTGCTGCCAGTGGTCCGCTTCGACCACCGTCGCCGTCCCGACACCGGCGCCGGCGGTGGCGCAGCCGAGCGCCTGCGCCAGTTCCACGTTCGGTATCAGGCCGTAGCCGCAGGCCAGGTAGTCGCATTGCAGCGTCTCCAGTTCGCGGCCCTTGCCGCGCTGGACCAGCACCGATTGCAGCGTGCCGTCGCCGTGCGCCGCGCGCACGTAGCTGTCGTGCAGATACGGCACATCCTTGAGCTGCGCGGCCAGCCGCAGCGCCTGCGCGATCTTGGACGGCGTCGCCAGCAGGCCGAGCGCGAAGCGCGCCATCGCCGGCGTCGCCGCCTGCTCGATGATGGCGACGATGTGCGCACCCTTGAGCTTGAGCGTGGCCGCCACCGCCAGCAGCAGCGGGCCGCTGCCGGCCACCACCACCCGCTTGCCCTGGAGCGGATAGCCGCCCTTGGCCAGCGCCTGCAGGCCGCCGGCGCCGGTCACGCCGGGCAGGGTCCAGCCGGGGAAGGGCAGCAGCAGTTCGCGCGCGCCGGTCGCCAGGATCAGATGCCCGAAGCGCAGCGTGTCCGACGCCGCCGCCGTTTGCACCCGCAGCTGTCCAGGCTCCGGCGAATACAGCACCCGCGTTTGCGGCAGGAAGGTGACGTTGGGGGCGTCGCGCAGCGTGTTCCACAGCGATTGCGCGCGCGGGTCTGTTTGTCGATCGGGGCCGCCGCGCCAGATCTGGCCCCCGGCCAGCGGATTGTCGTCGACGATGCCGACCTTCACGCCGCCGGCGCGGGCGGCATGCGCCGCCGCCAGTCCGGCCGGGCCGGCGCCGATCACGAGGACGTCGTAGTAGCTCATGCCGCGCGCTCCAGCGCGCCGGTTTGCACATGCATGCCGTCGGCGCACAAGGTCTGGCACGAGAGCTGGTGCGGCCTGCCGTCGATGGTCACGCGGCATTCCTGGCACACGCCCATGCCGCACAAGGGGGCGCGCGCGGCGCCGCCGACCGAGCGCCGCGTGACGATGCTGCCGGCCATGGCGATGGCGGCGGCCACGCTGACGCCGGGCGCCACGTTGATGGCGCGGGCATTGATGCTGAGGGTGATGCCATCGCCCTTGTCGCCGTTGGCGCGGTTGTTGGCAAAAGTGTGGGCGGCGAATTCAAACATGGAAGCGGCGGGGCAGGTAGGGATTGATGGGAATGCGCGTGCTCTCGCCCTGCATCTGGCCGGCCAGCAGCTGCGCCGTCGCCAGCGAGGTGGTGATGCCAAGGCCCTCGTGGCCGGTGGCGAGCCACAGGCCGCGCCGCGCCGGGTGCGGTCCGATCAAGGGCAGGCCGTCGGGCGTGGCGGCGCGCAGGCCGGTCCAGCAACGCAGCACGTTGAGCTGCGCCAGCGCCGGGGTGAAGGTGGTGGCGTGCCTGAGCATCCGTTGCAGCATGGCCGGCTCCACCGCCGTGTCGATCGTGTCGAACTGGCGGGAGGAGCCGATCAAGACTTGTCCGGTGGGACGGGGCTGCAAATTGAACGCGACCGAATCGCCGCTGGCGGCATGGGCGCTTTTGATATAACCCAGCTCCACCAGCTGATGCCGGACAAAGCCGGGATAGCGGTCGGTGATGGCGATGTGTCCTTTTTTCGGCTGTACCGGCAGCTCCGGCAGCAGCGCCGACGAGCGCGAACCGGCGGCCAGCACGATGTGCTGCGCCTGATGGCGCGTGCCGTCGGCCAGCACCACGCCGTGGTCCTCGATGGCGGTGACGGCGGCGCGCTTGGTGATGGCGCCGCGCCGCATCGCGCGGTCGAGCAGGATGCGGGCGCTCTTGGGCGGGTAGACCAGGCCGTCGCCCTTGACCAGCAGGCCGCCGGCCAGGCCGGCGCGCAGCTGCGGCTCGCGCGCGTACAACGCCGCCGGCGACAGCAGCTCGCAGGTGACGCCGTAGGCCGACAGCGTCTGCGCCTTGACGCGCGCGGCGTCCATTTCCTCCTCGTCGGCGGCGACCCAGATGGTGCCGCAGCCGCTGTATTCGTGGCGCTGCGGGCGCTCGCCCACCAGGTCGTTCCACAACGAGACCGAATACGCCGACAGCGCCAGTTCGGCCGCGTTGTCGTCCATGACCACCAGGTGGCCCATGCCGGCCGCCGTGGCGCCGCCACCGGCGATATCCTGCTCGATGACCGCCACCCGCAGTCCGCGCTCGCTGAGCGCGTCCGCACAGGCGGCGCCGACGATGCCGGCGCCGACCACGATCACGTCGGTGTTGTTCACCGGATGCCCCATTGGAAGGGGTCGGTCGGGTCGAGGATCAGCCATGCCTGGGCGTTGACCCACGCCTTGCCGCGGATGCTGGGGATCAGCTGCTCGCCGCGATAGCGGTAGGAGGCCTCGAACACGCTGCCGATGACGCTTTCCTGCTTCCACAGCGCGCCCTCGGCCAGTTTGCCGTCGGCCGCCAGGCAGGCCAGCTTGGCGCTGGTGCCGGTGCCGCACGGCGAGCGGTCGTAGGCCTTGCCGGGGCATAGCACGAAGCTCTGGCTGTCGGCGCCGGTGCGCGATGGCGCGAACAGTTCGATGTGGTCGATCAGGGCGCCGCCGTCGCCGGTGACGCCGTCGCGCTGCAGCGCGGCGCCCACGGCGGCGCTGTAGGCGGTCAGCGCCTCGACGTTGGCGACGTTCAGTTCCAGCCCGTGGCCGGCGACCAGGAAGAACCAGTTGCCGCCGTAGGCGACGTCGCCGGTGACCGCGCCGTAGCCCGGCACCTCCACGGTGACTTGCTCGCGGCTGCGGTGGGAGGCGACATTGTCGACGGTGACGCTGCCATCTTCATGCAGCTCGGCCTCCACCACGCCGACCGGGGTGTCGATGCGGTGGCGCCCGGGCCCGATGCGGCCCATGAAGGCCAGCGAGGCCACCAGGCCGATGGTGCCGTGGCCGCACATGCCCAGGTAGCCGACGTTGTTGAAGAAGATGACGCCGGCCACGCAATCGGCGGCGTGCGGCTCGCACAACAGCGCGCCGACCAGCACGTCGGAGCCGCGCGGCTCGCACACCACGGCGGAGCGGAAGGTGTCGTGTTCGCGCTTGAGCAGCGCCAGGCGCTCGTGCAGGGGACCTTGGCCCAGATCCGGGCCGCCCTCGGTGACCAGCCGGGTAGGCTCGCCGCCGGTATGGGAGTCGATGATGGTGATGGTTTTCATGTTCGAATCTTAAGCTTCCCGGGTCATGCTGTCTTGCACCGCCTGCGCACGTTAAATGACGAAATCCGCACAATCGCGAAAAAACAGCAGACTGCCGGGCGGAGCGCTGGCACAATCGCGGACATGGACAATTCCTCCCTTCCCGACGACCCCGCGCGCCGCGCTCTGGGCGCAGGCATAGCCGATCCCTTCTTCGCCGAGGCCCTGTTCGACGCGCTGCCGGACGTGGTTTTCTTCGTCAAGGACGTGCAGGGAAGGTATGTGGTGGTCAATCAGACGTTGGTGCAGCGGTGCGGCCGCCGGCACAAGTCGGCGCTGATCGGACGCACTCCGGCCGAGGTGTTCGCCCATCCCTTCGGCCAGACCTACCTGGCGCAGGACATGGCGGTGCTGGCCGGCGGCCACGACATCGAGGACCAGCTGGAGCTGCATCTGTATCCCAGCCGCGATCCCGGCTGGTGCCTGACGCGCAAGACGGCGCTGCGCGACGGCGACGGCCGCATCGTCGGCCTGACCGGCGTCTCGCGCGACCTGGCGATGGCGGACAAGAAGAATCCCGCCTACCGCAAGGTGGCGGCGGCGGTGAACCTGATACAGGAACAGTACGGCCAGCCGCTGCATCTGGCCGAACTGGCGCGCACGGCGAATATGTCGGTGGCGCAGATCGAGCGCTATTTCCTGCGCATCTTCCACCTGACGCCGAGGCAGATGATCATCCAGACCCGCGTCGAGGCGGCGTCGCGCATGCTGGGCGGCGGCGCCAGCGTGGCCGAAATCGCCCAGGCCTGCGGTTACGGCGACCATTCGGCCTTCACGCGCCAGTTCAAGGCCACCACCGGCGTCACCCCGACCCAGTATCGTCAGCTGGCGGGCAAATCCCCCGGCCAACCGGCCGGCCATCCGGCCCGCCCGCCGGCGGCGGCGCTCAGGTGACGCTCACGTGACGATCTCGGCGTCGGCGATTTCTACCCGGTTGCGCCCCTGCTGCTTGGCGCGGTAAAGCGCGGCGTCGGCCAGTTTCATCAGATCGACCGGATGGTCGTCCTCGCACGGAACGATCAGCGCCACGCCGACGCTTGCCGTCAGTACCTGGAAGGGCGAGCGGTCGTGCGCAATCCCGAGCGAAGAGATGGACTGGCAGATCATGTCGGCCATCGCCAATGCGTGCGGCAGGTCCGGCGCTTCCGCGATGATGGCGAACTCCTCGCCGCCATAGCGGGCCACGAAGTCGCTGTTGCGGCGGATATGCGTGGTCAGCTCGTCCGCCACGGCGCACAGCGCGTCGTCGCCGGCCTGGTGGCCGTAATGGTCGTTGTACTGCTTGAACAGGTCGACGTCGAGCATCGCCAGCATCAGCATCCGGTTGCCGCGCCGGCAGCGGTTCCATTCGCTGGCGAACATCTCGTCGAAGCGGCGCCGGTTGGCGATGCCCGTCAGGCCGTCGGTGGCGCTCATGGCCGCCAGCAGGCTGTTCGACTTTTCCAGTTCCCGGGTGCGGGCGCGCACGCGGTTTTCCAGGTCTCGCTCGCGGGCGTGCAGCTCGTCCAGCAGGACGGCGAAGCCGATGCCGACGATGCAAAGCGTCAGGATGAACTCCTGCGCGCGCACCGTCTCGAGGTGCACCGGCACGTCGCCGAACGGTTTCAGCCCGGTGGTCATCAACATCGCCGTCGCCAGCGAAATCAGCGCCACCGTCAGCGTGGTGAGGCGGATGCCGCAGCGGAAGGCGATGACGGCCACCGCCGGCAACAGCAGGGTCGGCGTGACGGAGACGCCGTCGATCTCGCCGCCATGCGCGGACAGTACGGCCGTCGCCAGCAGCAGGGTGAATATCAGCAGGGCGTCGTCAAGCCGTGTCAGGCGCCGTTCGCTGCGCGCCGGCTGCGACAGCGACAGCAGCAGCGGCGTGTAGATCAGCAGCCCCAGACCGTCGCCGAACCACCACAGGCGCGTCAGCGTGAAATACGACGGCGGGACATGAAACAGAAAATGCAGAACCGCCGCCGCCATGAAGGCCGCCAGCAACGCGCCGACCACGGGGCCGGCCAGGATGAAGATCATCAGATCCTTCAGGCGCTGAAGGCTGAACGAGGCGCCGCTGCGGCGCATCAAGGAGTAGGTGACGAGGACTTCCGTCAAATTGCAGATGCTGAACAGGAACGCGCCCGTCCAGCCAAACACGTTCACGTTGGCCAGCACGTCGGAGGTGAAGGTGAGGGCGGCCAGCAGCGGCGCGCGGCGCCCTTCGAAACGCAGCAGCGCCGCCAGCAGCACCGCGTTGGGCAGCCAGACGACGACCACGTTCTCCGGCGTGACGGCGCAGAAGAAGGTGAGTTTGACGGTGGCGAAGTGGAACACCGGCAGCAGCAGGCAAAACAGCCAGCCGGGATGGTGCCAAAAATTCTCGCGGGTGTTCATCGCCGGCTGCCCTTGTGACGCCTTCATTCCGGCCACCGCGGCCGGTATGGAGATGATTGCGCGACAAGATAGTTGCTGTCAATGCTTGCATGCGCGTAGCGTGGCTTCGCGTAGCGTAATCGGCCATGTGTGTCGTCGGCGACGCACACATGGCCGATAGTCCGGTCATCCGGTTTTGACCAACTGCTCGCCGACGTAGACGCGGTAATGGCGTATGCGGCCCGTCACCCCGTCGGCGCCCTGGCGCGGCGTGTAGCGCAAGCCGGCCACCGTGTCCGATTGGCCCAGGTCGAGGATGATGCGGTGCGGGTGGGCCGGATGCGGCGCCTTGCCGCTGTAGGCGCTATGCCAGAAGTCCGTGGCCTGGCCGTTGATGGCGTTGAGCGCCGAGCCGTCCTCCTTGGTCCGTTCTTCGCTGCTGACGTAGGCGATGGTCCAGTTGGACTGGTTCAAGGTCTTGCCGTCCGGGCCAAGCAGCGCCAGTTCCGCGATGGCGGCGAACTGCTTGCCGTCGAAGGCGTCGAGCGACTCCAGGCACACCTGGCGGCCCTTGACGGCCTGCGCGAACTTGACATCCTGGGTCGCGGCGCCGTTCTGGAATTCGCCTTCGTGCGCCGGCTTGACGCCGTCCAGCGCCGGTTTGTCGTTGTTCGGCGGCCGGGCCAGATCGAGTTCGGGGCGTAGCTTGTCGAGGATAGGCGTCTTCAGGCCGGCGATGCGCGCGCTTTGCGGACCGGTCAGGTCCAGCACCACCACCTCGTTGCGGCCACGCTTGATCCACGGGCCGGGCAGGTACATGGTCTGCGTCGGTCCGATGTTCCAGTAGCGTCCCAGGCAGCGGCCGTTGACCCATACCACGCCCTGGCCCCAGCTCGACATGTCGAGGAAGGTGTCGCCGGTCTGCGGCGCGTCGAAGCCGCCGCGCCAGAAGGCCGGTCCCTTGGCACGGCCGGTTTTCCACGTCAGCGGCGGCAGCACGCCGTCGGCGTCGAAGTCGATGGCGCGGATTTCCCAGTTTTCCAGCGGCTGGCCGGCGAAACGCACCGGCCCGTGCATGCCCTTGCGGTCGTGGATCTCGACGCCGAAGTTGACCCGGGCGATGGTGTATAAAAGGATTTCAAGGGTCACCGGGCGGCTGCGCGCCGGCAGGTCGACCTTGAAGCGGCGGTAGCGCGTGTCCATGGTGCCAACTTGCTTGCCGTCGACGTAGACCCAGGCCAGGTCGCGCACCTTGGCCGCCTCCAGCGTGCCGGCCGGACCGGCGGGCAGGGTGACCTTGTAGGACACCAGCCCCCGGCTGATGTCGTACTTCTCTATCGGCTCGGGGGATACGGCCTTGATGGCGTCGGCCGGCAGCGCCGACGACACCGACGCCGACTGCTTCATCGTGAACGGCGCGATGGCGATCAGCGGGTTTTGCGGCGGTGGCGGCGGCAGCGTTTCGCCGGCCATCAGGTAGGGCTTCATGCCGTCGCGGTAGGCCTGGAATTTTTCACCCATCCATCCCGCTTCGCTGATCGGGGCGTCGTAGTCGTAGCTGCTGGTGTCCGGACGGAAGGGCCGGTCGCAGCCGCCCCACAGCCCGAAAGTGGTGCCGCCGTGCGCCATGTACAGGCTGAAGGAGCCGTTCGCCTTGAGCATGGTCTGGATGTCGGCCACCGCGCCGGCGGCCGAGCCGCGACGGTGCGGCGCGCCCCAGGTGTCGAACCAGCCGGAGTAGTATTCGCCGCACATGCGCGGCCCTTTCTGCACCTGGTCCAGCACCTTGAAGCCGGCGGTCGGATCGCTGCCGAAGTTCGCCACCGAGAACAACTCCTTCAGGTGCGTCTTGGCGACGGCGTTGGTCGGATTGCACTGGAATAGCGGGACGTCGAAACCGGCGTCCAGCAGCCCCTGGCGCATCTCGCGCATGTAGTCGAGGTCTTCGCCGAAGAAGCCATATTCGTTCTCGACCTGCACCATCAGGATCGGACCGCCCTTGGTGATCTGCTGGGGACCGAGGGCGCGGCCGACTTCGCGCATCCAGCGCTTGGCCGGCGTCATGTAGTTGGCGTGGCGCGTGCGCAGGAAGCTGTCGCCGGGGCTTTTCAGCAGCCACCATGGCAGGCCGCCCATTTCCCACTCGGCGCAGGCGTAGGGGCCGGGACGCAGGATCACCCACAAGCCCTCGGCCTGGGCCAGCCGGCAGAACTCGGCCGCGTCGCGCTGGCCGGCCCAGTCGTATTTACCCTCGCGCCATTCGTGGTAGTTCCAGAACAGGTAGGCGCAGACGGTGTTGAGGCCCATGGCCTTGATGGCCTTCAGGCGGTGCGTCCAATATTCGCGCGGCACGCGGGCGAAGTGCATTTCGCCGCAGCGGATCTGCAGGCGCTGGCCGTCGAGGAGGAAGTCGCTGTCGCCGATGGCGAAGCGCGCGGAGGCGGCGGCGTGTACCTGGGCGGCCACCGGCAGCAGCAGGCTGCCCATGGCGGCGCTGGCGCCGCGCAGCACGCCGCGTCGTGAAATCGAGTATGTGGTCATGGAATCAGTAGTTGACTGGGTAATCTTTAGGGAAACGGGCGCCGGCGAAGGCCTTCTTCTGGGTCCAGTCCTGCGGCGCCGAGGTCCAGTAGCTGTCGCTCTCGGGCAGGCCAAGCGGCAGCAGGCTGGCCGAGGCGATGTACATGCTGCCGTTGTTGGAGTACCAGTCGCCCAGCTCCGGCTGGTGGCCGACGAAGCCGATGGTCAGGTAGCCGTCCTTGGTGAAGTTGCCGGGAGCGGTCCACACGGCCTTGTGCACCGCCTGCAGCGCGGCGCGGATCTGGCCCTCGGGCAGGCTGGCGGGCAGCTGCTTGCGCAATGCCAGCAGCGCCAGCGGCTGGAAGGCCGCCGTGCGGTAGGTCAGCGAGCGGCCGATCGGCGGGAAGCTGCCGTCGGTGGAGATGAAGCGCTCCAGGTGCTCGCTGTAGCGCTGCATGCGCTTGACCGCCTGCGCGCGCAACTCCTCTGGCTTGCCGTTCCAGAACGCGCCTTTCTTCTGATCGAGCACGTCGAGGATCTCCACCAGCATCGGGTGCATGACGAAGGCGTTGTAGTAGTCGAAGTGGAAGGCGTCGCCGTCCTTGATCCAGCCGTCGCCCACATACCATTCGTTGATCTTGCGGATCGCGACGTTCATGCGCAGCGGGTCGAATTCCTCGCCGATCGACATCAGCCACGCTTCGTTCATGGCCGCGAACAGCATCCAGTTGATGTACGGCGGCTCGATGCGGCGCAGCGCCTTGATCTCGGCGATGATGCGCTGCTTGGTCTTGGCGTCGAGCGGCTCCCACAGGGCCTTGGGCGAGCGGATCAGGGCGTTGGTGAAGTAGGCCGAATCGACCAGGGTCTGGCCCGGGCCTTTCCATAGCAGGTAGTCGGGATTGGCCGGATCGACCGAGTTGGTGTAGCTTTGCAGCGCCAGTTGATGCAGGCGCTTGCGGGTGCGGCCCTCCGGCGTGCCGTCGTCGGCCAACGCCAGCCACGGCGCGACGCCGGCGATCAGCCGGCCGAAGCACTCCAGGTAGGCCACGCCCTTGTCGCGGCCATCCCAGGTCGGGCTGACTTCGAGCGCGAAGTTTTTCTTCAGCGTGCCGGCCGCCATGTTGGCCAGCACCGGTTCGGTCATCTTCTGCGCCAGCGCCGCCAGTTGGGCGCGCGCGGTCTTGCCGTCGGCGCCGGCCGCCGAGGCCGCGGCCGGAGTCGCGGCGATCGCGCTTTGCGCGCCCAGGGTCGTGTTGGCAACGGTAGCGGCGGCCGAACCGGCCATCACGGCCTGTATGAAATTACGTCGTTCCATCGTGTCTCCGTTCTTATTTTTTCAGCAGCCGCACCATTTCGGAGGACGCCAGCAAATACGCGCCCACCCCGAACGGCGTGGTCGAATTCTGGTCGACCACCTGGCCCGGAATCGCGCGGTCGCCGATCGGCTGCACATAGCCGATCCGGCCATCCGGCTGCAGCGCCGTCTTGCTCAGGAAGTTCCAGCCCTTGCGCACCGTCGGCAGGTACTCGTCGCGATCGAGCACGCCATTGTTGATGCCCCACAGGTAGCCGTAGACGAAGAAGGCGGTGCCGCTGGTTTCCGGCCCCGGCGCGTGTGCGGGGTCGAGCAGGCTGCGGGTCCAGTAGCCGTCGTCCGATTGCGCCTTCTTCAGCGCCTGCGCCATGCCCTTGAACTTGGCCACGTAGTCGGCGCGGTGCGGATCGTCCTTGGGCAGGTCGGCGAGCACCTTGGCCAGGCCGGCGAACACCCAGCCGTCGCCGCGCGACCAGAAGTCCTTCTTGCCGTTGACGCTTTTGTGCTTCGGATAGACATAGCGCGCGTCGCGGTAGTAGAGCCGCTCCTCGCTGTCGTACATGATGCTGTTCGAATAGTCGAAATACTCGTGCAGCTTGTCGAGGTACTTGCGCTCGCCCGTGACGTTGGCGAGCTTGGTCATCACCGGCATCACCATGTACAAGCCGTCCGACCACCACCAGTAGTCCTTCTGCGCGGTGCTCATCTGGTATTCCATCACCTCGCGCGCGCGGGCGATCTTGCGCGGGTCCTTGACCTTGTCCAGCTGATACAGGTCGACATAGGTCTGGAAGCAGATCTGCCAGTCGCCGAACAGCACATGTTCGTCGGTCTCGCCGTATTGGTACTTCCATTTGGTTTTGTCGGTGGACTTCGCGCCCTGCCACTGGTTGTGGATGGCCCAGTCCTCGGAATACTGGCGGTAGCGCGGATTGCCGGTGATTTTGTAGGCCTCCATATTGCCGGTGTGGTAGGCGGCGATATCCCAGAACGCCCACTTTTGCGGCGTTTCGCGCTGCTGCCAATAGTCGTTGACCTTGTTGATAATGGCGACGACCTCCTGTTCGGAGGTGTCGACCGCCGGCGGCGCGGTGGCGCAGCCGGCCAAACCGAGCGCGATCGCGCCGGTTGCGAAGAGTCGTTTCATCATAGGTTGGTGATGGTCCCTTAGAGTTTTCCGCGGATGCCGAATTTGATGGTGCGGCCATCATACTTCGCATAGTCCATCCGTGTCTTCTTGCCGCTGCCGTACTGGCCGCTCGCGTCCTCGAAATAATCGAAGGCCAGCGTGTTGCTCAGATTGAGCGCGTCGATGCGGAACTCCAGCTTCTCGCTGATCTTGTAGCTGATGTTGGCATCGAGGTAGCCGCGGCCGGCGCGCCAGCGTATCAAGTCGTCGCCCAGGTTGCGCGGGTTATCGCCGTGCAGCGACTTGCCCTTGTAGTTATAGGACATGCGCATCGCGATCGGACCGTTCTCGAAGTACAGCGTGGTGCTGTAGGCGTACTTCGGCACCGAGTTGACTTCGATCTCCTTGCCGGCGTTGGTGATCCATTTGGCGCTGTTGAACGGATCGATGTGCGTGTAGCTGGCCAGCGCGCCCATGCCGTTGAATGGCGCCGGCAGGAAGCTGAACGCCTGCTGGTAGGCCAGCTCGTAGCCTTTGAGGGTCTGGCGGCCGGCGTTGGTGTAGCTGCGCAGGGTCATCGCCAGGTTCGGGTCGACGCGTCCGCTGGCGTCCTGGAACAAGGGGCCGAGCGCGGTGTCGGGCAAGCCCAGTGAGCCGAAGGTGACGATCTGCGTGTTGGCGACGGTGGCGTCGGTCAGCTCCTTCTTGAAGTAGGCCGCCGACAGCAGGCTGCCGGGCGAGAAGTACCATTCCAGGCTGGTGTCCAGGTTCTTCGACTGCTGCGGGCGCAGGTTGGGGTTGCCCGAGGTGGCGGTGTTGTCGAACTGGTTGGGGATCACGGTCTGCGCGGCGATCACGGACAGCGAGGCGCGCGTGATGGTCTTGCCCCACGAGGCGCGCCACATCAGGTTCTCGGTCAGGTCGAACGCGCCGCTGATGGCCGGCAGCACATTGCTGTACGAGCCTTGTTCATGGTTCGGCGAGTACGCCAGGCTTGCGCCCTGCTGCTTGAAGTTGTCGATCTTGGTGTCGGTGCCGGAGAAGCGCACGCCGGCGTTGATGCGCAATTCGTGGTCGGCGACCTGGCCCTTGAAGTCGGACTGCACGAACGCGGTCTTGACATCCTCCTGCGCGGTGAAACTTTGCGAAGGCGTGAACGCCGATTGCGGATTGTAGGTGTTCGGATCGAACTGCGAGTAGAAGTAGTTGCTGTCCCAGGTGCTCCACGAATGCGGCCAGCCGGCGCCGAAGTCCAGGTTATCGATCGGCAGGTTGCTGGTCATGCCGTTGCGCATGCCGGCGGGGCCGATGCTGTTCAACTTCGCCGTCGCCAGCGAGGTGCCGTTACGTTTGTTGACGCCCTTGGTGGTCGAGACGAACGTCAGGCCGGCTTTCAGGTGGCCGGTCCATTCGCCGGGCAGGTCGTAGTCCCAGTCGGCGACCACGCGCGCCTGCTTGCCCTTGTCGGTTTCCTTGGTCCAGCCGGTGCTGACGGCGAAACCGCTCCAGTTGTTCGGATCGGTGTAGCTGGTCGGCGACGAGATCGAAGGGTAGACATGGTCGCTGCCGTAGTCGATGGTCGATTGCGCGCCGTAGATAAAGCCCGACAACTGGCCGGTCGCGCTGGTGGCGCTGCTCTGGTTCAGACTGGCCTGGCCGGTCAGGGTCAGTTTGTCGCTGACCTTCCAGCTGCCGTTCAGGGCGCCGTAACCGAATTCGGTTTCGTCCTTGGTGTAGCCGGCGCCGGCGTTGTAGGTGGTGTTGGCGAAGGTCCCGGTCAGCAGATTGGTGGCAGGGTCGATCTTGACGTCGACCGGAATCAGGCCGTTGTTGCCGTTGGCGCCTGGGGGCAAGGTGCGGTTGCTGGTCCTGGTGCTGCGCACCAGGATGCCGAACAGGGTTTCCTCGCGGGTGTTCTCCAGCTTCGAGTACATCGTGTCGAAACTGAGGTTGAGGGTCGGCGTCTTCCACTGCAGCGACGACACCAGGCCGTCGCGGGTGCGCTCGTTTTGCGAGCCGTAGAAGCGGTAGATGCGCGGCAGCAGGGCCTTGTCGATCTGGTCGCGGGTATAGCCGGACAGGTTGGCGCGCGGATCGTCATAGTCCAGGGCCAGCGCGAAATTGCCTTTCACGGGATTCTGGCTGCCGTTGAAGGAGCTGTTGTAGCCGCCCGTGGCCTCGAAGCCGGAGCGGGTGTTGACGCTGCCCGAGTGCGAGGCGCCGATCAGGAAGCCCAGCTTGTCCCAGGTGTTCGAGTACAGCACGAAGCCGTTCGGGTCATGGTGCTTGGAGGCGGTGTTGTAGGTGTCGGTCAGGCCGTAGCGGATGGTGCGCTTGGGATTGTCGAACGGGCGCGGGGTCTGCAGATCGACCACGCCACCGAGGCCGCCCTCGGTCAGCTCGGCCAGCGGCGATTTGTAGAAGTCGACGCGGCCGAACAGCTCCGACGCGAACACGTCGTAGTTGAAGCCGCGCGCGGCGCTGCCGATGGTCGATGTCGACGTGGTGTTGACCGGCGCGCCGTTCAGGGTGGTGACCGAATAGTCGGTAGGCAGGCCGCGGATCGAGATGCGCTGGCCTTCGCCGGACGATTCGTCGCGGTTCAGGATCACGCCCGGCACGCGCTGCAGCGATTCGGCGACGTTCGCCTCGGGGAACTTGCCGATGTCCTCGGCGACGATGGAATCGCGCACGCCGATGGCCTGGGCCTTGAGGTTGAGCGCCTTCTGGAGGCTGGAGCGGAAACCGGTGACGACCACGGTTTCGACTTTGTCTTGTGTGGCGGGGGCGGCTGTCGTCGGTGCTGCCGCCGCCGGTTCGCCGGCCGCCGCCGGGATATCCTGTGCCAGCACCCCCGGGGTGTACATGGCGGCCAGCGCCAACGCCACCATCGTCTCCAATGTCTTCTTTTTCATTTTTATCCTCAGTGTTTGATTTCTGGGTCGCCTAAGCCGTCTCTTGCCTGGCAGAGTCAAGACTAGTCATTTAGCAAACACTGAGCAACTCGCGGTAGAGCCGCCGGCGACCGGAAGTTAAACGGTTTCCGTGTGGGAAGAATTCTGCGGTTTCCCTCTTGGCGCGCGGGTCGATGGGGAGCGGGTGACTTGCAAGGACGACCGGTGAATTGTCATAAAAGTCACAAACAATCACCAAGATGATTATTTTCGCCTGGTGCTATTCCCACTTCGTATAGGCGGACGCAATTTTTCTATACGAATTGTGGAAAAAAACTGACGCTTCAGCCACCGCGATGATTCGGTTCAAGAACCGGCCGGGCGTCGGACCTTAAATTTCAGTTGGCGGTTTGGTGATTTTCGTACTTGCGACGCCGTTGTGATCAATACAAAATTATCGGCCTGTAATCACAGGAACCGCGTCCATGAAACTGCTTTCAACCCGCTCCGCGTCGACGGTGCTCGCCTTCACCTCATTCCTCACCTTCGCCGCCCACGCCGCGCCCCTGGTCACGCTCGACCGCGGCGGCGCCTGGGTATCGGTGCAAGCGTACGGTCCGAACATCGTCCACGTCTCCATCGCCGCCGACAAGGCCGAGGCGCTCAAGGCGCCGGGCTATGGCATCATCGCCGAACACGCGGACGCCAGCGCCTTCAAACACACGGCCGGCGTCGACGGCGATACCTTCGCCTCGCCGGCGCTGACGTTGCATGTCAACGCCGCGCCGGCGCCGCGCGTACCGAGCACCGGCGAGAAGTACTTCGCGCCGCAACTGGCGCCGGTCGGCCTTCAAGTCAAGAACGCCAGGGGCGAGACCATCCTCAGCATGAACGGCTGGGAGATGTCGCCGCACACGGTCAACACCGAAAAGACCTACCAGGTGGGCGCCTCCTTCGCCGCGCCGGCCGACGAGCATTACTACGGCATGGGCCAGAACCAGGAATCGACCGGCGCGCTGGACCTGCGCGGCCGCACCATCGACTGCGCCCACTGGTACGACGCGCCGGCCGGTGAGACGGTCTGCGTGCCGTTCATGGTCAGTTCCAAGTCCTATGGCATCGTGTGGGACAACCCGTCGGCCACGCGTTTCGTCGCCGGCATCAACGGCCGCACGGTGTTCCAGTCCAAGGTGGGGGAGCGCGTCAGCTTCTTCGTCATCACCGGCGACAAGCCGGAGGCGCTGTATTCCGGCTATGCGCGGCTGACCGGAAAAACGCCGATTCCACCCAAGGCGGCCTTTGGCCTGATCCAGTCCAAGGCCCGCTACGACAGCCAGGACTTGATGCTGAAGGTGGCCAAGACCTACCGCGAGAAGAAGTATCCGCTGGACGTGATGGTGCTGGACTGGTTCTACTGGACCCGCATGGGCCAGATGGACATCAACCCGGCCGAGTTCCCGGACCCGGACGGCATGAACAAGCAACTGCACGACATGGGCATGCAGTCGATCATCTCGATCTGGCCGCGCTATGAAACGTCTGGCCGCTATTTCAACGAGCTCGATGCCAAGGGCTATCTGCTCAAGGACAAGGACGGCAAGACCGTCGACGGCCTGCCGTTCCGTTCCGACCGCACCGGCGGCTTGATCGACGCGACCAATCCGGCCGCGCGCGCGTGGTTCTGGCAAAAGGCGCGCGACAATATCCTGGCGCGCGGCTTCGACTACCCGTGGCTCGACGAGACCGAGCCCGATCTGGTACCGGACGGCTTCTTCTATTCGATCGGATCGGGCGACCGTTACCGCAACCTGTTCCCACTGCTGCACGTGGAAAGTGTGGCGCAGGGCATGCGTGCGTGGAAGCCGAACAAGCGCGTGTTGATCCTGTCGCGCGCCGCGTATCTCGGTTCGCAGCGCACCGGCGCGCTGTTCTGGTCGTCGGACATCCATCCAAGCTGGGAGGCGCTGGCGCGCCAGATCCCGACCGGCTTGAATATGACCGCCTCCGGCATCGCCTACTGGGGTAACGACATAGGCGGCTGGCAGGGTCTTCCGCAAACCACCACGGCCACCAAGGCGCCGTTGCTCGATCCGTCCGACGCGCGCGACGTGGTCGGCCAGTATCACGACTATCCGGAGTTGTTCACGCGCTGGTTCCAGTACGGGACCTTCCTGCCGACGTTGCGCATGCACGGCGACCGCAAGGCCAATGAATTGTGGTCCTTCGGCCGTGCCGCCGAGACCATCCTGGCCGACTACGACCGTCTGCGGTATCGCCTGATCCCGTATCTGTATTCGAGCGCCAAGACCACCTACGACACCGGCGCGCCTTTCATGCGGCCTTTGTGGATGGACTTCGCCGGCGATCCGAATGTCGCCAACATCGGCACCGAGTACATGTTCGGCCCCGCCTTCCTGGTGGCGCCGGTGACGGAGCAGGGACAGACGCAAAAGGATGTTTATCTGCCGGCTGGCGCCGATTGGTACGACTACTGGACCAACCAGAAATTCAGCGGCGGCCAGTGGGTCAAGGTGGCCGCGCCGATCGAGCGGATACCGGTGTTCGTCAAGGCGGGATCGATCGTGCCGGTCGGCGCGGATATCCAGTCGACGGCGACCAAACAGGCGATCGCCGCCATCCATGTCTATCCGGGCAAGGACGGGGAGTTCAACCTGTATGACGACGATGGCGCCAGCTACGACTACGAGAAAGGCAAGGGCGCGACCACCACCACCTTGCGCTGGAACGACGCCACGCAGAGCTTGAGCGCCAGCGACAAGGCGCTGGTCAAGCTGGTGAAGGTGATCGGCAAATAAGGCCACGACCGCCTTCTTACACGTAGGGCGGATTAGGCGGAACGCCGTAATCCGCCATCTACGAGCCGCCGACGGCGCATGCACGGCGGATTACGCTGCGCTAATCCGCCCTACGTGTTTTCCGGTGTCTATCGGGTCGCTGTCCTCCGGTTCATCCTGGGTCGACAGCGCCCGCAGCTCCTCCTCCGTCGATTCGCCATTCAACACGCGGTGCATGCGGTCGCGGTCCAAGGCGCCGACCCACTGGGCGATGGCCATCGTGCCCACCGCGTTGCCGATGGTGTTGGTGATGGCGCGCGCCTCGGACATGAAACGGTCCACGCCGAGCAGCAGCACCATGCCGGCGACCGGGATGTTGCCGAGCGAGGCGAGTGTCGCCGCCAGCGTGATGAAGCCGGAGCCGGTGACGCCGGCCGAACCCTTGGACGTCAGCATCAGCACCCCCAGCACCACCAGTTGATCCGTCACCGTCAGCGGCGTGTTGGTGGCCTGGGCGATGAAGATGGCCGCCATCGTGTAGTAGATGCACTGGCCGTCCGGGTTGAAGGTTACGCCTGACGGGATCACCAGGCCGACCACCGGCTTGGACACGCCCACGTGTTCCAGCTTGCGCATCAACTGCGGCACCACCGATTCCGACGAACTGGTGCCCAGGACGGTGAACAGCTCCTCCTTGATATAGCGCAGGAACTTCCACAGGCTGAAGCCCGATACCCGCGCCACCAATCCCAGCACCACGAATACGAACGCCGCGCAGGTCAGGTACATGCTGCCCATCAGCTGGCCCAGCGAAACCAGCGAACCGAGTCCGTATTTGCCGACCGTGAAGGCGATGGCGCCGAAGGCCGCCAACGGCGCGACGCGCATGATCATCGTGACCATGATGAACATGCTGTTGCAGAAGGCGTCGAGGAAGTCGACCACCGGTTTGGCGCGGCGGCCCATGTGCGACAGCGCGATGCCGAACATGGTGGCGAACACCAGGATTTGCAGGATATCGTTCTTGGCCAGCGCGTCGATGACGCTGGAGGGGATCATATGCAGCAGGAAATCGGTGAAGCCGCCGGATTTGCTGGCCGCCGCCGTGTAGTTGGCGATGCTGGTGGTGTCGAGCGTCTTGACGTCGATGTTCATGCCGACGCCCGGCTTGGCGACGTTGACCACCACAAGGCCCAGCAGCAGGGCGAAGGTGGACATCACCTCGAAGTAGATCAGGGCGCGCACGCCGACGCGGCCCAGTTCTTTCATGCTCTCCATCTTGGCGATGCCGAGTACCACCATCGCGAAGATGACGGGCGCGAACACCATTTTGATCAGGCGGATGAACGCGTCGCCCAGGGGTTTGAAGTCGGTGCCCAGTTGCGGATGGAAAAAGCCCAGCAAGCCGCCGGCGATCACGCCGATCAGGACCTGGACGTACAGCTTTCCAAAGAAGCGCTTATACATGGTGAAGTCTCCTGTTATTTGTGCTGCGTCGGGCGCGCCCCGCCTGGGCTCTGGATGGCCGGTCGGGGCGCTGACTTGGGAGAAGCTTAGGCGGCGCGGCGCTCCCCGGCGCCCAGGATGGCGCACACGGCGTCGGTCACCTGCGCGGTGGTGGCGGCGCCGCCAAGGTCGCGCGTGTGCAGCGCGGGATTGGCGGTGACGGCTTCCACCGCCCGCATCACGAGGTCGGCCGCGTCATGCTCGCCCAGGTGCTCCAGCAGCATCACCACCGACCAGAAGGTGCCGACCGGATTGGCCAGGCCCTTGCCCATGATGTCGAAGGCGGAACCGTGGATCGGTTCGAACATCGACGGGTAACGGCGTTCCGGATCGATGTTCCCGGTCGGGGCGATACCAAGGCTGCCGGCCAGCGCGGCGGCCAGGTCGCTGAGGATGTCGGCGTGCAGGTTGGTGGCGACGATGGTGTCGAGCGTGGCGGGGCGGTTGACCATGCGCGCGGTGGCCGCGTCGACCAGTTCCTTGTCCCATTTGACGTCGGGGAACTCGCGCGACACCTCCAGCGCGATCTCGTCCCACATCACCATCGCGTGGCGCTGGGCGTTGCTCTTGGTGATGACCGTCAGCAGCTTGCGCGGACGCGATTGCGCCAGCTTGAAGGCGAAGCGCAGGATGCGCTCGACGCCGATGCGGGTCATCATCGAGACGTCGGTGGCCGCCTCGATCGGGTGGCCCTGGTGCACGCGGCCGCCGACACCGGAGTACTCGCCCTCCGAGTTCTCGCGCACGATGACCCAGTTCAGGTCCTCCTGTTTGCAGCGTTTGAGGGGGCCGTCGATGCCGGGCAGGATGCGGGTGGGGCGCACGTTGGCGTATTGATCGAAGCCCTGGCAGATCTTCAGGCGCAGACCCCACAGCGTGATGTGGTCCGGGATGTCCGGGTCGCCGGCGGAGCCGAACAGGATGGCGTCCTTGCCGCGCAGGGCGTCGAGGCCATCGGCCGGCATCATCACGCCGTGCTTGCGGTAGTAGTCGCCGCCCCAGTCGAAATCCTCGAACTCGAAGCGGAAGGCGCCGCCGCTGGCGGCCAGGGCGGCCAGTACCTGGCGGCCGGCGGGAACGACTTCCTTGCCGATGCCGTCTCCTGGAATGGTGGCGATGTGGTAGGTCTTCATGTGCGGTCTCCTGTTGAAATGGCGGGGTGGGGGCCACTGTAACGGGTGGACGGCGCCGCATTGGCGGGATAAACTCAATCCATTGTTAACCTTAAACTCCACAATCAACCATGAGCAGCGGATTCCAGCCGGCCGAACTGGGCTTTATCGTGTCCCTGGCCAGCGCCGGCAGCCTGAGCGCCGCCGCGCGGGAACTGGGCATCACCACGTCGGCGGTCAGCAAGCGGCTCGCCATCATCGAGGCGCGCGTCGGCGTGCCGCTGGTGAACCGCACCACGCGCCGCATGAGCATGACGCCGGAGGGCGAGGTGCTGCTGGAGCACGCGCGCCGCATCCTGGGCGAGATCGCCGATCTCGATCAGCTGTTGACGTCCTCGCAGGGCGTGCCGAAAGGGCAGTTGCGGGTCAACGCCACGCTGGGCTTCGGAAGGCTGCACATCGCGCCGGCGATTTCCCGCTACGTGCTGCGCTATCCCGAGGTGGACGTGCAACTGCAACTGTCGGTCGATCCGCCGGCGCTGACCGACGACCAGTTCGACGTCTGCATCCGCTTCGGCGCGCCGTCTGACGCCCGCGTGATCGCCAGGCGGCTGGCGCCGAACCGGCGCCTGTTGTGCGCTTCGCCGAAGTACCTGGCGCAGCGCGGCGAGCCGAAATCGGCGGCGGAGCTAAGGCGGCACAACTGCATCTGCATCCGCCAGGGCGACGAGGCGTATGGCGTGTGGCGGTTGTTCTCTGGCCGCGAGTCCGAGCGCGACGCGCAGGCGGTCAAGGTGCGCGGCAACCTGACCACCAACGACGGCGAGATCGCCGTCAACTGGGCGCTGGACGGCCACGGCATCCTAATGCGCGCCGAGTGGGACGTCGAGCGCTATCTGGAATCGGGCCGACTGGTGCAGGTGCTGCCGGGCCTGCGCACGCCCGATGCCGACATCTACGCCGTGTATCCGCAGCGGCACCAGCTGTCGGCGCGGATCAGGACCTTTGTCGAGTTCCTCGGCGAGACATTTGAAAGGTTCGAGTGAGCGTCGCCGCCTAAGAAAATCTTGATAAATCTCAAGAGCCTGCCCCGCATAGATCAATACTATTTCTACGCGGCTAGAACATCGATGCCGATAGATAAAACAGGAGGCGTACGATGGTCGCGAGCGCGGGCGAGAAAATTGTTCAACTGGGGGCGTACGGGGCGTCGAAGCGGGACAATTCGATCTCGGGCCTGTCGTCGGGCGCCTTCATGACGGTGCAGCTGCACCTGGCCCGTTCGGCCAGTTTTTCGGGCGCGGGCATCATCGCCGGCGGACCGTTCCGCTGCGCCCAGACCTACCGGTCGCGCGAGGTGGTGGCGGCGGAAGACGCCTACATCGAGAATTCCCTGTACATCTGCATGAGCCCGCTCATCCCGCAAACCGCCCCCGACCCGCGACAATTGGCCGATATGACCCGGGACACGGCCAAGGCAGGCTTGATCGACGATGTGGCCAACCTGGCCGACGACCGGCTCTACATCTTCACCGGCAGCCGGGACGAGGTGGTGTATTCCGACGTGGTGGCGAAAACGCGCAAGTTCTACGAAATGCTGGGAGTAAAGCCGGAGAATATCGCCTACCACGACAAGGTGCCGGCGGGCCATTCCATCATCACCAACAATCCGGAAGATTCGGCACTGGCGACCAACCAGCCGCCGTACATCAACAACGGCGGATTCATGCAATCGCACGACATTCTGCGCCATATTTATGAGGGTCTGGAACCGCCCGCCGAGCGCCTCGCCGGACAGTTGGTCCGTTTCGACCAGACGGAATTCCTGGGCACGGACGCGCAGTGGACCAGCATGAGCCGTTTCGGCTATGCCTACATCCCGTCGCGGGTCCTGGCCGGCGCCGTGGCCGCGCCGCGCGTGCATATCGCGCTGCATGGCTGCAAGCAGGGCTACAACTACACCGACTACGTCAACGGCCGCGCGGACACGGCCAACCAGCCGCCGTACGGCAACCGCTACATCGCCAGCACCGGCTACAACCAGATCGCCGAAAGCAACGACATCATCGTGCTTTATCCGCAGGCCGAAGGCACGGACAACGGCCACATCCAGAATCCGGACGGTTGCTGGGATTGGTGGGGGTACAGCAGCAAGGATGCCAAGTCCCTTTACTATTCGCGTGACGCGGTGCAGATCAAGGCGATACACGCCATGCTCGACCGCCTTTGCGCTTGACGCCACCAGGAGGATGTCATGACCCAGTTACCCGTCGCCGTCGGATCGAACTCCCACGACCATCCGGACCTCGCCGCCGAGTCCGAGGCGATCGCTTCGAGCGCGCTGACCTCCGTCGCCCATGCGCTGACCACGCAAAGGCTGGCGAAGAAATACGCCGCCAGCATGGCCAACAACGGCGCCTTGTCGCTGACCCTGGCGACGCGGCTGTGGGACCCGGAAGTCTGGAGCGAGTCGATGCAGTTACAGGCGGCCATCCTGCGCCGGCTGCATGCGCAGGGCCAGGATTGGCGCACGGGCTGCACGATTCTGCTACAAGACTATGGTCAGCTGCGGCAAGCCAACACCATGTCCAAGCTGGTGGAGAAGCAGTGCAACCTGTCGTCGCAATTCGCCCAGTTGCTGACCAACCAGACGACCAATTTTTTGGCGCTGCTGGAAAATATCGATGTGGACTATGGCTATTGGGCGAGCCAGAAGACGTCGGCGGCGCCGGCGGGCTAGCGCAGGCGTGGCGAATGAAGGTGCCGTCGGCCCTTTTTACTCCAAGGGCGGTTTGACGTTGACGACCTTGCCACCCTGGATCTCGTACGGGACGTGGCATTTCTCGATGCCGCCAAAATCACCGGGATTGCGCGTGATCACCGTGCGACCCTCGCAAATCGCCATCGCCCGTATGATGCAGTCCGGCAGCTTCTTGCCTGTCGTGCTGCGCAACTGGGAGGCGAGTCGCATGATCGCATCATTCGTATGGATGATCTTGACCCTCGTTAACAGTAGGTGCAGGTCGAATCGGGCGATAGCTGCAGCGTCGAGCTTGACGGTCGCCTCCATCCAGGTAATGGCGCTGATCGCGGCGTCGTCATAGGCGGCAAGCTCTGCGCTTGCCTCGTCGATGCCGAGAATGTGGTCGATGACGATATTGCTATCAAAAAGTACGCTTACCATTCCGCGCGCAGTTCCTGTTCGTAGACCAGGCCGTCTTTCGGCTTTCCTGGCTCACCTTCCCAGAGCGGCCCGCCCTGCTGAAGTATGGCGAGACGCGCAGCGCGGCGCCCTTCAAGCGTGTTGGTAGGCGCCTCTCCGAGCGCCCTCTGGTTGAAATCCGTTCGGTCGGCCCACGCCGCCAAGTTTAGAAAGTTTAGCGCCGCAAGCTCCCTGGATATCCTGGTCTCCAGGCTGTCGGCCGTCAGCAATCTCACCTGCTCCAAAATGCTCGCTGTTTGTTTCAGCTGTGTGGTGATAATCTCTAGCGGGTCGACGTTTTTCACACGCGCCATCGCTTCGAACGCGGCGAAGTGACTGTCCTCGATATCCAATGTGATTTTCCGCATGACATACCTCGTGTCGTTAATCCACGAAGACCAGTGTAGCGCATATTAGCTGGAAGGCCATTGGTAACCTCGCCGATACAGACAGGCGCATTTGCGGTTTTGCTGAGGTGTGGCGATGATGAAATGACGAGTTGATCAAATCTAAGCCGGCAGAGATGACGCGGCGCGCGAGCCAAAACCTACGTCCGCCGACAGTGGCAAAGAAAAAGCCGCTGAACCTTTCGGGTCAACGGCTTATCGAATTCTTGGTGGTGATAGGTGGACTTGAACCACCGACCCCAGCATTATGAATGCTGTGCTCTAACCAACTGAGCTATATCACCTGCAACGCCCAGCATTATCGGGGTTGGACTTTGGACTGTCAAGGGTGGGCCAAAGATTTTTCTAAAAAAGTGCGTGCAAGCGCGTGGCTGTCGCTAAAACGTTAGCATATTGGTATCCTGACGCCAGGACTATCAGCATCTAACGGAATGGAGATGGTATGGCCACCAATATTTTTGTGAATTTGCCTGTGCGTGACTTGCCGAAATCGGTGCGGTTCTTTACCCACCTGGGCTATTCGTTCAACCAGCATTACACGGACGAGGGCGCCACTTGCATGATCGTCGCCGAGAACATCTTCGTCATGCTGCTGACCGAGGAGCGGTTCAAGACCTTCACGCCCAAGCCGGTCAGCGACGCGCGCACCTCGACCGAGGTGCTGGTGTGCCTGCAGGTGGAGTCGCGCGACCAGGTGACGGCGCTGGTGGACAAGGCGATCGAGGCCGGCGGCAGCGCGTACAAGGAGCCGCAGGACCACGGTTTCATGTACGGCCACGGTTTCCAGGACCTCGACGGCCATCTGTGGGAAATCATTTATATGGATACGGCGCCGCCGACCACGTAGGGCGGGGCGTTGCGGCGATTCATGCATGGCGGATTACGCTGCGCTAATCCGCCCTACGTGTTTCAGGTGGACTCTTGAGCTGCCTTAGCCCAGCTTTTCGGCGATTTGCGCCAGCATGGCGCCGGCCGGATCGGGCGCCAGGCAGTCCAGCGCCACGCGTTCCGGCATGGAGCGCAGCCACGTCAACTGGCGCTTGGCCAGCTGGCGCGTGGCGATGATGCCCGTCTCGCGCATGGCCGCGTAGTCGATGGTCCCGTCCAGATACTCCCACGCCTGCCGGTAGCCGACGCAGCGCATCGACGGCAGTCCCGGATGCAGGTCGCCGCGCCGGCGCAGCACTTCCACCTCGGTGATCAGGTTGCCGTCTTCCGATTCCTCCAACATGATGTCGAAGCGGCGCGCGATGCGCTGGTGCAGCACCGCGCGGTCCGATGGCTCCAGCGCGAACGACAGCAGCTCGAACGGCAGCTCGGTCTTCTCCCGCAGCGCCAGCAGCTCGGACATCGGCTTGCCGCTCAGGGCGCAAATCTCCAGCGCGCGCTGGATGCGCTGGGCGTCGTTGGGCGCCAGTCGCGCCGCCGTCTCCGGGTCGAGCGCCGCCAACTTAGCATGCATCGCCGGCCAGCCGATGCGCGCGGCTTCTTCTTCCAGCTCCACGCGCATGGCCGGATCGGCGCCCGGCAGGTCGTCCAGGCCATCGGCCAGCCCTTTGAAGTACAGCATGGTGCCGCCGACCAGCAAGGGCAGCTTGCCACGCGCGACGATCTCGTCGACCAGCCGCAGGGTATCGGTGCGGAACTGCGCCACGGAATACGAATCGAGCGGGTCGAGGATGTCGATCAGGTGATGCGGCGCGGCGGCGCGCTCCTCGCGGGTGGGTTTGGCGGTGCCGATGTCCATGCCGCGATATACCAGCGCCGAATCGACGGAGATGATCTCGGACGGGATGCGCTGCGCGATCGCCAGCGCCGACGCGGTCTTGCCGGACGCCGTCGGTCCCATGATGGCGACCGCCAGCGGCTTTGAAACAAATGCGTTCATCTTATTGGCCGCGCAGGAAGAGCTTGTCGAGCGCGCCGATTTCCACCTGCACCCAAGTCGGGCGGCCATGGTTGCACTGGTCGGCGCGTTCCGTCGTTTCCATCTGGCGCAGCAGGGCGTTCATTTCCTGCGTCGACAGGATGCGATTCGCGCGCACCGCCGTGTGGCAGGCGAGGGTGCCGAGCAGTTCGTTCTGGCGCTCGATCAGCACGCGCGAGCCGCCGAATTCGCGCACGTCGCGCAGCACGTCGCGCGCCAGGGTTTGGGCGTCGGCGTTCTTCAGCAGCACCGGCACCGAGCGCACCGCCAGCGTGGTCGGGGACAGCGCGGCGATGTCGAAGCCCAGCGCCTGCAGGGTCTCCTGGTGTTCCTGCGCGGTGCCCACTTCCACCGCGTCGGCGTAGAAGGTGACGGGGATCAGCAGCGGCTGCACCTGCATCTCCTCGCCGGCGACGCGGCTCTCCAAGGCGGTCTTCAACTGTTCGTACAGGATGCGTTCGTGCGCGGCGTGCATGTCGACCAGCACCAGGCCCTTGGTGTTCTGCGCCAGGATGTAGATGCCGTGCAGCTGCGCCAGCGCGAAGCCGAGCGGGAATTCCTCCTGCGCCATCGCGGCGGCGGACACGGTGAACGGGCTGGCCTGCGGCAGCGCCATATCCGCTTCGGCGCGGTAGCCGTCGATGCGGCCGGCGCCGCCGAACAGCGCGCCGTACTTCTCGGTGCTCTGGGCGACGCCGCCGTCGTTGGCGCCAAAGCGAGGCGCGCCGAAGCCGCCGCCGGCGCTGAAACCACCGGAGCCACTGCCGCCGATGCCGCCGGCGTCACCGGTGCGCGATCCGAACGGCGAAGGCGAGAACGTCGGCGAATAATTCGGATCCAGAAGCGCGGGCCCCAGCAGCGGTCCGAACGAGGTTTGCTCGCCGCGCCAGGTCGCGCTGCCCAGGCTTTCGGCGGCCGGCAGCGGCGACGGCACGCTGCCGTGCGACGTGGCCGACGTCGACGCCAGCGCGCGCTGCACCGCGTGGAAGACGAATTGGTGCACCGCGCGGCTGTCGCGGAAGCGCACCTCGATCTTGGACGGGTGGACGTTGACGTCGACCAGCGCTGGATCGAGTTCGAGCGCCAGCACATACGAGGGGAAGCGGTCGCCGTGCAGCACGTCCTGGTAGGCGGCTTTGACCGCGTGCACCAGCACCTTGTCGCGCACGAAGCGGCCGTTCACGTAGAAGAACTGGCCGTCGGCGCGCGCCTTGGAGGCGGTCGGCAGGCCGGCGTAGCCGTGCAGGCGCAGCGCGCCGCCCCTTTCGTCGATCGGCAGGCGCGCCTCGGCGAAGCCGTCGCCGAGGATGTGGGCGCTGCGCTTGGCCATTTCGCTGACGTTCCAGTGGTCGATGGTGCGGCCGTTGTGGCTCAGCGAGAACGAGACGTCGGGCCGCGCCAGCGCGATGCGGCGCACGACTTCGGCGCAGTGGCCGAATTCGGTCTGTTCGGATTTGAGGAACTTGCGGCGCGCGGGCGTGTTGAAGTACAGGTCCTGCACGTCGATCGTGGTGCCCAGGGCGCCGGACGACGGCGACACGGTGCCGTTGTGCGAGCCGACGATTTCCCACGCGTGCGCGGCATCGGCGGTGCGCGAGGTCAGGGTGACGGCGGCCACCGAGGCGATCGAAGCCAGCGCCTCGCCCCGGAAGCCCAGCGTGCCGACGTTTTCCAGGTCGTTGAGCGAGGCGATCTTCGAGGTCGCGTGCCGGGCCAGCGCCAGCGGCATCTGCTCGGGGGGGATGCCGCGACCATTGTCGGTGATGGCGATGCGTTTGACGCCGCCTTCCTCCAGCCGCACGGTGATCTGCGTGGCGCCGGCGTCGAGGGCGTTTTCAAGCAGTTCCTTGACGACGGCGGACGGCCGCTCGACCACCTCGCCGGCGGCGATCTGCGAAATCAGCTGGTCGGGCAGGGCCTGGATCGGGCGGGGAGCCGCGGGGGAGAGGGTTTGGGTGTCTGGCGCGTTCATCGGAGGGATTATAACGCCGGGCGCTCGCGCACCGGAATCGGCGCGTTGCACAGCTCCACGTAGTTGGGCGAGAACTTGTTCCACGGCCCGCCGCGATTGCGCTGCGCCTCGATCACCCGCTTGTAGATTGGCGCCTCGCTGCGCATCACTTCCAGGTTGCTGCGCTCCGCCTCCGGCACGTCGGCCGCCAGACGCACCGATTTGATCGGCGTTTTGGCCTCGTTCGCACCATAGAAGCCCATCGCCTCGCCGCCACGCGGCTGCGTCGCCAGTAGCGCCATGCCCGACACCACCCGTCCGATCACCGTCACGTTGCGGTCCAGGTGGCGCGGCGCGTGGCCGTTGACCGCATACAGCTCGGCACCCGTGCCGCTGTCGGTGTCATTGTCGCGGCCAATGCCGACCATGCCGTAGCAATGCGCCAGCCAGGTGGTTTTGGTCTTCGGATCGCGTCCGACCGGGAAGCCGTTGGAGTGGCCGATTTGCGGCGCGTAGCCGTCGAAATCCATCTGGCGCACAAAATGCTTATCGTTGGACATGGGGACGGTGAACTCCGCCGCCACCTTGGCCTTGGCGCCGCCGAGCGGCTTGGGTTTTGTTTCGACGTCCGGATCGCCCCATTGCGCCACATAGTTGTCCTGCGAGCGCAGCACGGCCAGGCCGTCGAAGTACTTTTCGCCGACCAGGATCTTGAGGTTGGCGATGCTCTGGGGCGCGAAGTCGGGCGCCAGTTCGATCACCACGCGCCCGGCCGGCAGTTCCATGTACAGGGTGTTGTTCGGGTCCAGCGGACGCCAGTCGGCGGGTTGGGATTGTTTGACCAGATCGCCGGCGCTGGGCCGGACCGGCAGGTCGGCGGCCGAGGCCGCGGCGGCAAGCGCGCCGAGCGGGAGTATATAAGTACAACTACGTAGAAAGTCTGTCAGGGACATCCGGAATCTCCTTGGTTGGACGTATCCGCTTGCTGCGGGCACGCGGACGATTGTAAACTGGTTAAGATGACCTGGAAACTTCGAGTTTTCAAGGCATTGTGGTGTATGATTCCGGCGCACACTTTATGGGAAGAATATGGATTT
This sequence comes from Duganella sp. GW821-FHT07F09, assembly GCF_059418705.1. Taxonomy (NCBI): domain Bacteria; kingdom Pseudomonadati; phylum Pseudomonadota; class Betaproteobacteria; order Burkholderiales; family Oxalobacteraceae; genus Duganella; species Duganella sp. GW821-FHT07F09. Next base: position 235,849 of record NZ_JBWKQJ010000009.1, on the reverse strand, counting down.
TATGCAATTCTTCGACATGATCCTTCATGTCGACAAAACATTGGAAGTGATCATTCAACAATACGGCACCCTGGTTTACGCCGTGCTGTTCGCCATTATTTTCTGCGAAACCGGGCTGGTGGTGCTGTTTTTCTTCCCAGGTGACACGCTGTTGTTCATCGCCGGCGCGCTGTGCGCGGTGGGCGAGATGCATCTCGGGTTGTTGATGTTCCTGCTGATCACAGCGGCGATCACCGGCAACACGCTCAATTATTGGATCGGCGAGGCCATCGGCCAGAAGGTCTTCACCCACGATTACCGCTGGCTCAACAAGGACGCCCTGCACAAGACGCACGAGTTCTTCGAAAAGCACGGCGGCAAGACCATCGTGCTGGCGCGCTTCGTGCCCGTGGTGCGCACCTTCGCGCCGTTCGTGGCCGGCGTGTCCGACATGACGCATACGCGCTTCCAGCTGTACAACATCACCGGCGCGGTGCTGTGGGTGGTGCTGCTGACCACGGCCGGCTATTTCTTCGGCAACATCCCGCTGGTGCGCGACCACCTGACCGAGATCGTCATGGTCGGCGTCGGCGTGGCCGTGGTGCCGATGTTGCTGGGCGGGGCCTGGAAGCTGGGTCGCCGCGTGATGGGCCGCTAAGCCGCATCCAGTCTCGTTCCTTGCTTGTGTCAAGCACGCCGCGCGCTCCGCGCGGCGTGTCGCTTTAAAATCCCCATAGAAATAATTCCCCCTGCCAACGTCGGCACGTCTCAAGTTTTGCCCAAATGCATCCGTAAACCAGTATGTAATTCTTTTACTCTGGAAACTCATGCGTACCGTGCCCTCCCTGCTCACCCTGATTGCCTGCTGCTGCGTCGTCACGACCGCCGGCGCCGCAACCGATCCGCTCATTTCGCCGTCGGCGAAATCCCCGATCGCCGGTGTGGCAGGCGTGCGCGCCGGCGCGGCCGGTGCCGCCGGTTCGTCCGCCGCCGCAGGTGTACCCAACGCGTCCAGCTCTTCCAGTACGTCGTCGCCGGCCCGCAAGCCGACCGAGGCCGACGCCGAGGCCGAACTGTCGGCCAAGATCGCCGCCCGCCTGGCCATCATGCGCGCCAACCAGCAGGCCCGCGCCGCCGCGGCGGCCAAGGCCAAGAAGGCGGCCGCGGTGGCCGCCGCCGCGCCACCGCCGGCGGCGCCCAAGTTCTTCAGCAACACCTGGTCCTACGAGGGTGAGACCGGCCCCGCCAACTGGGGCAAGATCAATCCCGCGTGGGCCAAGTGCGGCAACGGCAACCGCCAGTCGCCGATCGATATCCGCGACGGCATGAAGGTCGAACTGGAGCAGATCACCTTCGACTACCATCCGTCGACGTTCAACGTGACCGACAACGGCCACACGGTGCAGGTGATGGTCGGCGGCGGCAACTTCCTCACGGTGCAGAACCGCATGTATGAACTGATCCAGTTCCATTTCCATCGGCCGTCGGAGGAGCGCATCAACGGCAAGGGCTACGAGATGGTCGTGCACCTGGTGCACAAGGACGGGGAGGGGCGCATCGCCATGCTGGCGTTGCTGCTGGAGCGCGGCAAGCAGCAGCCGGTGATCCAGACGGTGTGGAACAACCTGCCGCTGGAAAAGCTGGAGACCCTGGCGCCGTCGGTGGTGCTCGATCCAATGGACCTGCTGCCGGCGCGGCGCGACTACTTCACCTTCATGGGGTCGATGACGACGCCCCCCTGCCAGGAGGGTGTGCTATGGCTGGTGATGAAGGAACCGGTCCAGGCTTCGCCGGCCCAACTGGCGCTGTTCAGCCGCCTCTATCCCTTGAATTCGCGGCCGATCCAGCAGGGCTCCGGCCGCATCATCAAAGAATCGAACTGACTTAATCGGCGCAGATGCGGTGCTTGCCGGTCCAGGCGGCGCCGGCTTCCAGCGGCCGCTGGTCCACGCGCGCCGGCTCGATGCAGACGAAGCGCAGGTACTCGTCGTCGGCCAGGTCGACCAGCGCGGCCGCATCGGCCTGACCCGGATTCCATACCACCCATTCACTGAAACCCTGCTGGTCCAGCCGCAGCGTGGCGTTGGCCGTGTTCAAGGTGAGCGACGGCGTCGATTGGTACAGGCGGTCGTGCTTTTCGGTGAAGTGCAGCGCCGGATGCTCCTGCGTGGCCGTGTTCAGATGGTGGTCGGTGTAGCGCTGGTGTTGCAGGCCGCTGATGCTGGTCGCGCTCAGGTGGCCGACGTCGTAGTAGGTGTGCAGCGCCACGCCGAACGGGAAGGCCTGCGCGCCGCTGTTGCGGACCTTGAACTCGGCGTCGAGCGCGTCGCCGTGCAGGGTGAAGCGCAAGGTCAGCTCGAAGGCGTGCGGCCACGCTTGCGCGTGTTCCGCTGCCAGGTCGTCCTGATCGAGGCTGAACTCCAGGAAGGAATGGCCGCCGTCGCCGCCGCTGTCCGTCAGGCGCCAGGTGCTGACGCGGGCGAAGCCGTGGCGTAGGCCGGGGCCCCGCACATTAAACTGCGGGAAGATGACCGGCACGCCGCCGCGTATCGCCTTGCTGCCGTCGAGCGGCGTTTGCGAACTGACGAACAGGCGCTCCTTGCCATCGCCGGTTTTCCAGGATAGCAGGTGGGCGCCGAACAGCGACACCGTCGCTTGCGCGCCATCGGCGGCGGTGAGTCGCACCGCAGGCAGCGCTCCGAATTCTGTCATCGTAACTACAGCCATGGTTCTTCCGTTAATTGAATGAGTTGATCAGGTGATGGATCGGGTTCAGGTCAGCCGGTTCTTCGCCAGCGGCGGATTCTTGGCGAAATAGCGCCGTATGCCTTTGACGATGGCGTTGGCCATCTGGTTCTGGTAGCCGTCGTCGAGCAGCTTGGCCTCTTCCTCCGGGTTGGAGATGAAGGCCGTTTCGATCAGGATGGACGGGATGTCGGGCGCCTTGAGCACCGCGAAGCCGGCCTGCTCGACCGAGCCTTTGTGCAGGCGGTTGATGCCGCCGATCTCGCCCAGCACCGATTTGCCCAGCTTCAGGCTGTCGTTGATCTGCGCCGTGGTGGACAGGTCGAACAGCACGCTGGCCAGCTGGCGGTCGTGGTTCTTGACGTTGACGCCGCCGATGGTGTCGGCCTGGTTTTCCTTGTCCGCCAGCCAGCGCGCGGCGGTGGAACTGGCGCCTTTTTCCGACAGCACGAACACCGACGAGCCGCGCGCGGACGGCTGCACGAAGGCGTCCGCGTGGATCGATACGAACAGGTCGGCCTGCACCTTGCGCGCTTTTTCCACGCGTTTTCCGAGCGGGACGAAGTAGTCGCCGTCGCGCGTCAGCATCACGCGCATATTGGGCGCTTCCTCCAGCTTGGCCTTGAGGCGCTTGGCGATGGACAGCACGATGTCCTTTTCCTTGCTACCGTTCTTGCCGGAGGCGCCGGGGTCTTCGCCGCCATGCCCGGGATCGAGCGCGATGGTGATCATCCGCACGACGTTGTTCTTTTCGGCTTTTTCAGATGCCTTGGCCTGCGCGTCGGCGGTCCTGACCTGGTTGCGCAGTTCGTCGCGCGGCTCGGCCTTCATGTCCGGCTTGAGCGCTTCGAGCTGCTCCCGGGGCGTCGGCGCGTTGGCGGCCATCTCCGCCTCGCCCGGCTTGAGCGGCGGCATGTCGCCTTTCGGCGTGCTGCCGGCGGCCGCCGACGACGATTCGGACGGCGCCTTGCCTTCGCTGGACCAGTTGCCTTTTTCGATCATCGCGGCGATCGGGTCGACTTCCTTGACGGGATACAGGTCGAAGATCAGGCGGTCCTTGTAGTTGCCGGCCGGCGGCAGGGTGAACACCTGCGGCCGCACTTCCTCTTTCAGGTCGAACACCAGGCGCACCACGTTGGGCCGGTTCTGGCCCACGCGCACCTGCTTGATGTACGGGTCGTTGGACTGGATCTTGGCGACCAGGCTTTTGAGCGTCGGATTGAGCTCCAGCCCTTCGATGTCGACCACCATGCGTTCCGGGTCCTTGACGATGAAGTGAGTGGCCTTGAGGACGGCGTCGTTCTCCAGCGTGACGCGGGTGTAGTCGTCGGCCGGCCACACGCGCACGGCGAGGATTTGCGCGGCGCTGGCGCGCAGCGGCGTGGCGAGCGAGGTCACGGACAGCATCAGGGTGGCGCCGGCCTTCAGGACGGTGCGCCGCGAGACGGCGGGAGTGGGCTCCGCGCTCACATGTTGGGAGCGAATTTGAGGCTTTGAAGGCATGAGTTACCCAGGGCGGTGGACGCCTGCAATTCTACATCACGGCCGTTGCCGGCCACGGTCAGGTACAGGTCTATATCGGGCGGTGGCAGCACGCGGTCGGCCTTTTCGGGCCATTCGACGATGCAGATGTTGTCCCCGTTGAAGTCTTCACGGAAGCCGGCGTCGAGGAATTCCTCGGGGCTGCCCATGCGGTACAGGTCGAAATGGATGACGTTCACGGCGCGGCCGCCCAGTTCAATTCGATATGGTTCCGACAAGGTGTAGGTCGGGCTTTTGACGGTGCCGGCGTGGCCCGCCGCGTGCAGCAGGGCGCGCGTGAGGGCGGTCTTGCCGGCCCCCAGGTCGCCGTGCAGGTGGATCGTCAGGCCCGGCGCCAGCGCGCGCGCCAGGGCCGAGCCCAGTGCGGCGGTCGCGGCTTCGTCGTGGAGATGGGCTGTGAAGTGCTGCATCGAATAGAATGTCATGTTGGTTGAATCGCCAGCCATTGTAACCGCCCGCGTCCTTCCAGGGTGTACCCTCATAAGCCACTGATGTCCTTGCCAGAATCCAATTTAGCCGAACTCGCCCTCAGCATCAAGCGCTGGGGTGTGGAGCTGGGCTTCGCCGAAATCCGCATCACCGACATCGACCTCAGTCATGCCGAGGCGGGCCTGCGGGCGTGGCTGGACGCCGGCATGCATGGTGAAATGGACTACATGGCAGCCCACGGCATGATGCGCGCGCGCCCGGCCGAACTGGTGCCCGGCACGGTGCGCGTGATCAGCGCGCGCATGAACTATCTGCCGAGGGAGGCGGAAAACGGCCTGGATGCGGACCCGGAAGGAGAGGATTGGCGCGGGCGCGAACGGCGCCGGCTGGACGATCCCGGCGCCGCAGTCATCTCGGTCTACGCGCGCGGCAGGGACTATCACAAGGTGCTGCGCGCGCGGCTGCAGCAGCTGGCCGACAAGGTCAAGGCGGAAATCGGCGATTTCGGCTATCGCGTCTTCACCGATTCGGCGCCGCTGATGGAGCTGCCGCTGGCCGAGAAGGCGGGCTTGGGCTGGCGCGGCAAGCATACCTTGCTGCTGAGCCGGACCGCCGGCTCGATGTTCTTCATGGGTGAATTCCTGGTCGATTTGCCGTTGCCGATCGATCCGCCAGCCGGCGCCCACTGCGGCCAGTGCTCGGCGTGCATCGACATCTGCCCGACCCAGGCGATCCTGGGGCCGGGCCGGCTCGACGCCCGGCGCTGCGTGTCCTACCTGACCATTGAGCTGAAAAGCGCGATCCCCCTCGAACTGCGGCCGTTGATCGGCAACCGGGTCTACGGCTGCGATGACTGCCAGACCGCCTGCCCGTGGAACAAGTTCGCGCAGCGCGCGGTGCTGCCCGATTTCGACGAGCGCCATGGGCTGGGCAGCGCCTCGATGGTCGAGCTGTTCGCCTGGAGCGAGGAGGAATTCAACCGCAAGATGGAAGGCAGCCCGATACGCCGCATCGGCCATGAGCGCTGGCTGCGCAATCTGGCGGTCGGCCTGGGCAACGCGGCGGCGGCCGGCGCGAAGGGCGACGCGGCCATCGTCGCCGCGCTCGCGGCGCGCCTGGGGCATCCGTCGGCGCTGGTGCGCGAGCATGTCGAATGGGCTTTGGCGCGCCACGCGGAGGCGCCCGAATCCCAAGCCTGAGCACTGGTCCGGCCGGTCCGATTGGGCTACACTCGTGCGGTTATTCTCCTTTAATAGGCCGATGCCCATGCAAACTTCAACCAGGTTCATAGCGCTGCTCGCAGGCGCCTCCTTCTCCCTCGCCGCGCAGGCGGTCAGCTTCGACGCATGGGCCGACAAGGTCGCCGACGCCAAGGTGCGCAGCGATCCGGAACAGGCCACGCAGAAGCAGTACTTCAGCGGCAAGGAGCAGGACGCGCTGGACCGCGCGCTGACGCCGAATACGCCGGCATACCGCAAAGACCAAGTGGCCAAGGCCAAGGCCTCGCTGAAGCAGCTGGCGGCGATCGACCAGAAGGCGTTGACGCCGCAGCAGCGCGCGAGCGCCGCCGCCATTGCCTGGAACCTGCAGGGCGCGGTCGACGCGGTGGAGTTCGAGGATCACCAGTTCGTGTTCAACCAGTTCACCGGCCTGCATGTGCAGATCGTGAACTTCCTGTCGCAGCAGCATCCGATCCGCAACCAGCGCGACGTCGAAAACTATCTGGCGCGCCTGAAGTCCGTGGCCGGCAAGATCGACACCGGCATCGCGCGCGCGCAGGGCGCTGCAGGCCGTGGCTTCCTGATGCCGACCTTTATCACGCAATCGTCGATCGGCCAGTTGGACCGATTCCTGGACGGCGGCGCGGACAAGAACGTGCTGGTCGCCTCGCTGGCGCAGCGCATGGCGGCGTTGAAGGATGTCTCGCCGGAGCAGCAGGCCAAGTTCACGGCGGAGGCCACGGCGAGCGTCAAGCAGACGATCCTGCCGGCGTTCGAGCGCACGCGCACGTTGCTGAAGGACCAACTGCCGCGCACCACCGCCGACGCCGGCCTGTGGCGCCTGCCGAACGGCGACAAGGCCTACGCGCTGGCGCTGCGCCGCATGACCACCACCGACTACACGCCGCAGCAGATCCACGACATCGGCCTGAAGGAAGTGGCGCGCATCGAGAAGGAGATGGATGGTTTGCTCGTATCGCTGGGCTACAAGGATGGCGGCATCAAGGAGCGCATGGTCAAGCTGGAAGCCGATTCGCAGCCGAAGGAGGCCGACCCGCGTCCGGCCATGCTGGCGCGCTACGATGCGTTGATGCGCGACGCCGAGGCGCGCGCCAAGGATTTGTTCGATGTCACGCCGAAGGCGCCGGTGGTGGTCAAGCGCGAGCCGGCGTTTACGGAGAAGACGGCCGCCGCGCATTATTCGGCGCCGGCCAGGGACGGCACGCTGCCGGGCATCTTCTGGGCGCCGATGCCGGGGCCGGACTTCCGCATCGTCGGCATGCGCACTTTGGTGTATCACGAGGCGGTGCCGGGGCATCACTTCCAGATCGCGCTGCAGCAGGAGAATACGGGCTTGCCGCGCTATCGCCGCGACCGCGTGTTCGGTTCGGGATCGGCGTATGTCGAGGGCTGGGCGCTGTATGCGGAGCAGCTGGCGTCGGAAAACAAGTGGTATGACGGCGATACCGTTGGGCGTCTGGGGCAGCTCGACGCGGAACTGTTCCGCGCCAAGCGGCTGGTGGTCGATACCGGCCTGCACGCGATGAAGTGGACGCGCCAGCAGGGCATCGATTACGGCATTCCCGCGTCGGAGGTCGAACGTTATGTGGTGATGCCGGGGCAGGCGTGCGCTTACAAGATCGGCATGATCCGCATCCTCGATCTGCGCGCGAAGGCGGAGCAGGCGCTGGGCGACAAGTTCTCAATCAAGGGCTTCCACAACACAGTGCTGCAGACGGGCGATGTGCCGCTGTCGGTGCTGGAGAAGGTGGTGGACGAGTGGATCGCCACGCAGAAGGGGGGATGTGCGTCAGGTGCCCGTTTTCTTGGGAGTTTTTTGGAACGGATGTTCGCCCGGCAGCGTAATCTTGGCCTTTGACCAGTAGGCTTCTACCGCTGCTTCATCATTTGGATCGTAAGGCGAATCCGGATCGTCAACCCAATCGGGTGCCCTGGCAATTGCCGCCTCAATTTGGTCTTTGGTGAAAAAGGTTTCTGAAATACTCTTGCGTTTCATGTTTGTCACCGTATCTGCAAGAAATAATGCGGGCGTTGTCGTCACGTGGCGTCCAGATCATGACGACAACGCCCCCTCGAAACAATCCCAGACTTTTTAATCGTATTTCGTGGTGCCCGGCGTCGCTGTCCTCCTCGGACAGCATTGGATAGTCAAAAACGGCTTCCAGATCGGCAAAATCGATGCCGTGTTTCCGTAAGTTTTCTCGCCGTTTATTGTCGTCCCATGTAATCATCGGACGATCATGTCATCCCATGTTAGGCGGCGATATGAGGTAAATCAAGCAGGTTGATGCGGTGTTATTTCAGCAAGCCCGCCAGCTCGACCGCCGTTTTGACATGCATCTTGTCGAAGATGTGCGCGCGGTGCACCTCCACCGTGCGCATGCTGATGCCCAACTGGTCGGCCACCACCTTGTTCATCTTGCCGGCCAGGATCAGGTCCAGCACCTCGCGCTCCCGTGCCGACAGCGTCGCCAGGCGCGCGTGCACGGCCGCCATCTCGCCGGCCTTGCGCGAGCCGGCCAGGCCTTCCTGCACCCGGTCCATCAACTGGTTGTCGTTGAACGGCTTCTCGAAGAAATCGAAGGCGCCGCGCTTGAGCGTGTCGACCGCCATCGGCACGTCGCCGTGGCCGGTCAGGAAAATCACCGGCAGGCGCTGCGTCAGTCCGCGCGCGGCCAGCTGGTCGAACACCGCCACGCCGTTCATGTCCGGCATGCGCACGTCGAGCAGCAGGCAGTCGCCGTCGGCGTCGAATTCGCCCATCTCCACCTGCTGCAGGAACTGCAGCGCCCCCTCGTAGGCGCGCGACGAGATCCCGCGCGAAGTGGCCAGCCAGGTCAGCGAGTCGCGTACGACCGCTTCGTCATCGACGATATGCAGCATTTTCTTAGGTCTCCTGTTCCGTGGCCACCGTCACCGCCGGCAGCACGAACGTAAATATGGTTCCGCCTTGCGGATTGGCGCTGTAAGTGAGCGAGCCCCCATGGAATTCTATCGCAGTCCGGCAGATGTTCAGTCCCATGCCCATGCCCTCGGCCTTGGTCGAGAAGAACGGCGAGAACAGGCGCTGCGCCACCTCGTCCGGAATGCCGTGCCCCTGGTCGATCACCGCCACGCTCACCTGCGCGGTGGCCGCATCATACTCCGCCACCACGCTGAGGATGCGCCGCTGAGGCGGAATGTGCTGCATCGCTTCGATGGCGTTGCGGGTCAGGTTCAACAGCACCTGCTCGATCATCACGCGGTCGGCCAGCACCGCCGGCAGGTCCTCGGGGATGTTGGTCTGGTACGAGACGTAGCTTTGGCGCGCCTGCAGCTCGATCAACGCCTGGATGCCGTCGAGCAGCGACTGGATGCCGACGGACTGGCGCAGCGGCTCGCGCTTCTTGACGAATTCGTGCACGCTGCGGATGATCTGGCCGGCCCGCTGCGCCTGCGCGCTGGCCTGCTCCAGCGCGGGTTTCAGCAGCCCGGCGTCGACCGTCCCGCCTTTGTCTTGCGCGCGGCCCAGCACATTGAGCGCCCCGGTGGTGTAGCTGGAGATGGCCGCCAGCGGCTGGTTCAGTTCATGCGCCAGCATCGAGGCGATTTCGCCCATCGTCGCCAGGCGCGCGCTGGCCTGCAGCTTTTCCTCCTGCTGGCGGTTCAGTTCCTCCACGCGCTTGCGGTCGGAGATGTCGAGGATGGAGCCCATCCAGCCGGTCTGCTTGCCGTGGTTGTCCACCAGCGGCGCCTCGAACACCAGCACCGGCACGCGCTGGCCGTCCGGACGCTGGAAGAAGGTCTCGAACTGCGGCGTGACCCTGCCCGCCAGCACCGAGGCGAAGCGGGTCTGGTATTCCTCCATCGCCTCCGGCGCCCAGTATGGCATCGGCGGCAGGCGGCCGACGATGTCCTCGGCCGGGTAGCCGACGATCTGGCAGAAGGCCGGATTGACGTAGGTGATGCGGCCCTCCAGGTCGCGCGCGCGCAGGCCGGTCACCAGCGAGTTCTCCATCGCGGTGCGGAACGACATCTGCTGGCGCAGCGCGCCTTCGGCGGCCAGGCGGCGCGAGATGTGGCCCCACAGCGCCACCAGGCTCCACAACAATCCGAGCGACAGCACGATGACCGAGCCGACCAGCAGATTGGGCAGTAGCTTGGGCGCGCTCTTGACGCTGTCCGTCACCAGCCGCACCGAGGCGCCGGGCAGGTCGAGCGCGCGCTTGTGGGTGTAGACGCCATGGCCCGGACCGGCCGCCGCGCGCCGCGCCAGCACCTTGTCGTCGCGGTCGACCAGGGTGACCTGGTTGTCCTGCGCGAACCACCACGGCACCATTTCGTCGAGCAGGGCGCTGGTTTTATAGGTGGCGACCAGATCGCCCAGGTAGTCGGCGCCACTGAACAGCGGCACGTGGTAATCCATCAGCACTTCGGAAGGGGCGGCCGAGGGATTGGCGGCTTGCACCTCCGGCTGCGTGTACATGGCGTTGCGGGTCTTGCGGGTCAGCTCCATGGTCGCGCGCGAGGCGGCAGTCAGCACCACCGGCGCGGTTTGCGGATCGCTGGTCGCCACCAGCGATCCGTCCGGCCGCAGCCAGACCACCCGCAGCAGTTCCTTGCCGTTCTTGAGCACCCGGGCCAGCCGGTCGTGGCCCTGTTCCGGCGTCAGGCGCCCGATGCCGATCTCCTGCGCCAGCGCGGCCAGGCTTTCCTCGTCCCTGCCCAATTGAAAGCGTATCGTTTGCTCAACCCACAGCGTGTCGGCGATCAGCTGTTCCTGGCGCTCGTTGCTCTCCATTTGGCGCGCCTGCCACGGCAGCCAGATCAAAATCGCTAGAAAAAACAACACCAGCACGATCGGCAAAACCCAGCGCAGCGTCGAATTCGCGCTGGGTCGTCGGGCTGGAAGCGGCTGGGCATGCGGGTTTGTCATGGGCGCTCAGGGTATAGCGTTGGCGAAAAAGGGTCATTGTGGTTTTCCACAATTGAAATATGCGACGTTGTCCTGAAGAATCTATCAAACTACAATAATAGTGTACTTTCACACCACTCTGGAGACCGTATGAAACTGAAACACGCACTGCTCGTGCTGGGCGCGGCATTGAGCTTTAACGCCTACGCGCAAGCGCCTATCGTCATTAAATTCAGCCACGTCGTGGCGACCGACACCCCGAAGGGCCAGGCGGCAGAGCGTTTTAAACAACTTGCCGAAAAAGCCACCAACGGCCGCGTCAAGGTCGAGGTGTATCCGAACAGCCAGCTGTACAAGGATAAAGAGGAGCTCGAAGCACTGCAACTGGGCGCCGTGCAGATGCTGGCGCCATCGCTGGCCAAGTTCGGCCCGCTGGGCGTGAAGGAATTCGAAGCCTTCGACCTGCCGTTCATCTTCCCGTCCAAAACCGCGCTGTACAACGTCACCGAAGGCGAAATCGGCAAGGGCCTGATGAAGAAGCTGGAGCCCAAGGGCATCACCGGCCTGGCGTTCTGGGACAACGGCTTCAAGGTCATGTCGGCCAACAAGCCGCTGCGCGTGCCGGCCGACTTCAAGGGCCTGAAGCTGCGCATCCAGTCGTCCAAGGTGCTGGACGCGCAAATGCGCGCGCTGGGCGCCAACCCGCAGGTGCTGGCGTTCTCGGAAGTGTATCAAGCGCTGCAGACCGGCGTGGTCGACGGCACCGAGAATCCGCCATCGAACATGTACACCCAGAAGATGCATGAAGTGCAGAAGTACGTGACCGTGTCCAACCACGGCTACCTGGGCTACGCCGTCATCGTCAACAAGAAGTTCTGGGACGGCCTGCCACCGGACATCCGCACCGCGCTCGACAAGGCGATGAAGGAAGCGACCACGTTCGAGAAAGCCATCGCCCAGCGCGACAACGATCTGGCGCTCGAAGCCATCAAGAAGACCGGCAAGACCGAGATCTACACCTTGAGCGTGAAAGAACAGGCGGAGTGGCGCAAGGCCCTGCTGCCGGTACAGCAATCGATGGAAAGCCGAATCGGTAAAGACCTGATCTCGGCCATCAACAAAGAAGCGGCAAAATAAGCTCGCCCGACGGGGCGGCGCTCGCCGCCCCGTCCACAATTCCTCACTGAAGGATCCCTCCATGAAATTCCTCGATAAACTCGAAGAATGGATCATCGCGACCCTGATGGGCGCGGCGACCGTTCTGATCTTCGTATCGGTGGTCCACCGCTACCTGTCCGGGCTGCCGATTCCCGGCGTTCAGGACTATCTGATTCAACTCAATACCAGCTGGGCGCAGGAAGCCTGTATCTATATGTTCGTCTGGATGGCCAAGTTCGGCGCGGCCTACGGCGTGCGCACCGGCATCCACGTCGGCGTCGACGTCATCATCAACCGCATGAACACGCCGTGGCGCAACAAATTCGTTATCTTCGGCCTGCTGGCCGGCGCGCTGTTCACCGGCATCATCGGCACCCTGGGCGCCAACTTCGTCCACCACATGGCGCAGACCGACCAGGTCTCGGCCGACCTGGAAATCCCGATGTGGATCGTCTACCTGGCCGTGCCGCTCGGCTCCTACCTGATGTGCTTCCGCTTCCTGCAAGTGCTGGTGGCCTTCGTCAAGACCGGCGAACTGCCCAAGCATGACCACTCGCACGTCGAGGGTCTGGATGAAGAATTGAACGCCGACAAAGGAGCCAAAGCATGAACGCCATGATTATCTTTGTGCTGCTGCTGGCGCTGATGTTGACCGGCATGCCGATCTCCATCTCGCTCGGCCTGACGGTGCTGACCTTCCTGTTCACCATGACCGAGGTGCCGATCGATACGGTCGCCCTCAAGCTGTTTACCGGCATCGAGAAATTCGAGATCATGGCCATTCCGTTCTTCATTTTGGCGGGTAACTTCCTCACCCACGGCGGCGTCGCGCGGCGCATGATCAACTTCGCCAGCTCGATGGTGGGCCATTGGCACGGCGGCCTGGCGTTGGCCGGCGTGCTGGCTTGCGCGCTGTTCGCGGCCGTGTCCGGCTCGTCGCCGGCCACCGTGGTGGCGATCGGCTCGATCATCCTGCCGGCGATGGTGCGCCAGGGTTATCCGAAGGCGTTCGGCGCCGGCGTCATCACCACCTCGGGCGCGTTGGGCATCCTGATCCCGCCGTCGATCGTGATGGTGATGTATTCGGTTACCACCAACACCTCGGTCGGCAAGCTGTTCATGGCCGGCGTGGTGCCGGGCATCATGCTGGCGTTCTTCCTCGGCCTGACCACGTGGTACCTCGCGCGCAAGCACGGCTACCCGCGCATGGCCAAGGCCGGCTGGGGCGAGCGCTGGTCGACCTTCCGCAAGAGCGCCTGGGGCCTGCTGCTGATCGTCATCGTCATGGGCGGCATCTACACCGGCACGTTCACGCCGACCGAGGCCGCGGCGATGGCGGCGGTGTATGCCTTCATCATTGCCGTGTTCGTCTACAAGGATCTGAAGATCTCGCAGGTGGGCAAGGTGCTGCTGGATTCGGCGGCGATGTCGGCGATGCTGCTCTACATCATCACCAACGCCATCCTGTTCTCGTTCCTGATGACCAGCGAAAACATCCCGCAGGCGATGGCCGAATGGATCACCGGACAAGGCCTGGGCGTGATCACCTTCCTGCTGGTGACCAACATCCTGCTGCTGTTGGCCGGTAACGTGATGGAGCCGTCGTCGATCGTGCTGATCATGGCGCCGATTCTGTTCCCGGTGGCGATGAAACTGGGCATCGATCCTGTGCACTTCGGAATCTTGATCGTGGTCAACATGGAGGTGGGGATGTGCCATCCGCCGGTCGGCCTGAACCTGTACGTGGCGTCGGGTATCACCAAGATGGGCATAACAGAATTGACTGTTGCCGTGTGGCCATGGCTGCTGACAATGCTGGGCTTCTTGATCTTGGTCACATATGTACCACAAATTTCTTTGTGGCTCCCGAATTTAATTTACTCTTAAAGTAACGCTGCGCTGCAACCTGAAAAAAACGGGAAAAACCGAAAAAGATGCGTTATGATGGCGTCGCTCTCAGGGGTTCCCGAATAAGCAAATTTGGTTCGGTAGCAAGAGCAAGGAATTGTAGGTGGGGAGTGTGGATAGAAACGGTACTTAATACCGGCAATCGATCGAGGAGACACACGTTTTACAGAATGTCGTTGTGATAGTCGCTGCAGGCCGCCACAAGCGCGCTACGGGGACACGCAAACGACCGGGAACGTGAAGCAGGTTTAAAAACGCACCTTCAGGTGCGTTTTTTTTCGCCTGGCGTTTTACAATGCGGGCATGGCGCGAAACCCTTCGCGCCGCCGCCGGCCGGCTTTCGCGACTTCCACGACAAAAGGTTGTCGCGGGCACGCAACATCATGGTGCGACGCGAAAAACGGCCGGGATCAACGAAGACCTTTTTTGGTGCATCAACTGTGACGAATATACAACAGCAGCGTGAAATTTTTTCTGCCATCGTGGAATTGCCATTCGGAAAAATCGGAGTGCGCACCGCAAGTGGTCTGATCACTGAGCTGTGTTACCTGCCGCCCCATTTTGATGCAAAGGACGCGCAAGACCCGACGGCGGAGGCGGCGGTGGTGCAGCTGCAAGCCTATTGCGAGGATGCCGATCACCGCTTCGATTTGCCGCTCAAGCAGGCGGGCACCGACTTCCAGAAGACGGTGTGGGGCGCCATCAGCTCCATTCCGCGCGGCAGCGTGCGCACCTACGGCGAGCTGGCCAAACACATCGGCTCGGCGCCGCGCGCGGTGGGGCAGGCCTGCGGCGCCAACTGGTTCCCGATCGTGGTGCCGTGCCACCGCGTCACCTCCGCCGCCGGCCTGGGCGGCTTTGCCAACAGCGACGATCCCAACGGCTACCTGCTGGGCATCAAGCGCTGGCTGCTGGCCCACGAAGGTTCGAGCGAGTACGCATGGCAACAGACAACGCTGCTCTGATCGACGAGTTCTGCGACAGCCTGTGGCTGGAGGACGGCCTGTCGAAAAACACGCTGGAGGCCTACCGGCGCGACATGCGCCTGTTCGCCCGCTGGCTGGAGTCGCAGCGGCCCAACGTGGCCGGGCTGGCGGCCGTGGCCACGCACGATATCCAGGGCTACATCGCCGCCCGCCATCAGGACAGCGGCAAGGCCACCTCGTCGAACCGGCGGCTGTCGGTGATCAAGCGCTTCTACCAGCTGCTGCTGCGCCAGCGCCGCATCACGGACGATCCCAGCCTTAAATTGGTATCGGCCAAGCAGCCGCACCGCTTCGTCCACACCTTGAGCGAAATTCAAGTCGAGGCCTTGCTGGCGGCGCCCGACGTCAACACGCCGCTGGGCCTGCGCGAGCGCACCATGCTGGAGCTGATGTACGCCAGCGGCTTGCGCGTGTCGGAGCTGGTGGACCTGAAGATGCTGGAGCTGAGCCTGAACGACGGCGTGCTGCGCATCACGGGCAAGGGCGCCAAAACGCGGCTGGTGCCGTTCGGCCAGCAGGCCCGGGTGTGGATCGAGCGCTATGTCAAGGACGCGCGCGGCGTGATCCTCAACGGCCAGGTCGACGACGCGCTGTTCGTCACCGGACGCGGCGGCCCGATGACGCGGCAGATGTTCTGGGTCGTGATCAAAAAACATGCGTTGAAGGCAGGTATCACGGCGCCGTTGTCGCCGCACACCTTGCGTCATGCTTTCGCCACCCATTTGCTCAACCATGGCGCCGACCTGCGCGTGGTGCAGTTATTGCTTGGTCATTCGGACATCTCCACCACGCAAATCTATACCCATGTCGCAAGGGAACGTCTGAAACATCTGCATGCGCAACATCATCCCCGAGGCTGAAAAACTTGCATCGGCCGTATCTGCGTCATAATGTGAGCAGGTAATCAACCGGATAGAGAAGAGGTAGCAAATGGCGAAGACAAACTTCCAGTACGAAAAACGTCAGCGCGAGCTGGAAAAGAAGAAAAAAGCGGATGAAAAAGCCCGGCGCAAGGCCGAGCTCAAGGCCAACCCGGGCCTGGCCCAGGAGGGCGAAGTGGTCGAGGACGACGAAGAGGGCGGCGAGCCCAGCGCCGAGCCCGCCAAGGAATAACGCTTAGCCACGGTTCCACGTAGGGCGGATTAGCGTAGCGTAATCGGCCATGCATGAGCCGTCGGCGGCGCGTGGCCGATTACGCGCTGCGCGCTAATCCGCCCTACGGACCACGTGCAGGTGCTCGACGTGTTCCTCCGTTTGCCTGCGCTTGAAATACCGCACGCAGCGCTTGCCCAGGTTGTCCAGATACGTGTAGGCCACCGGCACCACCACCAGCGTCAAAATGGTCGACGTGATCACCCCGCCGATCACCGCGCGGCCCATCGGCGCTTGCGTCTCGCCGCCTTCGCCCAGGCCTATCGCCATCGGCAACATGCCGAACACCATCGCCAACGTCGTCATCAGGATCGGCCGCAAGCGCACCTGGCCGGCGCTCATGATGGCCTCGAACTGCCCCGCGCCCTCGCGCTGCGCCTGGTTGGTGAAGTCCACCAGCAAAATCGCGTTCTTGGTCACCAGCCCCATCAGCATGATGAAACCGATCACCGAGAAGATGTTCAAGGTGCTGCCGGTCGCCAGCAGCGCCACCAGCACGCCGATCAGCGACAGCGGCAAGGACATCATGATCGCCACCGGCTGCAGGAAGCTGCCGAACTGCGACGCCAGCACCAGGTAGATGAAGATCACCGCGATGCCGAGCGCGATCATGGCCGAGGTCATGCTTTCTTCCATTTCCTGGGCGTTGCCGCCGACGTCGAAGCGCACGCCGTCCGGCAACTCGATTTCCTTCATCGCCTTGCGCACGTCGCCGTCGACGTCGCCGCCGGGGCGGCCCTCGGTGTTGGCGTAGATCGCCACCCGGCGCTGCAGCGCCTGGCGCTTGAGCACCTGCGGGCTGAACGACGGCACGAAGTCGACCACCTGGCGCAGCGGCACCATCACCGGACGGCCGTCCGGCCCCAGCTTGCTCGACGCCAGCGACAGGTCGGCCAGGTCGGCCACCTTTTGCCGGCCCGACTTGGGCAGCTGCACGTTGACGTCGTAGTTCTGGCCGTCGGACGCGAGGAAGTGGCTGGTGGTGTCGCCGGCCACGAACGGGCGCAGCGCGGTGCCGATCTGCTGCACGGTCAGGCCCAGGTCGCTGGCCAGCTCGTTGTTGATCTTGACCGTGGTCGACGGGTTCGCGCCCTCCTGGCTGTATTCCAGGTCGACCAGGCCCTTGATCGGACGCATCTTGTCCATCAGGCGGTGCGCCACGGTGTCGAGCTTGCCTTCGTCGGTGCCGAGGATGGCGATGAAGATCGGCTTCCAGCCGACCGACATCGTGATGCCGGCGATCTTGCCCAGGCGTTCGCGGACCTTGCCCTCCATGACCTTTTGCGACGGCCGCTTGTGGGTCTTGCGGTCGACCAGTTTCATGTCGATGCGGGCGGTGTTGCGGCCATCCTCGGTGCCGACCACGGCGATGACGCTGGCGATCTCGGGGAATTCCTTGAGCGCCGCCTCGACCTGTCGCACCTTGTTGTCGTTGTATTCCAGGCTGGAGCCGACCGGCGTCTTCATTTGCAGGTTGATCCAGCCGTTGTCCTGCTCCGGCATCATCTCGCCGCCTATCATCGGCACCAGCATCAGGCTGCCGGCGAACAGCGCGAAGGCGAACGCCAGGGTCAGCTTGCGCCAGCGCAGCGCCAGGCCCAGGACTTTCCCATACACCACGTGCAGCCGGTCGACGCCACCTTCGAGCCAGTGCATCAGGCGGCCCAGCCACGGCACGTACTTGAAGCGGTCCTTGACCGGATCGGGCCATACCGACGACAGCATCGGATCGAGCGTGAAGCTGACGAACAGCGACACCATCACCGCCACCGCGACGGTGATGCCGAACTGCAGGAAGAAGCGGCCGATGATGCCCTGCATGAAGGCCACCGGGATGAACACGGCGACGATGGCGAAGGTGGTGGCCATGACGGCCAGGCCGATCTCGTTGGTGCCGTCCTCGGCCGCCTTGCGGTGGTTCTTGCCCATGCCCAGGTGGCGCACGATGTTCTCGCGCACCACGATGGCATCGTCGATCAGCAGGCCGATGCACAGCGACAGCGCCATCAGGGTCAGGAAGTTCAGGGTGAAGCCGAACACCTTCATCGCGATGAAGCTGGCCATGACCGAGATCGGCAACGTCAGCCCGGTGATGATGGTCGAGCGCCACGAGTGCAGGAAGAAGAACACGATGACCATGGTCAGCACCGCGCCTTCGATGATGGTGCGCTTGACGTTGTCGAGCTGGCTTTGCACCTTGACCGATTCGTCGTTGAGCAGGGTCAAGGTGATGTCCGACGGCAGCGATTTCTGCAGCTCGGCGACCACCTTCTGGATGCGCGTGCCGACCTCGACCACGTTGGCGTCCTGCACCTTGGTGATGTCGATGGTGACGGCGCGCTGGCCGCTCAGGCGCGAGATCGACATCTCCTCCTGTGCGCCGTCGATCACCGTGGCCACCTGTTCCAGGTAGACCGGGCCGTTGGCGCGGCGGGCGACGATGATCTTGTTGAAGTCGCGCGCCTCCTTCATCTTGTTCTCGACGCGCACCAGTTGCTCGTTGCCGGCGAAGCTGATCGAACCGGCCGGCAGGTTGGTGTTGGTGGACTGGATCGCGGAGATGACCTCGTCGACGCCGATGGCTTGCGCGGTCAGGTCGTTGGGGCGCAGGCTGATCAGGATCTGGCGCGCGGCCATGCCGTTCAGGCGCACCTGGCCGACGCCGGCCACGCCCTGGAAGCGCTTGCCGATGACCTGGTCGGCCATGGTCGACAGTTCGCGCAGGGTGTGGGCGGTGGCGGTCAGGCCGATCTGGGCGATGGGGCGGCTGTTCTCGCCCTCGAAGCGGACGATGAACGGGTCCTTGGCTTCCTTGGGGAAGCGCGGCCGCACCTGCGCGACCTTGTCGCGGATGTCTTGCATCGCCTTGTCCATATTGGTCGACAGCTCGAAGTCGACGTAGACGCCGGCGCGTCCCTCCCACGAGTTGGCGCGCAAGGTCTTGATGCCGCTGACGGTGTTGACCACTTCCTCGATCGGCCGCGTGATGTCGTTCTCGACCGCCTCCGGCGAGGCGCCGGGATAGTTGACTTCGATCAGCGCGCCGGGGATGTCGACGTTGGGCATCGCTTCCATGCCCAGCTCGCGGTACGAGAACATGCCCAGCACCACGAGCGCCACCATCACCATGGTGGCGAACACCGGGTTCTGGATACTGGTTTTAGTGATCCACATGATCAGCCTTTCGCCAGCATGGCGGCTTTGGCCAGGGTTGCACCCCCCGCCGGGGTGGCGGTCGCGGGCAGCTTGACCTGCGCGCCCGGCTTGACGGCGTTCAGCTTGGAGACGATGACGTTGGCGCCCTTGTCGAGGCCGTCGGTGACTTCGGCGTAGCCCTCGTCGTCGTTGCGCAAGCCCAGGGTGACCGGCTGCGCCACCACCTTGCCGTTCTCGATCTTGTAGACCACCTGCTTGCCCTGGTCGTCGCGCAGCGCCGTCATCGGCACGATGGGCGCGACGCCGGAGCGGTCGGTGACGATGCTGCCCTTGGCGAACATGCCGGCGCGCAGCGCGCTGTCGTCGTTGCGCACCGCGATGTAGACCAGCATCGAGCGCGAACCGGCCTCGGTGGCCGGATTGATGCGCGCCACCTTGCCCTCGAACTCGCGCTTCTGGAAGCCGTCGACCTTGAAGCGGACGTCCTGCCCGACCTTCACGCGCGGGATTTCCGACGCCGGCACCTGCGCCTCCAGGGTCAGTTCCGACAGGTTGACGATGCTGTAGACCGGCATGTCCGGCGCCAGCTTCTCGCCGGCCTGCACGTGACGCTTGCTGACCACGCCGCTGATGGGCGCCTTGATGATGCCGTCGTTGAGCGCGATACGGGCGATCTCGACCATCGCGGCGGCCGATTTGACGTTGGCGCGCGCCAGCGCGACCGTGTTCTGCGTGGAATCGAAAGCGTTTTGCGAGATGTATTTTTGTGACAGCAGCGCCTGGCTGTTGGCTTCGTTCTTGGTCGCCATCGACAGCTTGGCCTGCGCTTCGTCGAGCATGGCCTGCTGCTGTTGCAGGCGCGCGCGCAGGTCGGCCTGGTCGATGCGCGCCAGCACCTGGCCGGCGCTGACGGCCATGCCTTCCTGCACCGTGGTGGCCTCCACCACGCCCGAGATCTTGGACTTGATGGTGGCCGAACTCAGGGGCGCCAGCGAGCCGGATAAGGGCAAGCTGACCGCCAATGATCTGGCATCGATGGCCGCGATGTCGCCGCTGGCCAGTTCGAAGACTTCCTGTTTCTTCTCTTTCTTGCCCTCGGCCTGCGCCACCGATGGGGTGGGCGCGGCCTGGTTGCCGCGCATGACGGTCCAGCCGCCGGCCGCCAGGCCCAGCACGATCAGGACGGCGACAGGCTTGCGCCAGCTTTTGCTACGCACCGTAGGCAGGGAGGCGAGGGGCAAGGTTTCAATTTTCATATCGTTCTTCTGCGAATGTTGAGGCGCTGGAGGGACCGCGCATGTTGGCACTTTATGAATTTGCAAGGGCGATCGCCATCGAAATGCGACGAGTGGCGCAAAAGCGCGGCTGAAATGCTTAAAACCGGGATCAAGCGTGTTTGAGGCAAGTCAATGGCGCTTCCGCCGCAGGCGCAAGAATGGCGAAGGCCTGCGAGGGCGCGATCGCCAAAAGAGGCCCATGTGTCAGTCGACTTCCACCTGATGTACGAAAACACCAGTGACGCCGTCGTGCTGATGCGGGACGGGCGCGTCGTCGGCGCCAACCCGGCCGCGCTGGCCATGTTCGAATGCGACGATCCGGCGGACATGCTGGGCCGGCAGCTGGCCGATTTCGCGCCGCTGCAACAGGCCGAGGGCGCGCTGTCGGCGCCGCTGCTGCGCGAGCAGGCGGCGCGCGCGCACGGCGACGGCAACCACCGCTTCGAGTGGTGCTGCGTCGGCCGCAAGGGCTGCCAGTTCTGGGCCGAGATACTGATGACGGCCGTTGCGCACGAGGACGGGGCGCTGCTGTACACGGCGATCCGCGACATTTCCGTGCGGCGCAACGAGCAACTGACGATGTACCTGGCGCTGATGGGCGACCTGGCCGACCGCCGCCGCACCGAGGCGCGCACCCGCCATCTGGCCGAACACGATTTCCTGACCGACCTGCCGAACCGCGTGCTGCTGCTCGACCGCATGAGCCTGGCGCTGGCGGCGGCCCGGCGCAACGGCCGCATGGCCGCCATCCTGTTCCTCGACCTGGACCGCTTCAAGTACATCAACGACACGCTCGGCCACCACGTCGGCGACCTGCTGCTCAAGGAGGTGGCGGCGCGGCTGGTCAAGTGCGTGCGCGGGGTCGACACGGTCAGCCGCCAGGGCGGCGACGAGTTCGTCGTCATCCTGGCCGACATCGGCAGCATCGAGCAGGCGGCGCACGTGGCCGCCACCATCCAGCAGGCCATCGCCCAGGAGTTCGTGCTCGAGCCGCACCGGCTGCACGTGAGCACGTCGATCGGCGTCAGCATCTTTCCCGGCGACGGCGCCGACATCGAGACGCTGATGAAAAACGCCGACCTGGCGATGTACCACGTCAAGGAAAGCGGCAGGAACGGCTACCAGTTCTTCAGTCCGGAGATGAACGCGCAGATCGTCGAGCGCGTCGCGTTCGAGAACGAGCTGCGGCGCGCGCTGACCGACCGGCAATTCACGCTGGAGTACGAGGCCGAGGTCGACATCGCCAGCGGCCGCCCGCTGGGGGCCGAGGCGCTGATACGCTGGCGCCATCCGACCCTGGGCCTGCTGCGGCCCGAGCGCTTCATCGGCGTGGCCGAGGACAGCGGCCTGATGGTGCGCATCGGCGAGTGGGTGCTGGAGCAGGCCTGCCTGGCGGCGCGGCGCTGGCGCGACGCCGGCCATCCGCTGGTGGTGGGCGTCAATTTATCGCAGACGCAGTTTTTGCAAAAAAACCTGGTCGACAGGGTGCGCGCGGCGTTGGAGGCGTCCGGCCTGCCGCCGGCGCTGCTGCAGCTGGAGCTGACCGAGGCCATGCTGATGAAGCACAGCGCCGGCGCGGCCGCCACCCTGGGCGCGCTGCGGGCGCTGGGCGTGCGGCTGGCGCTGGACGACTTCGGCACCGGCTACACGCGGGTCGGGCATTTGAAGGAGTATCCGCTGGACAAGGTGAAGATCGACCTGTCGTTCGTCAGCGGCATCGGCGAAGGCGATGGCGACGCGGTGGTGCACGCGCCGGTGGTCAACGCCATCATCGCGATGGCGCACAGCCTGGGGTTGGCGGTGCTGGCGGAGGGTGTGCAGACCGGGCCGCAGCTGCGGTTTTTGCAGGAACATGGCTGCGACCAGTATCAGGGCCGCTACACACGTCTGGGCGGTAGTCTGGACGGGTTGGGCGGTCTGCTGGATGCATGAGGAAATCTGAAACACGTCTAAAACACGTAGGGCGGATTAGCGCAGCGTAATCGGCCAATGCGTGCGTCTCGACGGCACATTGGCCGATTACGGCGTGCCGCCTAATCCGCCCTACGTGTCACCGCGTCGGAGCGAGCTATATCTCGGTGGCGCGCTCGCGGCCGCGCCGTTCGTCATACATGCGCACCCGCACCACCACCTGCCCGTGGTCGGACGCCTCCGGTTTGGCCTGCAACAGGTGATCGTTCAGATACGTCACGTCCATCACCTCGCCGACCGCGAAACGCGACGCCGGGTTGAATTCCTCCGACACCAGCACGTGGTCGATGGTCATGTAATGGCCCTCGTGGATGTTGGTGTAGCCGACATGGCGCAGACGGTCGCGGCCGCGCTGGATCTGGTTGCTGTCGAACAGCCGCCCGCTCAACTCCTCGTCGGCCAGCCCCACGCAGCCCGATCCCATGACGATGGTGGTGGTGACGGCGTCGGCGGTGTCGTTGAAGTCGCCCAGCACGATGCGCGGGCGGCGGCCGTCGCGGTCCATCTGGCTCAGCAGCGCGCGCAGCGCCACCGCCTCGGTGCCGCGCCGTATCAGCGAGCGCAGGTTGGCGTGCGCGTACAGCATGGCCTCGTCGCCGGGGTCGCCGTGGCGGTAGTCGGGACGCTTGGATTTGAGGTGGATCACCAGCACGTCGATGACGCGCTCGTCGGGCAGCAACACCTGCGCGTGCAGCGGCGCGCGGGCGAAGCGGTCGGCGTCGCGATTACCCTCTGGCATGGCGACACCGTCGGGGAACAGCTGGTAGGCGTGGGCCGGCGCGGCCAGCGGCAGGCGCGAGATCAGCGCCACCTGCGGCGTAAGGCGCGGCTCGCCGGTGAGCGGATCGGGCGCCGGATCGAAGCCCGACAGCGAGGCCTCGCTGTAGCGGCGGCTGTTGGCCAGCACGTCGCGCAGCGCCGCCATCGAAAATACTTCCTGCAAACCGATGACGTCGGCATCGAGCTGGTCGAGCTGCTGGGCCGTCCACAGCACCTTGGCCTGGTATTCGGCCGGCGTGAGCGGCGCCAAGTTGTCGTACAATTTCGCCCCAGGCTGGGAAAGATTGCAAACATTGAAAGTGGCAAAGCGAATTTCCTGCTGCATAATGAGAAACTCCTGTAGACGACAACCTTCACGAACAGCGTATCACGCATGGCCAAAAAAGAGCACATCTCCGAGACCCCGGCGACGCAGTTTCTGCGCAAGCACAAGGTCCCTTTCACCGAGCATCCCTACGACTACGAGGAGCACGGCGGCACCAGCGTGTCCTCGCGCGAGCTGGGCGTGGACGAACACCACGTCGTCAAGACCCTGGTGATGCAGGACGAGGCGGCCAAACCCTTGATCGTGCTGATGCACGGCGACCGCAAGGTGTCGACCAAGAACCTGGCGCGCGGCATCGGCTGCAAGTCGGTCGAGCCCTGCAAACCGGACGTGGCCACGCGCCACAGCGGCTACCAGATCGGCGGTACGTCGCCGTTCGGCACCCGCAAGGCGCTGCCGGTGTACGTCGAGGATAGCATCCTTGCGCTGGAAACCATTTATATCAATGGCGGCAGGAAGGGCTATCTGGTCGGCATCGCGCCGCAAGTGCTGGTCGAGCTGCTGGGGGCCAAGCCCGTCCACTGCGCTCTGGCCGACTGAGCGCTGGCAGTGTATATTCTTGGCTCCCCAGTGGGGACGTCACACTTTTTGAGGAAACAATGAATACAGTTTGGATGACCGTGGCCGCCTATCTGCTCGGTTCGATCTCGTTTGCCGTGATCACGAGCAAGTTGTTCGGCATCGCCGATCCCCGCACCTACGGTTCCAAAAACCCCGGCGCCACCAATGTCTTGCGCAGCGGTAACAAGGCGGCGGCCGTCGTCACCCTGATCGGCGACGGCGCCAAGGGCTGGCTGGCGGTGTGGCTGGCCATGCGCTACGACCAGCAGTTGCAGATCGGCGACGCCACCATCGCGCTGGTGGCGATCGCGGTGTTCCTGGGGCATCTGTGGCCGGTGTTCTTCCGCTTTGTCGGCGGCAAGGGCGTGGCGACCGCGCTGGGCGTGCTGCTGGGCCTGAATCCATGGCTGGGCCTGGCGACCTTCGTGACCTGGCTGGCGGTGGCGTTCGCGTTCCGCTACTCGTCGCTGGCGGCGCTGATCGCGGCGCTGTTCGCGCCGTTCTATTACGGCCTGCTGTTCGGCTTCGATCCGCAACTGGCCGCCGTCTTCGTCATGTGCGTACTGTTGATTTTCCGTCATCGTAACAATATCTCAAACTTGATCGCCGGCAAGGAAAGCCGCATCGGCAGCAAGAGCAAAGACGCCGTCAAGGCCAAAAAATAAAGTCTTGGCGGGGCCGGCGCTTGAATTCGGGACGAGCGCCGCTATATGCTGACTTATCACTTTCAGCAAAGGCCCCCGCATGAGCACTCCTGTCAAAATCGATTTCGTCTCCGATGTTTCCTGCCCATGGTGCGCGATCGGCCTCAAGTCGCTGGAACAAGCGCTCGACAACATCGGCGGCGAGGCGGATGTCAGCCTGCATTTCCAGCCGTTCGAACTCAATCCCAAGATGGCCCCCGAAGGCCAGAACATCGACGAACACCTGACCGAGAAGTACGGTTCCACGCCGGAGCAGCAGGACCAGGCGCGCAACATGATCCGCGCGCGCGGCGCCGAGGTCGGCTTCGATTTCGCCATGCACAAGCGTAGCCGCATCTACAACACCTTCGACGCCCACCGCCTGCTGCATTGGGCCGAGCTCGAGGACGCGGGCAAGCAGCGCGCACTGAAGGAGGCGCTGTTTGCCGCCTATTTCACGCTGGGCGACAATCCCAGCTCGCACGAGGTGCTGCTGCGCGTGGCCGGCGAGGTGGGCCTGGACACGGCCGTTGCCGCCGAGGTGCTGCGCTCGGACCGCTACGCCGCCGAGGTGCGCGAGCGCGAGCAGTTCTTCCAGCGCCACGGCATCAACTCGGTGCCGGCCGTGATCATCAACGAACGCCATTTAATTTCGGGCGGCCAGCCGGCCGCCGTGTTTGAAAAGGCGCTGCGCGAGATCATGTCACAATCATAAAAATTTGCGGGTCAGCGGGGTCCGTGGCTCGCGGTTTTGTTATAAAATCAATTGGCAGCATCCACCTATAATAAAACCACGTCGCTACCCGGGGACCCTATGCTGGCCGCAGACAATGTACACACGCTGACCACCTCCCGCCCGCCAGCCGACCAGTTCCGGCTGGCCGCGCTGCACCGCTACGACATCCTCGACACGCCCGCCTGCGAAGACTTCAGCTTCCTCACCGAGCTGGCGGCGCGCATCTGCAACGTTCCCTACGCCTTCGTGTCGCTGGTCGACGCCGACCGTGTGTGGATCAAATCCTGCGCCGGCATGCACATGGGCGAGTTGCCGCGCGGCGAGAGCTATTGTTCGCTGGCGGTGCTGGGCGAGGCCGTCACCGAGATTCCCGACCTGACCGAGGACTACCGCACCGCGCGCATGACGCTGACCGTCAACGCGCCGCATATGCGCATGTACAGCAGCGTGGCGCTGACGTCGTCGGACGGCTTCGCCATCGGCACCTTGTGCGTGATGGACACCAAGCCGGGCGGCCTGGACGAGGAGCAGCGCTCGATCCTGGCGCGGCTGGGACGCCAGGTGATGGCGCTGATCGAATTGCGGGCCAGCGAACGCACCCTGGGCGACGCCGTGCGCGAGCTCGAGCTGCTGGCCACCACCGACGAGCTGACCGGCTTGCACAACCGCCGCTCGCTGCTGCAGCGGCTGCGCTTCGAGGCGGCGCGCGCCAAGCGCTTCCGCTCGCCGCTGTCGGCGGTGATGATCGATCTGGACCACTTCAAGCGCATCAACGATGAACACGGCCACTCCGCCGGCGACCAGGTGCTGGCCGGCGTCGGCCGCCTGTTGCGCGAGAGCGTGCGCGTGATCGACATCGCCGGCCGCTACGGCGGCGAGGAACTGTGCGTGATCTTGCCCAACACGCCGCTGGAAGGGGCGCTGAAGTTCGCCGAGACCCTGCGCGTCAAGATCGAGGCGCAGCTGCATTACGCCGGCGCGCTGCCGCTGCCGGTCACCGCCAGCTTCGGCGTGGGCGCGTTCGACCACATGGAAATCGCCGACGCCGAAAGCCTGCTGCGCCAGGCCGACACCGCGCTCTACCGCGCCAAGCATGCCGGCCGCAACCGCGTCGAAGGCGCGGTCCTTGAACGACACTGAAAGGAATTCCCTGATGCCCACCGCCACCTGGAACGGCGCCGTCATCGCGCAAGCGAACGACGACGAAGTCGAGATCGTCGAGAACAATGTCTATTTTCCGCTGTCGGCGGTCAAGGCCGAATACCTGAAGCCCAGCGACCACACCAGCCGCTGCCCGTGGAAGGGGCTTGCCAGCTATTACACCGTCAGCGTCGGCGGCAAGGACAACGAGAACGCCGCCTGGTACTACCCGCAGCCGTCGGAAAAGGCGGCGCAGATCAAGGACCACGTCGCGTTCTGGCGCGGCGTGGACGTGCAGCGCTAGCCGATGGCGTTGTCGGCCAAGCCGTATCTGCAAAGGATCACGGCGCAGTTTGGCGACGATGCCGATCGGCGTTCGCACGGCGAAGCTTTCATGGCCGTGCTGCTGGAGAAGTGCCGGGGTAATGGCCTGTATTTGCTGGACGAACCGGCCGAGCATATCGCCATCACGCGCGACTTCCTCAATCACTACCCGCGCCGGTTGCAGCAATTGCTCGATCCCGACTAGGCACATGGACAATATTACCCACAGCATCATCGGTTTCGGCGTCGGAGAACTGGTGCACCGCGGCCTGCCGCGCGAAGCGGACGACAGCGCCCAGCGCGTGCGGCACCGGCTGTTGCTGGTCTCCTGCGCGCTGGCCAGCAATTTCCCCGACCTGGACCTGTTCCTCACTCGCCTGCTGCCCGATCCGCTGGGCTATCTGCTGCACCATCGCGGCCATACGCATACGGCGTTGCTGGCGCTGCCGCAGGCCTTGCTGCTGGCGGCGCTGCTATGGCTGTGCTGGCCGTCGGCGCGGGCGCTGCTCAAGTCCAGCGGCACGGCGCGCTGGGGGCTGGCGGCGAGCATAGCGACAGGTTTCGCGCTGCACCTGTTGATGGACTACACCAACTCGTATGGCTTGCATCCGTGGTATCCGTTCAGCGGCCGCTGGTTTTTCGGTGACATGGTGTTCATCGTCGAACCGCTGTTCTGGGTGGCGATCGGCACGCCGATGGCGCTCGTCATGCGTTGGCGCTTCGCGCGCTGGCTCGGGTTGGCGGGGCTGTTCGCGGCGTTGATGTTCTTCGCGTCCAGGAGCTATTTGAGCTGGCCGTCGGTGGCCGCGTTGCTGCTCATCGCGCTGGCGTGCGGGGCCGCGCAGTGGCGGGCCGGCGCGAACGGCAGGGCGGGGCTGCTGCTGGCGCTGGGGATCAGCGTCGGCTTTATCGCGGTGCAGGGTGCCGCTTCTCAGTTGGGCAGGCGGTTGATCGTCTCGGCGCTGCACCATGCCGATTCGTCGTCGCGCGTGCTTGACGTGGTGATGACCGCGTACCCGTCGCAGCCCTTGTGCTGGAGTTATATCAGTGTCGAGAGCCATGAGGCGGCGGGGAGCTACCGCTTGCGGCGCGGGGTGGCAAGCATCGCGCCGACGTGGCTGGCGCCGCTTTCGTGTCCGGCCGGGCTGGTGGAATCGCAGTCGGCGCGGGCGCTGTCGTCGTCGGTGATGCAGTTCGAGACGAAGGAGGGCAGTCTCGCCGGGCTGCGTGCGTTGAAGAACGGCAATTGCCAGGTGGATGCCTGGCTGCGTTTCGGGCGCGCGCCGTGGCTGGACATGACCAAGGGCGATTTGTCGGACTATCGGTTCGCTTTGACGCCGCGCGGCAATTTCACCACTTTGCATATCGTGCCGGCGGCGGCGTGTCCGGAAGGCGTGCCCGGCTGGGGCTATCCCCGCCAGGATCTATTCTCGCCACAACACTAAAGTTGTCGGTGTTCCACGTAGGGCGGATTAGCGGGCGAGGCCCGCCAATCCGCCCCGGGGCCCCGAAGAGGCGGCCTACCTGGCCGGTAGGCCTTGGGAGGCGGAACGCCGTAATCGGCCAATGCGTGAGCCGTCGAAACGCATGCATGGCCGATTACGCTGCGCTAATCCGCCCTACGTATCTCTTCGGCTCCTCGGCTTCCCGGTCCACAATAATGGTGCGAGCGCACGCTTTTAGTGCTTGCCTAGCCGTATCGTGTGGTGTGTTTGAGACAAAAATCTCTAGAATGGGTCGATTAGGACAAACTTTGTCCAATCTTCTTGGCACGACAATTGCATTGCTATTGAGAAAGGAAGAAGATCGAATCTTAAGGAGGACGTTATGAACGCAACTGAAGACAAAGCAAAATCGAATCTGTTCCACGAATCGTCGGCGGACGAGCACCGTTCGCGCAGCGAGCGCATCGCCGCACGTGGCGTGTCCCTGGGTAAAGTCAAGGGCAAATACCTGATTCCGCTGGTCGGCCTGGCCGTGCTGGCCTCGATGGCCTTCGCCCAAGGCTAAAGCCTAAACCACCTTGATCTCGTCCAGCGGCCAGCGTGGCCGCACGTTGAACGAGTAATCGCGTTTGGCCGCGTCCGGGTTGATCATCAACCGCATCGCGCCCGCGAAGGCGATCATCGCGCCGTTATCGGTGCAAAACTCCAGCTCAGGGTAGTACACCTTGAACTTCTTCTTGGCGGCGGCTTCGTTCAGCGAAGCGCGCAGCTGGGAGTTGGCCCCAACCCCGCCGGCAATCACCAACCGCTTCAACCCCGTGTGCTTGAGCGCCGACACGCATTTGGCCGTCAGCACCTCCACGATCGCGTCGACGAAACCGCGCGCGATGTTTGCCTTGTCCTGTTCGCAGATATTGGCGATGACCTTCTCGTCGTGATTTTTCACGACCGTCAGCACCGCCGTTTTCAGGCCGGAAAAGCTGAAGTTGAAATCCTTGGTGTGCAGCATCGGGCGCGGCAGCTTGTACGCCGTCGGGTCGCCGAACTCGGCCAGGCGGGAGATCGCCGGTCCGCCCGGATAGCCCAGGCCCAGCAGCTTGGCAGACTTGTCGAACGCCTCGCCGGCGGCGTCATCCAGTGTTTCGCCCAGCAGCGTGTACTGGCCGACGCCGTCCACCCGCATCAGTTGCGTGTGGCCGCCCGACACCAGCAGCGCGATGAACGGGAACTCCGGCGGCTGCGACGCCAGCAGCGGCGACAGCAGATGGCCTTCCAGGTGGTGCACGCCCAGCACCGGCTTGTCCAGCGCCAGCGCGAGGCTGCACGCGACCGACGAGCCGACCAGCAGCGCGCCGGCCAAGCCGGGGCCTTGGGTGTAGGCGATGGCGTCGATGTCGGCCAGCGACTTGCCGGCGCCCTCCAGGGTCTGCGTCAGCAGCGGAATGGCGCGGCGGATGTGGTCGCGCGAGGCCAGTTCCGGCACCACCCCGCCGTATTCCTCATGCATCGTCACTTGCGAATACAGGGCGTGGGAAAGCAGGCCGTGTTGCGTGTCGTACAGCGCAAGGCCGGTTTCGTCACAGGAGGATTCGACGCCGAGAACGATCATGAAAGGGCTGCAAGGTGAAAGTGTAATCCGCCATTGTAATGGAAAGCGCGCCCGTTGACCTTGCATCGCCGCACCACTCGATGCAAGCAGCGCACCGGGCGGGTGCGCAATTTTGCCAACAGGACAGGGTTTGACCCGGATTTAACGTATTTGCCCTGTGGCACCAGTTTTGCTTAGAGAAGGGACAGTAAGTTGACAGCCGGAGGGCGCTATGTCGGAACAATGGAAGCTGATTTGCAAAGTGAAGGATGTGCCGCTGAGCGGCGCGCGCCTTGTGCCGCGTGGACTGGCTTGGCAGGAGTTGCCGGGCGTGGCGCTGTACCGTACCGACGAGGAAAGCGTGTTCGCCGTGCTGGAGACGCTCGGCGTCGAGCCGCGCGAGAGCGTTGCGCGGCGCTATTCCGTCAAGGTCGAGGATTGCAAGGTCTACCTGGACCTGGAGGAGTTGAGCGAGCCCGCCAGCAAGGCCGAGGCGGCGCTGGCCGGATCGTTTGGCGTGGCAACGCGGGTGATGGCATTCGGTTAATGGCAATCGATAAACCGTTGGCGGCGCGGTGGCGGATTACGCTGCGCTAATCCGCCCTACGTGTCTCCACGTGTGAGCGCCTTTTAGTGGCCGGCGGTCTCGCCGCACCACTGAGACACGTAGGGCGGATTAGGCGGAACGCCGTAATCCGCCACCGAGCCGCCAGCGCCTCATGCTAATTTACGGACGCTTCAACAACTGCTGATGCGCGTCGCGCAACATCTTTTCGGTGGTTTCCCAATCGATGCAGCCGTCGGTCACCGAGCAGCCGTATTTCAACTGGCTCAGATCGGCCGGAATCTTCTGGTTGCCGCCGACGATGTTCGATTCGATCATCACGCCCACCAGCGACTGGTTGCCCTGCACGATTTGATGGATGACGTCACCCATCACCAGCGGCTGCAATTCCGGCTTTTTGTAGCTGTTGGCGTGCGAGCAATCGACCACCAGATTGGCTGGCAGCTTGGCCTTGGCCAGCGCCTGCTCGGCGATCGCGATCGACACCGAATCGTAGTTGGGACGGCCGTCGCCGCCGCGCAACACCACGTGGCCGTAGGCGTTGCCGCGCGTGCGTACGATCGATACATTGCCTTGCGCGTTGATACCCAGGAACGAGTGCGGATGCGCCGACGACAGGATGGCGTTGATGGCGATGCTGATGTCGCCGTCGGTGCCGTTCTTGAAGCCGACCGGCGTCGACAGGCCCGACGACATTTCGCGGTGGGTCTGCGATTCGGTGGTGCGCGCGCCGATCGCGGTCCAGGCGATCAGGTCGCCCAGGTATTGCGGCGAGATCGGGTCCAGCGCCTCGGTCGCGGTCGGCAGGCCCAGCTCGCAGACGTCCAGCAGGAACTGGCGCGCCTTTTCCATGCCGACGTTGACGCGGAACGAGTCGTCCATGTCCGGATCGTTGATATAGCCCTTCCAGCCGGTGGTGGTGCGCGGCTTTTCGAAATACACGCGCATCACCAGCAGCATGGTGTCGGCCACTTCGGCCTGCAGCACCTTCAGGCGGCGGGCGTAGTCCAGGCCGGCGACCGGGTCGTGGATCGAGCACGGGCCGACCACCACGAACAGGCGCTTGTCCTTGCGGTCGATGATGTTGCGCAGGGCTTCGCGGCCCTTCATGACGGTCTCGGACGCGCTGTCGGTCAGCGGCAGCTTGCCGTGCAGTGCCTCGGGCGACGGCATCGGCGCGAACGAGGTGACGTTGATATTTTCGATGTCTGGGGAAATCATGATTGAACTGTATTTCTTTTCGAGGGGATACATAGTGTAGCCGAATTAGCTAATACCGGTTCCGCCAGTAAGGTTTTTTCACATTTCGGCAAAATCGTATAAGCTTGGTGCCATGACGATAACGAACACCGAACCCTTCCTCGCCGCCCGACTCATCAAGGAGATCGGCCGCGGCAAAAACGGCGCCCGCAGCATGACGCGCGACGACGCCCACGACCTCTATCAAGCCATGCTCGACGGACGCGTGTCCGACCTGGAGCTGGGCGGCATTTTGCTGTCCATGCGCATCAAGGGCGAGTCGGTGGAGGAGATCGCCGGCTTCCTCGACGCCGCCGAGGGCTCGTTCGAACCGCTGACGGCGCCGCCGGGGCAGTTCGCGCCGGTGTGTATTCCAAGCTACAACGGCGCCCGCAAGATGGCCAACCTGACGCCGCTGCTGGCCATGCTGTTGGCGCGCGAAGGCGTGCCGGTGCTGGTGCACGGCGTGGCGCACGACCTCGGCCGCGTCGCCAGCGCCGAGGTGTTCGAGGCGCTGGGCGTGACGGCGGTGCGGCACCGTGCCGAGGCGGAGGAGGAGATCGCCAAGGGCCACGTCGCCTTCATCACCATCGACGCGCTGGCGCCGAAGCTGGCGTACATGCTGTCGCTGCGGCGCCGGTTGGGCGTGCGCAATTCGACCCACACCCTGGTCAAGATCATGCAGCCGTTCGCCGGACCGGCGCTGCGGCTGGTGTCCTACACCCACCCCGAATACCTGGAAATGCTGGGCGAGTACTTCACCACGTCGGCGCTGCACGAGCGCGGCGACGCCTTCCTGATGCGCGGCACAGAGGGCGAAACGGTGGCCAACGCCAACAAGGCGCAACAGATCGACTGGTTCCACGGCGGCCTGCGCACGACCCTGGTGCCCAAGCAAACCCAGGTCGGCGAGCTGCCGGTGCTGCCGGAAGACAAAAGCGCGGCGGCCACCGCCGAGTGGATCTCGTCGGTGCTGCGCGGCGAGGTGCCGGTGCCGCCGTCGATCGCCGAGCAGGTGGCGCAGTGTCTGCTGGTGTCGCGCACCTTGCAGTCGCGCCAGCGGGTCAGCGAGCCGATCGAGTAAGTTGGCCGGGTAGGGGCCAACTAGGGGGCGGCCGGCGCGACTCGCGTACAATACCGCCCCTTATCTGATGGGATTCCAAAATGGCAAAGTTTGATGTGGCAGTAATCGGCGCGGGCGCGGCCGGCATGATGTGCGCGGCGACGGCGGCCCAGCGCGGCAAGCGCGTGGTGCTGGTCGACCACGCCACCAAGCTGGCCGAGAAAATTCGCATCTCCGGCGGCGGGCGCTGCAACTTCACCAACATCAACGCCGGTCCGGCCAACTTCCTGTCGGAGAATCCCCACTTCTGCAAGAGCGCCTTGTCGCGCTACACGGCGGCCGATTTCGTCGCGCTGGTCAAGAAGCACCGCATCGGCTACCACGAGAAACATCGCGGTCAGCTGTTCTGCGACGACTCGGCCGAACAGATCATCGAGATGCTCAAGGACGAATGCGCCGCCGGCGACGTCCATTGGTGGATGCCGTGCAAGGTCGAGAGCGTCGAGCAGGGCGGTGAGGGCGGCTTCGTCCTGCAGACCGATAGCGGCACGATCGAAGCCGATAGCGTGGTGATCGCCACCGGTGGCCTGTCGATCCCGAAAATCGGCGCGACCGACTTCGGCTACCGCATCGCCCAGCAGTTCGAGCTGCGCATGGTCGAGCCGCGCCCGGCGCTGGTGCCGCTGACCTTCGACCCACAAGCCTGGGCGCCGTTCGTCGAAATGGCCGGCATCGCGCTGGAAGTCGACGTCGAGACCGGTTCCTTCAAGGGCCGCAACCCGACCGGCGGACGCTTCCGCGAAGACTTGCTGTTCACGCACCGTGGCCTGTCCGGTCCGGCGATCCTGCAAATTTCCAGCTACTGGACGCCGGGCACGCCCATCGTCATCAACCTGATCCCGGAAATGGACCTGGCCGCCACCTTGATCGAAGGCAAGGGCACCATCAAGAAGCAGCTGGGCAATGTGCTGTCGCAGTGGCTGCCGGCGCGCCTGGCCGAAGGTTTGCTGCTGGCGCACGGTTTCGCGCTGGACGCGCGCCTGGCCGACCTGCCGGACGCGCAACTGCGCAAGCTGGGCGCCGCCATCAACCAGTGGACCCTGACGCCGAACGGTTCGGAAGGCTACAAAAAGGCCGAAGTGACGCGCGGCGGCGTCGACACCCGCGAGTTGTCGCAGCAGACCATGATGGTCACCAAGGTGCCCGGCCTGTACTTTATCGGCGAGGCGGTGGACGTCACCGGCTGGCTGGGCGGCTACAATTTCCAGTGGGCGTGGGCATCGGGTGTGGCGGCGGGGCAGTCCGTCTGATATACTCGTCTTTCCTGCTGTAGCGGCGCTTGTGCAATCGTTGAAGTTATAGAAAGATTGCCTCAGGTTGTGTCACTGATGCCGCATTGTTTTTGCAGGGAAAACCACACGACGGGCCGTCCACGCGGCCTGTGGGGTTCCATTTTGCTGCAAAAGCTGCTATAGTCTCTTTCTCCCTATAACCTCAAACGGTTTGAATTTTTACATGACCACTATTCGCCTTAAAGAAAACGAGCCGTTCGAAGTCGCAATGCGTCGCTTCAAACGCACCATCGAAAAAACCGGTCTGCTGACCGAACTGCGCGCACGCGAGTTCTACGAAAAGCCAACGGCTGAGCGTAAGCGCAAGCTGGCAGCCGCCGTGAAGCGTCACTACAAGCGCATCCGCAGCCAGCAACTGCCGAAAAAACTGTTCTAATTCTGCTTTACGCAGACCCAACCCGGCAGCATGGCGCTTGCGCCGCGGGTTGAGTTTTAGAAGATACCCGCTCCGGTCACCCGCAGCGGGTTTTCGCATTTATACACTGTTAATTTACTGAGAGAAATCGCCATGGGCCTGAGAGAACAAATCACCGAAGACATGAAAAACGCGATGCGCGCCAAGGAAGCGTCGCGCCTAGCCACCATCCGCCTGATCCTGGCCGAGATCAAGCGCAAGGAAGTCGACGAGCGTATCGAGGTCAACGACGAACAGACCGTCGCCATCGTGGAAAAAATGATCAAGCAGCGCAAGGATTCGATCACCCAGTTCGAAGCCGGCAACCGCCAGGATCTGGCCGATATCGAGAAAGCCGAACTGGTCGTACTGACCGCCTACATGCCGGCCGGCCTGTCGGACGAGGAAATCGCCGCCGAAGTGGCCGCCGCCGTGGCCGCTTCGGGCGCCGCCGGTCCGCAGGACATGGGCAAGGTCATGGCCATCGTCAAGCCGAAGCTGGCCGGCCGCGCCGACATGACCGTCGTGTCGGCACTGGTCAAGAAGGCGTTGTCCCCGGCATAATCAGCGTGTCGCATGTTGGCGCGCTGTCAGCGCCGTTTTTACCTCCGCCGTGCCTTGATTCGCATCAAAACCGGATCGGCGCGGCGGTATAGTCTGAAAAATTACCCGACCGCTCAGCCCTGTGATCCCACAATCATTCATCTCCGATTTGTTGAACCGCGTCGATATCGTCGACGTTGTCGGACGCTACGTGCAGCTGAAAAAAGGCGGTGCGAACTTCATGGGCCTGTGCCCGTTCCACAGCGAAAAGTCGCCCAGCTTCACGGTCAGTCCGACCAAACAGTTTTACCATTGCTTCGGCTGCGGCGCCCACGGCACCTCGATCGGCTTCCTGATCGAATACTCCGGCATGGGCTTTGTCGACGCCGTCAAAGACCTGGCGCAGAACGTCGGCATGGTCGTACCTGAGCAAGACGACAAGATTCCGCCAGCGCAACGCGCGCAGATGCAGGCGCAAAGCCTGGCCTTGTCGGACGCGATGACGCAGGCGTGCGATTTTTACCGCGCCCAACTGCGCGGCGCCACCGACGCCATCGCCTACCTGAAAAATCGCGGCCTGACCGGCGAAATCGCCGCCCGCTTCGGCCTGGGCTACGCGCCGGCCGGCTGGGACGGCCTGAAAAGCATCTTCCCCGACTACGAGGCGGTGGCGCTGGCCGAGGCCGGCCTGGTCATCGACAAGGTCGACGAGGATGGCGGCAACCGCAAACGCTACGACCGCTTCCGCGAGCGGATCATGTTTCCTATTAAGAATACCAAGGGCCAGGTCATCGCCTTTGGCGGCCGGGTGCTCGACCACGGCGAACCGAAGTACTTGAATTCTCCCGAAACGCCTTTATTTTCAAAGGGATTCGAGCTGTATGGCTTGTTCGAGGCGCGCCAGGCGATCCGCGACGCGGGTTATGTGCTGGTGACGGAAGGCTATATGGATGTGGTGGCGCTGGCGCAGATGGGGTTCCCGCAAGCGGTGGCGACCCTGGGTACGGCCTGCACCACACATCATGTACAGAAACTGTTGCGTCAGACCGACATGGTGATTTTCAGTTTCGACGGCGACAAGGCCGGCCGCCGCGCCGCACGGCGCGCGCTGGAAGCCTGTCTGCCGCACGTGACGGACAACAAGACCATCAAGTTCCTGTTCCTGCCGACCGAGCACGATCCGGACAGCTACGTCCGCGCGCATGGCAAGGAAGCGTTCGAGCAGGAAATACACGAAGCGATGCCGCTGTCGCAGTTCCTGATCAAGGAAGTGGTCGGCGAGCACGATTTGCAGAGTCCGGAGGGCAGGGCCCGCGCCCAGTTCGACGCCAAGCCGCTGCTGCAATCGATGACGCCGACGGCGTTGCGCCTGCAGATCGTGCGCGGCCTGGCGCAGTTGACGCAGACCACGCCGTCCGAGATCGAGGTGCTGTTCGAGCTGGCCAAGCCGGTGGCGGTGGCCCGCAAGGCGCCGCCCCGCAGCGGGCGTCCGGTGCCGGTGGGATTGGAATTGCAGATCGTGCGGCTGTTGGTGGCGCATCCGCCGCTGTCGCTCGATATCGACGCGGCGGCGTTGAAGGCGTTCGAGTTCTTCGGCGCCGAGCCGGCCGAGCGCCTTGCGCAGCTGGTGGTGGCGGCGCAGGCGATGGGGCCGAACGGCAGTTTTGCGGCGTTCGCGCAACATTTGAAGTCGCAGGGCGACGAGTACGACGGCATCATCGCCGAAGTGGTCAAGGAGTCCGAGTCCGATTTTGATGCAGTGCGGGCATTCCTGCGCGGCGCGATCCGCCAGGTCAAGAACGATGCGTTGAAGCAGGAATTGAGTCAGTTGTTCGCCGCCGGCCTGTCATCCGACGAGATTGGTGTGCGTTATCGGGAGTTGACTTCGCAACAAGATCAACTGTTGCGCGAAGCGCAGGCGGAGTTGGCGAACCGATAATGTTGCAGTGCGGCGTGGAGGTGTTGCCGGGCGTTTTGGAATGTCATGTTTCTGTCATGTTTCCGGAGGGGGAACCGGGGCTCTTCCCTCTGGATATTGAAAAGTGACGTGCTATAATAAAACGCTAAGTGTTGTATCTTTTGGCATCGTTTTTTGTTCAGAGTGTGTTTGTTTTCAGTAAGTTAGGCTCTTGATCGACATGGAAAGACGCAGTGTCGGCGGCCAGGGCCAGCTTTGGTTTAGTCGGCGAACCTCCAGTGGGACGCTATCAGCGGACTTTCTGTTTGCTGTCTAACCTAGTCATGGTTTCTTGCCCCCACGCACGTGTCCGGATGCAGTAGAATTTTGCCGACAGCGGTGGAGTTCTGTTGACGTCGATCGGTCTGACCGGGTGTAAGTAAGTCGTAGTATTGTCGAACTTGTGTCGGCAAGTTCGAAGACGTAGGTTCCAAACAAATTGAACCGCAAGAAACTTTATCCTAAATAAGCAAGTCGTTGTGTAATCGAAAGCGCCTGTGCCAATCAAGAAACCTGAATCCAAAGCGGCTGCAAAGCCGAGCAAAGTGACCGCCCAATCCGCCAAGACCGCGGACAAGTCGGAAACGCGCGTCGCCAGCGGCAACCCGCCCGCGGTCAGCCAGACCACGGACGCCGCCACCCTCGCGGCCATCGATACCTCGGGCTACGTGCTGCCATCGGTCAAAGTGCCGGGCCGGCGCGGGCGCAAGCCGAAAGAATTCCAGCCAGAAAATGACGAAGTCGCCGCGCTGAACGCGGTCGAACGCGCCGAGCTCAAGGCCGTGGACAAGGCCAAGGCCAAGGACCGCAAGGCCAAGGAAAAGGCGCTGCTCAAGGACGCCTTCTCGTCGGACACCGAAGCGACCGAGGAAGAGCTCGAACGCCGCCGCCAGAAACTCAAGACCCTGATCAAGTTCGGCAAGGAACGCGGCTTCCTCACGTACGCCGAGATCAATGACCACCTGCCAGAGAACATCGTCGATCCGGAAGCGATCGAGGGCATCATCGGCACCTTCAACGACATGGGTATCGCCGTCTACGAGCACGCGCCGGACGCCGAGACCCTGCTACTGTCGGACAACGTGGCCACCGTCACCAGCGATGACGAGGCCGAGGCCGCCGCCGAGGCCGCGCTGTCGACGGTCGACTCCGACTTCGGCCGCACCACCGACCCGGTCCGCATGTACATGCGCGAGATGGGTTCGGTCGAGCTGCTGACGCGCGAGGGCGAGATCGAAATCGCCAAGCGCATCGAGGACGGCCTCAAGGACATGATCCAGGCCATCTCCGCCTGCCCGGTGACGATCGCCGAGATCATCGCCGCCTCCGACCGCATCCGCGCCGACGAGATCAAGATCGACGAAATCGTCGACGGCCTGGTCGATGACAGCGACGAGGTCGCAGCGCCCGTGGTCGCCGCGCCGGCCGAAGAGGACGACGAGGAAGAGGAAGAGGAAGAAGAGGAAGAAGAGGAAGAGGAAGAAGCGAGCGCCTCCGGCGCCGCCGGTTTCTCGGCCGAACAGCTCGAAGCGTTGAAGAACGCCGCGCTCGACAAGTTCGACGTCATCTCCACCCAATTCGACAAGATGCGCCGCGCCTTCGAGAAGGAAGGCTACAACTCCAAGGCCTACATCAAGGCCCAGGAAGCGATCTCGTTCGAACTGCTGGGCATCCGCTTCACCGCCAAGGTCGTCGAGAAGCTGTGCGACACCTTGCGCGGCCAGGTCGACGAAGTGCGCCACATCGAGAAGCAGATCCTCGACGTCGCGGTCAACAAGTGCGGCATGCCGCGCGCCCACTTCATCAAGGTCTTCCCGGGCAATGAAACCAATCTGGACTGGGTCGACGGCGAAGTCAACGCCGGCCACGCCTACAGCGCCATCCTCGGCCGCAACATTCCGACGATCAAGGAACTGCAACAGCGCCTGATCGACCTGCAAGCGCGCGTCGTGCTGCCGCTGCCGGACCTGCGCAACATCAACCGCCAGATGGCGGCCGGTGAAATGAAGGCGCGCAAGGCCAAGCGCGAAATGACCGAGGCCAACTTGCGCCTGGTGATCTCGATCGCCAAGAAGTACACCAATCGCGGCCTGCAATTCCTCGACCTGATCCAGGAAGGCAATATCGGCCTGATGAAGGCGGTCGACAAGTTCGAATACCGTCGCGGCTACAAGTTCTCGACCTATGCGACGTGGTGGATCCGTCAGGCCATCACGCGCTCGATCGCCGACCAGGCGCGCACCATCCGCATTCCGGTGCACATGATCGAAACCATCAACAAGATGAACCGGATTTCCCGCCAGATTCTGCAGGAAACCGGCGCCGAGCCCGATCCGGCGACGTTGGCCATCAAGATGGAAATGCCGGAAGACAAGATCCGCAAGATCATGAAGATCGCCAAGGAACCGATTTCGATGGAGACGCCGATCGGCGACGACGACGACTCGCATCTGGGCGACTTCATCGAGGACAACAACACGCTGGCGCCGTCCGACGCCGCGCTGCACGCCTCGATGCGCGGCGTCGTCAAAGACGTGCTCGACTCGCTGACGCCGCGCGAAGCCAAGGTGCTGCGCATGCGTTTCGGCATCGAAATGTCGACCGACCACACGCTGGAGGAGGTCGGCAAGCAGTTCGACGTCACCCGCGAGCGCATCCGTCAGATCGAAGCCAAGGCCCTGCGCAAGCTGCGTCATCCTAGCCGTTCCGACAAGCTGAAAAGCTTCTTAGAAGGCAACTAAGGCTTGACTAGCGCCGGTGCTAGCCCTTATGCTCGCGAGTTCGTTTTAAAAGCGAGCGCGCGTAGGAGGGGCTAGCCGGTTCCCAGCGCATCTGCAACACCCTGGGCCTCTAGCTCATGCTTGGTTAGAGCAGCGGACTCATAATCCGTTGGTGCCGTGTTCGACTCACGGGAGGCCCACCAAATTCGGTAGTAACACAAAGCAGGGACACAAAGGGTTGGCGATCGCGCTAACCCTTTTTTATTTGTGGCTTGAAACCCTTTCCATCAGCCGCGTCGACAGCGGTTGAGACTTCCATAGCAATGCTATGATACGATGGTTCTATTCGTGATGCTATTCACTATGGCATTCAAAAAGCGGTTCGCTACTATGGGAATCAGCTAAATATTCCTATTCACTACGTCCTATATTGTGGCTAAAGCAGACAACCTGGCCAAGCTGCTCAGTCTTCTACAGCGGGGGCCCAGCAAAACGGCAGCCATCCTGCAAGCATTGGATGTCAGTCAGCCGACCTTCTCCCGTCTATGGGCGGCCGTCCGAGACGGTGTCGCACTTGGCGCGAGTAAGGCACGACTGTATGCCTTGAGGCGTCCGGCCCCGGGAGTCCATGCTCCAATCCCTGTATTTCGCGTTTCCGAAGAAGGGCGGCCTGAGCCAGTAGGATACCTCGATGTTCTTCAAGGTGAGTTCTACGCCATGATGCCGCTTGAGGGGACAAGCTACGACGTGTACCAAGGCATGCCGTTTTTTGTGCGCGATCTCCGTCCGCAAGGGTTTTTGGGCCGCATGGAGCCGGGAAGGCACAGGGATCTGGATCTGCCAGCGGATATTTTGCACTGGACGGATGAGCAAGTTCTCAAGTACATCTCAAGGCGTAGCGAGAACGCCGTCGGCGACCTCATTCTCGGGAACGAATCGTATGCGCGGTACATCGAGTCTTCCGCAGTCGAAGAACGTTCCGTCATATCGGATGAAGAGCGCGCCCAACGCTATCCAAGGATGGCCGAAGAGTCCATGCAAGGGGAGGCCCCAGGGTCGTCAGCCGGCGGCGAGCAGCCTAAATTTACTGCGGTGATTCGACGCGACGCTGATGGCGGGTTGATCGAACATGTCATCGTCAAATTCTCTCCGCCGCTCGATATGCCTTCCGGGCGGCGTTGGGGAGATTTACTTGTATGTGAACATCTCGCCTTACAAGTTCTCGCCCTCAATGGTATCGCCGCAGCCAAAACCTCGATCCTGGAATTTAAAGAGCGCGTTTTCCTGGAGGTTGTCCGATTCGACCGAGTGGGATTAAAAGGGCGGCGTCCGATGGCTACCTTTTCCGCATTGGATGGCGACCTCGGGATGATGGATCAAAGCTGGACTGCCGTCGCGCGCGAGCTCGGGCGTCTTGGCGAACTGGCCGAGAAAGACATCGTGACGGTCGAGATCCTCGACCTCTTTGGCGCGCTCATCGGCAACACCGATAAGCATCATGGAAATATCGCCGTCGCCTGGACGTTCGAGCGTAAACATCGTCTGCTTGATGCCTATGACATGCTGCCAATGCTCTACCGTCCCAATGCCCACGGCGAAATTGTGGCGCGCGAGTGGACGGCAAACTACTTGGGCCGGTTGGAATTGCGGCATTTAGCGAAGTGCCACGACATGGCCATACAGTTTTGGCGCGCCGTACTGAGCGATTCCCGAATATCGGATGACTTCAAGGGGATTGCGGATCGTCACATTGCCGCTTTGCGTCCATTAGTGCCTGCTGCATACGTTGAGAATATCAGCGACTCCGGAATGTGACATAAGTTCCGTGGGCGAGTTTGCCTTGGGTCGCGGCAGTGGCCAGTGATGCCCGTAAAATCTGGTGTTGGAAATAGAAAAAAGCCCAGGCTCGTGTGCCCACAAAATTCATTTTTTGCCTTTCGCCGCTATGCCTTACGACACCCGTCCGCCGTCGCCTCCTCCGATTGACAAGGCGTCAGACAGCGGGGATGATGGGCGGATGGAAAAGCGCATTGAGAAACTTGAAACCGAGCTTGCCGCGATAAAGTTGGACCTTGGAATCCTCAAGGCCACTTCCGCGACCAAGTCGGACCTCGCCGAGGCCAAGACAACCATTATTCTATGGGTTGTCACCGCCGTGATACTTGCGCAGATACTGCCCGGTTTGTTGAGAAAGTTTGGACTTATGTAAGAACCAGCCCGCTCCAGCGGGTTTTTTTAAAATACAAGTATTCAGTGTACCGCAGTCCAGTGCCGCGCTTTAACGTGCCGGCATGATTTCTTTCCTGAACCAGTCATCGAGCATCTGTTTGTCGTGTCCGTACAGGTCCTGGTTATAGCTGCGCGAACCCATCAGATAGTTCGGATCGGACAATTCACGGTCGCCGCTGCGCAGCACTTTGCCGTCCTGCTCGATGCTGTAGCGCAGATGCATCCTCGGCCAGTCCGCCTGTCCCTTCATCACGCGGATATCCCGCACCGGCACCCTAGGAAATACATCGCCGGCCAAATCGATATCGATAAATTCGACCTTCAATTCCTGTCCCGCCGGCAGCTTGGACGCCAGCAGATTGATGTGCTCACGGAAAATCATTTCCATCGATTCGCGGTCCGAAGCAAAGCGCGGCACGTCCGTCATTTTTTCCGGATTGATGTAGGTGACCGTCGCCGCCGAGGCGCTGGCGCAGGCCAGCAGAAACGCGGCGACCGTTCCGACGTTGCGGATGAACTTACTCATGAATGACAAATCCTTTTGCGATGACTTTCGGTGAGCTATCAATATACGCTCATTCCAGCGGCAGTTCATCCAACGCATATTTTGCTGGGCATCCAGTTGCATACATGCCAAAATTACCGCCGCAAGCGCTTCCACAAAAAAGGATAACCGATGAATTTGCCTTCCCTGTCGCAACTGGCGCCGCATGGCACTACCCTGATGGCGCTGACCGTTGCCGCCGTGTTGTTGACGCCAGGTCCCACCAATACGCTGCTGTTCCTGGCGGGAAGCCGCGATGGATTCCGCCGCTCGCTGCGTCTGATCGCTGCCGAGTGGGGGGGATACATGATCGCTATCGGCATTTGGTGCGCCTTCCTGGCGCTGGCCGCCGCAGTCGCGCCTTGGGCGCCCACGGTGGCGCGCGCCTGCGCGGCGACTTACATCGCTTACTCGGCGATCAAATTGTGGCGCACCGCGCCCCAGGCCGGCGCTGCAGGCAGCGCCGCCATCGGTCCGCGCGACTTGTTTTTCGTGACCTTGCTGAACCCGAAGGCGTTCTTCTTCGCCACCGTGGTGTTTCCTCCACTTGCCGACGGCGCCGCAGCGCTGTCGCAGGCTTACTTGCTGTTCAGTAGCCTGTTGCTGCCGATTGCTGCGCTGTGGATCGCGATGGGCTCGGCCGTGCTGGCCTACCCCGGCGCGACGCCGCGCCAGCCTCTGGTGCATCGCATCGCGGCCGGCGTGCTGCTGGCGTTCTCGGGATCGATGTTCGTTTCGCTGCTGGCATCCGCGCGCTGAGGACCGCGCCGGAGCGGCCGGAATTTTTCCGCGCCCATCCAATCGCGCGCGTTGCTTCTATACTAAAATTGCCGTTCAAAACAAACGCCAATTAACGCTAATGAGGAGAAACGGGATGATAGATCTGGATCGGCGCAGTCTTGTTCTTGCCGCTGGCGGCGCCCTGGCGGCGACGGCGGTCGGCGCTCCGGTATGGGCCGCGACGCCGGAACGCAAACTCGGTTATGCGATTGTCGGCCTGGGCGGTTACGGCCTGGGCATCATCATTCCCCAGTTCAAAAACTGCCAGCACAGCAAGCTGGTCGCGCTGGTCAGCGGCGATCCCGCCAAGGCCAAGCGCGTGGCGGCCGAGTACGGCGTGCCGGAGTCCGGCATCTACGATTACAAGAGCTACGACAAGCTGAAGGACAATCCCGAGGTCGATGTCATCTACATCTGCCTGCCTGTTTTCATGCACAAGGAATACACGGTCCGTGGCGCCGCCGCCGGCAAACACATCCTGTGCGAGAAGCCGATGGCCTTGTCCGCCGCCGAGTGCGAGACGATGATCGCGGCCTGCAAAAAAGCGGGCAAGAAATTGATGATCGGCTACCGCAGCCACTTCGAGCCGTACAAC
Organism: Duganella sp. GW821-FHT07F09; assembly: GCF_059418705.1. Lineage (NCBI taxonomy): Bacteria > Pseudomonadati > Pseudomonadota > Betaproteobacteria > Burkholderiales > Oxalobacteraceae > Duganella > Duganella sp. GW821-FHT07F09. The sequence continues at coordinate 191,848 of NZ_JBWKQJ010000009.1, read as the reverse complement.
CTGGAGGCGATCCGCCGGGCGCGCGCGGGCGAGATCGGCAAGCTGCGCTATTTCCGTTCCGAGCACGGTTTCACGGCGGGCGGGACGTCGTCGTGGCGCTTGAAGAAGGCGATGTCGGGCGGCGGTTCGCTGATGGATATCGGTATCTATGCGCTGCAGGCGGCGCGCTACATGACCGGCGAGGAGCCTATCGCCGTGTACGCCAAGGAGACCACGGATCGCTCCGATCCGCGCTTCCGCGAGGTCGAGGACATGATCGAGTTCCAGCTGGAGTTTCCTTCCGGTGTGATCGGTTCGTGCATGTCGATGTACAGCGCGAATCAAAACCATATCCTGCTGATGGGCGACAAGGGCCGTATCGAGCTGGAGCCGGGGACGCCGTACAGCGGTCACCGCTTGTGGGTCGGGAGCGGGCGCAGCAACGAGATCACGCCGCCGCCGGGGCCGGGCAAGACCCAGTGGGCGGGCCAGCTCGACCATATGTCGACCTGCGTGATCGACAACCGCGAACCCATCGTTCCCGGCGAGGAAGGACTGCGCGACATGCGCATCATCGAGGCGATCTACAAGTCGGCCCGCGAGCAGAAGCGGATCGTGTTGTAATTGTAGGGCGGATTAGGCGGAACGCCGTAAGCGGCCATCTATGGGCCGTCGGCGGCTCGCCGATGGCCGATTACGCTTCGCTAATCCGCCCTACGTGGTTTAGATTGCTTCAACAGGTCCGAGCCGGCTTCCTCGGCGATCTTGATGTCCAGCATAGAGATCACGAGGTCGTCCTCCGTCAGCAGTTCCTTCAGCGGAAAGCCGTCCTCCATGGCGATCACGGCGCCGGCGGTGACCTTTTCCTCCACCTCGCCGCCCGGCGGGGTGTGCGGCATGAAGGCGAATTGCGGGAAGCGCGTTTTGCCGTGCTCGGCGATTTCGTGCAAGGTCCTGGGCGCGGCGCGCAGCAGGCCGTTGCGCACATGGTTCTGGCGGTCCTCGCCGCGTTGCTTGAGCAGCGCCGTCAGCCGGACGATCTCCTCGGTCAGGCGGTCGGACTCCGCTTGCTGATGGCTGAGCTCGTCGTCGGTGAGCGCTTCTTCCCACTGCGTCAGTTTCAGCAGGCCGCGTTTGTGCAAGGTCTGCCGTTGCAGGTCGATCTCGATGGCGGCGGCGCGGGTCTGGTGCGAGTCCAGGTCCTGGGCGATGCTGGCGTCGCCGTTGGCGCGGTGCCATTTGTCGCCGAAATTGAATACCAGGCCGTCGAAGTAAAAGTACATCGGCAGGCCATGCGCCGGGGCGTATTCCAGAACTTGTTTTGCCGTCATATTCCAGCGGGCGGCCAGTTCCGCCAAAGTCAGTGTCAGGGGTTCAATCGTGGGCATGATGGGCGCTAGTCGAATCGTCAATTATTGGGCGCCATTTTCTCACAGTCGCTTGCATCCCGCGCCCACTTTGTTGTGCCGGCGATTACGATTTTGACGTTTTGCCCCGCTGATTTTGCCCAGTCCGGCTATTGTCGACGAAGTCGTTGTTATACTTTCCTGAGAGACAGCGTACGACTGTCCAGACCCAGGAGACGATATGACGGACAGAAGGTTGAAGAAGATAGTGATTGTTGGTGGCGGCACCGCCGGTTGGATGGCGGCCGCGCCCTTGGCCCAGCGGCTGGGCAAGGACTGCGAGATCGTGCTGATCGAGTCGCCCGACATCGCCACCGTCGGGGTCGGCGAGGCGACCCTGCCGACCATCCGCTATTTCAACGCCTCGCTGGGCCTGGACCACGCCGAATTCCTCCGCAAAACCCAGGCCTCGTTCAAGCTCGGGATCGAATTCAAGGATTGGGGCTATATCGGCAACCGTTTCTTCCACGGCTTCGGCGACTTCGGGCCGAAGATAGGGGGCCGTTCGCCGCACATGCACTGGCTGCATCTGGCGCGCGTCGACAAGAACATCCCATCGTATGAAAACTGGTCGATCTCGACGGTGATGGCGCGCAACCACCGCTTCGCGCCGGCCAACCCCGACGATCCGTATTCCTACGGCTTCCATTTCGACGCCGCCCTGTACGCGATCCATCTGCGCGAGTACGCCATCGAGCGCGGCGTGACGCGCATCGAGGCGACCATCAACGACGTCGAGCTGCGGCCCGAGGACGGCTTCATCGCCGCCGTGAAATTGAAGGACGGCCGCCGCATCGATGGCGATTTCTTCATCGATTGCTCGGGCTTCCGCGGCTTGCTGATCGAGGGCGCGCTCAAAGCCGGCTATGACGATTGGAGCGACCAGCTGCCGTGCAACAGTGCGCTGGCGATGTTGTGCGCCAAGGCCGAGAAGCTGGAACCGTTCACCACCGCCACCGCCAAGGCCGCCGGCTGGCAGTGGCGCATTCCGTTGCAGCACCGTACCGGCAACGGCCACGTCTACAGCAACGCCTTCACCACCGACGACGAGGCGGCCCGCGTGCTGATCGACGGCCTCGACGGCGCGCCGCTCGACGAGCCCCGGCAACTGCGCTTCGTCACCGGGCGGCGCCGCAAATCGTGGATCAAAAACTGCGTGGCCCTCGGCCTGGCGGCCGGCTTCATCGAGCCGCTGGAATCGACCAGCATCAACCTGATCGAGAACGCGGTGGGCAAGCTGATCGAGTGCTTCCCCGATCGCGATTTCCTGCCCGAATCTACCGCCGAGTTCAACCGCTACATGGCGTATCGCTACGAGTCCGTGCGCGACTTCATCATCATGCATTACAAGCTGACCCAACGCACCGATACCGAGTTCTGGCGCTACTGCGCCAACATGCCGATCCCGGACAGCGTGAGGCACCAGATCGAGCTGTTCCGCGAAACCGGCAGGGTGGTCATCTACGATCACGACGGGTTCGGCGATCCGTCGTTCATTTCGATGTTGCTGGGGCTGGGCGTGGTGCCGAAGGCCGACGATCCGTTTGTCGCCGCCATCGACAGGGATGCCTTGCAAGCCCACATGGCGGGCGTGCGCGCGGACATCATTAAAAAGGTGTCCGCCATGCCGTACGTCGCCGATTACCTCGCGCGCGCCGTCGCCAAGTAAAGCCGGCCGATGTTCAACGCAGCCGCTTGCGCATGAAGATGGTCGCCTGCGGATTGTCGTTGTAGCGTTCGCAGCGTTCATAGGCCAGCTGATCGTACAGCCTGATCGCCGCGTGCAGGTCGTCCTTGGTGTCGAGATACACGGCCGTGTGGCCGGCCTGCGCGGCGTGCTCTTCCAGCGCCCGCATCAGCGCCTGCGACAGCCCGCGCCGGCGGTAGCGGTCGGCAACGTAGAGGCGTTTGCATTCGACCGCGCCGCCCCCGGCGCCGGTTGTGTCCACACCGGGCAGCGGGCGCATCGCCACGCAGCCTGCCGGGGCGCCGTCCACGTAGGCGATCCACATCGCCGAGCCGGCCTCGTCGAGGAAGGCGCGGATGGCGTCGTCGTCGTCGCGCAGCACCACGCCGATGACGTCGAAGTATTCGTACAGCAGGTGGCGCGCGTCGTTCAGCTGCGCGGCCGTGGCGCGCACAAGGCGTGTGGACGGCGGCGACAGGATTTCCCGCACCTTGTTCATCGCCGCCAACAACTCGGCGCGCTGCGCCTCGCCCAACTGGTCCAGCATGCGCACCGTTTCCGACGAGACGCGGTGATTGATGTCGGCGATCACGGCTTGGCCATTGGCGGTCAAGCTCAGCAAGGTGGCGCGCTTGTCCTGCGCCGAGCGCACGCCCTCGACCAGCCCGCGCTCGGTCAGCGAGCGCACCATGCGGCTCATGTAGCCGGCGTCCAGGCCGAGCTTGGTGCGCAAATGATTGGCGGTGCAGCCCGGGCTTTGCGACAGCTCGTACAGCATCCTGCTTTCGCTGAGCGAGTAGTCGGTGTCAAGGTAGCGCCCGCGCAGCAATCCCAGATGCACGGTGTAAAAACGATTGAATTGCCGTACGACCTCGGCCTGTTGCTGCATATGCTGATCCATGCCACTCCGCCCGGTTGATTTGATTGCCTTCGGCAAGTACTTTGAGCGACTATACCGTCCTGGTGCCGTGCGGTCAACATGGCGCGCGGGGCAGGCGGTAAAATGGCGCCTTCCCCATAGCGGAGTAGCGAAGATGATGTTTCTTAAAGTTCCGTTTGCGGAAAAGGACGAGGCCAAGGCGCTGGGCGCGCGTTGGAACGGCGAACGCAAATCCTGGTACGTGCCGGACGGTAAGCCGACCGAGGCGTTCGAACGCTGGTTGCCGCCGGGCGGCGCCGATTTCGTGCCGGCCAAGGCCGCCGCGGCGCCCAAGGCCAAGCCGCCCTCGGTGGACTCCTATGTCGGCAAATCGGTGATCGGCAAGCTGTATCAGGAATTGCCGCACGACTGCAATCCGTTCGAGGTGTGCCCGGTCTGCGCGCCGGCGCTGGCCACGTCCGGCTGGCAGGCCGCGCACGAGGATGTGGCGAAGTTGTTGGTCGGTTTGCGGGGCTGATACCGTTTTCATTTCAATGGTTAAGCTGAAACTGTTGAGATAGTGATCACACGCGGGATCGATCTGTTCTAGAATACTGATGAGATTCACCACCTGAAGCCGCCGATGAACAGTCACACGATGCCGCCAGTTTTCCGCACCGAAGACGGACCGGTCACACCGGTCGCCAGCTTCAAGCAACCCGCCGATATCTTTGAAGCGCTGTTTCAAAGCATACAAGGCGGCGAAAAGCATGTGCGGCCGCTGCTGGACCTGGTGCCCGATTCCCGCTTTCTCGGTTTTATCGAGGTCGGCTACGCGCTGCGCGCCTGCCTCGAAGACAAATCGCGCCGCGACTACCTGCTACAGCGCCTGCGCCCGCATCTGGGCGTGATGATCGGCACTTTGCCGGCGAGCATACAGCCGCACGGCATGCTGCCCAAACAACCGGCGCCGCCCGGCTTCCGCGATCTGCAACAGATCGGCGACGACGAAATCCGCGCCTGGCTGATCGAAGACGGCGGCCTGATCTATGGCGAGTTCGCCCGTTACGAGCTCGATAACCTGTTCGACGCGATCGCGCCGTCGATACGCCCCGGCGGCGTCATGATCGACCTCGGTAGCGGGCTGGGCAAGGTGGTGATGTCGGCCGCGCTGGCGTTCCCCTTCCAGCGCTGCATCGGTGTCGAATGCATGGGCTACCGCCATCGCATGGCCTTGCAGCGCCTGCATAATCTGCTGGTGCTGGCCGAGCGCGGCGTCGCGCACCTGCAGCCGCCGCTAACACCCGACGCCCCGTTGACCCTGCCTTTCGGCGACGCCACCACCGGCAGCCACCTGCTCGACCTGGCCTCGCGGATCGCCTTTGTCGAAGGCGACATGTTCAAGGTGGACGTGCGCGGCGCCAGCCTGGTGTTCTTGTACAGCACCTGTTTCGGCCCGCTGATGGACGCGCTTGCCGACAAACTGGCGCGCGAGCTGCAAGAGGGCGCGCTGGTGACGACCACCACCTACGCGCTCAAGCATCCCGCTTTCACGCTGCTGCATTACTTCCCGGCCGGCACGGTCGCCTGGACCAACGTGATGCTCTATAAACGCACCGGCACCTTGGAGTCGCTGCCGCCGGCGGACATCACGCATCCGCACCAGCCGGACCCGGCCGAGTGGGAAGCGCGCGCGCGCCAGGACCTGGACGCCATGGACGCGCGGGCGGGCACGGCCTAGAGCAACCATTTGCGCGCGGTCGCGACGATATTGTCCGACAGCGTGCGGGTGAATGGCGTCTGGATATCCCAGGTGTGCCACGTCAGCGGCACGTCCAGCACGTGGCCGGGCGCCAGATCCGCCAACGTTCCCGCCTTCAGCTGCGCTTCGCACTGCAGCAGCGGCAGCATGCCATAAGCGTATCCCGCCTCGAGGAAGCGCACAAAACCTTCCGAACTGGACAAAGAGTGATGCGGCACCCGCCCCGTATAGCCGGTGCGCTGCGCGATAAAGCGTGTTTGCAGCGCGTCCTTGCGGTCGAAATACAAGCTGGGCGCGTGCCGCACCGCCTCGGCCGTAAAACCGTCCGGGAACCAGCGCGCGGCGAACGCGGGACTGGCGACGCACAGATACCGCATCGCTCCCAGCGGCGTGGCCGAAGTGCCGGCTACTTGTGCCGTTTCGCTGGTAACGCAGCCGAAAACACGCCCTTCGCGCAGCATCGTCATCGTGTGGTCCTGGTCGTCCAGGCGGATTTGCAACAGGTAGTCGCCCGAACGCATCAACGGAGCCACGGCCTCCTGCAGCCAGGTGGCGGCGCTGTCGGCGTTGATGGCGATCGCGATCTCGGGCCGGGCCGGCGCGCCGGGACCGGCGTGCGGAAACTCGGTCAGGGCCGCCTCCAGCAGTTGCACCTGGCGGTAGTGGGCGATCAGCCGCTGGCCGGCCTCGGTCGCCACCGGCGGCTGGCTGCGCACGATCAGCAACTCGCCGGCGCTGTTTTCCAGCATGCGGATGCGCTGGGACACGGCCGATTGGGTGATCGACAGCGCCGCGGCGGCCTTGTCGAAATTCCCATAGTCGATCACGGCGTCCAGCGCCGCCAGCCCGCGATAGTCGATTCGGATCATTAGCGTTCCTAATATTTGGTCAGTAATATTAATTATACTTATCTTTTGGCTCGGTCTAAGCTGGCGTCCTTGAACAGGGGGAGGACGCATGGAAGTGACCGCATTTTTAAAGGGCATGGGGCTGGGCGGAGGATTGATCGTCGCCATCGGATCGCAAAACGCTTATTTGTTGCGACAGGCTTTAAAGAAGGAATATGTACCGACGTGTATAGCCATTTGCATAATCTGCGATGTGATGCTGATCGGCGCCGGCGTCGCCGGCATGGGCCAGTTAATTGTCGAGGCGCCCGCATTGCTGTTTTGGATTAAATTGGCCGGCGCCGGGTTTTTGTTCTGGTACGGGGTGAGGGCGGCGCGTTCCGCATTGAAGCCGGTCGCGATGAAAACCGATAACGATAAACCCGCCGCCAGCCGATATGCTGTAATCGCGGCAATGCTGGCTTTCAGTTTATTGAATCCGCATGTTTATCTCGATACGGTGGTGTTGCTTGGATCGATAGGTGGCCAGCAACCGGGCGATGGACGGACCTATTTTGCGCTGGGAGCGATGCTGGCGTCGGTTATATGGTTTTGCGGTTTGGGTTTGGGCGCGCGATTTCTGATACCGGTATTCGCACGTCCGCGTTCCTGGCAGATATTGGACGGTCTGATCGCGGTGGTGATGTGGATACTGGCGGCCACATTGTTTCTATAGGCTTCAATCGCGGACAAGCTCGAATATGGTTTGATCATGCTGATTTTTGGCATGAAAACCACACGGAAATGCCTGGATTGATTGGCTTTTAGGTACTTAAGTTAATCCAGTCGTAAATTTATTTCCCAGGGGAACGCCTTTGTCCCCATTTCGCATACAATACTGAAAGTCGCCATATATAGGCGCCGATCAGTGGGAATAGATGCGTATGGAACCCGGCAATTACCTAAGTGAATCGACAATGGCGGCGGCCCTGGCGTCGGATGCCATTTTGAGCGGCTTGCTTATCTTTCTCTGGTTAACGCAGCGCAAAGAAAAACACGCCTTATTCTGGGGTGTGGGCCAATTGGCGATGATGACCGGTGTCATGGCTTGGTTTATCGGCGCGGACGTGTTGCCGCATCAAATCCGTCTGTTTGTATGCGCGTTGATGCTGACCATCGGAATGGTTGGTTATTGGGGCGGAACGCAGTATTTTCTGGGATATCTGCATCGGCGCCATTTGCGGGCGATATCAATCGCCGTTGTCGCATTAACCGGGTTGTTTTATCTGCTGTGGAATGTCTTCTACGAAATAGTGGTGCCCGCCACCGCGTCGGTGATGGGCGTGGTGATGTGGTGGATGGGCGTGCGATTGATCCGCGCGCAACGGCGTTACCGCTGGTTGGGATATACGCTGGTCGCCCGCGGCATATTCAACCTCGTCTCTTCCGTCACCCTGGATCCAGAACTGTATTTGCTCTGGTTCGCCGGCACCTCCATCCTCAAAACGCTGTCGATGCTCGGCCTGATCTATTCGGTCCAGGACGAGATCCAGCAACGCTACGTGCGCACCGTCGACAGCCTGAGTCATGGCTTTTTGATACGGGACCGGCGCGGCCATGTCCATGTCGCCAACGAACGCTGCGCCCGCTTGCTGGGCTTCGACAGCGCATCCGACTTGATCGGCAAGCACGTGTGCCAACTGCTGCCGGACCTTACCCAGGAGATGGCCGACGAGTATTTCCGGCGCTTCGATGCCAAGGGCGTCCAATATCCGATGACCGAAACGGCAACGTTTACATTACACAATGGCACCCGGCTGCCGGTCGAGATGATGGGTTCGCCCTACATCGAGCGCGGCCGCTTGTACTGCCTGGTCCAGCTGCTCGACATCAGCGAGCGCAAGAAAAAGGACGATATGTTGTACCAGGCCGCCCGCGTCGACCCGGTGACCGGCTTTTTCAACCGCCACGCGTTGTCGACCTCGCTGGCGCGGCAGGTCGCGGACGCGGCGGCGGCCGGGCGGGAATGCGCGGTGCTGTTCCTCGACCTGGACAAGTTCAAGCGGATCAACGATTCCTTCGGGCACGCCATCGGCGACGAACTGCTGCGCCAGACCGCCCACCGTCTATATGGCGTGCTGCGCCCGAACGACGTGCTGGCCCGTTTCGGCGGCGACGAATTCATCATCGTCATTCCCGATCTGGCGCCGGGCACCGCCGAGCAAATGGCCACCCGGTGCGCCGAGCGCGTCATCAGTGTCATGGCCAGCCGTTTCGACCTGTCCCACCACGCGATCGCCGTCTCGGCCAGCGTCGGCGTGGCTTGCTATCCATTGCACGGAAGCGATAGCGATATGCTGATACGCAACGCCGATATCGCCATGTACGAAGCCAAGAAGGCCGGGCGGGGCGAGCTGCGCTTCTTCAACGACGCCATGAACGCCGCCGCCAAGGATGCGCTGGTGATCGACGGCGCCCTGCGCGGCGCCATCGAGGCCGGCGAATTCGCTCTGCTGTACCAGGCCATCGTCGACGCCCGGACCGGCAAGCTGGGCAAGGTGGAGGCGCTGCTGCGCTGGCACAGCGCCGGGCTGGGCTGGATAGCGCCGGACCGCTTCATTCCGGTCGCCGAGGACAGCGGCATGATCGTCGCCATCGGCAGTTGGGTGCTCGACGAGGCATGCCGGCAGATGGCGCGATGGCGCGGCGGGCCGCTGGACGGCGTGACCATCAGCATCAACGTCTCGGCCTGGCAGTTGGCGGACCCGGCCTTTGTGACCCTGGTGGAGCAGGCGCTCGCCAGCAACGGCCTGGACGGCCACCGGCTGGAGCTGGAACTGACCGAGCGGGTGCTGATCGACGACGGCGGCCAGGTGCGCGCGGTGCTGCGGCGGCTGCGCGCGCTGGGCGTGAGTATTTCGCTCGACGACTTCGGCACCGGCTATTCCTCGCTCAGCTACCTGACCCGTTTCCAGTTGAATACCTTGAAGATCGACCGCGCCTTCGTCATGGATATCGAGCATAGCGAACGCAGCAACAGTCTGGTGAACGCCATCATCGCCATGGGACACAGCCTGGGGCTGCAACTGGTGGCCGAGGGCGTCGAGACCGCCGGCCAGGCGGCGATCCTGGAAAAGATGGGGTGCCACTATCTGCAGGGCTACCACTTCGCCCGGCCGATCCCGCCGGACGAACTGCTGCGCTTTGCCGGCCAGCGCCAGCTATCGGCTTCCTGACCTGGCCGCAGCGGCGGCCTCGGCCGCCGTCGGCACCTTCCGCGCCGCCTCGTCGCGGGTCAATATCCAGATCCGGTCGATATCGCCCGTGGCGTCGACGGTGTAGTTGACCACGATGTCTTTGCCGCGCAGCGAACTCGGCATGTCGATCGTGTTTTCCTGATTGAAAATGCGCGCGGAGGGCGACAGCTTGCGCGCCTTGCCGTCGATGCTCAGGTCGGGAAAATACCCCGGCGTCATCTTGCCGCGCAGCACGTCGGGCGGGAAGGGACGCTCGAAGGCCAGTGCCGGCGGCGCTAGCGACGCGCCCAGCAAGGCCACAAAAATCGTCGCCATCAGCAACATGATCATCCGCAACATGGCAGCCCCCCCGTCCCTCAAAATAGCAGCTTACCCGATTCCCTTTGCAAATTGTTGTCATGTCATCCAGATGTCATGTCGCCGTCATCGCAACGTCACATGCTGTTCCTACAATCTTGCGAGTTGATCATTCCACTAACCGCAAGAAAGAAGAATACTCATGCAACAGCGCTTCCCTCTGAAACCTTTGTGCCTGGTGGTCCTGCAAGCACTGGCCTTCCAGGCTTACGCGGCCGATGCCGCCGACGCCGCCGATAGCGCCGCCGTCGCGGGCGCGCTGGCCGGTCCGATGCAAACGGTGGAAATCACCGGCCGCGGCCAGTCGCGCCAGGTGCAGAACATCAACAAGGCCGATCTGGCCGAGGCGCTGCCGGGCACCAGCCCATTGAAAGTGCTCGACAAGCTGCCGGGCGTGAACTTCCAGTCCGCCGATCCGTTCGGCGCCTACGAGTGGTCGACCTCGTTCAGCATCCGCGGCTTCAACCAGAGCCAGCTGGGCTTCACGCTGGACGGCGTGCCGCTGGGCGACATGAGCTACGGTAACAACAACGGCCTGCACATCAGCCGCGCCATCTCGTCGGAAAACATCGGCAGCGTGCAAGTGTCGCAGGGCGCCGGCTCGCTCGGCACCGCCTCCACCAGCAACCTGGGCGGCACGGTGCAGTTCTTCACGCTGGCTCCGACCGACGAGTTCGGCCTGACCGCCTCGCAAACCCTGGGCAGCGACTCGACCTCGCGCACCTTCGTGCGCGTCGATACCGGCCTGATCAACGGCGCCGTCAAGGCCTTCATCAGCGGCACCCGCCAGCGCACCGACAAGACCAAGGGCGAGGGCGCCCAGGACCAGGACCAGATCAATTCGCGCTTCGTGTTCAACTTCGGCGAGAACAGCCTGACCGGCTTCCTGAACCATTCGGACCGCAAGGAAGTCGACTATCAGGATATGTCGAAGGAAATGATCAACCGCCTCGGCTACGAGTGGGACAACTACCAGCCGGACTGGCAGCGCGCGGTCAACGCCGCCCGTCAACAGTACAGCGGCGCCGTCAACAGCCTCGACGACGCCTACTATTCGGCCGGCGGCCTGCGCAAGGACACCCTGGGCGGGCTGACCCTGGACCTGAACTTCACGCCGACCTTCCAGCTGAAGACCACGCTCTACAACCACGAGAACGAAGGCCAGGGCCACTGGTACACGCCGTACGTGGCCACCAACGCCGCCAACCCGATCTCGATCCGCACCACCGAGTACGAGATCAAGCGCCACGGCGTGACCACCGACCTGACCTGGGACCTGGGCAACCACACCATCACCGCCGGCGCCTGGGGCGAGCGCAACGACCACACCGGCAGCCGCAACTACTACGCCGCCACCGGCCCGGCCGACACCATGTATTACCTGCGCAACCCGTTCCGCACCGACTGGGCGCAGAATTTCATCACCACCACCGCGCAGTACTACGTGCAGGACAGCCTGAGCCTGATGGACGGCAAGCTCAAGATCAACGCCGGCTTCAAGAGCATGAGCGTGGACATCGCCGCCCGCAACATCGTCGGCACCCGCGCCGCCGGCAAGCTGTCGGCCGAGAAGAACTTCCTGCCGCAGGCCGGCGTCAACTACGCCATCAGCGCCGACGACGAGGTGTTCGCCTCGGCCTCGAAAAACATGCGCGCGCACCAGCCCGGCGTCGGCGGTCCGTTCTCGCAGACCCAGGCCGCCTACGACGCCGGCGTCGCCAACCTGAAGCCGGAGACCTCGACCAACGTCGACCTCGGCTACCGCTTCAAGCGCGCCGGCATCCAGGGTTCGCTGGCCGTCTACAACGCCCGCTTCGACGACCGCCAGCTGAGCGTGGCCACCTGCGCCGGCATCGTCGGTTGCCCGTCGACCTTCGTCAACGTCGGCAAGGTCGACACCAAGGGCGTCGAAGCGATCGCCGTGTGGAAACTGAACCGCGAAATCAGCTGGTTCAACTCGTACACCTTCAACGATTCGAAGTACAAGTCGGACTACATGGACGGCAGTACCCTGGTGCCGGTCAGCGGCAAGACCGTGGTCAACGCGCCGCGCAACCTGTTCAGCACCGAAGCGTCGTACGAGACCGGCAGCTGGTTCGCCCGCCTGGGCGGCAAGCTCACCGGCAAGCGCTACTACACTTATATGAACGACAACGGCGTGCCGTCCTTCTGGCTGGCCAACCTGTCGGCCGGTTACAAGATGAAGTCGCTGGGCATGCTCAAGGAACTGTCGCTGCAGGTGAACGTGACCAATCTGCTCGACAAGGAATACATCAGCACGATCGGCACCAACGGCTTCCAGGCCCGCGATCCGAACGGCACCGCGCAGACCCTGCTGACCGGCGCGCCGCGCCAGATCTTCGTCACCCTGAACGGCAAGCTGTAAGCGAAACCACGCGGCCTCCGCCGGCGGCGGAGCGGGCGTTCCAATCGATAAATTTTGCGCATCGCGCAAGGTTTAGAGAGTGGAACGCCTTTGTTGCTTATGGGCTACAACTGCGGTGTGGCGCTGGCAGCGGCCCACGCATCGCCTCATACTAATCGGTCTGTTCAGCTACGAGGAGTGTGCCGTGAAATGGTTTTATGACTTGAAAATCGCTACCAAATTAATAGTCTCTTTTGGTGTCGTCCTGTTGCTGACCTTGGTGATGGGCGTGGCCGCGATGTTGTCGACGTCACGGGTCAACCAGGCCTCGAGCGATCTGGCGGAAAACTGGATGCCGAGCGTGCGCATGGCCATGGAATTGCGCGCCGATGTGGGCGACATGCGCCGTTGGGAGCTGGCGCACCTGATCAACGACGACCCGGCCGGCTACGCCACCTATGAAAAGCGCATGGCGGACACGATGGCCACGATGAAGGCGCACCGCGACGCCTACGACAAGCTGATCAGCAGCGCGGACGAGAAAGCGCTGGTGGCGGAGTTCGACCAGGGCTGGAGCGCCTTCATGGTCGACCATGACAAGATCGTGAAATTCTCGGCCGCCGGCCAGAAGGACGAGGCGCGCGCGCTGTCGCGCGGTTCCTCGGCCAAGACGCTGGGGCAGATCACCGAATCGATCAACAAGCTCGTCAAACTGAACATCGACGGCGGCGATGCCGCAAGCGCCGCCGCCACGGTCACCTACGAACACGCGCGCATGACCTCGATCATTTTGTTGATGGTCAACATCGGCGTCGGTATCGCGCTGGCGCTGTGGATCGCCCGCGTCGTCTCGGCGCCGCTGCAGGAGGCCGTGTCGGTGGCGACCGCCGTCGCCGGCGGCGACCTGACCCGCACCATCGCGGTGGAAAGCGCCTGCGAAACGGGGCAACTGATGGGCGCGCTGAGGGACATGAACGGCAACCTGCAGCGCCTGGTCAGCGAGGTGCGCGGCGGCACCGACACCATCGCCACGGCGTCGGCGCAGATCGCCGCCGGCAACCAGGACTTGTCGTCGCGCACGGAGGAGCAGGCGTCCAGCCTGGAGGAGACGGCGTCGTCGATGGAGGAGTTGACCAGCACCGTCAAGCAGAACGCCGACAACGCGCGCCAGGCCAACCAGCTGGCGCAGTCGGCCTCCGGCATCGCCATCAAGGGCGGCGAGGTGGTGGGGCAGGTGGTCGGCACGATGTCGTCCATCAACGAATCGTCGCGCAAGATCGTCGACATCATTTCCGTGATCGATGGCATCGCCTTCCAGACCAACATCCTGGCGCTCAACGCCGCCGTGGAAGCGGCGCGCGCCGGCGAGCAGGGACGCGGCTTCGCCGTGGTCGCCAGCGAGGTGCGCAACCTGGCGCACCGCTCGGCGGCGGCGGCCAAGGACATCAAGTTGCTCATCAGCGATTCGGTGGAAAAGGTCGAGGCCGGCTCTCAACTGGTCGACCAGGCCGGCACGACGATGAACGAGATCGTCTCCAGCATCACGCGCGTGACCGACATCATGAGCGAGATCACCTCGGCCAGCGCCGAGCAGAGCGACGGCATCGAGCAGGTCAACGTGGCGATCACGCAGATGGACCAGGTGACGCAGCAGAACGCGGCGCTGGTGGAGCAGGCCGCGGCTGCGGCCGAGTCGATGCAGGAACAGGCGGCGCGCTTGAGCGAGGTGGTGGGCATCTTCAAGCTGGGCGGGATGGCGGCCCCGGTGGCGCTGGCCAGCGCGCCGCGCAAGCCGCTGGCGGTGCCGGCGCGAATGGCGCGAATGGCGCTGGCGCCGAAGAAGCCGGCCAAACCGGTTAAGCAGGTCGCCCATGGCGACGAATGGGAAACCTTCTAGGAACCTGTTCAAAGTCTTTTGAGCGATAGGGCCGGGAAGGCCAGATCATAGCTCAAGACCCCCGGGCTAGCGGGCGTCGCGCCGGAGCGCTTGCGGCGGCTTGCCGAAGCCCCGCATGAACGCCTCGCGAAGATGGCGCCGGTCGCGAAAGCCCGTTTCGCGTGCCACCACCTCCAGCGGATGACGGCTGCGCTCGATCATCAAACGCGCTGCCTCCACGCGCAGACGCTCCACCGCCTTGGCTGGCGACTGGCCGGTCTCGGCCGTGAACACACGGCTGAACTGTCGCGGGCTGAGGTTCGCGGCCGCGGCGAGTTCTTCCACGCTCAGCGACTGCGTCAGGTGGCCGCGGGCATGCTCCAGCGCCCGCGCGATGCGGTCCGAGCGCGGCGCGAGATTCAGGATCTCCGAATGTTGCGACTGGCCGCCCGAACGGCGCTGATGCATGACCAGCCGGTGCGCCACCGATCGCGCCACGTCGTCGCCCAGGTCCTTCTCGACGAGGCCGAGCGCCAAATCCAGTTCGGCCGTCATGCCGGCCGAGGTCCAGATCGGGCCATCGGCGATGAAGATGCGGTCCGGCTCGACCTGGACATCGGGATACCGCTGTTGCATCGCGTCCGCATAGGCCCAGTGCGTCGTGGCGCGTCGCCCCGCCAGCAGGCCCGCCTGGGCCAGTACGAAGGCTCCGGTGCACAGCCCCACGGTCCGACGTGCCCGCGCGCCGCACTTTCGCAACGCATGCAGCAATTCGGGTGAAGAGGGTGTGGCCAACGGGTCGATCACGCCCACCACCATCCAGGTGTCGGCCGTGCTGCGCGCGGTGAAGGGACGCGTCTGCAGGGCCGTGCCTAGCGATGTCTTCACGCTGGCGCCGGGCATCGAGTGGCAAGTCACCTCGTAGAAGGGCTCGCCCGCCACGAAGTTGGCGAACTCGAAAACCGCCTGCGTGGCCAGCCCCATCACCTGGAAGCCGGCCGGCAGGACGTAGCCGATTTTGTGCATTTCTATCTCCGGAGCGGATGGCATAAAACATGACTATAAGCGTCATTTACGCCAGATGCAAGCCCGTACAAAATACCCTCCATCGCAACCACGAACGGAGTACCACCATGACACAGACGAACTTGGGCACCGCCCTTATCACCGGAGCCTCCTCCGGCATCGGGGCCCTCTACGCCGACCGCCTGGCGCAGCGCGGCTACGACCTCATCCTCGTCGCCCGCAACCGCGAGATGTTGAACCCGCTGGCCGCGGAGATCAGCAGCCGCCACGAACGCGCAGTGGAAGTCTTCCCCGCCGACCTGAACAATCCGGCGGCACTGCGCAGCGTGGAGGACAAGCTCAAGCGCGATGCCAGCATCACCCTGCTGGTCAACAACGCCGGCATCGGCACGCACACGCCACTGCTGGAGAGCGACGTGGACCAGATGGCGCGCATGATCGACCTCAACGTCACGGCGCTGACCCGGCTGAGCTACGCGGCGGTGCCCGGCTTTGTGGCACGTGGCAAAGGTGCGTTGATCAACATCGCCTCCATCGCGGCCGTCTCGCCGGAAGCCTTGAATGGCGTGTATGGCGGCAGCAAGGCCTTCGTGTTGGCCTTCAGCCAATCGCTGCGGCACGAACTGGCTGGCAAGGGCGTGCGGGTGCAAGCCGTGCTGCCGGGGGCGACGGCCACCGGCTTCTGGGCGCGCGGCGGCCTTCCCGTCGAGCACCTGCCGGCGCAGATCGTGATGCGTGCCGAGGATATGGTGGATGCCGCCTTGCAGGGCTTCGAGCGCGGCGAGTCGGTGACGCTTCCCGCGCTGCATGACGGCGCCCTCTGGGATGCCTACGAGGACGCGCGCAAGGCAATGACGCCTCACCTGTCGAGCAACGAAGTGGCATCGCGTTACCAGCCCTTGCGCTGAGCGGCCGCCTCGCATTCGAGTAATCACGCATCCATCCATGGCCCCCGGGCCACGCTTCCCCTAAAAATTAAAGGAAATCCGCCATGCCAACCATCCGCAATGAATCACTTTCCGCGATCAAGATCCCCGGGACCGAGCAACACTTTCTCGATCCGCTCAGCGCTAAGGAGGGAAGCCCGGGGCGATTGCGCTATCTCTCGGGTGGAATGGGGCCGCCGTTGGTCTTGCTGCACACCGTGCGTACCCAGGCCGAGCACTTCCGCCACCTTATCCCGCTGGTCCAGGAGCGGTACACGGTGTATGCCCTTGATCTCCCAGGGATGGGGTACTCGGAGATCGTGCCCGACGCCTCCTATGAGGAGCCGGCCATGCGCGAGGCGGTCAAGAGCCTCATCACCCGACTCGACTTGCGCGACGTAACGCTGCTCGGCGAATCGATGGGCGCGACGCTCGCCCTCACCACCGCGGCCGATCTGCCCGAGAGAGTGCGGCGTGTCATGGCGATCAATGCCTATGACTACGCGGGCGGCATCGCGCGGTCCAGTCTGCTGGCCCGGTTCGTCGTGACCGGCGCGCTTGCGCCGGGTATCGGCGAGACCATCGCGAGCGTCCAACCCAAGCCGATCGTGGGTGCCGTGCTCCGTGGGGGGCTCGGCGACACGGCCGCCCTGCGCGATGACTACCTCGATGAACTGTTGAAGGTCGGACGCCGGCCCGGCTATCCGGTGGTCGCCCGCGCCGTGTACGCCAACCTGCCCAGCCTTATCGCGGCGCGCGCCCGCTACCCCGAGGTCAGCGCACCCGTTCACCTCATCTACGGAGAGACGGATTGGTCTAGACCCTCGGACCGGCAAGCCAACCAGCAGCTGCTCCCCGCGGCCGAGTTTGTCGAGGTGCGTGGCGCCGGCCACTTCATCGTCCTCGAGCGGCCGGACGTGGCTGCCAAGGTGTTGAACGACGCGATGCGAACCGCGAGCGTTCCGAACGCCGCGGCCTGATGCCGCTCGACCCGAATCCCTTCTGGTCTTCGATCGATCCGCAATCCTGCCTGCCGGTGGGCCTGAAGGGGCGGCACGCCATAATCCGCCAATTCATGCGCTGTCGAAACGCACGCGTTGGCGAATTACGCTGCGCTCTCAAGTCCTCCGGCAGCAGGACGCTCGTTCGACGGGCTCTACGTGTCTCCGTGGTTCTTTCGGCGCGCCAGCCAGGCGTTGTGCGCCGCGCGATACTTCTCCAGCTCGTCCTGGTACATATCGTCGACGCACCAGGTGCAGCCGCTGTGGCAGCAGTCGCGCGGGTCCGGCGGCTGCGGCGCCACCGGCTCGGGATCGTCCGCCGTCATCGCCTTGCCTTCCATCACAGCGGCGGCATCGCCAGCAGCGCCATGTTGCGGCCTTTTTCCTTGGCGCGGTACAGCGCCCGGTCGGCCATCTCCACCAGCACCTCGGGCGAGGTGTCCTCGGTGGGCACGATCACGGCCACGCCGATGCTGATGGTCATGATGCCGAACGGCGACTGCTCGTGCGGCATCCGCGCCAGCACCAGTTGCGCGCAAATCTCCTCGGCCGCGCCGAAGGCGTCGGTGGCGTCGGTGGCGGCCGCCAGCAGCGCGAACTCCTCGCCGCCGTAGCGCGCCACGATGTCGGTGGTGCGCCGTCCGTGCGAGGTGATCAGCTCGGCCACGCTGCGCAGCGCGGCGTCGCCGGCCTGGTGGCCGTAGTGGTCGTTGTACTTCTTGAAGTAGTCGACGTCGAGCATCGACAGCGCCAGGGTCTGGCCGGTGCGGGCGGCGCGCCGCCATTCGGCCTCGAGCGCCAGGTCGAAGCCGCGGCGGTTGCTCACCCCGGTCAGGCCGTCGGTGGTGCTGAGCGCGGCGAGCTTGCGGTTCGATTCCTCCAGCTCGCCGGTGCGCGCGGCCACCAGCGCCTCCAGCTCCAGCTGGTGCCGGGTCAGCCGGTGGATGCGGATCTTGTAGGCCAGCACCAGCGAGCCGACGATCAGCACCGCCATGCCCAGCCGGAACCACCAGCGCTGCCAGAACGGCGGCGTGATGGTGATCTTCAACGTGGCCGGCTCCTCGTTCCACACGCCCAGGTGGTTGGCGGCCTTGACGCGGAACAGGTAGTGGCCCGGATTGAGGTTGGTGTAGCTGGCGCTGCGGTGCGCGGCGTCGGTGTGCACCCAATCGCGGTCGAAGCCCTGCAACTGGTAGGCGTAGCGGTTCTCGGCCGGCTCGGTGTAGTGCAGCGCCGAGAACTCGAGCGAGAACACCGACGCCTGCGATGACAGGGTCAGCGCCGTCGGCGACGTCACCGGCCCCTCGGCCTTGACGTCGGCCCTCGGCTTGCCGTTTTGCAGCGAGTGGTTGAAGACGGTGATGTCGGTGATCGCCACCTGCGGCGGCACCGAGCGGGTGCGCACGTTGGCCGGCGTCACGGCGGTCATGCCGTGCACGCCGCCGAAATACAGTACGCCGTCGGCCGAGGTGGCCGACGAATTGACGGTGAAGCCCTCGGTCAGGCCGTCCGACGCGGTGTAGTGGCTGACCTTGCCCGTCTCCGGATCGAGGCGGTACAGGCCGGCGATGGTGCTGCACCAGATGTTGCCGTCGAGGTCGTGCTCGATGGCCAGGATCTTGTGCGCCCGCATCGCCGACGCGTACGACTTGAAGCTGATCTTGCCGTCGGCCCGGGTCTGCATCAGGTTCAGGCCCTTGCTGGTGCCGACCCAGATGCGGCCCTTGGCGTCCTCGTGCAGGCTGACGATGTTGTCGTCGGACAGGCTGGCCGTGTCGGCGTTAGCGTGGCGGAAGTGGGTGAACTTGCCGCTGGCCTGGTCGAGCAGGTCGAGGCCGCCGCCGTTCCATTCGGAGCCGGCCCACACGCGCCCGCTGCTGTCCTCGAGCACCGCCGAGGTGCCGTTGACGCTGCGGCTGCTGATGTTCTGCGGGTCGTTGTAATAAATCTTGCGGGCGTCGGTCTTCGGGTCGTAGCGGATCAGGCTGTTGCCGGTGGCCAGCCACAGCGCGCCGCCGCTGGCCGGCGCGATGGCGTTGATGTAGTCGCTGGCCGTGTTGCCGAAATGGATGGCCTGGAACGGGCTGTCGGGCGTGTCCAGGCGGTTCAGGCCGTTCGAGGTGCCCAGCCACAACGGCTTCTTGCCGTCCTTGTCGGCGCGCGTGTCCTGGAACATGCTGTAGACGATGGAATGCGACAGCTTGCCCGGGGTCTTGTCGTCGGCGTGGTAGCTCTTGACGACGGTGCTGGTGGCCGGATCGTACAAGCTCATGCCGACGTTGCCGCCCATCCACAGGCGCCCGTCCGGCGCCCGCGCCAGGCTCAGCAGCGCATTGCTGGCCGGCGCCGAGCGGCGGTCGATGCGGAAAGGCACGTGGCGCGTGAAGCCCTCGCTCGACAGGTTGGCCAGGGCGATGCCGTCGGTGAACGAGGCGATCCACAGCATGCCGCCGCGGTCCTGCATCACCGCGCGCAGGTTGTCGCCCGGCAGGCTGTATGGATCGTCGGCCGCGTGCACGAACTGGTCGAACTTGCCGGCGGCCTCGTTCCAGCGCAGCAGCCCGGCCGACAGGGTGGTGCACCACAGCACGCCCTTGTCGTCGACGTCGAAATTGGTGATGCGGCTGTACGGCGAATCGATCGCCTTGCGCGTGTTCCAGTCGCTCTTGCCGTCCCAGCGGATCACGCCCGACTCGGTGCCGATCCACAGGGCGCCGGAGCGGTCGAACTGCAGCGCGCGCACGATGTTGACGCGGGCGTCGGGCACCGGCGACGGATCGACCTGGTGGTGGCGGAACACCTTGCCGCCGGGCGCCAGGTAGTCCAGGCCGCCGGGCCAGGTGCCGATCCACACGCCGCCCTTGTCGTCCAGCGCCAGCGCGTTGAGGTCGTTGCTGGCCAAGCTGTCGGGGTCGTTGTCGTCGTGGGCGTAGACGGTGAACTTGCCGGTGTTGGGGTTGAAGTGCTGCAAGCCGCCCCAGCTGCCGATCCACATGCCGTCCTTGCCGTCGGAAATGATGTTCTTGACGATGCGGTGGTTCTTCGGCGCCTTGGGCGGGGCCACCACGGTGAAATTGTTGCTCTCCGGATTGAAGCGCGCCAGCCCGGCCTGGGTGCCGGCCCAGATGCGGCCCTGCTTGTCCTCGTAGATGGCCGAGACGCGGTCGTGCGGCAGGCTGGTCGGGTCGTTGGGGATGTTGGTGTACTTGACGGCGTGGTAGCCGTTGTAGCGGTACAGGCCGTTGGTGTGGGTGCCGACCCACACGTAACCTTTTCTGTCCTGCATCATCGACAGCATCGACGGCTCGTCGCCGCCCAGTGGCCCTAGTTTCTTGAAACGCAGCGACGGCGCCGGCGCCGATGGGCCCGGCGCGGCCGGGGCGGCGTGCGCGGCCGGCGAGACAACCGGCAGCGCGGCCGGCAGCGCTGCCAGCAGCACCGGGAAAATTGACAGCAATAGGCGATAGCCGCGGCGTAAGGCCGTTAATAGCACAAACATGGTGGAGTATCCGATGGCGTAACGAAGTGCACGTCAGCGAGCGATGTTAGGCTCGACTAAGATAGATTCTGAATAGAAACCGTATTATACATGCCAATGATGCAATGGTTTCGATATAAAAGCTGGCATTTTTAGCGTGTTTGCCGTATTTAGGGTATAGTTTACGGCGCTTATTGTCTCCTGCTCGTTGTATTTGCTGCCATAGCGCTGCCACCGCATCATCCTTTTCGCACTTCCCCGGTTCCGCCTGCGTCGTGGGGCGCGCCGCCGGGGCGGGCAGCGCAGAATTTGTCGTTAATTGAAGAAAGCTTGGCTGTCCGCCGCAGGACCGCCGCATACACTATGTCCGAAACCGAGATCACCACCCCGTCCGCCATCGAACCGGCCGCCGCCGAAGCCGCCACGCCAGAGGCGCAAGTGGCGCCAGCGGCGCAACAGTCCGCGCCGGCGCCGCTGGAAGTCCCGCAAGTGCAACAAGTCCGTTTCGCCGATTTCGGCCTGTCGCCGCACATCCTGCGCGCGCTCAACGACCAGGGCTATGTGCACCCTACGCCGATCCAGGCCGAAGCCATCCCCGTGCTGCTCAAGGGGCGCGACGTCATGGGCGCGGCCCAGACCGGCACCGGCAAGACCGCCGGCTTCGCGCTGCCGATCATCCAGATGCTGCTGGCCCACGCCAGCACCAGCACCTCGCCGGCGCGCCACCCGGTGCGCGCGCTGATCCTGACGCCGACCCGCGAACTGGCGGTGCAGGTGGCCGAGAACGTCAAGGCCTACGCCCAGCACACGCCGCTGCGCTCGACCGTCGTGTTCGGCGGCATGGACATGAAGGGCCAAACCATCATCCTCAAGGCCGGCGTCGAGATCGTCATCGCCACGCCGGGCCGCCTGCTGGACCACATCGAACAAAAGAACATCAGCCTCGGCCAGGTGCAGATGCTGGTCATGGACGAAGCCGACCGCATGCTCGACATGGGCTTCCTGCCGGACCTGCAGCGCATCATCAACCTGCTGCCGAAGCAGCGCCAGAACCTGATGTTCTCGGCCACGTTCTCGCCGGAAATCAAAAAGCTGGCCAACACCTTCCTGACCGACCCGGTCACGATCGAGGTGGCGCGCAGCAACCAGACCGCCGACAAGGTCACCCAGGTGGTCTACAAGGTGCCGGAGAACCAGAAGCACGCGCTGACCGCGCATCTGCTGCGCCAGCGCGAGTTGAAACAGGTGATCATCTTCTCCAACACCAAGATCGGCGCCTCGCGCCTGGCCAAGGGGCTGGAGCAGGAGGGCATGAACGCGGTCGCCATCCACGGCGACAAGACGCAGCAGGAACGCATGGCCGCGCTCGAGTCGTTCAAGAAGGGCGAGATCGACATCCTGGTCGCCACCGACGTCGCCGCGCGCGGCCTCGACATCACCGACCTGCCGTGCGTGATCAACTACGACCTGCCGTACAACGCCGAGGATTATGTGCACCGCATCGGCCGCACCGGCCGCGCCGGCGCCTCCGGCGACGCGCTGTCGATTTACTCCGACAAGGACGAGCGCCTGCTGGCCGACATCGAAAAACTGATCAAGCAAACCATCCGCCGCGGCGAGTTGACCGGCTTTAACCCGGCGCCTTCCCACGGCGACGGCGCCGAGCGCCGTCCGCGCCGCGACGACAGCGCCGGCCGCGCGCCGGCCGGCCGTCCGTCCGAGCGTTCGGACCGCGGCGAGCGTGGCGACCGTGGCGAGCGTGCTCCGCGCAGCGCCGGTTCGTCGCCGTACAGCTCGGGCGGCCGCCGCGACAAGGTCGATCCATGGTTCCTCAAGCCGTATGAGCCGGCCAAGTCGGCCGCGCCGGCGCCGGGCGCCACCCTGGGCGGCGCCACGGCCAAGCCGAAGCAGAAGCTGGCCTTCCTGCTGGGCGGCGCGCCCAAGTAAGGGCTTCGCCGGCCAGGATTGGCAGGCGCCATCGCCAGGTGGGCCGGCGGTTGGCCGGGCGGGGCAAAAGCGTTGTTTGAAGGAACGAAAAGGCCGCCGATTGTCCATCTGGCAATTGCTTTTCGACTACAATATCGCTTCGTCGGTTGCTTTGGCGTCTCAACGTCGCCCCCCGCTTGGCATATGAAATTAGAGAATCCCGCGTTTGCGGCCGCCTTGCCCGTGGCGCCGCCGTCCCACCCCGCTTACCGACCTGATATCGACGGCCTGCGCGCGCTGGCCGTGCTGTCGGTGGTGCTGTATCACGCCTTCCCGTCGGCGTTGCGCGGCGGTTTCGCCGGCGTCGATATCTTCTTCGTCATCTCCGGCTTCCTGATCAGCCGCATCCTGATCGCCGGCATCGAGGCAGGCACTTTCAGCTTCGCCGATTTCTACGCGCGCCGCGTGCGCCGCATCTTCCCGGCGCTGATCCTGGTCATGGGCGCCTGCCTGGCGTTCGGCTGGTTCGCGCTGTTCCCCGACGAATACAAAATGCTGGGCAAGCACGTGCTCGGCGGCGCCGGCTTCCTGTCCAACTTCTTCCTGTGGAAGGAAGTCGGCTATTTCGACACGGCCGCCGAGACCAAGCCGCTGCTGCATCTGTGGTCGCTGGGGATAGAGGAACAGTTCTATATCTTCTGGCCGGTGCTGATGATCCTGGCGTGGCGCCTGCGCGTCGGCCTGCTCAAGCTGGCCGCCGGCGTGCTGCTGCTGTCGCTGCTGGTCAATGTCGCCGGCGTGCATAAATTCGCCAGCGCGACGTTCTATTCGCCGGCGGGGCGCGTGTGGGAATTGCTGATGGGCGCCGTGCTCGCCTATCTGTCGCTCAAGGGCGTCGGTGGCGCCCCCCGCGGTGTCGAGGCGCTCATCGGCCTGGCCGGTCCGCGGGCGCGCAACGCCGCCTCGGCGCTGGGACTGGGGCTGCTGGCGGCGAGCCTGGCGCTGCTGCGCGCCGAGCGCCATTTCCCCGGCTGGTGGGCGCTGTTGCCGACCGTGGGCGCGGTGCTGGTCATCGCCGCCGGCCCGCTCGCCTGGGGCAACCGCGTGCTGCTGTCGAACCGGATCATGGTGTGGATAGGCCTGGTGAGCTACCCACTGTACCTGTGGCACTGGCCGCTGTTGTCGTTCGCGCGCATCGTCGAATCGGGCACGCCGTCGGACGGCATCCGCGCCGCCGCCGTCGCCGCCGCCGTGGCGCTGGCGTGGCTGACCTACCTGCTGCTGGAAAAGCCGCTGCGCGGCGCCGCCCACGGCAGCGGCAAGGTGGCCGTGCTGGCGGCGGCGATGCTGGCGCTGGCCGGCACCGCCGGCTGGGTGTACCAGCGCGACGGCCTGCCGTCGCGCGCCAGCGTGGTCGACAACGCCCTGCGGCAGCAGGATTTGATCCTGGTGGAGGACACCGCCAACGCGGCCGCCTGCAAGCGGCGCTACGGCTTCGACAGCCTCTACGAATACTGCCTGATGAACGATCCGGCCCGCGACCCGACCGTGGTGATGGTCGGCGACAGCCACGCCTACCACATCAGCGCCGGCTTGCTGAGGTACTACGGCGGCCAGGGCGAGAACCTGCTGTACCTGGGCACCCGCATCCCCTACGTGGGCCTGCCCGTCGGCGACGATCCGTATCAGCAGGCGACGCCCTTGATGATGAAGCTGGCGCTGACGCTGCCGGGCATCAAAACCCTGATCATCTCGACCAAGTCGAAGCTGCATACGGGCAATGACGACGGCCGCCGGCTGGTCGCCGCCTTGCGCGACACGGTGCGCCAGGCGCTGGCCGCCGGCCGCCAGGTCATCCTGGTGTACGACGTGCCGGAGCTGGACTTCGAACCGCGCGCCTGTATCGGCCGCGCCGGGGTGCCCAACTCCAGGACGCCCGCCGGCTGCGCGATGGCGCGCGCGGCGTTCGACCGCGCGGTGGCGCAGCACGACATCGCGCTGGCGGCCGTGCTCAAGGAATTCCCGCAAGTGCGCCTGTTCGACACGGCCGCGCCGTTGTGCGACGCCACGCGCTGCCGCGCGATGATAGACGGCGTGATGATGTACCGCGACACCCACCATCTGAGCTATCGCGGCGACCTGTACATGGGGGCGCTGTTCGCCAAACAGCAGGCCGCTTCGGGCGCCGGCGGCCCGGCGCCGGCGGCGCCGCCGTAAGCGCCGTCCCCTCGGGCAAGAAGCGCGTCAGTTCGGGCGCCTGCGGTAGACGCAGACCACGATGTCGCTGGGGAAGGCGCGCAGCACCGGCAAGGCCAGCATCACCGCCGCGTAGTTGGCGTACAGCGCGGCGGCACCGGTTTTTCCGGCACAGCGCAGGCGGGCCATCAGCCCGTTGGCGCGCACCGCCGGCAGCTCGGCGTCCAATTCCAGCGTGAAGCCGGCGCTGTCGGCCAGCCTGGCCAGATTACTCGGCCGGAAATAATGCACATGCGGTGACGGCAAGCCTTTTTGCCACAGCCGCTCGAACGGCCCGCGCCAGCCGACGCGCGCGAACAGTTTCGACAGGCGATAAAACAGTCCGCTGCTGCTGGGCAGGTTGAGGATCAGCACGCCGTCCGGGTTGAGCCGGTCGTGGCAGGCGGCCAGGGCGGCGCGGATGTCCGGGATGTGCTCGATGACGTCGTTGAAGACGATCACGTCGAAACGTTCGCCGTCGCGCAGCGCGCCGGGGAAATAGCCGTTGCGCACTGGCAGGCCGCGCGCTTCGGCGCCGGCCGCGACCGTGGTGTCGGGTTCCAGGCCGAGCACCCGGAAGCGGCCGGCCGCCGCCTCGAGGAACCAGCCGTGGGCGCTGCCGACATCGAGCAGGGTGGCGGCGGCGGGCGGCGCCAGCCGCGCCGCGTAGCCGGCGATGGTCCGGAAATTTTCCTGCCGTATCGCTTTCAGGCCCGCTTCGCGGTCGGCCTCGTTAAGCCGGGTGTGGGCGCCGGCGTCGTTGATGGTCGGCTCCAGGGCCGCGCTTTCATAGCCGCAGGCCGGACAAGTCCTGTGCCAGTCGGTCAAGCCGGGCACGGTGGGGGTGCCGCATACGACGCATGCCATGGACGCTCCTGATCATGTTGTGATGAAGCGTTTAAATTATGGCAAGATGAAGCAAAAGACAAGCGGTTTCTGTTATTCGCCCAAAAAGGGGGGGGCGGCCATGGCGCCCCCGGTCGCCGCCGGGATTTGCGCCGCCAGGCCGCCGGGGCGTTTCCAGATAAACGCTTATTGCTGCCCGAGGATCTGGAAACCGCTCATCGACACACCCAGCTGGCGGCTGTCGCGCGACTTGCCGTCGTCCGACGGACGGGTCGGGTTCGACGCGGCCAATTCGACCGTCGACACGCCGGCGCGGCAGTTGTCGGGCGGTATGCTGAAGCGGATCGGCGGCCCGTCGGGCACCACCGGTCCCTGCCACAACACCCGCTTGCCGGCCCGCACGGTCAGCGATTGCCGGCCGAACGGCTGCAACGTCAGCGCCACGCCGAACGCCTGGTCGGTGCGGTAGAACTGTTTGCCGCTGCAGGGGAAGTTGAGTTCCGATCGTTTGCCGATCGACCACACGCCCCACGGTTCCCGCTGGCCCCAGCCGCGTCCCAATACGAAGCCGCCGTTGTCGGCCAGACCCAGCTTGTACGGCTCGGGCGACACCGTCAGCAGCATCGCCATCGCCTGCGCGTCGCTCAGGTAGACATAGGCGAATTGCTGCGGCGCCTTGGCCGCGATCGCGCGCCGGTAGGCGCTCAGCTTGTCATTGTCGAACAGGCACTGGTTGGGCGACATCGCGCCGGGCGTGTTGACGTGGCCGATCAGCAGGGTCTTGCGGCAGTCCGGGCCGACGATCAAGTCGTAGGCGCGTTCCTCGCCGTGGCCGGAAAAGCGTTCCATGAAAATTTCCGGCGGCGGATCATACCAGGTTGGCAGCCTGGACTGCAGCGCGTACGACAGCGACGACGGCGTCACGTACTGCTCGGGCGTGCGTGGATCGTAGCGGCGGATCGAGGCGCCGGTCAGCACCAGGGCCACCAGCAGCGCCGCGTAGCCGCGCTTGCTGCCCCACGGGCATTGCTCGGCGATCCACAGCAACAAGGTGAACACCAGCGGCAGGTACCACAGCGCGTAGCGCGCCAGGCCCGGCGTGGCGCCGGAGTTGAGGTTGCTGGTCGACGACTGCGCGTAGAAGCTGACCACCAGGTAGGCCACGATGAACAACACCTCGTGCCAGCCATGGGACGCCTGCTTGGGCCCGCCGCGGCGCCAGCACCACAGCGCGGCACCGGCCAGCAGCGCGACCGTGCCCAGCGGCCAGTTCGGCAGCAGGCCCAGGTCCGGGTCGACGATCCACACGTAAAAGCTCGACAAGTTGCTGCCCAGCTCGGCGCCGCCGGCCAGCAGTTGCGGCGTGGGCACGCCGTAGCGCATCTCGTAGTAGGCCGGGTGCAGCAGCACGGTGACGGCGGCGGCCGCCAGCAGCAGCAATTCGGTCTTGCTGTAGCGCTGGCGCCATTGCAGCAGCACGCGGTAGGCCCAAGGAATGCCGGCGATCAGCGCGAAGCTCGGGTTCTGCGTCGACACCAGCGCGAACAGCAGCGAGGCGGCGGCGTAGCGCGAGCGGTGCATCTGCATCATGCCCAGCAACAGCAGGCAGACCGTGAACGGCTCGGTGTGCACCTTGTCGAGGAACCACAGCACCGGCGAGCCGACGATCATCAGCACCATCACGGCCGCGCCGCGCCAGCCGTAGTAGCGGTAGGCGGCGGCCGTGGTGCCGCCCAGCAGCAGTGCGTGCAGCGTCAGGAAGCTGGCGTGGATCGACAGCTGGACGCCGACCAGCAGCGCCGCCTTCTGGCACGCCAGCGCCAGCAGGCTGTAGAACCAGAAATGGTTGAAGTCGGTGGTGTCGCCCACCCGCAGTTCGCTGAAGGCCTCGTAGAACCAGGTGCGCGGCACCAGGCCGACCACGTCGGACCCCTTTTGCAACTGGTCGTAGGCGGCGTTGGCCGCGGCCGTCATCCACGGCCGCCAGCCCTCGCTCCAGGCGTAGAACATGGCGTAGTACTCGGAGCCGTCGCCGACCCGCTCGCCCGGGCGCCGGCCGAACCAGAGGAACAGCAGCGCGGTGGCGAGCGCGATCAGCAGATAGGGCAGGGCGCGGCGCGCCTCTTGCGGCGACAGGCGGGCCACCTCAGGCTTCCAGGCGCTTGGCGATCTCGGCGGCGACCGAGCGCCCCTCGCGGATCGCGTAGTTGGTGCCGCGGTCCTCCGGATAGATCTGCGCCATGGTGCTGATGGTGGCGTTGCCGAACGGCGTGGCGCGCCCCGGCACGTAGTCCGAGTAGCCGCGCTCGGTGATCGGCTGGGCGTAGTCGGCGCGCCAGACGCGGAACTCGTGGATCCATTCGCGCTTGAAGTCGGGGAACATGCGCTGCAGGTGGCCCAGCGCGAAGTCCAGGTAGGCCTCGTCGCCGTAGCTCCACAGCGGGTCGGCCTTGGGCAGGTAGCGCGACAGGAACACGATGTGCTTGCCGTCGTAGTTGGCCGGGCTGTCGAAATTGGTGTGCTCGATCACGCCGACGAACGGGAAGCCCGGATCGTTGACGTTGATCCAGTAGGTGTCCGACAGGCTGCGGTCGAGCTCGAGCACCAGGCACAGGTTGGCCAGGTAGCCGACCCGGCGCAGGCTGGCCAGCCAGGCGGCGTCGGCGCTGCCCTCGAGGATGTTGGCGATCACCGGGAAGGCCGGCGTGAGCAGGTATTCGCGGCCGCTCACCGGACCGGCCGGCGTGTGCATGGCCGCGATCGCGCCGTTTGCCGCGTCGACGCCGGTGACCGGCGTGTTGTAGCGCACCTCGCCGCCGAGGCGGGCGATCTCGTCGGCCATGGCCTGCGCCAGGCGGCCGAAGCCGCCCTTGAAGTAGGCCAGCTGCTCGCCGCCCTTGGCGTCGCGCGTGCTGCCGCGCAGCACCAGCTTCTTCCACATCCACACCGCGTTGACGACGTCGGCCACCACCGAGAACTTGTTCTCGATCAGCGGTTGCCAGACGATGCGGTAGGCGTTCTTGCCGCACAGCGGCTCGAGCCATTCGCGGATGGTGAGGTGCTCGATCGATTTCCAGTCCTTGACCTTGCGCACCTTGAGCACCATCAGTCCCAGGCGCACGCGGTCGATCAGCGGCAGCGGCTTGAAGCGCAGCAGGTCCAGCGGGGTCGACAGGCGCCAGTGGCGGCCGTTGAAGTACATGCCGGTCTTGGACGGCATGATCACCACGTCGCCCTCCATGCCCAGCTCGCGCACCAGTTCGGGCACGTAGACGTCGTTGTCGAACCAGTGGTGGTAGAACTTTTCGATGGTCACGCCATCGCGGAACTCGAAGGTGCCGGCCAGGCCGCCGGGGCCGGTGTCGGCCTCCAGCACCAGTACCTTGTGGCCGGCGCGCGCCAGTTGCAGGGCGGAGGTCAGGCCGGTGAAGCCGGCGCCGACGATAACTGCGTCAAAAGAGGTGGTCATGGATCGGGATCAGGTCGAAGGGTTTGCGCCGCGCTGGGCGGCGTTGAAGGTGAGGCGGCGGTTGAGCGTAAATTGCAGCACCACCACCATGGGCAGGGTCAGCACCTTGGCCAAGCGCGGGTCGATGCCGACGTGCTGCACCAGCACCCACAGCAGGACGGCCGAGGCGCCGAAGCCGACCGCGGCCACGCCGAGGAACATGGCCAGGCGCTGCGCGACGCGGTCGCGCATGCCGAAGGTGAGCACCCGGTTCAGCGCAAAGCTCAGCAGCGTGCCGGCCAGGTAGCCCAGCAGGTTGGCGCCCTGGTACCACAGGCCGGCCGTCACGCACAGGTAGAACACGGCGTAGTCGGTGCTCACGCCGAGCCCGCCGCACAGGCAATACAGGAGGAATTGCCGCATCAGCGCGCCTCCCCGCCGGCGCCGGCGTCCAGGCCGACGGTCTCGCCGACCACGTACTGCGGCCGCGAGTTCAAGGTCAGCAGCACCCGGCCCAGGTATTCGCCCAGCATGCCCAGGGCGACGAGCTGCACGCCGCCGATCATCAGGATGGTGACGATCAGCGACGACCAGCCGATCGGCATGGCGTCGACGGTGAATTTCTGGATCACCAGCAGCACCGCCAACACGAAGCCGAGGCCGGCGATGAGCAGGCCGGCGAACGAGGTCAGGCGCAGCGGCACGATCGAGAAGTTGGTGGCCATCTTCAGCCACAGCGAGATCGACTTGCGCAGGCTGTAGCCGCTGTCGCCGGCGTAGCGGTCGTGGTGGTCGACGTCGACCGTGCCGATGTTGCGCGTGACCGACAGGATCAGGCCGTCGACATACACGTACGGGCCGCGGTAGCGCAGCACGTCGCGGATGATCGAGGCCTTCATGGCGCGGAACGGCGACAGGTACAGGCCGGCCGGCTTGTTCATCAGGTAGCCGGCCACCTTGTCGTTCAGGCGGCTGCCCCAGATCTTCCAGCTGGCGTGCTTGCGGCTGCGAAAGCGCGCGTAGACGACGTCGCGCCCGCCGGCCAGCTCGGCGAGCAGCGCCGGAATGTCCGACGGCGCGTGCTGCAGGTCGTCGTCCATGGTCATGACGATCTGGCCGCGCGCCTCGGCGAAGCCGGCCATCAGCGCGTTGTGCTGGCCGGCGTTCATGCGCAGCAGGATGCCGCGCACCCACGGGTGGCTGGCCGACAGCGACTGGATCACCGCCCAGCTGCGGTCCGGCGAGCAGTCGCACACGAAGATCACTTCATAGTTCTTGCGCGCCAGCGGCAAGGTCTCCATCACCTCGTCGAGGCGCGACACCAGCTCGGGCAGCACCTTCTCGCTGCCGTACACCGGGATCACGAACGACAGGTAGGGCGCGGTGTCAGTCGGCATAGTATTTCCGTATCAGTTGGTGGATGTAGTTGTCGTCGATGACGATGCCGGCCTCGGCGGCGGCCGACATGGCCAGCTCGACGTCGATGTCGTAGCTGCCGCCCGACTCGATCAGGTCGAAGTAGGCGCGGCGGTCCATCACCGATTCGAAGATGCGCACCAGGTCCAGGATCGCCACCGGGAACGGGCAGGCGATGTTGGTGACGCGGTTGTCGGCGTCGCCGCGGGCGAGCAGGCGCGCGCCGATGGCGGCCACGTCGTCGACGTCGATCAGGTTGCGGCGCGCTTTGGTCCAGACGTGGAACATGTCGCCGCTGGAGATGGTCTGGTACAGATAATTGGTCAGCGTGTGCGGGTTGTCGATGCGGCCGACCACCTGCGGCAGGCGGAAGATGGCGTAGTGGGCGGCGCGCCCGGCGATGAGCGCCTCCTGCGCCTGCTTGTGCAGCACGTAGGGGGCGTTGGCCTGGTCGGGGTCGGCGATCGAGCAGCTGCTGAAATACACCAGCTTCTTGCGCTGGTCGAGCGCCTTTTCCAGCATGCGCCGTTCGCGCGCGAATTCCTCCGGATCGGTTTCGCGGGAATTCGACACGCCCGAGGCGAACACGATCACGTCCGTGTTGTCCGCGAGGTAGGGGGTGTAGGCCCTGGCCAGTAGTCCGTTACCGATAATCATAGTCTTTTTCTTCAGTTGGTTGTTGCGGTGTTTGCCGGCGCGATCACTTCGCCGACTTCAAGATAAATCAGGGCCATGCCCAGTTCGCGGGTGTCGCCGCCCATGCCCAATTGTTGCGGCGAGACGGCGTGCGGCACGTCGATCACCAGCGTGTGTTGCAGGCCGTCGCTGCGCAGGCGGAACGTGTGCTCGCTCAGCTGGCCCGACAGGGTGAACGGGCGCGCCTGGTCGCCCACGCGCAGCGTGAAGCGCTGGCCGGCGTTGGGGCCGAAGGCGCTGGCGTTGAGGAACACCGTCATGTCGCGCGGCAAGGGTTTGGTGAAATGCAATACCACGCGCTTGCCGTTGGACCAGCTGCCCCACGGTTCGCGCTCGGCCAGGCCTTCGAAGCCGCTCAGCGTGTCGTCGCGCTCGGGCAGGCAGAACATCACCTGCCGCGCCACCCGCGACGGCGGCAGCACAGTCAGAGTATAGTCGTTTGTCACCACCTGCGGCGCCAGTTCGGGCGGCAGCGCATGCTGGCCGATCACCATCAGGTGGCCCAGGCCGCGCGGCAGCAGGCTGGCCTCGACCGGGGTGCCCGGCGCCACCGGCATGATCCGGGTGGCGGCGCGGTCGACGTGGAACAGCGCGCGCGGCAGGCCGGCACCCTCGTCGCCGAGCAGCAGCATGGCGTCGCGCTGGTGCGGGGCGAGCTGGCGCGCGGCGACGCCGGCGCGGTCATAGGCGTCGGGCGCCGCCGCCTGCGCCAGGCGCTCGTGGGTGGTGATCTCGGCGCGCAGCGCGAAGGCCGGCAGCAGCAGCCACAGGAAGGCCGCGCGGCCCAGCCGCGGGCGCCAGTACCAGGCCGCGACGGCCGCCAGCTGCAGCCCCGCCAGCAGGTGGAAGATGTTGCGCTCGCCGGTCGCGCTGGCCAGCTCCGGGCCGTCGACATAGGAGAGTTGGTAGGTCGGCAGCAGCTTGAGCGTGGCGTAGCACAGCAGCGCGCCGGCGGCCAGCGCCAGCGCCAGGCGCACGCGCGGCGCCAGCGGCGCGGCCAGCAGCGGCGAGGCGGCGGCGATCGCCAGCAGCGGGAACACGAAGTCGTAATAGCGCAGGTGCAGGCGCACGCCCTCGAGCGGGCCGGCGTCGGCGATCGACGCCGTATAGGCCACCGTCATGCCCAGCGCCGCACCCAAGGTCAGCACGGTGTAGACCAGCGCGGCGCGCCCGTCGCGTCCGGCGGCGTCGCGCGCCGGCCGCCCGGCGGCGGCCGCCGCCAGGGCCAGCAACGGCAGCGCGAACAGCAGCGTCAACGCCATCGCGTGGCCGCGCAGGTTCCACAGCGCCGGCGCCAGCAGCCGTTCCAGCACGGCGCCGTGCTTGTTGCCGGCGTGGCTGCCGTAGAAGCTGCCCAGCAGGTCCAGTCCGGCCGGCCCGGCCAGCAGCCAGCCCAGCGCGAACTTGACCGCGAGCATGGTCGCGGCCAGCGCCAGCGCGCAGCGCACGCCGGCCGCCGGGCGGGCGTCGCGCCAGCCGCGCCACAGCGCGTGGACGACCAGCGCCGGCAGCAGGAACAGCGCATGCACCTTGACCAGGCTCATCAGGCCGAGCAGCAGGCCGGTCACCAGGCCGCCGCGCAGGCCGATGCCGCCGATCTCGGCCAGCACCGCCCAGCTCAGCACCCAGAAGCACAGGAAATACATCGATTCCGGCATGAAGTAGGCGGTGTACGAATTGGCGCCGCTGAGCACGCCGGCCAGGGCCACCGCCATCGCCGCGTCGCGCCCGGTCACCGGCCGCGCCACCAGGTAGATGAAGGGCGCGGCCAGCACGAACAGCGCGGCGTTGCCCAGCCGGGCGCAGCCGAGGAAGGCGTCGCCGCAGGCCGAGGTGGCGCCGAACAGCTTGAGGTACAGGTACGACGGCAAGGTGCTCTCGGCCAGCGGCAGCAGCCGCGCGAACTGGCTGTAGAGCCATTCGTCGGCGAACACCATCGGCAGCGGGCCGCGGTTGCGCAGCACCATGTACACGAACACGGCCAGCAGCGCGGCGCCGAACGCGAGGTGGGCGCGGCGCCCGCCGCCGAGCGATGGGGGGGATGTGGTCATACGGCCTTTCCGGAGGTGAACACCCAGTGCTTGCCCAGCAGGTAACCGTTGACGGCGACGATCGGCAGCGAGACCAGCTTGCCGGCCAGCGCGCCGCCGCCCAGGCGCAGCGACAGCGCCACCACGGCCAGCGTGAGCAGGTAGTTGACGAGCACCAGGCACAGGTAGCGCAGGAAGCTGGCGCGGCTGGCGTGGCTGAAGGTGACGCGGGCGTGGAAGGTGTAGTTGACCAGGAAGCCGGCGGCGAAGCCGACGCTGGTGGCCAGCAGCTCGGCCATGCCGCCGGCGATCAGCAATTGCATGACGGCGACGTCGAACGCGGCGCTGAGCACGCCGCCGAGCAGGTAGACGAGGAACTGGGCGCGCGCGCGCGGCGCCGACGGCGCGGGCTTAAGCACGGCGGAACCCCGTCATGCGGTGGATCGCGCGGCGCGGCACCGAGGCGATGTCGTACGCCAGGAACGCCAGCACCAGTTGCGCGCCCATCAGCACGGGCAGCGCCGACAGCATCACGGTGCCGGGCGCCGTGGCCACGCCGGCCTTGGCCGAGGCGATCCAATGGAAGAGGCCGTACACGGTGCCCCAGCCCAGCAGCGCCAGGCCGACCGGCAGCTCGACCGAGGCCAGCGACATATTGCGCAGATAGTAGTTGTAGAAGATGCGCTTGCCGAAGTTGCGCGCGTGCTTGAACAGGAATTCGCTGACGATCTTCGAGATTTTCAGGTTGCTGACCTCGTCGCCGTAGCTGGCGTCCATCGGCACGTCGACCGCCACCGCGTTGAGCGTGTTGAGGCGGAACAGCATGTCGGTCTCGAAGAAGTAGCGCTTGCTGATCTTGTCGAACGGCAGGTGGCGCGCGGCGTCGGCGTGGATCGCCGTGTAACCGTTGGTCGGATCGAACAGGTCCCAGTAGCCCGACGACAGCTTGGTCATCAGCGACAGCACGGCGTTGCCGAACAGGCGCATCGCCGGCATCCGGCGGATCTGCTCGAGGTCGAAGAAGCGGTTGCCCTTGGCGTAGTCGGCCTCGCCGTTGACGATGGGGGCGACGAAGCGCGGGATCAGCGCCGGATCCATCTGGCCGTCGCCGTCGACCTTGACGATCACGTCCATGCCGTCGGCGATGGCGGCCCGGTAGCCGCTCATGACGGCGCCGCCCACGCCCTGGTTGTCGGCGTGTTCGATGACCCGCACGCGCGGATCGGCGCACTGCGCGCGCACCAGCGCGCCGGAGCCGTCCGGGCAGCGGTCGTCGACCACGTAGACGCGCGCCACCTCCGGTCCGATGCCGGCCAGCACGCCCAGAATGTGGCGCGTGACGCGGTAACTCGGGATCACCACGGCGACGCGGGCCGCTGCGCGCCCGTTCATGGCGCGCCCGTGGTCGACGGCGCCAGCTGGCGGTGCCAGCGCGCCTGCGTGAGCGTTTGCACCAGTTGCGCGGTGCTGTCCTTCCAGGTCAGCCACGGCAGCGCCGCCGACTGCGGCGCGCGGCCCTCGGCGTGCAGCGCCAGCCATTGCGCCAGCGTGGCCGCCAGCGCGCCGGCGTCGGCGGCGTCGAAGTAGTAGGCGTGCTCGCCGCCCACTTCCCTGAACACCGGCAGGTTGCGGGCGATGATCGGCAGGCCGTGCTGGGCCGCCTCGATCAGCGGCAGGCCGAAGCCCTCGCCGACCGAGGCGGCCAGCAGCGCGGCGCACGCGCGGTACAGCTTGAGCAGCATCTCGTCGGACACGCCGGCCAGCCAGAACAGGCGCCGTTCGCGCTCCGGGTGCGTGCGCAGTTTTTCGGCCAGCGCCTCCATCATCCAGCCCTGCTTGCCGACGACGACGAGGTTGGCGTCGACGCCCTGGCGCCACAGCAGCTCGAACGCCTCGAGCGCCTGCGCCTGGCCCTTGCGCGGCTCGAGCGTGCCCACCATCAGCAGGCTGGGGCGCGCGGCGACGGCCGCCAGCACCTGTTCGGCGTTGTCGGGCAGGCCGAAGCTCGGCGCGCTGGCGTCGATGTCGGCGCCGAGGTGGAAGTAGCCCAGCCGCAGCGGGTCGGGGCGGG
Organism: Duganella sp. GW821-FHT07F09; assembly: GCF_059418705.1. Taxonomy (NCBI): domain Bacteria; kingdom Pseudomonadati; phylum Pseudomonadota; class Betaproteobacteria; order Burkholderiales; family Oxalobacteraceae; genus Duganella; species Duganella sp. GW821-FHT07F09. The sequence continues at coordinate 156,374 of NZ_JBWKQJ010000009.1, read as the reverse complement.
CGCGGTTCGGGCGCGCGGCCAGCCAGTCGTGCAGCTCGTCGGCGACGGCGCGCGAGATGCACACCAGGCCGTCGGCGACCTCGCCGATGGTGTCGAGGTAGTCGGCGAAATAGCCTTCGGCGCCGAGCGGGAACACGTCCGGGCGCAGCACCGGCAGCAGGTCGTAGACGACGAAATACACTTGCACGCCGTGGCGGCGCATGTCGCGCAGGCGGCGCCGGTTTTGCGCGGTGCCGTTGGTAAACAGGTCGAGCCCGAGGAACATGTCGCCGGCGCGCACCTCGAGCGGCGCGTCCTCCAGCGCCATCGGCTCGCAGCCGAGCATGGCCAGGGTGTAGGCGCGGGCGTAGCGGTAGGGGCGGTTGCCGCCGTCGCTGTAGACCGGTTCGATGCGGTAGCCGGCCGGCGGCGCCTCGATCAGGCCCAGCACGATGCTGCGCACGACGCGCTGGATGCCTGTTTTGAGGTCGCTTTGCACCAGCGCCGAGATATCGACGAACAGCTGGCGCGGCGCGCGCGGCAGGCGGTTGGCGGCGATCGCCTCGGCGGTGCGGGTCAGCTCGGCGTCGCCGGGCGCCGGCAGCCGGCGCAGCGCCTCGACCAGCGCCGCGTAGTGGCTGCGCGGGCTGGCCGCGGTGAGCGCCTCGATGGCGTCGCGGAACAGCGGGCCGACCTGTTGCGGCGCGTGGTGGGCGGCCATGTGGGCGCGCGCCCGCGCGGCCAGCGCGGCGCGCGCGCCGGCGTCGGCGTGCAGGCCGGCCAGGGCGTCGCCCAGCTCGCCGCTGCCGCACTCGTCGGCCAGCCGCACCAACACGTCCGCCGGCAGGTCGGCGCTCGAGCCGTGCGCGTTGACCACGGTCGGCAGGCCGTACAGCAGGCAGTCGAGCACCGAGGCCGAGGTCTCGCCGCGCGTCATGCTGCGCAGCTGGACGGCGGCGTCGGCGGCGGCCAGCCAGTCGGCGTATTGGCCGGCGCTGACGAAGCCGGTCACGCGCACGCGCCCGGCGGCCGCGCTGGCGGCGATCTTGCGGCCGATCTCGCGCCCGTACAGGCCGGGATCGGCGGCGCCGACGAACACCAGCCGGCAGCGCGGATCGGCGCCCAGCGGCGAGGCCAGGAAGGCGTCCAGCAGCAGGTCGTTGAGCTTGGTCACGCCCATCATGCCGAAGCTGCAGACGACGAACTCGTCGTCGGCCAGCCCGAGCGCGGCGCGGGCCTGGCCGCGCGCGGCGCCGGCCTGGTGGCCGGGCGGCAGGCCGCGGATCAGCGGCACCGTGCGCCACAGCGCGGCGTCGTCGCCGCCGTACCAGTGGCGCGCCAGGCGGCGCGAGAACTCGGAGTGGACGATGACGCCGGTGGCGTTGTCGAGCACCGCCTTGTTGCAGGGGAATTGCCAGATCGACGGGTTGCGGCCGTCGCGCCGGTGCGCCAACAGGCCGCTGTAGCCGTGCGACTCGTACAGCGCGCCGAGGAAGGCGTGCGGCAGGTAGCCGTCGCGCTCCATGTTGTCGAGCACGCCGCTGAGGAAGAAGTCGTGCAGCACCACCACGCCCGGATGGCGGCGCAGCAGTTCGAACATGTGCTGGTGCACGCCGTTGTTGCCGAAGTGGTAGAGCACGCGGTCGTACTGGCCGGCGTGGCGCTCGAACCAGTCGACGTCGCGCAGCGTGAAGCAGGCGCGCAGGCGTTCTTCGCACGCGTCCGGACGCTCGACGATCAATTCGATGTCGTAAAACTGTTCCAGCTGCGCCAGCAGTTCGACGCTGTAGTCGGCGATGCCCGATTGCTGCGGCGGCAGCGGCGACAGATAGGCCATGCGCGGCTTGGCGCGCGGCGCGGCCGGTACGGCCGGGGCCGTGGCCGCGCCGGCCCGCAGCAGGGCCGCCAGCAAGGCCTCGGCGTGGTCGGCGACGACCACCTCGACGCCGGGCGCGGCCGCGCGCAGGGCATCGGCGGTGGCCGCGTCGGGCGCCGTCAGCAGGCGCGCCTGGCGCAGCGCCTGCTGTTGGCGGTAGAACGGCGCGCCGGCCTGGCCGGCGCCGGCCGGCGGCGCGGCCAGCGCGGCGGCCGCATCGACCGTGTAGGCCGACGGCACGGCGCCGACGCAGACGGCCGGCGCGCCGGCGCGGTCGAAGGCGCCCGGCGTCCACACCAGGTCGGCGCGCAGGTCGGCCAGCATGGTCTCGCGCAGCGCCTCGGCGGCGCGCTGGCTCCAGGCGCCGTCGCCGGCGGGGGCGTCGAACACGTGCAGCCGCCCGGCCGGCAGCAGCGGCGCGAACGCCAGGCGCAGCGCGTCGATGGCGTCGGCGTGGCGCGCGTGCAGCAGGATCAGGATGGTGTGGTCGGCGGCCAGTCGCGCCAGGCTTTGCGCCATGGCCAGGGTGGCCGCCGGGTCGGCGGCGGCGCCGTTCTGGCAAGCCTGCAAGTCGATAACGATACGCATGGTGGGGATCAGGAAGTGGAACGGGAGCGCTGCAGGTCGGCCAGCACTTGGCGCGCCGACTGCGGCAGATGGGCCAGCGCCGGCGGCACGCCGGGCTGCGCCGGCGCCGGCGCCATGGTGCCGCGCAGGCGCGCGTACCAGCCCATGGCGCGCGCGTCGAGCGCCGGGAAGCGGCGCAGCACGGCCAGCGCCGCGCGCCGCACGAGCGGGCGCGCGGCCAGCGCGACGACGCCGCGGCGCAGCGCGCGGCGCAGCTTCGGCGCCACCGCCCCGGCCCGGCTGTAGCGGTCGGCCAGGCGCAGCGGCTTGGTCAGCCGCCACGACCAGCTGGCGTGGGTGGCGTTCAGGCTGCTTTCGAGCTCGCGCGCCCAGGCCGCCGTCTCGCGGCGGCTGATCTCGGCCGCGTCGGCGTGGTCCTGGACCGTCTTGCTGGCGCGCTCGGCCTCGCGCAGCGCCTGCTCGGCGGCGTGGAACTGTTCCTGCGCCTGCGCGGTCTGGGCGCGCGCGTCGGCCAGCAGCGCGCGCGCCTGGGCCAGCTCGGCGGCGGCGGCGGCGATCCGGCCCTCGGCATCGGCCTCGGCGGCGGCGGCGCGGCCCTCGGCGGCGGCGGCGGCCAGCTCGGCGGCGGTGGCGCGGCGCCACGCCTTGTCCAGGTGGTGGCTGATGTAGTCGTCGAAGACGTTGGGCTGCACGCCCAGCGCGGCCAGCAGTTCCGGATGCTCGTCGGCCACGTAGTAGCGGTTCAGGCCGTCGAAGTGGGCGAACTGGTAGCCGTGCGGCGTGACCAGCGGCTCCCAGCTGGCGTGGTTGGTTTCGCGGCTGTTGGGCAGGGTCGCCTCGATCACCAGCAGCCACGGGCGCCAGCGCCGCAGGTCCATGCCGCGCAGCACCTCGCCCTCGAAGCCCTCGACGTCGATCTTGAGGAAATGGATCTCGGCCGGCGCGTGCTCGGCGCAGATGCCGGCCAGGGTGCGCAGCGGCACCTCGGTCTCGACCACGGCGATGCCGTCGGCGCGGTGGGCGCTGGCGGTGGCGGCGTCGGTCGAGGCCCAGCCGTTGACGGCCGGCGTGTCGAACAGCGTGATGCTGCCCTCGGCGGCGCCGCAGGCGACGGCCAGGTTGATGTCGCGCGGGCGCTCGCGCAGGAACACCTCGTGGTAGGAGGGCATCGGCTCGATGTTGATGCCGTGCCAGCCGGCGTCGTAGAACGCCTTGGTGACCGAGTGCTCCTCGGGATCGTTGGCGCCGACGTCGATGTAGAATCCGGCCGGCAGGTGCTTGAGCGCGCGCCACAGCAGCACGTCTTCGGCGTTTTGGGCGTAGGAGATAAAGCTCATGGGTGGGAAATTTCTATCGACGGGTCGAGGAAGGCCGAGCCCTCGAAATGGGGACGGCGCATATTGACCACGGTAAACACCAGCGCCAGGTCGCGCCACTCGTAGTTGTTGACCAGATGGGTGTCGGTGCTGACGATGGCGGTGGCCACCGAATACGTGCCGGCGCCGAGGTTCATCGGGAAGCGGAAGCGGTAGACCACCCGGCGGCCGGCGTCGACGTGCTCGAGCGGCATCTGTTTGAGGTCGGTGTTGGTGCCGTACATGGTCTGGCCCAGGCGGTCCTTGATCATGTAGCCGAGCACCATGCGCGGGATGGCCGCGCGGGTGGACACGGTCACCTCCAGCGTGACCTCGGCGCCGACGTCGACCACCTCCACCGGCGCGCCGGCGGCGTCGAGCAGGGCGATCGCGCTGACGGTCGCCTCGCCGGTGCCGGAGATGGTCTGGACCTTGCCGTCGTCGAGCGCGGCCACCTGCACGGTGGCGTTCTCGCGCTCGGCGATCAGGGCGTTGTAGTAGTCCATGATCTCCTCGGGCGGCCCCTGGCGCGCCAGGCGCCCGCCGTCGAGCAGGATGGCGCGGTCGCACACCGACTGGATCGCCTGCTTGTCGTGCGACACCAGCAGCAGCGTGGTGCCGGCCGCGCGGTACTGGCGGATGCGCTCGAAGCTCTTGTGCTGGAAATAGGTGTCGCCCACCGACAGCGCCTCGTCGACGATGAGGATGTCGGGGCGGCGCGCGGTGGCCACGCTGAAGGCCAGGCGCATCTGCATGCCGCTCGAATACACGCGCACCGGCTGGTCGATGTAGTCGCCGATCTCGGCGAACGCCTCGATCGCGGGCATCAGCGCGGCGATCTCGTCGAGGCGCAGGCCCAGCAGCTGGCCGGCCATGACCACGTTCTGGCGGCCGCTGAAGTCCGGATGGAAGCCCATGCCCAGCTCCAGCAGCGCGGCCACGCGCCCCTCCATGTGGACGGCGCCGGCGCTCGGCTGCGAGGTGCCGGTGATGAGCTTGAGCAGGGTGCTCTTGCCGGCGCCGTTGACGCCGATCAGGCCGACGGCCTCGCCGGCGGCGACCTGGAAGTCGATGTCGCGCAGGATCCACTTGACCTGGTGGCGCGGGCCGCGGAACGGCAGCAGCCATTCCCACAGCCGCGACCAGCGGGTGGGGTAGAGCTTGTAGGCCTTGCCCAGCTTGCTAACGGTGATCGCGCCCATCAGAGTTCATCCACCATTTCGCCGGCGCGCTTGCGGAACAGGCGCATGCCCAGCGCGCACAGCAGCAGCGCGGCGACGGCGGCCGGCAGCAGGGCGGCCCAGTCCGGCGCCTTGCCCGTCAGCAGCACGGTTTGCCACGACTGGATCACCGCCGCCATCGGATTCCACGCCAGCAGCGGGCGCAGCTCGGCCGGCAGGATCGAGGCCGGATAGACGATGGGCGTGAACCAGAACCAGAACTGGATGAAAATCTGGAAGAACTGGCCGATGTCGCGGAAAAACACGTTGAGCACGCCCAGCACCAGGCCCAGGCCGATGGCCAGCGCCACCTGCAGCGCCAGCAGCGGCAGCAGCAGCACGAACACGGCGCCGGGAAACTGCCCGGTGGCGACCAGGAACGCGGTGAACAGGCCGAAGATGATGCCGAAGTTGGTCAGCGCGTTGAGCACCACGATCACGGGCAGGCAGATGCGCGGGAAGCTGATCTTCTTGAGCAGGTTGGCCTGCTCGAGGAACATGTTTTGCGCGCGCGTGGTGATTTCGGCGAACAGGCCCCAGGCCAGCACGCCGGCGCACAGGTAGATGCTGTAGCCGTAGCGGCTGGCGTCGCCGGGCAGGCGGCTGTGCATGACTTGCGAGAAGATCAGCGTGTAGACCAGGATCATCGCCAGCGGGTTGAGCACGGTCCACAGCCCTCCCAGCATGGTGTTGCGGTACTTGGACTGGAACTCCCTTTGCACGCTGCCCAGCACGAATCCGCGGCTGTGCCAGAGGGCACGCAGCATCGCGCTCATGCGCGGCGCGGGCGGGCGCCCGGAAACGTGGGGTGGAGGAGAAAAATCATAGCTGCCTGTCGTGGTGAGCGCGCGATTATACCCTATCGGCGCGGCACTTTTGCCATGTTCGTAACACATTGTTACGCCAGGGGCGCGCCCGGAGCCGGCCCTAGCCGGCCGTTTTGCCCAGTTGCCGCAAGGTGGCCAGGTCCAGGATCAGCAGCCGGTGGGCGTCCTTGCGCACCACGCCCTGCTGCGCCAGGGTCAGCAGCGCGCGGGTGACGGTCTCGCGGCTGGTGTTGATCATGTTGGCGATATCCTGGTGGGTCGGCAGGTTCTCGACCACGTCCTCGCCGTTGCTGTGGCTGTGCTGCAGCAGCAGGAAGTTGTAGATGCGCCGGGTGGTGTTGTTGATGCTGAGCAGGGCGCGGAACTCCGAGTCGCGCTGGATCTTCTGGGCCAGGTGGCGCAGCATCTGCTGGGCCACCCACGGCGAGTGGGAGAACAGGTGCATGGCCGTCGGCGCCGGCAGGAAGGCCACCAGCACGTCGTTGGTGGCCACCACCGACGCCGAGCGGGTCGAATTGTTGATCAGCGCGATCTCGCCGAAAAAGTCGCCCGGCACCAGCATGCGCAGGCCGATGGCGCGCCCGTCCTCGGTGATGTCGACCACCTGCAGCTGGCCGGCCAGCAGGAACAGCAGGCCGTCGCCGCTGCCGCCCTTGTGCAGCACCACCTCGCGCTTGGCGTAGCCGCGGATGCGGATGTCGGCCTTGACCTTGGTCATTTCGTCCTCGGTCAGTTGCGACAGCAACGGGATCTTGCGCAGGTGGATGTGCAGGTCGGGCGGGCGCGCCGCCGGCTCGGGCACGGCGGCGTCCTGGGGCGGCAAGTTGGCGTCGGTGTTCTGCATGGATGGCGGGCGGGGTTGTTCTCTTCGGTGTCGGGGTGGCGCGGCCGGCGCCGGCGGCCGGGGGGCGCGCACGGCGCCCGGTCGATTCACGGGCTCAGCCACTGCCAGCTTAGCTGCAATTGGCGGTCATTGTACTGAAAGATCGAAATGTTTTCCTTGTTTTGGGTGCGCCGCGCCTCGAGCAGCAGGTTCTGGTTGGCGCCCAGCGGGTAGGTCAGGGTGACGCGCCAGGCCTGGGTGGCCTGGCGCCGCACCGTGTCGATCAGCCCGGGGGAGTAGGCGCTCTGGCTGCGCCAGGTCTGGCGCGTGTAGCCCACTTCGCCCGTGGCCTGCGCCGGCAGCAACTGGCGCCACTGCAGCGCGAGCAGCTTGCCGTGGCGGTCGCCGCCGGGCCGGTCCTCGCTGGCGCGGTCGTTCAGCAAGCCCAGGCTGGCGCTGGCGTAGTGGTTGCCGCTGCGGTAGACCAGCCTGCCGCGCACCTCGGCCGTGTTGCCGCGGAAGTTGGCCAGCGTGGTGTAGTCGACGTGCGTCAGGCCGGCGTGCAGCGACAGCTGCACGGTCTCGGGCAGCGGCAGCGGCGGCAGCAGCTGGCCCTGGAGCTGGGTTTGCCGCTGGTACAGCGCCCCGCCCAGCGTGGTCAGGCCGACGCTGGCGCTGGTGCGCAGCTTCCAGTCGCCGTGGCGCCACGGCGTGTCGACGCCGGCGAACAGCGCCGCGCTGTCGTAGGCACTCAGGCGGTCGTTGCGGCGGTCCTGGAATTGCACGAAGCCCTGGGTGCCGTTGGGCGTGAGGTCGCGGATGTAGTCGGCCGACAGCACCGAGTACTGGTCGTGCTTGGGCAGGAAGTCCGGCAGCAGCACCAGGCCGCCGTCGCCGCCGGGCGGTTGGTACAGCGCGCTGTCGGCGCCCTGGTTGACGTTCTGGTCGATGCCGCGGCTGAGCATGACGCTATACTGCGCGCGCGCGGTCCAGCCGGCGCAGCCGCCGGCGCGCGCCTGCGCGATCAGCGCCCCGATCTCCGGCGGCGGCGCGAAGCGCCGCTCGATCGCCTCGAACAGCCGCTCGGCCTCGGCGGCGCGGCCCAGCGCGCACTGGATCAGCGCCAGGTCCAGCCAGGCGCCGGCGTGCAGCGGCTCGCGCTCGATGACGCGCTGCAAGGTGTCGCTGGCGTCGTCGCGGCGGCCCTCGGCGATCGAGCGCAGCGCGTCGCGGTACATGTCCTGGGTGGTGTCGGCGTCGTCCTGGGCGCGCGCGCCCCCGGCCAGCAGCGCGGCGCCGAGCAACAGGGCGGCGGCGCGCACGCTCATGCGGACGGCGCCGCGGCGGCGGCGGTGGACGTGGCGGCGATGGTGAACAGGGCGGTGCTCTTTTCCTTGCCGCGCAGCAGGCGCTCGCCCAGCGGGATGAACTGGTGGCGGCGCGCGCGCGCCACCGTGCCGGCGCCGACGATGACGTCGTGCGGGAACTCGCGCGCGGCCTGCTCGAGCCGCGAGGCGGTGTTGACGCTGTCGCCGACGGCGGTATAGATGCTGCGGAAGCTGGTGCCGAAATCGCCGGCCATGGCCGGGCCGCTCTCGACGCCGATGCGCACCCGCAGCGGCGCGAAGCCGTCGCGTTCGCGGCTCTGGCTCAGCGCGCGCACCCGGCGCACGATCTCGGCGGCCGCCTCGAGCGCCAGGTCCGCGTGCTCGGCCTGCGGCAGCGGCGCGCCCCAGAACGCCACCAGGCCGTCGCCGGTGTATTTGTCGAGCGTGCCCTGCTGGTCGATGACGGGCCCGGTGAGGCAGGCCAGGAAGCTGCGCGTGAGCAGCGCGCCCTGTTCCACCGGCAGCGCCTCGACGTGGCCGGTATAGCCCTCCATGTCGGCGATCAGGGTGGTGACGTCGAGCTGGCGCGGCTTGAGCGGGTCGGCGATGTCCTGGCGCAGCAGCTGCTGCACCACCGACGGCGCCACGTACTGGCGCAAGGTGCCCAGCAGGTGGCGCGAGCGGCGCTGCGCCTGTTGCCACTGGTAGGGCACGGCCACCGTCAGCAGGAAGCCCAGCGTGGCCAAGGGGGCGGTGCTCACCAGCGCCGGGTCGTGCGGGACCAGCGCGTAGGCCAGCGCCAGCCACAGCGCGGCGGCGCCGGCCAGCAGGGCGACGCCGGCCGCCGCCGACAGCCGCGGCAGCGCCGCCATCACCAGCAGCGTGGCGGCGCCCGCGTACAGCGTGGCCAGCAGGCGGCCGGGCCACGGCGCCGGCGACGCGCCGGCCTGGTTGTCGAGCAGCGCCGACAGGATTTCCGCCTGCACGCCGAGGCCGGGCCGGTTCGCCGCCAGCGGCGTGGCGACGCGGTCGCCCAGTCCCAGCGCCGAGGAGCCCACCAGCGCCACCCGGCCGGCGGCGCCGTCGGCGGCGATGCGCTGGGCCAGGATGTCGGCGGCCGACACCACGGTGTAGGCGTTCCAGTCGCGCCGGTAGGGCACGCGCAGCACGGCGCCGTCCGGCGCGGGCGCCGGCGTGGCCGCGCAGCAGCCGCGCAGCAGCGCCAGCGCCAGCGCCGGATAGGCCCGGCCATCGAATTGGGTCAGCAGCGGCACCCGCCGCAACACGCCGTCGGCGTCGGGCACGTAGCCGATGTTGCCGACGTGTGGCGCGTCGCGCCAGCCCGGATGGTTGCCGATGTAGCCGCTCGCGGCCGGCAACCGGTCGCCGGGCGGCAGCGGCCCGGCGCCGGCCAGCAGGCCCTCGCGCAGCGGGGCCGGACGATGGGCGCCGTAGTCGAACGCCTGCGCCAGCACCAGCGGCGCGTGGGCGGCCAGCAGCGCCAGGCGGGTGTCGCCGTCGGCGTCGGCCGGGCGCGGCAGCACGATGTCGAGGCCGACGCCGCGCGCGCCATAGCTGGTGAGCAAGGTTTCAGCCAGGTCGGCCAGGCGCGCGCGCGGCCAGGGCCACGGCCCCAGTTCGGCCATGCTGGCCTCGTCGATGTCGACCACGAGGATGCGCGGTTCGGGGGCGGTGCTGACGCGCATGCGCAGGAAACTGTCGCGCAGCCATTCGTCGGCGAAAAAGGAATTCCCGGGCGAGCTGAGCCAATGCGAAGCCGGCGTCAGCAGCACCGCCGCCAGCGCGATGCCGCCGCGGGCGAACAGCGCGGGCGCTGGGCGGCGAAAGGAAAATCCCGAAAATGTCATCTATATAGTAAGAACGTCGCCGCGAGGCGGGCCGCTTCCGGGGGCGGATGCCGCCGGATCAAATGTTCGAGTATAGCTTAGTTGCCGCAGGAAACATAATCGTGGCCCCTTTGCTACAAAGTGTAACGCTAGCCTGAAGGAAATTGTTATTTCTGTAGAATTGTGACGGCCATCACCGCGCCTGGTGTCGCGCGCCGGATAATGGTATACGGAAAAAAGGGAGTTCATCATGCTGCGTCAATTTGTTTGCATCGCCGCCGCCGCATTGCTTGCGGGGCAAGTTCTTGCCGGAGAGGCAGGGAAGATCATCTTTGTCGCCGGCGCGGCCAAGGTGGCGGGCAATCCGGCGCGGCTGGGCGACCCGGTGGGCGAGGGCGAACTGCTGCACACCGGCGCCGACGGCTATGTTTATATCAAGACGCTGGACAAGGGCTTGTTCATCCTGCGCCCGAACACCGAGGCGCGCATCGTCAGCTACCACGTGGACGCGGTCAACCCGGCCAACACCCGCATCAAGCTCGAACTGCTGAGCGGGGTGGCGCGCAGCCAGTCGGGCGAGGCGGTCAAGCTGGCGCGCCAGAACTTCCGGTTCAACACGCCGGTGGCGGCGATTGGCGTGCGCGGCACCGATTTCACGGTCTTCACCGACAAGGACACCTCGCGGGTGGCGGTGGTGTCGGGGGCGGTCACGGTCAGCGCTTTGGCCGGCGGTTGCCGGGCCGAGGGCACCGGTCCGTGCGAAGGGGGCGGCGCGCGCGAGCTGGCGGCCGCGCAAAAAGGCCAGTTGCTGCAGATTCAGCGGGGCCAGGCCGCGCCGCAGTTGTTGTCCAGTCCGTCACTGATGCCGGACGTGGCGTCGCCGCCACACCCGGACGAGGGCAAGGGCGCGCCGGCCGGCGCCGCCAACGAACCGAGCCTCGACGCCAAGAAAAACCTGAGCCTGCAAACGCAGATCCAGATCAACACCGCGCCGCCGGAGCCCACTCCGATCCCGGACACGCCGCCGCCGGTGGCGCCGCCGGTGGCGCCGCCGCTGATCGAGGTCGGTCCGGCCCAGGCGGTGAGCTGGGGGCGCTGGCAAACGCTGGTCGACAAGGCGCCCAACGCCACCCTGAGCAAGGACGGGGCGGTAAGGCTGGCGTCCAACGAAGTCTATGTGTTGTTCCGCGGCAAGGAAGGGGCGCCCTACGTGTTGCCCGAGCGCGGCAGCGCCGGCTTCGCGCTGGCCGGCGGCGAGGCCTCGGTGCGCGATTCGCAGACCCAATTGCGCAGCGCGGCGGCTTTGCAAAACGGACAATTGAATGTTGATTTCGGCAAGGCCAGTTTCACCACCAGTTTCGACGTGATCGACCAAGCGACATTATATAAGCTGGCCACGTTCGGCAATGTGACCAAGGACGGCCAGTTCACTTCGGTGAACCAGTTTGCGCTGCCAAGTAATATGCTGGTGTATGGCGTGCTCGGTGGCGACGGCGGCGCGACCTATCTCTTCCAGAGTAATCTGACGGCGCGCCGTGTCATTTCCGGCGTGACGGTGTGGACCGCCGCCCCCGCCAGGTGAGGGTATCGAATTAAAAGGCGGCCGCGAATGGCGGCCATCTCCGCCGACCGGCGCCCCGTGTATATAACGACACGAGGCGCCGGTTTTTTTATGCCTGATAATAAGTTAAAAAAGTTAATAAGTTAATGTGCGCGCCGAATATACGCGAATTCTCACACTTTCGGCGGCAATGTTGCTCAACGAAGTAAACTTATTGATTTCTTCACTTCCATCTCTGATAATGGCCGGCGTGGTAATTTCTGTCGCTAAAACGCCAAAAATAAGGTGTGAATTAAGGTTTCTTGTGATGCCCGTCACATCATGCCGGAATACACATCTGCCATTATTCGGTACGCACTGGCCGCAACTGGCAAGCGTTACCGGTAGTCTAACTTTCGAAATCACCTAGGAGCTTTACCAACCATGGCTACAACCGCACAGATCGCATCGATCCAACAACTGTACGTTGCATACTTCAACCGTCCTGCAGACGCAGCTGGCCTGGATTTCTGGGCCAAGCAAGTCGCCAACGGTGCAACGCTGGACACCATCAGCGCCACTTTCGCCGCTACTCCTGAGTACAAAGCTCTGTTCGCTGGCATGAGCAACGACCAAGTCGTCAACCAGATCTATCAGAACCTGTTCAACCGCGCACCAGATGCTTCCGGCCTGAAATTCTGGTCCGACAAGCTGACCGATGGCGCCCTGACCGTCGACAACGTCGTCGCCGCCGTCGCCGCTTCGGCACAGCAAGACCCGGCCGTCGGTCCTGACACCGTCGCCATCCAGAGCAAGGTTGCCGCTGCTGTCGCCTTCACCGACTACCTGAACACCGACGTTGACGCACGTATCGCTTACTCGAGCGGTGCGGTCAACTCGGTCGGCGTGAACTACATCCACAGCGTCACCAACGCGGCAACCCTGGCTGCCGCCCAAACCTCCCTGCCAACCACCATTGATGCCGCGCTGGAAAACGGCGGCGGCGTGCCTGGCTCGACCTTCGCTCTGACCCTGGGTAACGACACCATCGTCGGCACCGCTGGCAACGACACCATCACCGCAAACAACGACACCGCTTCGGGCGCAAGCACCGTTACCGGCCTGGACAACATCAACGGCGGCGCCGGCAACGACACCCTGAACATCACCGACGCATCGATCGCTGACACCATCGACCTGAGCGTCGCTACCGTCGCCAACGTCGAAACGCTGAACGTGACCTCCCTGCGCGGCGTGGCTGGCAATGCCGCTGACGTCTCCGGTTTCACCGGCCTGACCCAAGCTAACTTCAACACCAAAGCTGTCGCTACGACGACCTACACCGGCGCCACCACCACCGCCGCTACCATCGCTACCATCGCTAACACGACCGCTCAAGGCGTGACCGTTGTTGGCTTCGGCGGCAACGTGTCGGTTACCACCGGCGCAGCCGCTGTGATCATCGGCGACGCATCGGCTCCAGCCGCTTCGGACGCTAACGCGATCGTTTCGGCAACCGTCAAAGGCGGCACCACCGTCGCTGTGACCGACAACTCGGGCGCGGCTGGCGTTGTTGGCGCAACCCTGACCACCGTTTCGTTGAACGGCAACACCGGCGCAGCCACCCTGACCGGTAACGCCATCACCAACGTGACCGTGACCAAAGGTGTCGCAGCTTCGGACGTGACCGTCGCCAACACCAAGGCACACGCCCTGACCCTGACCCTGAACGAGTCGACCGGTCTGGACGTGACCGATGCCGAAGCTACTTCGGTTATCCTGGGCGCCACCGGCAAAGCTTCGGATCTGACCCTGGTCGCGGCTAAAGCCACCTCCCTGAGCGTCAATGGCGACAAAGACGTCACCCTGAACGGCTCGACCCTGAGCAAGCTGACCACCGTTACCGTTGCTGGCGCTGGCGTATTCAAAGCCGACCTGAGCGGTGTTACCACCCTGGACACGGTTAATGCTTCGGCAGCAACCGGCGGCATCGACGTCACCATCGCCGGCACCAACGGCGTTGGCACTGGCGAAGCTCAAAGCGTCACCGGCGGCGCCGGCAACGACAAAGTCACCATCACCGGCACCCTGAGCAAAGGTTCGGTTCTGGATCTGGGCGCAGGTACCGACACCGTGGCAGTCAGCGGTGGTCTGATCCTGGGCGACGCTGTGGTTGACGCTGGTGCCGGCAACGACACCCTGAGCCTGTCGGTTGTTGACGCAACCAACGTCGGCGCGTTCAAAAACTTCGAACTGTTCGATGTCGCCAACGTTACCGGTACCTTCGACCAAGCAATTCTGGACACCAAGAACGACGTTACCGGCTTCGTCGGTACCGGTGCTCTGACCGGTGCCACCGAACTGACCAACGTCGGTGCAGGCGTAGGCTTCACGGTTCTGGGCACCATGGGCGTCGCTAACGCGCTGACCCTGACCCAGGCAACCGCTGGCGCGCTGACCATCACGTCGAACGTCGACCAAACCGCAGCTGCTGCTGCCGTTCAGAACACCGACGCGCACATCATTGCATCGAACGCCACTTCGCTGAACCTGGTGTTCAACAACAACAACATCGACAAGCTGGCTGACTACGCCAACACCGCGACCCTGAAAGTGGACGCTGGTGTTTCCGGTTCGGGTGGCGCGACCTCGATCGCCATCGTTTCGGGTGGTTCGGAAGTGAAGAACATCGCTGAAATCACTGGCTCGAAAGCCGGCGCGACCAACGATGCGCTGACCTCGATCACCGTGACCGGCGACCAGGCCCTGACCATCAACTACACCAAAGACGGCGTTCTGAAGCTGGCTTCGGTTGATGCCTCGGGTCAAACCGACGGCGGCCTGACCTTCGACCTGGCGAACCTGACCACGGCCGGTACCATCAAGCTGGGCGCTGGCGATGACGTCCTGACCGGTGTCACCAGCAACACCATCACGGGCATCGGCACCATCCAGACCATCAACGGTATGGAAAAAGCTGCTGCCGAAGGCCAGACCTCGACCGCCGGCTTCGACGTTCTGACCGTTGCAAGCGCTGTTCAAGCTGCTGATCACGCATCGGGTGGCGCTGGCCAATACGTCATCAAGGATGGCGTGTACACGCTGGCAAGCGGTGTCACCACCCTGGCTAGCGCTGTTGCCCAGATCGCTACCAACCTGCTGGTCAACGAAGTTGTCACCTTCAACTACGTAGGCACCACCTACGTGTACGCCGCTGGTGCAAGCACTGCCCAGACCGACGACGTACTGGTCAAGATCACCGGCACCACCGGTGTGACCGGCCTGGACGTTGACACTGGCAACATCTACCTGATCGGCTAATATTGCCCGCTACCGGAATGTGGCGACATGTTCCGGTAACGGAGTAGTATGCTAGGCGGCCCCGCTTTCGATGAAAGCGGGGCCGTTTTTCTTTTTGAAGGACCGCTTCGGCACGTCGCCCGGCGGAGGTTTAGAGGATATGCATGAGCGCAGAATGGACAGCCGGCTACGTCGCCGATATTGGTTACACCCATGGTTATTATCCAGAATTGAATCCGCTGCGCCTGCAGCTGGCCTTCCTCCACGCGGGGCTGGCGATGCCCCAGGCCGGTACGGCCTGCGAGCTGGGCTTCGGCCAGGGCGTCAGCGTCAATCTCCACGCCGCGGCCGGGGTGGCGCGCTGGAGCGGCACCGACTTCAACCCGGCCCAAGCCGGTTTCGCGCAGGAGCTCTCGGCCGCTTCCGGTGTCCAAGCGCAGCTATACGATGAATCGTTCGCCGAATTCGGCGCCCGGGACGATCTTCCCCAATTCGACTACATCGGTTTGCACGGCATCTGGAGCTGGATCTCGGATGAGAACCGCGCCATCGTGGTCGACTTTATCCGTCGCAAGCTGAAAGTAGGCGGGGTGCTCTATATCAGCTACAACACACAGCCGGGCTGGTCATCGTTCGCGCCGATCCGCCACCTGATGACACAGCACGCCGAATTGATGGGCGCTCCGGCCGAAGGCATCGTCAGCCGCATCGACGGCGCGTTGGCCTTCACCGACCAGCTGCTGGCGACCAATCCTTTATACAGCCGCGTCAACCCGCAAGCCATCAGCAGGTTTGAAAAGCTCAAGGAGCAAAACCGCCAATACCTGGCGCACGAATATTTCAACCGCGACTGGCATCCGATGCACTTTGCGACCATGGCGGAATGGCTCGAGCCCGCCAAGCTCAGCTTCGCCTGCTCTGCGCATCTGCACGATCATATCGAGGTCCTCAACCTGACGGCGGAGCAGCGCACCTTCATCGCCGGCTTGGCCGACGCCGGACTGCGCCAGACTACACGCGACTTCATGGTCAATCAGCAATTCCGGCGGGACTACTGGGTCAAGGGCGCGCGTCGTTTGACGCCGCTTGAGCAGGCTGAGGGCTGGCGCAAGGTGCGTCTGGTGTTAATCACCCACCGTGGCGCCGTGCCGACCAAGATCAACGGTTCGTTGGGCGAAGCGGCGCTGACTGCAAGCATTTACGACCCCATCCTCGACTTCATGGCCGACCACCAGATCCGTACGATCGGCGAGATCGAACGCGTGGCCGCGGCAAAGCAGATCAGCTTCGCGGTGGTGATCGAAGTCGTGATGGTGCTGGCCGGTGCCGGGCACGTCGCCGTGGCGCAGGACGACCCGGTGATCGTCAAGGCCAGGAAGGTCACCGAGCGCTTGAATAGCCACCTGATCCATAAGGCGCGGGGTGCGGCGGAGGTTAATCACCTGGCCAGCCCGGTCATCGGTGGTGGCGTGCAGGTCGGGCGCTTCCAGCAACTGTTCATTCTGGCACGACAGCAAGGGCATAAATCGCCGCAGGAGCTGGCCTCGTTCGTTTGGGCGATATTGGGCGGGCAGGGCCAGCGCATTTCGAAGGCAGGGGCGGTGCTGGCGACGACGGAGGAAAACCTCGCCGAGTTGACACAGGAGGCCGAGCGGTTCAACACGCAAATGCTGCCGGTGCTGAAAGCATTGCTTGTGGCATAGATAAATTTCCATAGAAAACTTGCCAGAATGTGCGTTTTTAGCGAAATTTGTGATTTGCGTCACAAATTTTGAGGATTTCGAGCGATAATGAGCGCGAACTGAACATTAGTGTCTTGCTTCGTCGGTGAGAAGCGGAACGTTTGTTCGGATACTTTCGCCGTCCGCGACGGCTTAAATTTGCGTAAGCACCTCATGAAAAACTCATTCTTCAATGCTAACAACGAAATCGCCGAGGTATTGGCGACGTTAAAACGCACATTCTTCACGGTTGGTATATTCAGTGCGGTCACCAATCTGTTGATGCTGGCGCCATCGCTTTACATGTTGCAGGTGTACGACCGCGTGCTCTCCAGCCGCAACGAAACAACCTTGCTCATGCTCACGCTGATGATGCTGGGTGCCTACGTGGTGGTCAGCGCGCTCGAGCTCGTGCGCAGTTTCATCCTGGTGCGGGTCGGGGCGCGTTTCGACATGGAGCTCAACAAGCGCGTCTACAGCGCGGCCTTCGAGCAAAATCTCAAGCGCGTCGGCAGCAATGCCGGCCAGGCGCTCAACGATCTGACCAATGTGCGCCAGTTCCTGACCGGCAACGCCTTGTTCGCGTTCTTCGACGCGCCCTGGTTCCCGATTTACCTGCTGGTGATTTTCGTGTTCGAACCCAGCCTCGGCGTGTTCGCGCTGTGCGGCACGGTGATCCTGGTCGGTTTGGCCTACGTGAACGAACGGGTAACAAAAAAGCCGCTGGCCGAAGCCAATATGATGGCGATAGCCTCCAGCACGCTGGCAACCAATAACCTGCGCAACGCCGAGGTGATTGAATCGATGGGCATGCTGCCCAACCTGATGGCGCGCTGGTTCAAAATGCACGGCAAGTTCTTGCACCTGCAAGCCGAGGCGAGCGAAAAGGGCGGCATCATCACCGCCATCACCAAATTCGTCCAAGTGTCGTTGCAATCGCTGGTGCTCGGCTACGGCGCCCTGCTGGTACTGGAGAACAAGATTTCGCCCGGCATGATGATCGCGGCATCGATCCTGGTGGGCCGGGCGCTGATGCCTGTGCAGCAACTGATCGGTGTCTGGAAAAACTTTTCCAGTACCCGTAGCGCCTACGAGCGTTTGACGGAACTGCTCAAGACCAATCCCAAGCGCGCCGTCGGCATGGAACTGCCGAAACCGGTCGGGCGCCTGACCGTGGAAGGCGTGACCGCCGCAGCGCCGGGTGGCACTGTGTCCCTGTTAAAAAACCTGTCGTTCGGGATCGTCCCCGGTGACGTGCTGGGCGTGATCGGGCCTAGCGGCTCGGGCAAGTCGACCCTGGCCCGCCTGTTGGTTGGCGTATGGCCCGCCGGCATCGGCAAGGTGCGCCTCGACGGCGCCGACATCTTCCACTGGAACAAAGCCGAATTGGGCCCACACCTGGGCTATCTGCCCCAGGACATTGAATTGTTCGCCGGCACCGTCAGCGAAAATATCGCCCGCTTCAGCGAAGTGGACGCGGAGAAGGTCGTCCAGGCGGCGCAGCGCGCCGGTGTGCATGAGATGATCCTGCGTTTGCCGGCCGGGTACGACACCGTGCTGGGCGATGGCGGCGCCGGTTTGTCGGGCGGCCAGAAACAGCGGTTGGGCCTGGCCCGCGCCATGTATGACGACCCTGCCGTGCTGGTGCTCGATGAACCCAATTCGAATCTCGACGAGTCCGGCGAAGCTGCGCTGCTCGCGGCCGTCTCCGATTTGCGCGCGCGCGGCAAAACCATCGTGCTGATCACCCATCGCACCAACGCGATCGGCATGACGAACAAGTTGCTGCTGTTGCGCGATGGCGCGCTGGAAATGTTCGGCCCGACCCAGCAAGTGCTCCAGGCCTTGCACGACAATAATCAGAAACAGTTGCAGGCGCAGCAGGCCGCCCAAGCCCAAGCCCAGGCGCAAGCCCAGGCCCAGGCCCAGGCCCAGGTGCCGGCGCAGGTCCCGCAGGGTGCTCCGGCGCCCGCCGCCGCCGCAACCACGGAACAGGAGTAATCATGAAAGCGTTAGGCAACGAAAACAAGTCGCTGGCGACCGATGTTATTTCGCATGACGTCTCGCCGCTGACCGTTCATACCGACACCTGCGGCTATGGCAGGATAGGTTGGCTGGTGGTGGTGCTGGGTGTGTGCGGTTTCTTCCTGTGGGCGACGGTGGCGCCGCTCGACAAAGGCGTACCGCTGCAGGGAACGGTCGCCAAGGAAGGCAACCGCAAGACCATCCAGCATTTGAACGGAGGGATCGTCAGCGACATCCTGGTGCACGATGGCGACGTGGTCAAGGCAGGCCAGGTGCTGGTGCGCATGAACGACATCACCGCCAAGTCGCAGGTTGAAGTGGCGCGCGTGCAGTACTACGCGGCCCGCTCCGCCGAGGCCCGCCTGACGGCCGAGCGGGACGGCACCGCGATGGCGTTCCCGGAAGCGCTCAAACGCTACAAGGACGATCCGCGCGTCATCGAGAACGTCGAACTGCAGAAGCAGCTGTTGGCCTCGCGCCAGTCGGCGCTGAAGAACGAACTGGCGGCCGTCGATGAGAACATCGCCGGTCTGCGCGCCCAGAACAAGGGTTTGGAAGAGTCGCGCCAGAGCAAGGTTCAGCAGATGGACTTCCTGAAGGAGCAACTGGAGAACATGCGCGAGTTGAGCAAGGAAGGCTATGTCGCCCGCAGCCGCCTGCTCGATCTTGAACGCACGTTCGCTCAGCTTAGCGGCTCGGTTTCCGAGGATATCGGCAATATCGCGCGCAGCCAGCGGCAAGTGATGGAGCTGTCGCTGCGTCGTATCCAGCGTACCCAGGAATACCAGAAGGAAGTCCGCGCCGCGCTGTACGACGTGCAGAAGGAATCGGACGCGCTGGTGGCGCGCTTGGTGTCGCTCGACTACGATCTGGCCAATTCCGAGGTCAAGTCGCCGGTGGACGGTATCGTCGTGAACTTGGCCGTGTTCACGCGCGGCGGCGTTGTCGGCACCGGTTCGCATTTGATGGACATCGTGCCGGTGGACGACGGCCTGGTGGTCGAAGGTATGTTGCCGGTCAATCTGATCGATCGGGTGCACACCAAGCTGCCGGTCGAACTGATCTTCTCCGCGTTCAATTCCAATCTCACCCCGCACATCGCCGGCGTGGTGGAGCAGGTGGCGGCCGACCGCTTCGTCGACGAGCGCACGGGCCAGGCCAGCTACAAGGTGCGCGTGAAGGTCACGCCGGAAGGCACGCGCATGATTGCCCACCACCACATGGATGTCCGTCCGGGCATGCCGGTGGAGATCTTCGTCAAGACGGGCGAGCGTACGATGATGAGCTACCTGCTCAAGCCGGTGTTCGACCGCGCCAAGACTTCGCTGTCGGAGGACTGAACGTGATGCATATCCAACGTATCGCGCCCCGCAAGCTGGCTTGCCTGGTCGCTGGCGGGCTCGCCGCGATGCTGCATGTGGGCGGCGCCAACGCCATCAGCTTGTTGCAGGCATATGACGCTGCGCTGCAAAACGACCCGACCTTCCGAAGCGCCACGCACGAGTATGAAGCCGGCATCGAAAACCGCATCCTGGGCCGCTCCAATTTGCTGCCCAGCATTTCGGGCAGCTATTCCAACAGCAAGGTTAAAGCCGACGTCGATATCATCAGCAGGGGCGCCGCCGGGCCGACCAGCCACCTGGAGTATTTAAGCAAGGTGGCGACGGTGCAATTGCGCCAGCCGCTGTTCAACCTTGACGGACTGGCCCGCTACAAGCAGGGGGTGGCACAGAGCAACTACTCGACCGCGCAATTCGCCTTCCGCAAGCAAGATCTGATCATACGGCTGGTGAGCGCCTACACGGACGCGCTGTTCGCCGGCACCCAATTGCGCCTGGCCGAAGTGCAGCGCGATGCCTATGTCGAACAGCAAAGCGTGAACCAGCGGCTGTTTGAAAAAGGCGAGGGCACCAAGACCGATATGCTGGAAACCCAAGCCCGCCTCGACTTGGCCGAGGCACAGGTGTTGGAAGCGGCTGACAATGTGCAAACCTCGCGCGCGACGTTATCCGGCCTGGTCGGCGAGGAGGTCGAGGTGCTGGACGACGTCACGGATAACTTCAGGATCTCGCCGGATGCGGTGATGAGTCTGGCGGAGTGGCGCGAGATCGCGCTCAAGCAGAACCCGGAACTGGCCGCGCTGGCATTTTCGGTCGAGTCCACGCGCCAGGAGGTGAACAAGAACCGGGCCGGCCATGCGCCCCGCCTCGATTTCATCGCCAGCTACAGCAAGAACACGTCCGACACGCTGAACACCTATAACCAGGACTCGACGCAGAAAGCGATTGGTATCCAGTTGACGGTGCCCCTGTACTCCGGCGGAGCTGTGAACGCTTCGACCCGGCAGGCGGTGGCCAACCAGGAAAAGGCGAAATCCGATTTGCAGGCCAGCACCGACAGGGTCCTGGTCGAGTTGCGCAAGCAGCATGCGCTGGTGATCAGCAGCGTCTCGCGCATCCGCGCGCTGGATAAGGCGGTAGCGTCTGGCACCTTGCTGATCACTGCCACCGAGCAGAGCATCAAGGGTGGCGTGCGCATCAATCTGGACCTGCTCAACGCCCAGCAGCAGCTGTACACCACCAAGCGCGACCAAGCGCAGGCGCGTTACAACTATTTGCTGGGGCTGCTGCGGCTGCGCGCCGCGGCCGGCGTGCTGGACATCGACGCGCTGCGCGAAGTGGCGGCCTATTTCCGCTAAGCCGCAGTTTGAGGTGAAAAAAAACCTGCGGCGCCTTTATGGCGCGCGCAGGTTTTTTTATGCGGTGGCGATTTATCTGCCGTAGCAATGCGGGCACGACTTCTCATACACATACTCCGGCGACAACTGCTGGCGCGGCGTGACCACGGCGCGGCAGACGAAGCACTGCACGGTCTCGGTCGGCTCCAGCTTGGGGTTGAGCGCGGTGCGGTAGTCGAACACGAAGCAGTCGCCCGTGTAGTGTGCGCCGCCGACCTCCTCGAAATATTTCAGGATGCCGCCCTCGAGCTGGTAGACGCTGTCGTAGCCGATGTTCTGCATGTGGATCGCCGCCTTTTCGCAGCGGATGCCGCCGGTGCAGAAGGTCACCACGGTCTTGCCGTCGAAGTCGGGCTTGTGCGCGGCGATCACTTCCGGGAACTCGGTGAACTTGGTAATGCGGTAGTCGACCGTGTTGTCGAAGGTGCCGACGTCGACCTCGAAGTCGTTGCGGGTGTCGACCATGACCACCGGCTTGCCGTTGTCGTCGACACCGGTGTCGAGCCAGCGCTTGAGCGTGTGGGCGTCGACGAACGGCGCGCGGCCTTCCTCGGGCTTGATCAGCGGCATGCGCATGGTGATGATTTCTTTTTTGATCTTGACCAGCATGCGCTTGTGCGACTGCTCGACCGAATAGCTTTCCTTCACTTCCAGGTCGGCGAAGCGG
This sequence comes from Duganella sp. GW821-FHT07F09, assembly GCF_059418705.1. Taxonomy (NCBI): domain Bacteria; kingdom Pseudomonadati; phylum Pseudomonadota; class Betaproteobacteria; order Burkholderiales; family Oxalobacteraceae; genus Duganella; species Duganella sp. GW821-FHT07F09. The sequence goes on along the minus strand of NZ_JBWKQJ010000009.1, from coordinate 134,541 downwards.
GCGTCGGCGCGCACCCAGGCCAGGTACTCGTCGATGTGCGAGCGCGGGCCGGAGAGGAACATATTGATGCCCTCGGGCGTGAGCAGGATGGTGCCCTTGAGGCCGAGCCGCTTGCAGATGTCCTGGTACAGCGGACGCATCTCTTCGGTGTTGTCGAAGGTGACGAACTTGTAGGCGGCGATGTTGACGTGGGCGGCAGCGGCTGCGATGGCGGCGGCATGCGCTTCAGCTTGTAAAGCGGTATTAGCGAGCATGATGGATGGGATCAAAAAAACGGAAGAGCCGATATTATACGCGTTTTCTTTTGCTTATAAAACAGGCAGGTCAGCGCGTGAGATGCTAAGATGGTTACTACAAATGTAGCAAGGAGGCATCATGGCGAACAGTACATCGATTCGTATTGATCAGGAGTTATACGAGCAGGCGAAGCAGGATGCCGCCGCTGAGCATCGGTCCATCTCGGGGCAGATCGAATTTTGGGCGCGGGTTGGCAGGGCGGCGCTGGACAACCCCGACTTGCCCGTCGGCTTCATCGCCGAGTCGTTGGCGTCACTGGCCGAACCTCGTGAATTGGCGCAGCCGTTCGTGCCGCGTCCCGACCGGGTTAAGTAATGTGGCAAGTTCGGCAGACCAGACGATTTGGCCGACAATACAAAAAATTGCGAGCCAACGTCGCGGCTGATGTGGACGCTGCCGTTGCCTTGGTGCAGGCCGATCCGCACACTGGCGAGCTTAAGAAGGGCGATCTGGCAAAGCTGAGGGTTCATAAATTTCACAGTGGCCGGCAGCTTTATCTGCTCGGTTATACGCTCGATGAAGGTGTGCGCCTGATCTACCTGGAAGCGGTCGGGCCACATGAGAACTTTTATCGCGACATGAAGCGTTGAGGATCGTAATCCAGCAATCAGATTCCTCGCTCCCGCCGCGTGCGCTGTAAAATAGCCGGTTATTGAACCAGCGGTGGGCGGCATATGAACATGGTAGCAAACGAGCAATTAGCGGAACACGTCGTGGCGCCGGACGAGGGCGTCGTGGCCCCGGTCGGCCCGGCCTTCGTCCACCTGCGGGTGCACTCGGAGTATTCGATCGTCGACGGCCTGGTGCGCATCGACGACCTGGTCGGCGCCGCCGCCAAGGACAAGCAGGCGGCGCTGGCCGTCACCGACCTGTCCAACATGTTCGGCATGGTCAAGTTCTACAAGAGCGCGCGCGGCAAGGGCATCAAGCCGGTCATCGGCGTCGATGTCTGGATCACCAACGACGACAACCGCGACAAGCCGTCGCGCCTGATGCTGTTCGCCAAAAACCGCATGGGCTACCTGCAGCTGTGCGAGCTGCTGTCGACCGCCTGGCTGACCAACCAGTACAAGGGCCGCGCCGAGATCCGCACCGAGTGGCTGGCCGAGCTGACATCGAAAACCTACGACCTGCTGCCCGACGATAATCCGGCCAACGGGCTGATCGCGCTGTCCGGCGCCCATTTCGGCGACGTCGGCATCGCCATCGAGAACGGCAACCCGGCGCTGGCCGAAAAGAACGCGCAAAAATGGGCGGCGATCTTCCCCGGCCATTTCTACATCGAGATCCAGCGCGCCGGCCAGGCCAACCAGGAGACGCAGGTGCGCCATTCGGTGGCGCTGGCGGCCAAACTGGGCTTGCCGGTGGTGGCCACCCATCCGGTGCAGTTCATCTCCGGCGACGAGTACATCGCCCACGAGGCGCGCACCTGTATCGCCGAAGGCGAGATGCTGGCCAATAACAAGCGCGTGCGCCGGTTCAACGAGAACATGCGCTTCCTGTCGCAGGCAGAGATGCGCGAGCTGTTCGCCGACCTGCCGGCGGCGCTGCAAAATTCGGTGGAAATCGCCAAGCGCTGCAACCTGACCCTGGTGCTGGGCAAGCCGCAGCTGCCGAACTTCCCGACCCCGCCCGGCATGACGATCGACGAGTTCCTGGTGGCCGAGTCGAAGGCCGGCCTGGATAAGCGCTTGATCCACCTGTACCCGGACCCGGAGCGGCGCGAGAAGGAAAGGCCGCGCTACGAGGCGCGCCTGAAGTTCGAGACCGACACCATCTGCAACATGAAGTTCCCCGGCTACTTCCTGATCGTGGCGGAATTCATCCAGTGGGCCAAGGAGAACGGCGTGCCGGTCGGACCGGGCCGCGGTTCGGGCGCCGGTTCGCTGGTCGCCTATTCGCTGCTGATCACCGATCTGGACCCGCTGAAATACAACCTGCTGTTCGAGCGCTTCCTGAACCCGGAACGCGTTTCGATGCCCGACTTCGACATCGACTTTTGCCAGGAGGGGCGCGACCGCGTCATCCAGCACGTCAAGGATTTGTACGGCAAGGAGGCGGTCTCGCAGATCGCCACCTTCGGTACCATGGCGGCCAAGGGCGCGATCCGCGACGTCGGCCGCGTGATGGACTTCGGTTATAACTTCTGCGACGGCGTCTCCAAGCTGATTCCGTTCAAGCCGGGCAAGCCGGTGTCGATCGCCGAGGCGATCGAGGAGGAGCCGATGCTCAAGGAGCGCCAGCAGAACGAGGAGGAGGTGGCGCAGCTGCTCGATCTGGCGCAGCAGGTCGAGGGCATCACCCGTAACATCGGCATGCACGCCGGTGGCGTGTTGATCGCGCCGGGCAAGCTGACCGACTTCTGCCCGCTGTACACGCAGGGCGGCGACGGCGGCGTGGTGTCGCAGTACGACAAGGACGACGTGGAGGCCGTGGGCCTGGTCAAGTTCGACTTTTTGGGCCTGACCACGTTGACGATCCTGGATCGCGCGGTGCGCTACATCAAGGCGCTCGATCCGGCGATGGCCGATTTCGACCTGGCCACGCTGGCGCTGAACGACCGGCCGTCGTACGAGCTGCTGACCAAGGCGAAAACCGTCGCCGTCTTCCAGCTGGAGTCGCGCGGCATGCAGGGCATGCTGAAGGACGCGCGTCCCGACCGTTTCGAGGACATCATCGCGCTGGTGGCGTTGTACCGTCCGGGCCCGATGGACCTGATCCCCGACTTCTGCAAGCGTAAGCACGGCGAGAAGTTCGACTATCCCGATCCGCGCACCGAATCCATTCTGTCCGAAACCTACGGCATCATGGTGTATCAGGAGCAGGTGATGCAGATGGCGCAGATCGTAGGCGGCTATTCGCTGGGCGGCGCCGACATGCTGCGCCGCGCGATGGGCAAGAAGAAGGCCGAGGAGATGGCCGAGCACCGCGAGATCTTCCGCGCCGGCGCCGCCAAGGACGGCCTGACCGCGCAGAAGGCCGACGAGATCTTCGACTTGATGGAAAAGTTCGCGGGCTACGGCTTCAACAAGTCGCACGCCGCCGCCTACGCGCTGCTGTCCTACCACACCGCCTACCTGAAGGCGCACCACCCGGCCGCGTTCATGGCGGCCAATATGTCGCTGGCGATGGACGACACCGAGAAGGTCAAGATCCTGGTCGAGGATTCGATCGACATCTGCGGCCTGACCATCCTGCCGCCGGATATCAACAAGTCCGATTACCGCTTCATGCCGGACGGCCCGCCGCCTTCGGTGACCGGCAAGAAGGTCACGCAGATCCGCTACGGCCTGGGCGCCGTCAAGGGTTCGGGCCAGAGCGCGATCGAGGCGATCATCGCCGCGCGCACGGCCGGCGGCCCGTTCACCAGCCTGTTCGATTTCTGCAAGCGGGTCGACAAGAAGCAGATCAACCGCCGCACCATCGAGTCCTTGATCCGTTCGGGCGCCTTCGATTGCCTCGGCATCGACCGCGCGATTTTGCTGGCGTCGGTCGGCTTCGCGATGGAGTGCGCCGACCAGGAAGCCAAGGCGGCCAACCAGGTTAGCCTGTTCGGCGGCGACGACAGCGATCTGGTGGCGCCTCCGGAGTATGTGAAGTGCGCACCGTTCACCGACCGCCAGAAGCTGGCCGAGGAAAAGATCGCGCTGGGCTTCTATTTGTCGGGCCACATGTTCGATTCGTTCGCGCCCGAGGCGCGCCGTTTCGCCCGCACCAAGTTGTCCGAGCTGGAACCGTCGCGCGAGCCGCGCATGCTGTGCGGCGTGATCACCGGCATCCGGCCGCAGATGACGCAGCGCGGCAAGATCCTCATCGTCACCTTGGACGACAAGACGGCGGTGGTCGAGGTGACCGTGTATTCCGAGGTGTTCGAGGAGAACAAGCGCATGTTCAAGGACGACGAGTTCCTGGCCGTCGTCGGCAAGGTGTCGGAGGACCGCTTCTCGGGCGGGCTGCGGATCTCGGCCGAGCGGGTGTTCGACATCGTCACCGCGCGCGTCAATTACGGCAAGCAGCTGGCCTTGTCGTTGCCGACCAATGTCGACGCCAAGAAGATGGCCGAGTTGCTGGCGCCGCACCGCATGGCCGATGGCCTGCCGGTGGCGATGAAAGTCGCGCCGCAGGGCGTCAAGTGCGTGCTGCAGCTGGGGGAGGGCTGGCGCGTGGCGCCGTCGGACGATTTGCAGCTGGCGCTCAAGCAGGGCCTGGGCGCGAGCGAAGTCGAGATCGAGTACTAAAAATAGACGTATTCCACGTAGGGCGGATTAGGCGGAACGCCGTAATCCGCCAATGCGTGAGTCGTCGAAACGCACGCAATGGCGGATTACGCTGCGCTAATCCGCCCTACGTGTCTCCACGGTTTGCCACCGACGTGTCCTACACGTCCGTGCCGCATCGAGTCAGAGTTGTTCGTTCAAGCTGGTGATCGCGTAGCCCTTGGCGCCGATCTGCTCCAGCGGGTGCACGATGTGATAGCGCGGCAAATCGTCGCTGTCGTCGTCGACCTCCACCTTCTGCGCCTCCGGCTGCCAGTCGGTATTGGTCGCTTCCTCGGGAATCGGCTTTCCTTCCGGCACGGCTAGATAGCTGTGCTTCCCTTGTGCTTCATCTCGGCAATAAATATCCACACGCATGACATTTCCTCCTTGGACGAAAAAGTCATAGTACCGGATTTTGATTTGCCGGCGCGCACGCCGTTCAGGCGGCGGCCTGGGCCGCCTCTTCGCGCCATCCCTGGACGATGTCGAAGACTTGCTGCGGCGCGATCGCCAGCATGCAGGTGCAGCGCGCCGGGTCGGCGCAATGGCCGCAGGCCTGCGCCGTGACCAGGTTGTGCGCGCGCGGACCGATGGCGGCCCAGCGCGACGGGTCGATAGGCTTGAGCGGCGGGAACAGGCCCACCACCGGGCGGCCCAGCGCGGCGGCCAGGTGCAGCGGCCCGGTGCCGCTGGCGATCAGGCCGTCGCAACCGCCGATCAGCGCCGTGAAGCCCTCGAGGTCGAGGCGGCCGCACATGTTTTCCACGTTGGGCAGCGCCAGCAGCGCCGGCGCCTGCTCGGCCAGCAGCTCGCCCTCGGCGGCGCTGCCGGTGACCAGCACCCGCACGCCGTGGCCGGCCGCGCCCAGCATGCGCGCCAGCGCGGTGTAGTGTTCGAGCGGCCATTCGCGGCCGTTGCCGTTGGATTTGGGATGCAGGATCAGCTTGAAGCCGGGCCCCGCCAGCACGGCGTCGGCGGCCGGGTGGCGCGGCGTCGCCAGGCCGTACAGCTTCCACACCTGTTCCAAGGTCGGCACGTAGTCGATGCCCAGCGGCAGCAGCAGCTTGAAGCTGAGCTGTGCCTCGTGCAGCGGCGTTTTCTTGGCGCTGATGTTGATCAGGCGGTTGGCCGTGAACCAGTGGTAGACGCGGCGGCTGCTGCCGACGCGGCGCTCGATGCCGGCGCGCAGCGCGGCGATGGCCAGGTGGCGGCGCGGGAAGGCGAACAGCACGGTGTCGCACTCGGCGCGCGCCATGGCGCCGGCCTGGTCGTCGCCGAGCTCCTCGAGCGTGAGCACGCGGTCGACGTGGCGGCACTGGGCGACGACGGCGGCGGCGTAGCGGCGGCACAGGAAGACGATTTCGGCCTGCGGATAAATTTGCTTGAGGTAGCCGGCCAGCGACAAGGTCAGCACCACGTCGCCGATGTTGTCGGTGCGCGTGATCATGATGCGGCGTGGCGGCGTATTGTGCCGCGCCGCCAGGCACAGGCCGCTCAGGCCGCCCACCAGCATCACGTAGAACGGCTCGGGCGCCAGCGCCAGCGGCATCGTGCCGTCCAGGCTGAAGCCGACGAAGGCGGCCACCAGCACCAGGCCGGCCAGCGCCAGCGGGTGCTGGCCGCGGTCCGGGCGGCGTAATTGGACGATGAAGTGGCACAGCGGCGCCAGGTACAGCAGCAGCAACACGGCGCTGTCGAGCACGGTGCCGGCGGCCAGGTAGCGCTGCACTTCCTCGAAGGCGGCGCCGATGCGCCCGGCCATGCCGACGGCCGGCGTCACGCAGGCGATCACCAGCGCCAGGCCGCACAGCGCCAGCAGGCGGCGGTCGGCCAGCGCGCGCGCGTACACCAGCAGCGGGATCAGCGCCAGCGCCAGGGCCAGCCAGCCGCGCGCGCCCGCCAGCAGCGACGCGGCCATGCCGCACAGCATCGCCAGCACGGGCAGCCAGGCCAGGCGCGTGTGACGCAGGGCGCCCAGGCCGCACAAGCTCATCAGGCCGCAGGCCAGCGCCAGGTCGCCGTAGGTCGGCGCGTCGGCGGGCAGGGCGGCAGCGCCGGGCAGGTGGTAGATCGCCAGCAGCGCGGCCAGCACGCCGGCCGCGCACAGCCCGGTCCAGAGCTGGCGCGCGCGCGGGCGCAGGTGGTACACGACGCCGATGCTGGCCAGCCCGAGCAGGGCCAGCGCCGGCGCGCCGAACGCGGCCCCGCCCTCGGCCGGCCCCGGCTGGCCCGGCGCCGCGCGCAGCAGCGCGACGGCGAACCAGGCGCAGAAGGCGGCGATCACGCCGGCGAGCTCGAAGCCGTAGCGCCGGTAGGCGCGTAACACGGGACGCGGGCGCAGCAGGATAATCAGCAGAAAGATCGGCAACAGCACCACCTGCGCCGCGCCGGCCCCGCCCGCCAGTGCCAGCGCCGGCAGCGCGAACAACAAGGCGGAAGCGAACGGACTGCCCGTCTCGGGCAGCGGCAGCGAGTTACTGGCAGTATTCATGGGCGCGAGGGTGGGTGGCGACGGGCCGGGATGGTATTAGCGGTCGATTATAACAGTTCATTGTGGCACTATCTGGCCTGCGGCGAGGGGCGCCGGTTCCTGTTGTTCCCGCAATCCGCGCACCGCCCACGTGCAGCGTTCGGCCGCGCGCTGGAGCACCAGCGCGCGGTTGCTGCGGGCCTGGTCGCGGGCGTTCTCGCGATGCCACAAGTGGAACACCTCGGTGGCGAAGGCGCCGTCCTTGCGCATCACACCGGCGTTGAACAGGCGCATCACCAGATCGGCGTCCTCGTGGCCCCAGCCGAGGAAGCTCTCGTCGAAGCCGTTGACCAGCTCGAGGTCGGCGCGCCAGACGCCCAGGTTGCAGCTCTTGATGCGGCGCCAAGTGAAACGCTTGCTGGTGCGCTGCCAGTCGGGCAAGGTCATCATCAGCTGCACCACCTTGTTGAGATCGCCGCCCAGGCGCCAGCGCAGCTTCTCGGCCAGGCTCAGGCGCTGCAGGTCGAGGTGCTGTTCCAGGGTGCGGCGGGTGGCCGCCTCGCTCAGCAGGACGCGGCTGCCCGAGACCAGGTGGCCACGTTGCGCCAGCTTTCTGTGTTGGCTGATAAAATTTCGCTGCGGTACGCAGTCGCCGTCGAGAAAGATGATGTAATTGCCCTTGGCGGCCAAGGTGCCGAGGTTGCGGGCGCGGGCGGCGCGAAATCCCTTGTCCTCCTGCCACACGTGGCGCAGCGGTAGCGGCGCGCGCGCCTGCAGCGCGGCCACGGCCTGGCGCGTGTTGTGGCCCGAGCCGTCATCAGCGATAATGATTTCGTACCCCAGGTCGGACTGCGCGAAGCACGCGTCGACCACGGCCGTGAGCGCATCGGGCCGGTTGTAGGTGGTGATGATGAGTGAAATATTGACGGCTGACATGTAATGAGCGCTACGAAATGCCCTGTAGTAATAATATCTAAAAGTGAATGAATAATACCTTAACCAAGTTCTCCGTCGGCACTGTCTTTATCCACAGCCTGGTCTTTTGTTTGCCGTTTCTGGTCCTGATCACCAACTTTGGCGTGGGCTTGTGCAGCGTTGGGTTTTTGGTGGTGGCACTCTACCACTGGCGCCGGGCGACGCCAGTCTTGTTACCTCATGTTACTGAGATTCGCGGTGTTTTGATAGCGTTCGGTATCTTCCTGTTGCTGGCGGCGGTGGCCGCCGCCGGTGCCGACGGACGCACCCGCAACCTGGAAAAACCGTTGCGCATGCTCATCGCGGCCAGCGCCATGCTGACCGTGCTGGTGTGCCGCCCCGGCCGCAAGGCGCTGTGGTGGGGGCTGATCGCCGGCGCGTTCGCCGGCGCCGCGTTCATCGCCTACCAGCGCTGGGGCCTGGGGATGGAACGCCCGGGCGGCTTGATCAACGCCATCACCTTCGGCGACCTGATGCTGTGCATGGGGTTGCTGTGCCTGGCCGGCACCCTCGATTTCGCCGGCCGCGGCGCCATCTGGCCCGGCCTGGGCGCGCTGGCCGGCCTGCTCGGATCGGTCGCCACCGGCACGCGCGGCGGCTGGGTCGCCATCGTGTTCTCGATGCTGCTGTTTGCGCGCTACGGCCACGTGCTGCGCGGACGCCTGCGCAAGGGCCTGGCGCTGGTGGGATTGGGATTGCTGGTGAGCACCTATTTCATTCCGCAAACGGGCGCCCGCGACCGCCTCGACCAGGGCATCAGCGACGTGCGCCAGTATGTCGACGGCGAGCAGCGCTACACCAACGTCGGTGTGCGGATCGAGTTGTGGCGCACGGCGCTGCGCGTGATCGAGCGCAATCCGCTGATGGGCGCGAGCGAGCGCGACGTCAGGCAGCAGCTCGAGCACATGGTTGAGACCGGCCAGAGCCGGCCTTTCGTGCTGGAGTTCGAGCATTTCCATAACGATATCCTGCAGCAAACCGTCTACGGCGGCGTCATCGGCTTGCTGGCGTGGCTGGCCACCTTGTTCGTGCCTTTCCTGTTCTTCCTGCGGCAGATGCGCCATCCCGCCGTGGCGGCGCCGGCGTTGGCCGGCATGCTGCTCACGCTCTGCTATTTCAGTTTCGGCCTGACGGAGGTGATCTTCTGGTCGACGCGGGCAGCGATGTTCTATGCGTTGATGCTGTTCGTGCTGATCGGCTTTTGCCTGGGCGGCAGGCCGGTGGCGCCGCCGGCGCGGACGGCGCCATGAGCGCGCCGCGCATCCTGGTCATCTCCCCCAACTGGATCGGCGACGCGGTGATGGCGCAGCCCCTGCTGCAATTGCTGCGCGCGGCCCACCCGGACCAGCCGATCGACGTGCTGGCGCCGCCGGCGGTGTCGCCGGTGTGGCGGCAGATGGCCGAGGTCGACGAGGTGCTGGAGACGCCGTTCCGCCACGGAGCTCTGCAGCTGCGCGAGCGCTGGAAGTACGCGCGGCTGCTGCGCCGGCGCGGCTACGGGCAGGCCTATGTGTTGCCCAACACCATTAAATATGCGCTGATCCCGTGGCTGGCCGGGATCAAACGGCGGGTCGGCTACAAGGGCGAGAGCCGGCACGGCCTGATCAACGTCATGCACCGCGACGAGACGCCGCCGCGCCCGATGGTGGCGTTTTACGCGGCGCTGGCCGGCGCGCCGTTGGCGGTCCAGGGCGACGCGTTCCGCGCCGCGCTGCCGCGTCCACGGTTGGTGGCCAGCCCCGCGCAGATCGCCGCCGTCTGCGCGCGCACCGGCATCGATCCGGCGCGGCCGCTGGTGGCGTTCGCGCCGGGCGCCGAATTCGGCGGCGCCAAGCGCTGGCCGGCGCGCCATTTCGCCGGCCTGGGCCAAACCATCCTGGCCAACGACCCGTCCACGCAGCTCGCCTTGCTCGGCTCGCCGAAGGACAAGGAGGCGTGTGCCGAGGTGGCGGCCGCCATGCCCGCCGGCGCGGCCGTGTTCAACCTGGCCGGCGCCACCAGCCTGGCCGAGGCGATCGCGCTGATCGCGCGCGCGTCGGCGGTGGTGGCCAACGATTCGGGCCTGCTGCATATCGCCTCGGCGCTCAACCGGCCGGTGGTGGCGCTGTACGGCCCGACCGATCCGGGTCACGCGCCGCCGTTCTCGGACATGGCGGCGTCGATTTCGCTGCGGCTCGATTGTTCGCCGTGCAAGCAGCGCGAGTGCCCGCTCGGACACCAGAACTGCATGGTGCAAATGGCGCCGGAATTGGTGTGGCACAGCCTGCGGCCGATGCTGGCCTGAAGTCGTCCTCAGCGTCCGGCGATCCGGCGCAGCGCCTCGTGCGCGACCGGCGCCGGCACCACGTGGGCGCCGTCGAATTCCGTGTAGTGGACCTCGTAGTCCTCGCGCGCCAGCTGCGTGGCGATGGCGCGCCCCTGCGTGACCGGCAGCACCTCGTCGCCGCTGCCGTGGGCGACGAACACGCGCGGTCGTCCGACGCGCCGCATCGGCTTCATGAAGCCGGGCGAAAACGCCACGATATCGCTGAACAAATCCCCGTTCATCAAACCGACGGACAGCGCGTAGGAAGCGCCGTCGGAAAAGCCGCCGATCACCAGCGCGTCCGGGTCGACGCTGTAGCGCCGCATGGTCCATGCCAGCACGCGGTCGAGGAAGGCCAGGTCGGGACCGTAGCCGCCCCGTATCACGTCCCAGCTGTCGGTCAGCGAGCGCGGTATCAGCAGCAGCGCGCCATGGCGTTGCGCGTGCGCGATGGCGCTGTCGTCGGCGCCGCCGAGCAGCTGGCGCACGCCGTGCAGCAGCACGATCAATTGCAGCGGGCGCGCCGGCGCGCCGTCGGCCGGCGCCGGCACGTGCAGGACGGCCTGGCGGCCGTTGGCGAAGGCCAGGGTGTGGCGGCCGGGCGGCAGTTGCAGCGGCGGCGGGTGCTCCAGCAGCGCCAGCGGCCGCAACGCCGGGCGGGCACGCAGGCGGCCGTCGCTATGCGGGTCGGCCTGGGGCGAGGGAGGGGACTGCGTGGCCACGGCGCGTCCCCATGCCGCTACTTGGCGCGGACGTAGGAGGTCAGCTCCCAGCTGTCGCGGTTGGCGATGCGGCCCTGCTTGTCGGTCTCGAGGTAATCGAGTTTGACGAAGTTGTTCAGCTCGGGAACGAACCATATCGTTTCCGTCAACTGGCCGTCGTTGTCGGCGCCGGCGCCCTCGCCGCGGTAGCGCGCGTCGACCACCACTTTGAGCGCGTCGAACTCGCCGGCCGGCACCTTGATTTTTTCCCAGTCCAGCACCTTGCCCTTGATGGCGTAGCGCAGTTGCTTGCCCAGTTTTTGATTGTCGCCGACGACATCGCTGGTCCATTCAGTGCCGGGCGCTAGCGGAAACACGAAGCGCGAGAACGAGGGCGTGAAGTGCATGGCGCCACGGTCGATCGGATTCATATCCGTGCTGAACAACTGCCGCGTCGGCGGCGAGCCGCCGTCCGCGCGGCGCACGTCGACATGCACGCCGGCGTTGTCGATCGACGTCACTTCAATACGGTTGAGGTTGCCTTTGAGGCCCTTGCGGACATCGGAGTATTGGTAGGTCCACGAGTCGCCGACGGCGGGTGTGGGCGTCGGCGCGGGCAAGCGCGCCTCGGCCAGCGCGAACGGTCCGGCCAGGACCAGGCAAAAGGCGATACAACTTTTCAGGGTGATGCTGTTGCGCATACTGTCTCCTTTAATTGTAATTTGTTCGACAACGTTATCACAATCCGAGACGCTCTCATCGGCTTTTCATCGGCCTTCGACGGGCGCGTGTTCCTTCATCAGATCGGCCACCCAGTCGATGAACACGCGCAGCCGGGTGCTGACGTAGCGGTTCTGCGGATACGCCACGTGCAGCGGCATGGGGGGCAGGCGCCAGTCCTCCAGCAGCGGCAGCAGCTCGCCGCTGGCCACATGGGGTTTGGCCATATAGCGCGGCAGCCACAGCACGCCCATGCCGGCCAGGCCCGCCGCCAGATAGGCGTTGCCGTCGTCGACGGCGACCACGTAGCGGCCGTCGATGGTGTGCGTCTCGTCGCCGCGGCGCAACACCACCGGATAGGTCTTGCCGGTGCGTCCCCACAAAAAACCGACCACGCGCTGGGCGCCGTGTTCCAGCTCGCGCGGATGGGCGGGCGCGGCGTTGCGCGCCAGATACGCGGGCGCCGCGTACACGCCCAGTTGCAGGTCGCCCACGTGCCTCGCCTTCAACGACAGGTCGCGCAGCTCGCCGCCGCGTATCACGCAATCGACGCTCTCGCCGATGAGGTCGATCGTGCGGTCGCTGACGCCCATGTCGATTTGCAGCTCGGGATAGCGGGCGTGGAACGCCGGCAGCGCCGGCATCAGTATCATGCGCGCCAGCGGACTGGGCACGTCGACCTTGAGTTTGCCCTTGGGCTGGGCCGACGCGCGGGACAGGACCGATTCGGTATCGTCCAGGTCGGCAAGCAGGCGCACCACGCGCTCGTAATATGCCGCGCCGTCGGCCGTCACGTTGACCTTGCGCGTGGTGCGGTTGAGCAGCTTGACACGCAGGCGCGCCTCGAGCTGCTGCACCAGCTGGGTGGCGCTGGTGCGGCTGATGTTGAGCGTCTCGGCCGCCTTCGTGAAGCTGCCCGTCTCCACCACCCGGACGAACGCCGTCATCGCATCGAACCTGTCCATATCGTCTCCAAGTAATTGTTTGGATTATACAAACAGTGATGGGGTATTTCTGGCGTTTATCTTCGGTTTGATTGCAATTAGACTGGATTCTTCTAAACACTTGAGGAGTTAAGCATGGCAACCCGTGACGTTGTATCCCCGCCTGGCCGCCACGCGCTGTATGAAAAACACCGCTACTCGCCGGCCGTGCGCGCCGACGGCCTGCTGTTCGTGTCCGGACAGGTCGGCAGCCGCGAGGATGGCTCGCCGGAGCCGGATCTGAAAGCGCAGGTGCGGCTGGCGTTCCAGAACCTGAACGCGATCCTGGCCGCCGCCGGCTGCACATTTGACGACGTGGTCGACGTCACCATCTTCATGATCAATCCGGACCAGATCTTCGAGATGATATGGGAAGAGGTGGCGCCCGAGTACTGGGGCCAGGCGCCGTTCCCGACCGCCACCGTCGTCGGCGTGACGTGGCTGGCCGGTTTCCAGTTCGAGATCAAGGTGGTGGCGAAGCTGCCGAAGTAACGCGGATGCGGGCGGCGGCGATGGCCGCTTCGTTCTCGCGATACTGCGGATCGGGATCGCAGTCGACCGCCAGCCGGATGTGGCGCAGCGCGTCGTCGTGCCGCCCCAGCGCCGAGAACTCCGCCGCCAGATTGTTGTGGGCGGCGGCGTGCCGTGGATGGATGGCGACGGCCGCCTGCGCGTGGCGGATGGCGCGCGCGCTGTCGCCCAGCTCCGACGCGGCCAGTCCGACGTTGGCGTGGAGGTCGGCGTCGCGCGCTTCGTGGCGCAAGGCCAGGTCGTAGCTGGCCAACGCCGCGGCGGCGTCGCCCGCCGCCAGGCCCAGGTTGCCCAGTTCGCGCATGGCCCGCCACTCGGACGGCTTGATGACCAGCGCGCGCTCGAAGTCGGCGCGCGCGCCGTCCGCGTCGCCGCGTTGCGCGCGCAGGACGCCACGGTTAAGGTGCGCCTCGTAGTAGGGCGGCGACAGCGCGATCGCCTTCGCGTAGGCCGCCAGCGCCTCCTCCTCGCGGCCGTCGAGCCGCGACAGCAGATTACCCAGGTCGTTGTAGTACTCGGCGTAGAACGGGTCGCAGGCGATGGCGTCGCGCAGCCGCTGCTCGGCGCGCACCGTGTCGTTCACCAGTTCGTAGACCTGGCTGGTGTTGTAGATCAGGATCGAGCGGTGCAGCTGGAATCGGTCCGCGCCGTATTTGTCGACGATGTCGGTGATGCCTCGCTCGCACAGCGCCAGCGCCTCGTCGAACTTGCCCTGGCGCGCCTTGATGTAGGCATAGGCGTTCTCCGCGAAGACCTTGATGTAGGTATGGCGCGGATGGTCGGGGAATTTCTCGTCGATGAGGCGCAGATTACGCACGGCGCAGTCCTCGGCGGCCGGCAAGTCGACGGGAATCTGATAGCGTCCGTACGTCATCGACTGCGCGTACAAGGCGGTGGGCACGAAGCGGCTGTCCGGCGCTTGCGCGAGGAACTCGTTCAGGAACGACAGCGCGGCGGCCGTATAGCCCATCGAGTAGAGGACGAAGGAGGCGTTGATGAACAGGCCGTCGACGGCGTCGTTGCCGGTTTCCTGGCGGCGTTGCGGGCGCGCCGAGAACATCGTCGCGAAGAACTCGAACCAGGTATCGTACAAGCCGATGCCCATCAGGACGTCGCAGGGTTCGACCAGCGCCTCGAGGCGGCGCATGGGGTCCCTGATCGCCAGCGCATGGACCAGCACCAGCGGACCGGCTCCGGCGAGGTGGCGCTCCAGCGCCGCAGCGTGTTGCGCGTGATGCAGCTCGTCCATCGGCACGTCGGGCATGGCGGCGGCGTTGCGCTCGGCGATCGGATCTCCCCGGCCGCCGGCGGCGACGAATTCCGCCGCCATCTGCGCGCGCCGCGTGCTGTCGAGCGTGCCGAGATACAAATCGATGACCGTCGCGACGGGCAGGGCTGCCGCCGTGCCCAGATCCTTGCCCAGACAGGTGGCCAGAGCCTTGCAGATCAAAGGATTGCCGTCCGATTGCACGTACACCGCTTCGCGCCGCGCAGCGGGAAGGTGGCCGATTTCGGTCGCGGCGGCGGCTTCGAATTCGGCTCGCGTCGGCGGCGGCAGTACGATGGTCGGCAAGTCCCAGCCGCGTTGCGCGGCGCCGCGCTCCAGCAGGACGAAGCGCAGCTTGTCCGACAGGCCCGGCAGCCGCCGCAGGATATCCAACAGGTGCCGGGATGTGGGGGGCATGCGCTCGGCGTTTTCAATCACCAGGGTCGCCGTATCCGTTGACGCGGCCATCGCCTCGATGACGAATTCGGCGAGTCCGACCAGCAGCTTGTTCTGATACTCGTGATGATAGAACCGCGTGCGTTCCTCGCGGGGCGCGGTGCCGGTCAGGTCGCGCGTCACCTTGAACGCCGCGCAGTGTCGCCATGGCCAGAGGCGCTTGAGGCTTTGTTCATGCCGCGCCACCAGCGCAGGGTGGTCGGCCGCCGCATCGTCCAGCAGCCGCAGGATGAACGGCTCGAAGCCGGCCAGATAGCCGTGGGTGTGGCCGTCGCCGTCCAGCTCCCACGTCATGGCGCGGGGCAGGGTGGCAAGCGCCGCGCGCACCGTGGCGCCGGCGCCGAAGCCGCGCCCGCCGGCGACCACGACGATCCCGTGCTCGCGCAGCGCGGCCGCTATCGGCTGCGTAAAGTCCTGGCGGATGTTCATGTCCGGCCGATGCTATCGATCGTTACACCGTGCCGAGATACGGCGTGGTGGTGCGGATCTTGATCTTGGAGACGGTGACCTTCTTGATGACGGAAGTCCCCCTCGGCGCGCCGGACTCGTAGACCAACTTTTGTTCCTCGGTGCTCTCGACGCGTTCGTCGGTTTCCGTTTCGGTGATGATTTCCGGGTATTTGGCGTTGTGCGGGTTGGTGCTGGGGGTTGTACTCAATTCGCTCATGATGCGACTCCTTCGGTTGTGACTACACTGTGCTGCGGGAAAAATACCGGCGTTGCCGACTCCTGAAGCCCGGGCCGAAGTAGTCCGCGGCCCAGGTGCAGTCCTCGTTCAACGGTTTGCTGGTGAAAGGCGTCCCGGACAGGGCCGCCGATTTGACGGCGTCGCGGAACGCGTAATGGGTGTACGAGCGCATGAACTCGCCCAGGTAGATGTCGGCGACCTCGTGGTCGCCAGCGATCACCAGCATGTTCTCGTCGTTTTGCTTGCTGGAGGCGACGCTGAAGTTGCCCGAGCCGGTGATCACCAGCGGACGCGCGCCGAGCGGATCGATCAGCATGAATTTGGTGTGGACGAACTGCACATGCTTCGCCATCGGGTTTCTGCGTTCGAGCAGGAATTGGTCCAGCGCGTTGGTCCTCAGATAGGCGCCGACCGCCACCCGCCCCGCCTCGGTGGCGCGGATCTTCTGGACGGTTTGTTTGAGCTTGTCCACCTGGGTTTTGTTGCCCTTCAAGCCGTCCATCAGCACGTAGCGCAGGCCGGCGTGGCCGGGCGTCAGCGCCGCTCCCAGTTGCGCGTCGATGGAAAACGCCAGTGTGAGCAGCACCGCGTCTGCCTGCGCGATTTCGGCGATGTAGCGGTCCAGCGCATCGCGCTCGCGCCTCGGACTGAACACGGGAGTGCAGCCGTCCGGCCATCGTGCGGGAAGCGGGAAGGCGGAGACCAGCGCCGCGCGCAGATCGGCGCCGCCCGGATCGCCCGCCAGCAATTGCCAGTAGCTCAGGAACTGACGCGCCACGCGCTCGTCCCACACCTCGTGCCCCGCGTTGAGCTGGCCGAAGAATCCATTCTGCGACCAGTTGAGCGAACCGCTCCACACCGCCGCCGGGGCGCCTCCTTTGGACAGCACCAGGAACTTGTTATGCGCGATATAGCCGGGGTTTTGCTCGCGCGCGATCGCAACGTCGGCCAGTTGCGCGGCGTCGATCTGGTCGCTGTTCTCCTCGCGCGGAAAGGCCGGGCTGTCGCCGTCGCCGTTTTGCTTGGCGTCGTAGACCAGGCGCACGTCGGCGCCCCGGTCGCGCGCCTGGCGCAGCGCTTCGAGCACCGGCGCGTGCCGGGCCTCGTAGATCGCCACGTGCAGCGCGTCGCCGGCCCCGGCCCGGGTGATGAAAGCCAGCAGCGCTTCCGGCAGTCTTCTGCCGAGCCAATCGAAGGCCTGGCCGTTGGGCACATCCTCGGGCGCGCGGTTGTTGAAACGGCGCGCGTATTCCTGGGCCGCCACCGCGCCCCGGTTGAAGTGCACGGCGTGGCCGGACGCGGTGCGCGTGATGGTGCGCACCGTGACCTCCGCCTCGGCCAGCGGCTCCAGCGTGGCGGGTGTACCGCCCAGCGCGGCAACGCGGTAAGTGTAGTCGCCGTCCGGCCGCACCGTGTAGTCGGCCCACTGGAAGGTTTGCAGCGGGTGGTGGCGCGTGGACACCTTCGCCCCGGTGGCGGTGCCGGGGTCGGTGGAAAGATAGCGCTTCTGGCTATCCAGCCAGTCGGTGCGGCCGGTGCCGTGGTCGGTGCGGTGCAGGGCGAAACCCTGCAGCTCGCCGGCGCGCGCGGCAGGCCAGTCGAAGCCGAAGATCACGACATGGCTGCCGGCGATCGCCTGCACGTGCAGGTCGCCCTCGGTGCGGTGTGCGCGCATGCGACCTCCGTGGGTTTGAGAATTTTAGAACTTCAGTGAGTAGCCGGGATTGGACGCCTCGGCCTTGGTGTAGCTGACGCCATCGACGCGCAGGCCGTCGGCGTTGAGCAGCGTGATGATGCCGCCTTTGTTGGGCAGCACCACCGGCGCCGCCAGGGTCACGCGCAGGGTCTCGCCGGCATTGATGGTGCCCGACAGCGGCATGGCGTGCTTGTCGCGGTCGAGCAGCTTCCAGCCGGCCAGGTCGACTGCCTGCGACGTCAGGTTCAACAGGGTGACGGTCTCCACTTCCGGCGAGCGCACTGGATTGACCAGCGCGGCGACGATGCGCAGCGCGCCGTCGGGCGCCTCGGGCGTCGGCAGGTGGCCCGGCTCGAACGGGTCGGGCGGGTTGGGCTGGTCGCCCGGCGGCCCGCTGACGCCGCCCTCGATGCGGTGGCCGGTCTGGTCGTCGCTGTGCCAGGTCTGCGACTGGAACTTGAGGAAGATCGCGACCCACTGGTTCTGGTCGGGGAAGTGCAGCAGCAGGCCGCCGTCCTGGTAGACGCCGTCATCCTTTTTGAAGTCGGAAGCGTTGGCCTGGTTCATGTGGATGTCGTGCACGCCATTGCCCGGCATGAAACCGAAGATCTTGTCCTTCTTGCCGCCCTCCGGCCCCCAGCGCTCGCCGAAGGCGTACAGCAGCGCGTTCTCGTCGCTCATGGCGCGCTGGATGTGCTGGTCGATCTTGTCGTTGAGATCGTTGTCGGGGCCGTTGATGCTCAGCGGCAGCGGCACCATCTTGCGCGGGTCGAACAGGTTGCCCCGGATGAAATCGAGCGCCGCGCCGGCCGGCGTGGACGGTAGCGGCGACCAGCCGATCGGCAGTTCGTCCAGATGCTCCAGCAGCGGATGGGCGAAGTGCGGCTCGACCACGTACTCGACCTCGGACGGCGCCAGTTTGGATTTGACGTTGATGGCGATGCGGTAATCGGTGGTGTCGTCGACGACATGGACCTGGTAGTGGGAGTTTTGGCTGGAACCGAGCTGGCGATTGATCGGACGTCCCTTCAGGACGCCGTAGTGCTTCAGTGGCATGGTGTTCTCCGGATGGTGGCGGGAGCGCAGTCCGATCTGTGGGCAATCAGACGATAGCTAGATGACAATATAGCCGGTGGCCGGAGAAGTTCAAGCGAGCCCATCGTCAAAAAAATTACTTGCCGAAGGCGTCGCGAGCGGGTGTCAGGGGGGCCACTCGCGGGCAGCATCCAGCACACGCAGCACGCGAACCAGGTCGCCGACGGTGTCATTTGCATCGACCCGGAGGGTGAAAGTTGCTTCGCTCATGGCTTTGTTCCGATGTGTCACTGCGTAATTACATCGTAGCACGCACAGGATTCAGCCGCATCGCGGCGGGGGCGGGTGAGCAGCGCGATTGGCACCGCCATCGGCGGCGGCCCCGGACGGCGCGAGCACGCCGTGCCTTGCCGCCATGCGGGCGAATTCGCCCGAGCGCACCATCTCGGTAAACAATGCGCTGTACTGGTCGCGCGCAGCCGCGAACGCCGCGCCGCGCGGGAAGGCGAGATAGCCGTCCAGCTGCGCGATGGCGGGGCACAGGGCGACCATGCGCCCGCTCGCTTGCAGCGCGCTGATCAGCGTGGCACCGTTGCGCTCATTTGTCGCCAGCAGGTCGACCCGGCCGTGCATCAGCATTTGCACGCCGTTCTCCAGTTGATTGACCTCGCTGATGTCGAGCCGGGGCCGGGCTTGGTCGAAGCGCGCGCCGTAGTGCCAGCCACGCACGGCGGCGATGCGCGTGGCGTTGAGCGGGCCGAACTCGCCGTGCCATGGCGGGTTGGCGCCGCTGCGCGCGTAGAAGACCAGGCGGTCGCGGTAGAAGGGCAGGTCGACGAAGGCGAACTGCTTGTCCCGTTCGGGCGATTTGTAGGGGCCGATCAGAATGTCGGCCTGGGCGTGTTGCACCATGGCTTGCGCGCGCGCCCACGGATAGATACCGAAGCGCACCGTGTCGCCCGCCCTTGCGGCCAGCGTGCGCAGCACGTCGACCCCCAGGCCTTGCCATTGGCCGTCGGCGCCCTGCTCGAAAACCAGGTCGAAGCGCGCCCCCACGGCCACGCGCTCGGCGGCCGTGGCGCACTGCGCCGCGCCGAGGACAGGCAAACATGCGAACAATAGGTGTCTAAGCGCGCTCATGAACAGGTTTCCCGGGCCGGTCGATGCCGCCTAGTCTAGCATGCGGTGCCGGGAAGCAAGTTACTTGCGCGGGTGTGGCGGTACCGCGTTGTTTGCCAGCCAGCGCTCGACCAGGATTGTTATCGAAATAAGTAAAGTGCGATAAATGCATGCCATGTCATCAACGTTTCATCGTTGCTGCGTAAGCTGCCGTCTTGCATGACCTCAGTTTTCGTGTTTCCCCGACAATCGACCTGGATCAATCAAATGCATATTTTCAAATTCGCGTTCGCACGCACGCAGGTGCATGCATGAGCCGGCGTGACTTCCTCCGCACGATGGGCAAATCGGCCGGCGCCAGCGCCGTGCTGGCGACCTTTCCACCCTCCATCCAAAAGGCGCTGGCCCTCCCCGCCAACCAGCGCACCCGCAGCCTGCAAGATGTCGAGCATATCGTCGTGCTGACGCAGGAGAACCGCAGTTTCGACCATTACTTCGGCACCCTGGAAGGGGTAAGGGGATTCGGCGATCCGTTTCCGGTTCCGGTGATGGACCGGCAAAATCTCTTCAATCGCAAATCGGTCTTCGTGCAGCGCTTCGCCGGCGGGGCGCCGGTGCCTGGCCGGCCCAACTGGCCCCAGGGCCGCGCCATCGCGCCGTTCCGGCTCAATACGGTGCAGGACTTTCCAGTCATGCGCGTGGCCGGGACGCCACATTCCTGGCTCGACGCCCAGCTGGCCTGGGACCACGGAAGGATGAATGACTGGTGCGCGGTCAAGCAGAACCACTCGATGGGCTATTACGCCGACGCCGACATTCCGTTCCAGTTCGCGCTCGCGCGCGCTTTTACCATCTGCGACCATTATCACTGCGCAACCCAGACCGGTACCAACACCAACCGGCTGTTCCTGTTTACCGGTCACAACGATCCTCTGGCGGCCGCAGGCGGCCCTTCGACCGACAACAGCCGCGACGACTTCAATCCGGACATGTCCACCGATTACTTGTGGACCACCTATCCGGAGCGGCTCGAAGCGGCGGGTATCAGCTGGCAGGTCTACCAGAACATGGCGGACAACTTCACCGATAACTCGCTGGCGGGATTCCGCTCTTTCCGCAACGCGTGGTATCGCCGGCCGGGCTATTCGCAATCCTTGCGCGATCGCGGCACCACGACGCGCGACCTCGACCTGCTCAAGGCCGACGTGCTTGCCAACCGCCTGCCGCAGGTCAGCTGGGTCGTCGCCACCGCCGAAGGCTCGGAACACCCGGGTCCATCGAGTCCCGCGTCGGGCGCCGACTACATCGCGCGCGTGCTGGACGCCCTGACCGCCAATCCTGAGAGCTGGAGCAAGACGGTCCTGCTCATCAACTTCGACGAGAACGACGGCTTCTTCGACCACATGCCACCGCCGGCGGTCCCGGCGTACACGAGCTATAGCGGCAACCCGGCGCAGTCGCAGCTGGCCGGCGCGTCGACCGTCGACACGACCGGCGAGTACCATCACGTGCTCAACGGCGCCGATGCACGGACGCACCACCGCCCCTACGGTCTCGGGCCGCGCGTGCCGATGTATGTCATCTCGCCGTGGACCAAGGGCGGCTGGGTGAATTCGCAGGTGTTCGACCACACATCGGTGGTGCGTTTCATCGAGGCGCGTTTCGGTGTGCGCGAGCCGCTCATCAGCCCATGGCGCCGTGCGGTGAGCGGCGACCTGCTGTCCTGTTTCGACTTCGCCAACCCGAACGACAACGGGTTCAAGCAACTGCTGCCGGAAACGGCTGCGCGGCGTTCGATGGCGCTGAGCTTGCCAAATACCAAGGTGCCCGCAACGCCGACCAGCCTGGTGGCACCCGTCCAGGCCGCCGGCGTGCGTCCGGCGCGCGCGCTGCCCTACGAACTCCAGGTGCAGGCGCAGGTGCCAGCGGGCGGTGGCCAGGTGGAGCTCAGATTCGACAACCTGGGCGAAGCCGGCGCTGTGTTTCATGTGTACGACCGCCTGGCGTTGGAGCAGGTCCCGCGCCGCTATACGGTCGAACCTGGCAAACAGCTCACAGGCCGCTGGAACACCGCATCCGCCTACGATCTTTGGATACTGGGACCGAACGGTTTTCATCGCCACATCGTCGGGGACGTGCGCGGCGCAGGCAACGCCGCATGGCCGGAGATCAGCCTGCGCGCCGAACGCAGCGCCGGCGAGCTGGTCATCGACCTGGTCAACAATGGCGCACAGCCATGTACCTTCGAACTCACCGCCAACAAGTATTACGCGAACAAGCCGTTGGAAGTGCGCGTGGTCGCACGCTCGAGGAGCACCGTCCGCCTTTCCCTGGCATCGAGTTCCAACTGGTACGACTACAGCGTGCGTGTGGCTGGCTTGCCGGGCTGGTTGCGCCGCTTCGCCGGCCATCTGGAAAACGGCTTGCCGTCTATCAGTGACCCTGCGATGCGCGGGGCAGCGCAACTCGACCAGTACCGCGTCGTTTGACTTTTACAAGGAGCTTTTCATGAAGTGCAGATTTCTCGTTGCCGCGGCGTTGTTCGCCGTGGCGTGTAGTGGCAAAGCTGACGTCATCTATGGTCAGAACCTCGTTGTCAACGGCGATGCCGAAGCAGGCGTGAGCGGCTGGACCGGCTACCCGGATTACAGCATGGTCCAGTCGGTGGACTATGGCAACAATTGGGTGCTGCCCACCCAGCCCGGCCCGGTCGATCGCGGAACCAAGATGTTCGCCGGCTTCGGCCAGTACGCCGTGGGCGTTCAGACCCTGGACTTCGGCGTGCCGACGGCCCATAACAGTTCCTATTCCCTGAGCGGATGGCTCGGCGGCTGGACCGACCAGGGCGACAACGCCCTGTTCTATGTGCAGTTTCTCGATGCGGCGAACAATGAGATAGGAAACGCCGCGATCGGTCCCGTCACCCCGCAAGATCGCGGCAACCAGACCGGCCTGTTCTACCGGGAATCTGCGGGAATCATGCCTGCTGGCACCAGCAAGCTATCGTTCTGGCTGTCGATGGAGCGTCTCGTTTCGGGCGACAACGATGGCTATGCGGACAACCTGTCCTTCATCGCGCGGGATACCGCCAGCGTGGTACCGGAACCGGGCATGGCGGCGATGTACTTGCTGGGCTTGGGCATGTTGGCCGGGGCGCTGCGCCACAAAACGCGCGCGCTTATGTCCGGGTCAGAAACTGCATCACAAGGGGGCGATCGATGAGCGGGCCGACCTCGGCGAAGTGCTTGCAGTGGACGGTGGCGACGGCATACATGGGTTGGCACCCATGAGGATGTGCGCCAGCGAATCACATGAGCATGACGTGGTGGGTCAACATCTCGGAGTGGCCCACTAGCGTCACCTCCACGGGCGCATGGTGCTGCGCCTCGGCGCTACCGGCGTCGGTATGTGGCCGGGCATTTGCCTCCGTCGAAGCATGTGCCGCTTCCTGCGCGGCGGGGAGTTTGTCGGTGACCGGCTTCGCCGTCGCGTTGGTGGTGTTTGCTGCGGGACGAGCTTGGTTCGGCGATTGCGCGATTGTGCCGTCCTCGTCGCCGGGGTCGTCACCGCCCCCACCACCGCCGGCGTCCTTCAGGTTGTGGTGCAAGATATACGATCCAGGCTTTTCCCCAGCCCAGAAGCATTTGTCGCCGACGGTGATGTGCTGTACCTGAATCTGGCCGATCGAATCGACGGCGGTCACTTTTTCCCAGCGCACCGAGGCTTGCTCGCCGTCCTGGCGCACCGCCACCTGTTTGCCAAGCAAATCAGGAGCCAGCACCAAACCCTCCGGTGTTGGAATGGGGGCGGTGTCCGAGCATTTGAGGCTCGCGCCGCTCGCGGTGGTGATCCGGAAGCCCGCTGCGGTTTTAATCTGGGAATAGCTGACCACTCCACGTCCTGGTTCCAGCGTACGCTCGTCGGCCAGCAGCATTTCGTCGCCGACCGTGATGTCACCGGCCAAGCGTCCGTCGGGCAGGAGGGAGTCGATACTGACGCAGGCTCCGACGTCGCCATCGCCGCCGCCACCGCCGTTATCGCCACCCCCTCCATCATCGCCGCCGTCGGCTGGAGGTGTGGGAGTATCGTCGGGAGGGGTGTCGTAATTGCCACCGTCGGCGCTGCCGCTTCCACCGCTGGTCGCGTAATCGTCCGGCGGGATGTATAGTGCGGCTTTGCTGGGGTCGGCGGCCCATGCCTTGCACGCGGTTTGATAGTTTGGATCCGATGCAAACTGCGTGGTCGCATAATTGACCATGCTGGCCTGGAATGCGCTCGAGCGGGGATCTGTCGTTGCCGATAGCGCCGTATAAGTCGCCAGCATGTCGTAGTAGAGATTTGGATTGGCTATTACACCGGCTACCTGGAGGTTGCCGCCTGCCTGGTGATCCTCCATCGCCACGATGAAATTGAACGCCGCCGCTTCGCCCTCCCGGGTGTAGCAATAGTTCTCCAGCGCGGCAGGTGAGACGGCGATGTTGTGCGCGTCTGTTGTTGCATTCACTCCGTGCCCGACCTCGTGTACAACCGTTTCTTTCAAGGCATCGTCAAAGCTAATGTTTTGTTTAATGGCCGTGTGCTGAACCTCGTCCGTATTCACCCGGATTACGCCGCCACTGATAATGCCGTTTTCGGATTTGTAAGCTAGAAAAGCCGAATGTTCCGTGCCGGTTACATAATCAATATAAGTTTTCCCGGCTATTAATCCGTCAACGCGTGAATGCATCGTGCCAGACGATAATGACGAGCTTATCTGCTGCAGGGTTGGAGTGGCAGGCATATTATTTTTCAGTCCGTGTTTTGTACGAGGTTTTCGAAAGCTCTATCATTGCGGCACATTGGCCAGTTTCTAAAACACTGATAGCCACGTCGAATTTTCCTTGCTTTGGAAATTTGAATTCGTATCGGCGGGCTGGAGTATAGGGTAGGGCAGGTTCGGTCAGTACCCGCTCGCTCGATGGCGAGGCAGCGACCTGGAAGAACTTGCTTAAATCTTCCTGACTAAGGCAAATCGCCTTGTTTTTGGCGATGAAATGGAGCGTTCCACCTGTGTCCCGCTCTGCAAGTCGATTGACGGTGGAATAATGAAGAAACGTGAGTTGCGCTGTTTCCCTGTCGTCTTTGGATGATGCCGAATTGCAGATTTGGAATTTCCCCTCGGTTGGATCGTCGAATGGGGTACACTTCGTATGCAATTCAACCGCTAATACCCGCGCCACCTGTTGGGGGGAAATAGGCTCGGATGATAATGCGATGGATTTTATCGCGGACAGCTTGCGGGCCGTATCGGCATTGATCTCCGCAGCGACGCTGTCGTATGAGGACAGCATCATTAATGCGGCGTACATAACTGCGCTCCAATGCCTAGGAAGTCGATTTTTAATTCGCATGCCCTTGCTCTCATCCTCATATTCAACGATTCAAATATAACATGCTCAAAAAGCAAACGTTAAATAATTAATGTATCGTAAAGTATTGCAATGTACATTGATGTAAGAATGTGAAGGTTGGTAGTTGAAGATTGGCCGGAAATTGCGATGCAGCGGCGCGCCATTGATTGTCGTCAGTAGCGGGTGCAGTTCGATACCTGTGGTTACTTTCCGAGTCGAGGGTCGGAGATGTGGAGAGATTTGCTAAGGCGAGGGATTTCCGCCATTCCAAAGTATATTGACGTTCTTGAATGCCGGCAGCGACGATTATCGTTATCCGGCACGATAGGTGCGACACTGTCGCACCAATGTAGCCCATCCACCTACATCAAGATCACGTCGTACTGCTCTTGATGGTAGGCTGTCTCCACCTGCAACGAGATTTTCTTGCCGATGAAATCCCCCAGCATCGCCAGGTGCTGGGACTCCTCCTCGAGGAACATGTCGACCACCTCCTGCGAGGCGAGAATGCGGAATTCGCGTGGGTTGAACTGCTTGGCTTCGCGCAGCAGTTCGCGCAGGATCTCGTAGCAGATGGTACGCGAGGTCTTGACCTGGCCTTTGCCGGCGCAGGCCGGGCAGGGTTCGCACAGGATGTGCGCCAGCGATTCGCGCGTGCGCTTCCTCGTCATCTCCACCAGGCCCAACGCCGAGAAGTTCGACACCGACACCTTGGTGCGGTCGCGCGACAGCGTCTTTTTCAGCTCCTGCAGCACGGCGTTGCGGTGCTCGTTGTTCTCCATGTCGATGAAGTCGAGGATGATGATGCCGCCCAGATTACGCAGGCGCAGTTGGCGCGCGATCGCGTGCGCCGCCTCCAGGTTGGTTTTGAAGATCGTGTCGGCGAAATTGCGCCCGCCGACAAAGCCGCCGGTGTTGACGTCGATGGTGGTCATCGCCTCGGTCTGGTCGACGATCAGGTAGCCGCCGGATTTGAGGTCGACGCGCCGGCCCAGCGCGCGCAGGATCTCCTCCTCGACGCCGTACAAGTCGAACAGCGGCCGCTCGCCGGTGTAGTGCTGCAATCGCGGCAGCACGCCGGGCGTGTAGGCCTTGCCGAATTCGACCAGGTTCAGATAATTCTCGCGCGAGTCGACCTGGATGGTGGCCGTGTCGTCGTGGACGAAGTCGCGCAGCACGCGCTGCGCCAGGCTCAAATCCTGGTGCAGCAGGGTGGTGGCGGGTTTGGTTTTCGCGCCGAGCGTGATCGCGCCCCAGGTCTTGCGCAGGTATTCGACGTCGGCGGCGATGTCGGAGTCCGAGGCGTCCTCCGCCTGCGTGCGTACGATGTAGCCGCCTTTTTCGTCGGCCGGCAGCAGGCTTTGGAGCCGCGTGCGCAGCGCTTCGCGCTCCGCTTCCTTTTCGATCTTTTGCGAGATGCCGATGTGGGCGTCCTGCGGCAGGTACACCAGCATGCGGCCGGCGATGGAGATCTGCGTCGACAGGCGCGCGCCCTTGGTGCCGATAGGGTCCTTGATGACCTGCACCGTCAGCACCTGGCCGTCGAACAGGATTTTTTCAATCGGGGTGGGGGCGGCGTTTTGGCCGCCGTCGTGCGGGCGCGCCTCCCAGATGTCGGCCACGTGCAAAAAGGCGGCGCGTTCGAGGCCGATGTCGATGAAGGCCGACTGCATGCCGGGCAGTACCCGCACCACCTTGCCGGAATAGACATTGCCGGCCAGGCCGCGCGTGAGCGTGCGTTCGATGTGCAGCTCTTGCACGGCGCCTTGCAAAATCAGGGCGACCCGCGTTTCCTGCGGGGTGATGTTGATCAGGATGTCTTCGTTCATTTGTCTCGGCGGCCGGCTGGCGCGGCTTCTGTGGCTATGTGAAGACTGATCATACACGCCACTTACGGCAGCGGCAAACCCGCCTGCCGCAGCAGCTGCGCGGTCTCGTACAGCGGCAGCCCCATGATGCCGGAATGGCTGCCGGCGATGTGTTCGATGAATTGCGCGGCGGGGCCCTGGATGCCGTAGCCGCCGGCCTTGTCGTACGGTTCGAGCGTGGCGCAATAGGCGGTGATGGCGGCCGGCGACAGCACGCCGAAACGCACTTCCGACACCTGCGTGATTTGCCCGGTGAAGTCGGCCGAATGCACGGCGATGGCGGTCAGAACCTGGTGGGTGCGGCCCGACAGCTGCGTGAGCATGGCGTTGGCTTCGGCGCGGTCGGCAGGTTTGCCGAGGATTTGGCCGTCGATGGTGACGGTGGTGTCGGCGGTGAGCACGGCGCGCGGCTTGAGGTGGCGGCGCTGCACCAGGTTGTAGCCGAAGGCGGCTTTTTCCTGCGCCACGCGGGCCACGTAGTCGAGCGGCGCTTCGCCTTCGATGACGTCTTCGGTGACGTCGGCGCCGCGCGGACCGTCGGCGCGCAGCAGCAGCAGTTCAAAATCGATGCCGATCTGGCGCAGCAGTTCGCGCCTGCGCGGGCTTTTGGAGGCGAGGTAGATCTTTTTTTCGACCAGTTTCATTTTTTCCGACGCATCAAACTCTGTGGTAAGGGTGGTTCTGGGTGATCGACCAGGCACGATACAGTTGTTCGGCCAACAATACCCGTACCATACCATGAGGGAGCGTCATACTGGAAATCCGGATCAGCCCTTCGGCACGGGCCTTGAGCTCCGGATCGAGGCCGTCGGCCCCGCCGATCAGGAAGGCGGTGTCGCGCCCGTCCTGCTGCCAGGCTTCGAGCTGCTGGGACAAGCCGACCGAGGTCAGGTCCTTGCCACGCTCGTCGAGGGCGATGATGCGCACCGATTTGGGCAGCGCCGCCTCGATGCGCTCGCGTTCGAGCGCCATCGCGGTGGCGGCTGTCTTGCTGCCCGAACGGTCGACCGGCTTGATTTCCTTGAGCACGATCTTCAGTTCCGGCGGCATGCGCTTCGCGTATTCGGCGAAGCCCGTTTCGATCCAGGACGGCATTTTATGGCCGACCGCAGCGATGATCAGCTGCATCGTGGATTATTCCGCGACTTTTTTGATACGCTTGATGACCGTCTTGGCCGGCGCTTCGTCCGCTTTCGGCTTGGCGGCCTTCGGCGCTTTCGGCTTCGGCGGCAGGGCTTTCAGCGCTTCGGCCGAGGCGACGGCGCTCTTGGTCTTGCCGACCTTGATGGTTTTGCCGACCGGGATGGCGGCCTTCTTGGCGGCCGGTTTCTTCTCGGCGGCCGGTTTGGCGGCGGCGGCTTTGCGGGCCGGGGTCTTCTTCTCGATCACCGGCGAGGCGTCGACGGCTTTTTTGCCGGCGGCCAGGTGGCTGGAGATTTTCTTCGGCTCGTCGGCTTCCTCGCCTTCCTTGGTCGACTTGCGCTTGGCGGCGCCCAGCTTGACCGGCTTGTCGCCCCAGATTTCTTCCAGGCGGTAGTAGGCGCGGATCGGCGCTTGCATGATGTGGACGATCATGTCGCCCAGGTCGACCAGCACCCATTCACCGGTGTCCTCGCCTTCCATGCCGTAGACGTCGCCGCCGGCGGCTTTGACCTTGTCGCGCACCGAGGCGGCCAGCGCCTTGGTTTGGCGGTTGGAGGTACCGGAGGCGATGGCGATGCGGTCGAAAAGGCTGGTCAGGTGGGTGGTGTCGAACAGCGTGATGTCTTGTGCCTTGACGTCTTCGAGGGCGTCAACGACGAGGGATTGCAGTTTTTTGATGTCCATTTAGCTTTTGTATAGATTGTGTTGTTCAATATAGTCTAGCACTAGCGGCGGGATAAGCGAGTTTGCCTGTTCCCCCCGTTGTAATGCCGCACGTATTTCGGTGGCGGAGATATCCACCGCGAAGTCTTGTGCCAGATAAGTCAGACCGTGCGGCGTGTTGCGGATTTGTTCAGGCGTTCCCATACGACTGGAGAACGCCGCGGCGACCGCCGGCGGAAGGCCGGCGGCGCCTATGTCGAAGCCAGGGCGGGCCGCTACGCAGATATGGGCGTAGTCGAACAGCGCCTGCCATTCATTCCAGGTGTCGAGCCGCTGGAGCTGGTCGGCGCCCATCACGAAAGCGATGCAGGCGTCCGGACCCAGCTCGGCGCGCACCAGGCGCAGCGTCTCGATGGTGTACGTTGGCAGGCCCTTGGCGGCGCGCTCGATCTCCTGCATATCGATCAAGACGTCGAACGGCTGGCCCTTGAAGGCGATGGACACCATCTCGGCGCGCTGTTCCGGGGTCGCCTTGAGCATGGCTTTTTGCCACGGCAGGCCGGCCGGAATCACGCGCAGCTGGTCCACTTGCAGCAATTGCGCGAAATAGGCGCCGAGGGCGATATGACCGTGGTGGACCGGATCGTAGCTGCCGCCCAGCAGTGCAACCCGCTGTGCCATGGCCTTTGTCACGCGGCCAGCCAGTCGCGGTGCGGCAGGAAGTCGGTGTACAGCGCCGCTTCCGGCGTGCCGTCCTCGGGTTCCCAGCGATAGCGCCATTTGACGATCGGCGGCATCGACATCAGGATCGCCTCGGTGCGGCCGCCCGACTGCAGGCCGAACAGGGTACCACGGTCGAACACCAGATTGAATTCGACGTAGCGGCCGCGCCGGTAGGCCTGGAAATCGCGTTCGCGCTCGCCGTACGGCGTGTCCTTGCGGCGCTCCAGGATCGGCAGGTAGGCGGTCAGGAAGGCGTTGCCGACGTTTTGCATCAGCGCGAAGCTCCGGTCGAAACCTTCTTCGTTCAAATCGTCGAAGAAGATGCCGCCGACGCCGCGCGCCTCCTTGCGGTGCTTCAGGTAGAAATACTCGTCGCACCACTTCTTGTAGCGCGCGTGCAGGTCGTCGCCGAACGGCGCCAGCGCGTCGCGGCAGCTCTGGTGGAAGTGTTTGACGTCTTCCTTGTCGCCGTAATAGGGCGTCAGGTCCATGCCGCCGCCGAACCACCATGCAGGTTCGCCGTTGATGGTGGTCGTGGTGAAGAAGCGCACGTTCATGTGCACCGTCGGCGCGTACGGATTGCGCGGATGGATCACCAGCGACACGCCCATCGCTTCCCACGGGTTGCCGCCCAAATCCGGACGCGCGGCCGACGCCGACGGCGGCAGCTTGGCGCCCATCACGTGCGAGAAGTTGACGCCACCGCGTTCGATGACGTTGCCTTCCTCGACCAGCCGCGAAATCCCGCCGCCGCCCTCCGGACGCTCCCACTCGTCGCGCAGGAAGGCCTTGCCATCGAGCGCTTCGAGCGCGTCGATGATGCGGGCCTGCAGATCGAGCAGGAAGGCCTTGACGGCCGCTGGATTCGGGGCGGAAAGCATTGTATTTAGTGCTTCAGGCCGCGCCAGCCGATGTCGCGGCGGCACTGCATGCCTTCGAAGGAGATCTGGTCGACCACCTCGTAGGCCTGCTTTTGCGCCAGCTTGACGCTGTCGGCCAGGCCGACCACGCACAGCACGCGGCCACCGGTCACTTGCAGTTGGCCGCCCACTTCGGCGGTGCCGGCGTGGAAGGTCACCGATTCCGGCGTTTCGGCCGGGATGCCTTCGATGACGGCGCCCTTGAGCGGCGCGTCCGGGTAGCCGGCGGCCGCCAGCACCACGCCGACGGCGGTGCGGCGGTCCCATTCCAGTTCGACCGTGTCCAGGGTGCCGTTGACGGCGTGTTCCATCACCGTCACCAGGTCGGTCTTCAGGCGCGACATGATCGGCTGCGTCTCAGGGTCGCCCATGCGGCAGTTGAATTCCAGGGTGCGTGGATTGCCGGCGGCGTCGATCATCAGGCCGGCGTACAGGAAGCCGGTGAAGACGATGCCGTCCTTCGCCATGCCGGCGATGGTCGGGTTGATAATCTCGCGCATCACGCGGGCGTGCATCGCAGGCGTGACGATCGGCGCCGGGGAGTAGGCGCCCATGCCGCCGGTGTTCGGGCCTTCGTCGTTGTCCTTGAGGCGCTTGTGATCCTGGCTGGTGGCCAGCGGCAGCACGTTCTTACCGTCGCACATGACGATGAAGCTCGCTTCTTCGCCGGCCAGGAATTCCTCGATGACGATGCGGGCGCCGGCGTCGCCGAAGCGGTTATCGGCCAGCATGTCGTCGACCGCCTGATGCGCTTCTTCCAGCGACATCGCCACCACCACGCCCTTGCCGGCGGCCAGGCCGTCGGCCTTGATGACGATAGGCGCGCCGTTGGCGTCGATGTAGGCGTGCGCTTGCGCCACGTCCGAGAAGGTCTGGTATTTGGCGGTCGGGATGCCGTGGCGCTGCATGAACGCCTTGGCGAAGTCCTTCGACGACTCCAGCTGCGCCGCTTCCTTGGTCGGGCCGAAGACCTTCAGGCCACGGGCGCGGAACAGGTTGACGATGCCGCCGGCCAGCGGGGTTTCCGGGCCGACGACGGTCAGGCCGATGTGCTCCTGCTCGACGAAGGTCGCCAGTTCGTGCAGATCGGTGATGTTGACGTTGACCAGGCGCGAATCGCGCGCGGTGCCGCCGTTGCCGGGGGCGACGTAGACCATCTGGATGCGTTCCGATTGCGCCAATTTCCATGCCAGCGCGTGTTCACGGCCGCCGGAGCCGACTACCAATATTTTCATAAATCCTCAGTCTTCGATCAGCGTGTTGGAATAGACTTCCTGGACATCGTCCAGCGCTTCCAGCGCGTCCAGCAGTTTTTGCATCTTGACGGCGTTGTCGCCGGTGATGACGGTTTCGGTGGCCGGCTTCATGATGATCTCGGCCACTTCGGCCTTGAAACCGGCCGCTTCCAGCGCGTCCTTGACGGCCGCGAAGTCGTGCGGGCCGCACAGCACTTCGAAGCCGCCTTCCTCGTCGGCCACCACGTCTTCGGCGCCCGCTTCCAGCGCCACTTCCATCAGCGCGTCCTCGTTGGTGCCGGGCGCGAACAGGAACTGGCCGCAATGCTTGAACATGAAGGCCACCGAGCCCTCGTTGCCCATGTTGCCGCCGTTTTTGTTGAAGGCGTTGCGAACTTCGGCCACGGTGCGCACGCGGTTGTCGGTCATGCAGTCGACGATGATGGCCGCGCCGCCGATGCCGTAGCCCTCGTAGCGCACTTCCTCGTAGGCCGCGCCGTCCTCGCCGCCGGTGCCGCGCGTGATCGCGCGTTGCACGTTATCCTTCGGCATATTGGCGTCGGCCGCCTTGTCCACCGCCAGGCGCAGGCGCGGGTTGGTCTGGATGTCGCCGCCGCCCATGCGCGCGGCAACGGTGATTTCCTTGATCAGACGTGTCCAGATCTTGCCACGTTTGGCGTCGGTAGCGGCCTTTTTGTGCTTGATATTGGCCCATTTGCTGTGTCCAGCCATGTTCAGTCTTCCTTCGGCGCGGTTTTATTCGGGGTTGGCGATAGTCGTTGCTATGCGGTGAGGGCGGTATTTTAACATAAGGCAGGGCGCCGAAACCGCCGCCCTCTGCGGCCGGGGCCGTTTGGCCTTACAATCGAGGGATGGACAAAAGCATAACGAATGTGAACCCGGCCCGGACTGCCTATCTGGGCGGCCTGGGAATCGCCATCGGCGGCGCGGTGCTGTTCTCCACCAAGGCCATCGTCGCCAAGCTGCTCTACCGTTATGACCTCGACGCCGTCACCGTGCTGGCGTTCCGCATGATCTTTTCGCTGCCGGTGTTCGCCGCCGTCGCCGTCTGGAAGATGCGCAGCGAGGCGCCGCTGTCGAAGGCCGACCGCTGGCGCCTGATCGGCCTGGGGCTGGTAGGCTACTATTTGTCCAGTTTCCTCGATTTTCTCGGGCTGCAGTACATCACGGTGGGCCTGGAGCGGCTGATTTTGTTCCTGACGCCGACCTTCGTGCTGCTGATCAGCTCCACCCTGCTCAAGCAGCACATCAGCGGCAAGCAGTGGCTGGCGCTGCTGACCTCCTATTGCGGCATCGTGTTCGTGTTCCTGCACGATCTGGATAACGGCGGCGGCAACGTGGCGCTGGGCGCGACCCTGGTGACCGGATCGGCCGCCGCCTACGCCGTCTACCTGCTGCTGTCGGGGGAGATGGTCAAGCGGCTCGGCGCGCTGCGGCTGGTGTCGTATGCGATGTGCGTCTCCAGCGTGGCCTGCATCGCCCAGTTTTTCATCCTGCGGCCGGTGTCGGCGCTGGTGCAGCCGATGCCGGTGTACGGCCTGTCGCTGGTCAACGGCATCCTGTGCACGGTGATGCCGGTGTTTATGACGATGGCCGCCGTCGAGCGCATCGGCGCCGGCGCCGCCTCGCAGGCGGGGATGATCGGCCCCGTGTCAACCTTGTTTCTGGGCGCGCTGCTGTTGGGCGAGCCCGTCACGTCCTGGCAACTGGCCGGCACCGCGCTGGTGATCGCCGGGATTTATCTGCTGTCCAAGAGTAAAAAATAAAACTGGATAAACCGTATACATGGATAACGTTATGAAAACCCGCATCGCCCTGATCGCCCACGACAAGAAAAAAGACGACATGATTTTGCTGGCGGGCGAGTACCGCGCCTTCCTGTCGACTTGCACGCTGGTTGCCACCGGCACCACGGGCGGGCGCCTGATCAACGAGCTGGGGCTGGAGGTGGACCGCAAGCATTCCGGGCCGTTCGGCGGCGACTTGCAGATCGGGTCGATGCTGGTGCAGGGCGAGATCGATTGCGTGATCTTCCTGCGCGATCCGATGACGCCGCAGCCGCACGAGCCGGACATCAACGCGCTGGTGCGGGCGTGCGACGTGCACAACACGCCGTGCGCGACCAACGTCTCGTCGGCGCATTTGGTGTTGTCGCAATTGCAGTTGCGCGCCGCGGCCGTCTAACCGATGCGTCAATCTAAAACACGTAGGGCGGATTAGCGTAGCGTAATCCGCCATGCATGCTCCGTCGGCGGCTCATACATGGCGGATTACGGCGTTCCGCCTAATCCGCCCTACGTGGTTTAGATCGTGTCGACCGCATGTGGTCGAGAGACGCGACCTTGGTTGACAGCGGCGCGGCGCAACCGTCCGAGGCGCGCTACACTGTGGCAATTACGTAACGGAGGCAGTGATGACCAAGGCAATTCGTATCAACCGCGTGGGCGGTCCGGAAGTGATGGAACTGGTGGACGTGGACCTGCCGCCGCCCGGTCCCGGCGAGGCGCAAGTGCGCCACGGCGCCATCGGCCTTAATTTTATCGACGTCTACTTCCGCACCGGGTTGTATCCACAGCCGCTGCCGGGCGGCCTGGGCATGGAAGGCGCCGGCACCGTCGAGGCGGTGGGCGAGGGCGTGACCGAAGTGAAAGTCGGCGACCGCGTGGCCTATGCCGGCCGGCCGAACGGCGCCTATGCCGAGGCGCGCAATATGCCGGCGTCGCAGCTGCTGGTGCTGCCGGAGAAGATCGGCTTCGATATCGCCGCCGCCATGATGCTGCAAGGCTTGACGGTGCAGTACCTGCTGCACCGTACCGTGCACCTGAAGGCGGGCGACACCATCCTGTTCCACGCGGCGGCCGGCGGCGTCGGCCTGATCGCCTGCCAGTGGGCCAAGGTGCTGGGCGTGACCTTGATCGGCACCGTCGGCTCCGACGAGAAGGCGGCGCTGGCGACCGCGAACGGCGCCGATCATGTGATCAACTACAACCGTGAAAACTTCACCGAGCGGGTGCGCGAGATCACCGGCGGCAAGGGCGTGTGCGCGGTGTACGACTCGATCGGCAAGGACACTTTCATCGGTTCCCTGGACTGCCTGGCGCCGCTCGGCACCATGGTCAGCTTCGGCAACGCGTCCGGGCCGGTGCCGCCGATAGCGCTGAGCGAGTTGAACAATCGTGGGTCGTTGTTTGTCACGCGGCCGTCGCTGGGGGCGTACATGGCCACGCGCGAGGATCTGGAGGCGGCGGCCAAGTCGCTGTTCGGCGTCGTCAATAGCGGTGCGGTCAAGATCGACGTGCGCCAGCGCTATAACCTGGCCGACGTCGCCCAGGCGCACATCGATCTCGAAGCACGCAAGACGACCGGCTCGACGATCATACTGCCATGAGCGGCAGCATCTTCGAGGAGGACAAGGTCAAGGGCACGCAGCGTCGCGACGAGGAAGAGGACGACGACGGCGATTTCTCCGACATGCTGAGCGAAATGCGCATCCTGTTGCCGGGTGCGCAGATGCTGTCGGCCTTCCTGATCATCCTGCCGTTCAACACCGGTTTCGCGCATATCGACCATACGGAAAAGCTGCTGTTCCTGGCGACGTTTTTCCTGGCGCTGACCAGCCTGGTGCTGTTGAGCGCGCCGGCGATCCAGCATCGTTTGATGCGGCCGTTGAAGGACAGGGCGCGCTTCAAGCGGGTGGCGACGAAGCAGATCGTGGCCGGATCGTTCGCGCTGGCGATCGCGCTGGTGCTGGGGACCGATCTGGTGATTTCGGAGGTGTTCGGCTCCACGGTAGGCATGGTCATGGCCGGCATCATGGCGGCGTTGATCGCCGTCGCGTGGTGGTTGATGCCGATGTATTTGAAGCGCCATTCGGGCGTTTAATATCAAGAGCCACGGAGGCACGTAGGGCGGATTAGGCGGAACGCCGTAATCGGCCATCGATGCGCCGCCGACGGCTCAACCATGGCCGATTACGCTTCGCTAATCCGCCCTACGTGTTTCCGTTAACTAAGCGCGTTTTCCAGCTGCGCGAAATTGAACGGCTTCAGCAAAAACTTCGCCGACGCGTCCGACAGCCCGGCATTGTCCTTGTCATGCCCACTGACGAACACGATATCCAGCTCTGGCTGCCCGGCCCGCGCCTGCGCCGCCAGGTCGATGCCCGACATGCGCGGCAGGCTGATATCGGTCAGCAGCACATCGATATCCCCGCGCTCCATGCGTTGCAAGGCCTCCTCGGCCGATCCCACCGCGTCGACCATGTGTCCAAGCGACTCCAGCAACTCCGCTGTCAGCATGCGCGCGTCCTCGTTGTCCTCGACCAGCAGGATGCTGCGACGGCGTCCGCCGCCGGGCTGCGCCGGCGCAGCCTTCATGCTCGACCTCTCCCGGTGCAGCGCTTCCACGTGCTGGCGGTTGGCGAACATGAACCGGATCTTGCGCGCCAAATCTTCGCGCCGGTAGGGCTTGCTCAGCAACTCCACGCCGGCGTCGAGCCGGCCGCCATGCACGATGGCGTTTTGCGTGTACCCCGACGTGAACAGGATCTCCAGCCCCGGCAAAATGGCCTTGGCCCGGCGCGCCAGGTCCGGACTGCGCAATTCGCCCGGCATGACCACGTCGGTGAACAGCAGATCGATCGGCAGGCCGCTGTCGATGATCGATAGCGCGCTTTGGCCGTCGGCCGCCTTGAGCACCGTGTAGCCGAGGCCCTTGAGGATTTCCACCACCGTCTCCTGCACCTGCGGGTCGTCCTCGACCACCAGCACGGTTTCGTTGCCGCCGATTACAGGACCGTTGAGCGCCGCCGGCAGGGTTTCGAGCTCGGCCATCGAACGCGGCAGATAGAGCTTGAACGTGGTGCCGTGGCCGACTTCGCTGTAGACCTTGATGTGGCCGCCGCTTTGCTTGATGAAGCCGTAGGCCATGCTCAGCCCCAGGCCGGTGCCTTCGCCCTCGCGCTTGGTGGTGAAGAAGGGCTCGAAGATCTTGTCGGCCAGGTCGGACGGGATGCCGCAGCCGGTGTCGGAGACGGCCAGCATGACGTACTGGCCGGCGCACACCTCCGGATGGCCGGCGCAATAGGCGGCGTCCAGCTCGGCGTTGCGCAGCTCTATCGTCAGCTTACCCTGGCCATCCATGGCGTCGCGGGCGTTGATCGCCAGGTTCAGCAGCACGTTTTCCAGCTGGTTGGGGTCGATCAGCGTGTGCCACAGACCGTTGTCGACCGCCAGTTCGACCGCGACCGATTCGCCGATCGCCCGTTGCAGCAGGTCGTCCATCGCGCCCAGCAGCTCGCGCAGGTCGGCCACCACCGGTTTGAGCGGGTGGCGGCGGGCGAACGACAGCAATTGCGAAGCCAGCCGCGCGCCGCGTTCGACCGCGATCGACGCCGTCGTCAGCCGCTTCATGGTCGCCTCGTTGGTGTCGGCCGACAATTGCAGCAGTTGCAGATTGCCGGAGATGATTTGCAGCACGTTGTTGAAGTCGTGGGCGACGCCGCCGGTCAACTTGCCGATCGATTCGAGCTTTTGCGCCTGCAGCAGCGCCGATTCGGTTTCCCGCAGCGCTTCGGCGGCGCGTTTTTCGTCGGTGATGTCGCGCCCGACGGCGTGGATCAGGTCGACGTCCGGCACCGCCGTCCAGGAGATATCGCGCCACGAGCCGTTCGCGTGGCGGTAGCGGTTTTCAAAGCGCAGCGTGGTCAGGCCGCTGGCCAGCCGGCCCACCTCGTTCGACGTGGCGGCATGGTCGTCCGGATGCACCAGGGTCATGAAGTTGCGGCCGACGATGGCCGGCGCCTCGTAGTCGAGGATCGTGGTCCAGGCCGGATTGACGGAGACGATCTCCGAGTTGAAATCGGCCACCAGCATCAAGTCGGTGGACAGGCGCCACATGCGGTCGTGGTCGGCGGCCTGCTGGTTCATCAGCTTGCGCTCGCGCTCGTCCGCCTCGCGTCGCCGGGTGATGTCGCGCGAGATCGACAGCAGGCCTTGCAGCGAGCCGTCACTGCCGAGCAGCGGGCTGACCACCACGTCCCACCACTTGGGCGTGCCTTTGGCGGTGGGGCAGAACGCCTCGAAGTGGCCGATGCCGCCGGTGCGGGCGGTTGACAGGGCGTTGTGGACTTGCTGGCGGGTCGCTTCGGGCCACAGGCTGGGCCACATCTCGCCGCACACGGCGCCAAAATCATCGATCTCCATCGCGCACTGGCCGTTGACGTTCATCCCCAGCAGGCTGCCATCGATGCCGATGATCTTGACGCAGTCGGGGCTGTTTTCGAATATCGACAGGTAGGCTTGCCGACGCGAGGCATCGGCGCTCGCCGCTGTCAGTGCGGTGTGATCGTGTGTTTCCATAAGCTCCAAAGGCCGGGACGGATTTCGCGGTAGAAAGTTGTGCGGTCTCGCGGGGTCTGGGCCAGTGGCACGCACGCAGTGTACATCAGCGTACACAAGGGACGGCGTCTTGTTGAGTAAAAAAAATCAACGATGCAGGTTAGGTACGCAAGCGTACAGATGAGTTAGCGCGGGTTGGCTATTCTGTGTCTCAAGCCAAGCCATTCCGGTTTGCACCAATCAGGAGCAACATCATGAACAAAGACCAAATCGAAGGTAAGCTGAAAAACATCGGCGGCAAGATTCAGGAAGAAGTCGGCGATCTGATCGACTCGCCAGAGCAAGAAGCCAAGGGCCTGCGCAACCAGGCCGAAGGTAAAGTACAAGAGAAAGTCGGCGACGTGAAAGAAGCCGTCAAAATCGTCACCAAGTAAGTTTGGTCGCGGTTGAAAAAAAGCCCCTGTGTGCCGATGCACACAGGGGCTTTTTCATGGGGAAGCGCTAAAGCACGTCAGTTGGTCCGGGCCGGCGCGGCCTGTCCGGCCACCGCCGCCGGCGCCTCCACCGCCTGGGTGGTCGGATCGATCTTGAGGTCGACCCGGCGCGGCACGCCGCTCTGGCCGGGGAAGCCGGTGAACGCGCTTTGCACCAGCGCCGGCATCACATACGGCGTGGCCTGGATCAGGCTGGTGTTTTGTACCGTCACGTCATACAGCTTGCGGCCGGTCGTGGTGTTGATGGTCACGCGCAGCTGGCGCTGGTATTGGTGCTTGATGCGTTCTTCCATGCGCATCGAGTGGAAGCGGAACGGGTCATAGAAATACGGACGATAGCCCCAGCGCGAATAACCCCAGCCATAACGGCCGTAGCCCGGACCCCAGTACGGGCCCATGAACGGATCGTCCGCTTCCAGCACGCGCACCGGATGGTCGATGGTCACGTATTTCATGCCCACCAGCAATTTCGGCTGTTGGCCTTCGGCGGCTTGGCGGAAGCCCAGCTTGGCCAATTCATTGCTCACAAGAACTTGGTAGCTGCGGTATTCCAGGGTGTCGTCGGCCCCTTGCGGCGCTTCGAAGGCATAGGTTTTGTCCGGCAGGTCGGTAGGCCAGTCGTTGAAGGCGGTGACGTTGCTGCGGATGGTGGTGGCGCAGCCGGTCAACAGCATGACGGCGGCAGTCGCCAGAATGGCGAGATATTTCATGATGATGCCCTCTCAGGTAAGACGGTATGTTCCAGTGCTAAGTTTATGACGCACGCCCGGACGTTGCACGATTATTACAGATTGTTACGGCAGCGTGGAGACAAGCAACTTATTTAGTGCAACTTATTTGGCGAACCCGGCTCCGACCATGTCCGTCGCGGGCGATTCACACGTCCGCCGGCGCTGGTATTGGTAAAATAGGCTTTTGCCTACGTCCACCCAGAGCCCCCATGCGCACAGATAGCAGCCCCACGACGATATATCGCAAAGATTACACCCCGCCAGCTTTCCTGGTCGATACGGTTGAACTGGGATTCGATCTCGACCCCGATCGCACCGTGGTGGCCAATCGCATCACGATGCGCCACAACCCCGCGAGCCAGAGCCAGGACATCGTGTTGCACGGCGAGGAGATCGAACTGGTGCAGGTGCGCATGAACGGCAAAGCGCTGGCGCCGACCGAATACAAGCTCGACGGCTCGACGCTGACGATCAAGAAGGCCCCGGACAAGGTGGTGCTGGAGATCGAAACGCTGTGCGCGCCGGTGCAAAACACCACGCTGTCGGGGTTGTACGTCTCGAACGGCAACTTCTTCACGCAATGCGAGGCCGAGGGCTTCCGCCGCATCACCTATTTCCCGGACCGTCCGGACGTGATGGCCAAATACACCGTCATGCTGCGCGCCGACAAGGCCGCTTATCCGGTGCTGCTGTCGAACGGTAACCTGATCGAAGAGGGGGACCTCGACGACGGCCGCCACTACGCCAAATGGGAAGACCCGTTCAAGAAGCCGTCCTACCTGTTCGCGCTGGTCGCCGCGCGCCTGGTGTGCCAGGAAGAGAAGTACACGCTCAACTCCGGCCGCGAAGTGCTGCTGCAGGTGTGGGTGGAGGAGGGCAACCTCGATAAGACCGACTACGCGATGCAGTCGCTGAAAAACTCGATCCGCTGGGACGAGGAGCGCTTTGGCCTGGAACTGGACCTGGACCGCTTCATGATCGTCGCCGTCGGCGACTTCAATATGGGCGCGATGGAGAACAAGGGCCTCAACATCTTCAACACCAAGTTCGTGCTGGCCAATCCGCGCGTGGCGACCGACGTCGATTACGCCGGCATCGAGGCGGTGGTGGGCCACGAGTACTTCCACAACTGGACCGGCAACCGCGTCACGTGCCGCGACTGGTTCCAGCTGTCGCTGAAGGAAGGCCTGACCGTGTTCCGCGACCAGGAGTTCAGCGCCGACATGATCGGCACCGACAGCGGCCGCGCCGTCACCCGCATCGACCAGGTGCGGACCTTGCGCCAGGCGCAGTTCCCCGAGGACGCCGGCCCGATGGCGCACCCGGTGCGTCCGGACTCCTTCGTCGAGATCAACAACTTCTACACCGTGACCGTGTACGAAAAGGGCGCCGAAGTGGTGCGCATGTATCAAACCCTGGTGGGCCGCGAAGGCTTCCGCAAGGGCATGGACCTGTACTTCAAGCGGCATGACGGCCAGGCCGTCGAATGCGACGACTTCCGCGCCGCCATGGCCGACGCCAACGGCCGCGACCTGCGCCAGTTCGAGCGCTGGTACAGCCAGGCCGGCACGCCGATTGTCACCGCGCGCACGCGCTACGACGCCGTCAAGCGCAACTTCGACATCATCCTCAGCCAGCGCTGCGCCGCATCGGCCGGCCAGTCGGACAAGCTGCCGTTCCACATTCCGGTGGCGGTCGGCCTGTTGTCGGCCAGCGGCAAGGACCTGCCTTTGACTTTAGAGGGCGGCAAGCACGCCAAGGGCGCCACCACGGTGGTGCTGGAGTTGACCGAGCAAGAGCAGATTTTCCGCTT
This sequence comes from Duganella sp. GW821-FHT07F09, assembly GCF_059418705.1. Lineage (NCBI taxonomy): Bacteria > Pseudomonadati > Pseudomonadota > Betaproteobacteria > Burkholderiales > Oxalobacteraceae > Duganella > Duganella sp. GW821-FHT07F09. Next base: position 93,700 of record NZ_JBWKQJ010000009.1, on the reverse strand, counting down.
CCGCAATGTCGACGAACGTCCGACGCCGTCGATCCTGCGCGACTTCTCGGCGCCGGTGGTGCTGGAATACGACTACACCGATTCCGAGCTTCTGCACCTGTTCAGCCATGACAGCGACCCGGTCAACCGCTGGGAAGCGGGCCAGCGCCTGGCCATGGCGCGCCTGCTCAAACTGACCGCGCAAGTGGCGGCCGCCGGCGGCAGCGACGCCAACCTGAAACTGGACGCCACCTTCATCAGCGCCCAGCGCACCTTGCTGACCGACGACACGCTCGATCCGGCCTTCCGCGAGTTGGCCCTGATCCTGCCCTCGGAAACCATCATCGCCGAGCAGATGGACGTGGTCGACCCGCAGGCGATCCACACCGCGCGCCAGTTCATGCGCCGCACCATCGGCGCCGCGCTCAAGACCGAGTTGCTGGCGCAGTACCACGCCAACCAGACGCCGGGCGACTACAGCCCGGACGCGCTGTCGGCCGGCAAGCGGGCCTTGAAGAACCTGTGCCTGTCCTACCTGATGGTGGCGCCGGACATGGCGGAGCTCAAGCTCGCGCAACAGCAGTTCGAAAAGGCCGGCAACATGACCGACCGCTCCGCCGCGCTGGTGGCGATGATCCACAGTGGCGCCGAAGCCGGCCCGTATCTGAAGAACTTCTACGAGGACTTCGAAAGCGAAGCGCTGGTCGTCGACAAATGGTTCGCCATGCAGGCGTCGGCGCCGACCACCGACGTCGCCGGCGTGCGCAAGTTGATGCAGCACCCGGCCTTCACCTTGAAGAACCCGAACCGCGCGCGCAGCTTGATCTTCAATTTCACCAGCGGCAATCCGTCGCAGTTCCACGCCGCCGATGGCAGCGCCTACGAATTCTGGGCCGAGTACGTGATCAAGCTCGACGCCATCAACCCGCAGGTCGCCGCGCGGCTGGCGCGCGGCATGGACCGCTGGCGCCGATACGCCCCGGCGCTGCAGGCCAAGATGAAGCGCGCGCTGGAAAAGGTCGCGGCCCGCGCCAAGCTCTCGAACGACGTGCTTGAAGTGGTGACCAAGGCGCTCGCGAACTAACAAAAGATTTAAACGATTTATATTTCACCACAAGGGAAACCATGAAACGCATCAGCCTCACTCAATACCTGGTCGAAGAACAGCGCCAGAACAACTCGATCCCGGCCGAACTGCGTCTGCTGATCGAAGTGGTCGCGCGCGCGTGCAAGACCATCAGCCATGCCGTGGGCAAGGGCGCGCTGGGCGAAGTGCTCGGCACCGCCGACACCGAAAACGTCCAGGGCGAAGTGCAGAAAAAGCTCGACATCATCTCCAACGAGATCCTGCTCGAAGCGAATGAATGGGGCGGCCACCTGGCGGCGATGGCGTCGGAAGAGATGGAAACCATCCACCCGATCCCGAACCGTTATCCGAAGGGCGAGTACATGCTGACCTTCGACCCGCTGGACGGCTCCTCGAACATCGACGTCAACGTCTCGATCGGCACCATCTTCTCGGTGCTGAAGGCGCCGGAAGGCATGGGCGAACCGACCGAGGAAGCGTTCATGCAGGCCGGCACCAAGCAAGTCGCCGCCGGCTACGCCGTCTACGGCCCGCAGACCATGCTGGTGCTCACCACCGGTAATGGCGTCAACTGCTTCACGCTGGACCGCGAAATGGGTTCGTGGGTGCTGACGCAGCGCGACATGAAGATCCCGGCCAAGACCAAGGAATTCGCCATCAACATGTCGAACGCGCGCCACTGGCACGCGCCGGTCAAGCGTTACGTCGACGAGCTGCTGGAAGGCGAAAACGGCCCGCGCGGCACCAACTTCAACATGCGCTGGGTGGCCTCGATGGTCGCCGACGTGCACCGCATCCTGAACCGCGGCGGCATCTTCATGTACCCGGCCGATACGCGCGACACGTCGATGCCGGGCAAGCTGCGTTTGATGTACGAGGCGAATCCGATGGCCTTCATCGTCGAGCAGGCGGGCGGCTCGGCCACCGACGGCACCCAGCGCATCATGGACATCCAGCCGCACAAGCTGCACCAGCGCGTGCCGGTGTTCCTGGGATCGCGGGACGAGGTGGCGGTGGTGACTGGCTACCATCAGGGCTGATTAGGCCGTTTCTAGCCTGTTTGGCGCACAAAGCAATGACATTTTTGCAGCATGGCTAAAATTTATCGGTTTAGGGCTAGCGTGCAGTAAGAAATATTTGTTAGAATGTGCGACTTCGCCGCTTTAGCTCAGTTGGTAGAGCAGTTCATTCGTAATGAAAAGGTCGCCAGTTCGATTCCGGCAAGCGGCACCAGAACACAGTAGTTTGCTGTACTAGAAGTCTAAAAACCCGCGTTCTCCTCTGGAGGCGCGGGTTTTTTGTAGCTGTGGTCTTTGGCGAGATATTGCCTGATGCATCAGTCCATTTGTCTGCCGCCGGCTCGAGACAATCAGAGCCAGTATTTTAACCATCAACTGATAGTGCAAAACGTTGGGACCTTGGGACATAGGGTCGCCGGGTCGCCGAGAGCAGAAGGCATTTGCTCTTGGGACCAGTGATCGTAGGCGGAAGGCTTATCGGCATCTGCAAGTCCTAGCTTCGTGTGTTAGCGGGGGAGCGTGCTCCTGGCCCAGTTTATGCCAGATCGTGCCGCAGCGTCGCCAAATTACTCTAACTTACTTGCATACCGCCCATCAACTAGCCTCTCATGAGCTCGATGCCGGACTGAGGCAAATTAGCTGGACACCGTTTTCGTATAAGTCCGCACTCCTATGCTCGCGCTAGTTCCGGTCAACTATCCTCACTGGATGGCATTAGCATATCCGTGGGATTATTCGCTAACAGAGGAAGAGGCGTGTTGCTGGGCAACTCTTCCGCCCTTGCTTGTGTATTCCAGACAATTTGCGAAATTTCAACAATTCTATCGACGAACGGTTTCGCGTCGTTACCAAATTTTCCGAATGCTACGCCAGCATCGCCAATAAGTCCCCAAAATTTGTCTAAGTCCGACACTCGCTTATGGAGTTCAGATTGCAATCTCTCAAGCCGTGCTAATAGGCGGCTGCGATGGTTATCTTCAAAAAGCGCGGAAGAGGTGAGCTGATCGCGTAGTTCACTGATTAAATCCTGAATCCTAGAAACGTCGGCGGTCGAAAATTCGTAATTGAACTTTGTTCCTAATAGCGTTGCAAAGCGATTCTTGATACGTGCAAGATCTACTGCTGCCAAATCTTTTTTCTTTTCTTCTTGTAAATGTTGTAGGAATTGGTATATTTTAGTGCAGTTATCGGAAGTGGTGCCGTCCATTTTGGGAAAGGTTAACCCCATATTTAAAAGATTTCCTTCCTCAATTGCGCTTAGTAATCCGAACGCTTCAAAAAGTATTTCTTCCTGTTGACCTCCCCAGTCGCCCCCACCTGACATTTGCTCTTGCACCTCTTCAATTGCAGTCTTGCAAATGCGCACGGTGGCGGCAAGAGGGTCGTCTCCAACGCTTGATATGAATTCTTCAGAGAAAAACATATTATCCTTATGGTGTAGTTCCGATCATTGTGGGGGCGTGACATTAGGCCTAATTTGTAAGCCTAATGCCGTCATCGATACTTTCGTCGGGCACGTGCTTTTGTCCGTGAGATGAGTGTGAATGAGACGAACCACTGTTATAGATGTCACTAAAGGCCGAGTTTACTCTTTGCTTCTCGGACCAGTTCAAGGGCACCTCTGTTCATTTGTCCTTCATGGTCTTCACGGAGCCATTTAAAAAACATATCGAAAATGGGCTGGTTACGCTTACGGCCATCGAATATCTCATCCTGCAGTGCTCTAGAAGCTTTTTGCATCTCGGGAATGCTTGCGCCAGCTATTGCTTCATTCCAAAGTTTCTCTGAGTGTGCTTTTAATTTATCTAAGCGTTCCGCCGCGTCCCGTTGCTCGACTAACTGCCTAATACCGAGTACATAGGTTGCCGAAAACGGCACCATAACGCGGACAACAAATTCCTCGAAAGTTAAACCCATGGCGAGCGAAAACCAGACTGCTGCTGCTGCAAGCACAGAGAGAACCACAGTGACAATTGCGGCATATCGTCTACGTAGTTTTGAGTCCCACCAACAGTTCGACCTCTGACAAACGATAGCTCCCCAATGCAAAGGCAATTGTTGAACGCTATGGGGATACCAGTCAGAGAGCGAGGGCATTCTATTTGCCCAGGTTTTATATTTCATCGCCTGCTCAAAGATTAGCTCGGGATCCAATTTTTTGCCAACTTTTAGCTCGTTCCATGAAAGCGATAGCACGTCGCAGTCAAATAGTTCCTGAGCTTTGGCTGCGGACTCTCGGAGCCGTTTTTGCCATGGTGTGAAACAGAGCACGTCAAGTAGAACAGCCATTATTCCCCACAGAGCAATATAGCTTTTAAGGTCTGGGACAGAAAGGCCGAGCAAAGCAATTGCGACACCGACGATTCCGCTAATGAGGAATTGAGTTCCCATTACTTTTTTTGCGCTGGCATAAAGCTGCCGTTGAGCTGCAAGACGTTCTAGTTGATTTGGCTCATTTTGACGGGTGTTGATGGTACTCATGTCCGGTAGTAGCTTGGAAATTTGTTATCGTAAAGAGTGCGCCACCAATCAAATGCCTCGCTAATTTTGCCTCCTGACTCCGCAATCCAAGCTTTTTCTGCACGTGTTGAGGCGGTGGCAAGTTTTGAGAGCGTCTCTACTCGTGCTGCGTCAGATTTGCATGCGCGAATATATCCGGAAAACCCCATCGGATCTTGCATGCCTGGGAGACCTTCATCGCATAATTTCCGAAGAAAAGCCTTTATGTCAATCGAAAAAATAATGGCATTTTCCCCATCGGCATATTTGGCAATCTTCATTTCCAAATAAAAAGATGAGATCGGTACTTTCTGATAATACTTCCATGCTTTGATGAAACGTATCAAAGTCTTTACTTTTCCGCCGTGTCTATCATCGACCTGTTTTACGTAAGCATTGTGCGCATCAGGACATGCGCGCATCCAGCCACCCTCACAATCGGCGATTTCATAAACTTTATATCCATGCTCATCCTTGATGTAGTCAGCCGGCACAACTTCGGTATCCTCAGATCGATATGTTCCAAACGGTATTGATATGGCCGGGCAACTGACACTCACACCAGTCGACGGGAAGCGGGCGTCTAAAGCGTTCTTGACTTTGATCAATGAGGCGGTAGAGGTTTGAGTAAGCTGACTTGTGGGAATGGAGGCTAGGTAGTCGACGTCGCTATAGCCCGAGACACTTGTGCCATTGCCGAAGGAACCAATCCTGACGAATCGTGTCAGGCCAAAGTTATTCTTAAGGCAAGCCTCTATTGAGGTTCGATGGCTTTTCGCCGCTGTGGTCTCCCCCACGGTCGCCTTGAGATTGGTGAGAAAGTCAGCAAAACCTTCGTCGATGCTACGCGGCATAACTCTTCCAAGTTTTCGTGGTTGACGATGCTATATTATCACTATTTAATGCATATTGGAAAAGTTTCATAGTTTACAAACCAAGCTGTCTCATGCTGGTCTTACGGTGCATCGGTCGGTTTGTTTTTTCGCTGTTTTGACGCGATCAGAGCACGCATTTCAGCCATAACCTGATGATGCGGGATGCTGGGATTTGGGTCGTCGAGGGCCGCCTGCACCTGTTCCCGGAACCACCGATCGTACGCTGCCGCATCTTCTACAGCAGAAAACCCTGATTCGCTGGGAGAAAGGGGCGTGCTCATAAGCTCAAGGTTACACCATGCGGTGTCAGTGTCCTCGAATTTCGCAAGTTGAGTACGACGCTGCTTCCGAATCAAAAAAGTGGTTGATCGGAAACATATCGGCACCGGGACGGAAGCGCGCAGTAGAACTGACCGGTCACCTCTGATCTTTCGCAATTGCGCGTCCCGGTTGTCTTGACTCAGCCCAAGTGGCCTCTTAGAAAGGCGTTCAACAATGGGGCTTTTATCTTGTCGGAGGGGGCCATGCCACATTTATACGAAAAGGCCGCATTGTTGGAGGGGCAGGAGGTTGTCGACGGGGCCAACTGCGTCAGACTTGTACAGAGTTACTCGAAAGTTGGACTGGCGGCGCATTGGCGGCCGGGTGTCCGGGTGCTCGATAGTCGCGGCCTTAGAGTGGGCACGGTGATCGCAACTTTCGATAAATTTGGGAGGTATGCGAACCAGAATCGAGGCAACCACGCGGCCTTTTTTGTCGGCCTAGGCGCTACCGATCCGAAGACTGGGAAGCCAGGGAGTATCATCGTCATCGAACAGTTTAAGGGGCTTCATCGCATCCAGCGCCGCGCGATCCGGGCCAGGGTAAAAACCAAGGCCGAAGGCGGTCTCTATAGTGATTCAGATAATGCGACTACTTTCTATGTTGTCGAATAGCGTGCTTGCGCTCGGTCTTCTCGTCGTGCTGACCGCGTCCGCCGAGCCGATTAGCTTGCAGTGCCCGGCGCGTTATCTTGGTGAACGGCACGTAATTGACCGAGCCCCCGCTGGGTGGGACGGTTTCGTTTCTATCGAGAAGGGCTCGCTGCTCCGGGCCGCTGGTGCCTATACAGCGGAAGCAAGGGATCAATTTGAGTTACGGGGGGCGGACCTGCCCCGAGGCGCGGGCCGCGAATTCGGCTTCGAAGGCACCGCCGAGGACGGCGAGAAGTTCGTTTACTGCGGCTATGGCGATGGATCGGATATTCGCCTGGTGCACCGGTTGCCTGTGGCAGTTAAGCGCTGTGAAATAAGAGAGCAAAGGTCACGGCAGCGACTTGTGGCCGCCAAGATCCGGTGCGAATGATTGCACTCTGGCCGACCAGCTTGACGACTGTCTACTGTGAATTCGGCGTTCTGCATGCTCATGCAGTTACGTCGGCGTTCTACTTTGCCGACAGCGTAGACATGTCGGTGTTGAGTTGTTTGATGCGCCCGATATCCAGTTCGATGCGGCAGGTAAGGCGTCGCATCTCAAGCGCGTTACCGATTGCGCCGCCGCTAAGAAAATAGGCGAAGGCGCATTGCGCATCTCGATATTGCTCGTACGCTTTGTTGGAAGCTCTGAGCTTTTTCTTCGCAAGGTCGATGAATCTTGCATCCTCGTCCCATTTTGAAATCGCGGCAGCAGCTTGCTCTTCGGCGCGCTTCAGTGTTGCGTTACTCGCGCGAGATTCCTTCTCTAGACATTCCCGCATTTCTGCTTGCGAATAGGCACCGCATTGTTCGAGCGCCGTAGGCTTGCTTTGGAGTTCGGCAGTCCTGACTTTGCCGGAAAAGGCCGACAACGCAAATGCGCAGACCAGAACGATGAGATTTGAAATTCGCATGAGGATTTCCTTCATTTGCTGGAGCCGGCGCCGTGGCGTTCCGACCCCGCCACCTTGGGTTGATGCCGCGACAGGCTACCACGGCGATCACGCCCGTGACCGCGAGCATGGCGGCGGTGTGGACGCCGACGGCAGCTAGCGCCATGGCCATCGAGCCGGTCGCAGTGATCTCGCGCGCCGGGGTGTCGGACAGGCACAGCGGGATCAGCGCCGGCACCAGCATCAGGCCCGAGCCATGCGCCGTCGATATCATCAGCGACCATAAAGCAAGCGCCGCCGGGCCGCCAGGATTGGGTCGATGCCGGCGCAGCAAGCGGCACAATTGATGCACAACGATGCCGGCGAACAGCGCGGCCGCCAGCCACCACAGCATAGTACGATCCGTCACCAGCCCCGACGCCACCGCAGCCGCCACCAGCGCCACCGATGCCGCGTGTCCGACCGCGATCGGCACCAGCGCCCACAGTGCCTGTCCGCTGTCGCGCGCCCGCACGCCGCGCGCGACAGCGAACATCCAGCCGGTCGCAGGGTTCAGCCCGTGCAGGGCGCCGACCCCGGCGACCGCCAGCCATGGAAGCCAGTTGGACACGATCTCAGCTACCGCTCAGGCGCCTGCCGCGCAGCAAGAAGCTGCAGGTGCGGCCGCCGGTGCCGTCTCATAACGGTCATGGTGGCACACCCATTCCATCGGATACGACAGGCCGTCTTCGTTGCGCCCCAGCGGCGTCAAGTCAAGGAAGTTATAGGTATGCATCATCACTTCCACCCCGCGTCCGTAGGTGGAGTAGGTCAGGTAGACCTGTCCCGCATCGTCCTTGTAGAACACGCTAATGCCCGGGGCGTCCGGATGCGGGAACGGCTGCTGGACATAGTTGTAATAGACCGCGCCGCGGGCCATCTCCTCCGGCGTGAAACTGACATGGAAGTCGTAGTTGAATTCGCTCTCGCCCGACGAAACCCACTGGAACTGCCAACCCATCCGCCTGCGCATGCGCTCCAGATCGGCCAGCGGCGCGCGCGAGACCGCCACTACCGTGGTGTCGCGCTGCGCCAGATGCGCCAGCGCGCCATCCGTATGGTCGGCCATGTACGAGCAGCTCTTGCAGCCCTGTTCGGCGCCCGGCGTGTACATGAAGTGTTGCACCACCAGTTGGCGGCGGCCTTCGAATAGTTCGGCCAAGGTGCGCCGGCCGGACGGCGTGTCGAACACGTAGTGCTTGTCGATGCGCACCCACGGCAACGCTCGGCGTTCGCGGGCGACCTGGTCCTTCAAGTGCGTCAGTTCCTTTTCGCGCGCCAGCAGCGTCTTGCGTTGTGCAAGCCATAGGTCCGCCGAGACGACGGAATGATGTGGTGTGTTCATGATCTGCTCCTTTCGAACCTGGTCAACGTGGGGATTGCGGACGGCGCACGGCGCGCACCTTGCCGCCGGGGCCGCCGCCGGCGTAAAACAGGTCGCCGCCATCGGATTCGAGCCCGCTGACGCCGGTGCCGGTCGGCATGCCCAGCCGCTCCAGCACGGCGCCGCTGGCCGGATCGATGTGCACCAGTTCGCTCTCGTCGCCTTCCCAGGTGCCGTGCCACAGCTGGCCGTCGACCCAGGTCACTCCGGTGACGAAGCGGTTCGATTCGATGGTGCGCAGGATCTTGCCGGTGGCCGGGTCGATCTGGTGGATCTTGCGGTCGCGGTACTGGCCTACCCACAGGCTGCCTTCGGCCCAGGCCATGCCGGAGTCGTTGCCGTCGCCGGGCGCCGGGATCGACGCCACCACCTTGCCGCTGGCGGGATCGATCTTGTCGATGCGACGCTCGGCGATCTGGTACAGGTGGGTGCCGTCGAAGGCGGTGCCGGCGTCGCAGGGGCAGGGCAGCGAGTCGGTCGGGTCGCCGCTGGCCGGGTCGAAGGCGATCAGGCGCTTGCCGGTGGCGGCCCAGACGCGCTTGCCGTCGTGGGTGACGCCGGCGACGGTGTCGGTGTCGGGGAAGGGGCCGTATTCGCGCACGATCTCGGCCGGGCGCAGTGTCGGTTCGGCGGGTTTGCTGGTTTTGCTGGTCATGGTGGTCTCCTGTGGATGCGCCCTGGATCGGCGCCGCAAGAGCACTTTATGCCATCTGCGATGCGGCGGGGAGTAACAAGATTGTCGTGTATCCGGCCAGCGGCGGCGCTAGCCAACGCTGGGTGCGGGCGCGTCCGATGGAGCGCACCCGGCCATCGGCCGCCAGATCGGCCAGCGCGCGCTGCACGGTGCGCTGGCTGGCGTCCAGGGCTAATGCGAGGGCCGAGGTCGACCAGGCGGCGCCGTCGGACAGCAGCGCGATCAGCGCGCCCTGTTCGCCGTCGACGGGTGGCGCCAGCAGCGCCACTTCGCGCCCGTCCAGCGGGCGCAGCACGAATCCTCTTGCCGTCGCTTCGATCCGCGCCAGCGGCGTGATCAGCGCGCGCAGGCGGCCGATCTCGACCCGCAGGCGGGCGCGGTGGGTCTCGTCCGGTTGGCGGGTGTTGAAGGCGCTGTCGATCAGCGCCTCGCGGTCGACGGCGGCGGGCCAGGCTTCGGCCAGCGCACGTGCCAGCGCGAACAGCACGGGACGTCGGGCCAGCGGACGCCAGTGCGGGCCGGTGCCGATGCCATGGCGGCAGGCGTCCACCACCAGTGCGCCGGAGTCGAGCAGGTCGGCCACTTCGTCCAGCAGCAACGGGCGCGCCTGGCCGGCGGACAGGCGGCGCGCCGCCGGATGCGTCAACGCGCCGCGCGCCGCTTCCACTTCGGCCGTCAGCGCCGGCAGGCGGGCGCGTTCGGCCGCTGCCTGCGCGCGGGCCAGCGCGGCGCGGGCGGGGACAACGTCGAGGGAGCGCAGGCCAAGTTCCGCCGACGCCAGCTCGGCGACGGCCGCCAGGGCAGGCGGCAGCGGGTGGCCGTCCAGATGGGACAGTTGCGCTTGCGCCTCGTCGAGCCGGCCCAGCAGCAACAGCTTGCGCACGGCAATGAGCCGCGCCTGCATCGCGTTGGCGTGGTCGGCATGGGCTTCCAGCGTGGCCAGCGCGGCCGTCAGCGCGCGCGGCGTGCCGCTGAAATCGCGCACGGCCAGCGCCACTTCCGCCTCGGCCACCACGCAGCGGGCCCGCGCCAGTTGCTCGTGCGCGCCGAAACCACGGGCGGCGCGCTTGAGCAGTTCGCGTGCGCGCGGGTGCTCGCCGAGTTGGGCCATGGCGATGCCGCGCAAGGCCAACGCCGGCGGGTCGTCGCGCAAGGCGACATGCTTGAGGGCGCCGAGGGCGTCGCCGGCGGCAAGGGCCCGCGCGGAGGCGGCGATCAGGGAGTCCATGGCGAGAGCATACACTTGGCGCGATTGATTTCGCGGAATCGGTCAAGGTACACTAGCTGCGGCGCATCGCCACTCGACTTCAATAGACTAAAGGACGGGCAAATGTTCAGTCATGTGATGATCGGTTCGAATGATATCGAACGCTCCAAACGGTTTTACGATGCTGTGCTCGGCGTGCTTGGCGCAGGTGAGCCGTTCCGCAATACTGCGGCTGCCGGCCATGAGCGGCTTTTTTATCGACACGAAGGAAATACTTTCGCCGTGACCCAGCCGCTCAATGGGGAGCAGGCGTGTTGCGCGAACGGCGGCACGATCGGTTTCAAGTGCACCTCTCCCGAGCAGGTGCGGGAGTTTCACGACGTGGCTGTCGCGCATGGCGGCAACACGTGCGAAGAGCCACCCGGCCTGCGCGATGGCAGCTTGGGGGCTATGCACCTCGCTTATGTTCGCGATCCGGATGGAAACAAGCTTTGCGCGCTTTATCGCGTCAAATAGCGGACCTTATCTGCCACGGTAGCTATTTGGCACTTGCTCATCCACGGTGGTGAGCAGAGTTACGCGATCACAACCGTGGTTTGTCCAAGCGCGCTCCTGCTTTCCTTCCTCACCACAATGTCCACGTCGCAGCCGAGCCGGTTCAGGCACTCGATCAACTTTGCCTGGCTAATTCCTCGAAATTTACCGCGCAGTAAGTCGGAGAGTTTTGGCTGTGTCATGCAGAGCATCTCGGCGGCGTGTTGCTGCGTTAATTGTCGATTAGCGATGATCTGAGCGATCTGGTGCGCGAGTCCGGCTTTCACCAGCATTTCGTCGGCGTCAGGACGTCCTAGGTCGGCGTAAGGGTTGTTGCTGCCGTCCTCGATGATAATGCCGCTAACGGCTCTGGTCGTATTCATGTTCAGCAACCCTTCTCAAGTGCGATCACGGCTTTCAGGCGGGCTTCGATTAGGTCTATGTCTGGTTTGGGCGTTGCTATGCCGCGCGTTGACTTCTTTTGAAAGCAATGCAGCACATAGACTGCCGTTGGGTAACGTACTGTGTACACAGCGCGATAGGTGTCACTGTGGTAATGCTCAACCACCTCGAGCACGCTACCGCCACCGAAACCCTTTAACGGCTTCGCATCGCTATGCTTGCCACCTGTCTGCGCCAGATGTAGCGCGTAGCCGAAGAAGTCTTGCACCTGATCCGGCATCGCAGCCAAGTCCTTTTTTGCCGATCCAACCCAGCGCAACGGTCGTATGGCCAGCATGGTTTGATTATATCTAAATGTGGAAGGGCCAATTGCCGGAACTGCGGTGACGCTCGTCGTCCCTTACCTCGGTCGCTCAGTATTTTTTAAGGTAACTCGTTAGTGAACTTGCCGTTTGACCGAAATCACCGTGCATAGGATTCGCGCGACCAATCCGGAGAAGGCCGCGTGCCTGCTACCAAGCCTCTAGTGTTAAGTGCGCTCCCAACTGCTCAAATAATGTAAGATCATTTTGATAACTTACTTCACTAGGGAGAATACCGGATGAAACGCAATGCCCTCATAGGCGCCATGATCGTGGCCGCAGCGCTCGCGGCTTGCAAAAAGCAAGAGAAGGTCGAGGAGGCGCCGGTCGTCGCCGCGCCCGTTCCCGTCACAGCGCCAGACCCGGCCACCGCCGGCAAGATCCCGGCCGCCGAGCAGACCGATGAACAGCGCGAGATGGCGAAGAAGCAGGCGCTGTTGGCCTACGGCGTGATGGAGGATAAATACATCAACGATCCGCGCGCGCAGTGGGCGACGGAGGCCAAGGCCAGCTCTGTGTTCGGCGATCAGGATGGCAAGACGCCGGCCGATTCGAATCTGGCCAAGAACGCGATCGGCCCTAGCGATGGCAATACGTGGACCAACAATCATACCGACCAGGGTTTCGATTGGCTCGAGGCCACTTTCGCGACACCGGTCAATGCCACCGAGGTGCGCATCGTGTTGCCGAGCGGGCAGGGCGTGGAGGCGATCAACAAGGTGGAGTTGCAGGACACCGACGGCAAGTGGAACACCGTGTGGGAAGGTGTGAGCGATGTGAAGAAAGATGATCGCGGCAACCGCACTTGGTTCGTTAAGACTTTTAACAAGACCGCTTACAAGGCGAAGGCTGTGAAGGTCACTTACGCGAACAACCTGCAGCACGACTATAAGGTTATCGATGCGGTGCAGTTGGTGGGGGATAAGTGATCGTGGGATCTTGCATGAGCCGTGAGCGGCGCATGCATGGCGGATTACGCTTCGCTAATCCGCCCTACGTGGTTTAGATTTATTCGTCGCCAGCAGTCTTATTCGTCGGTCGACGGTCCTTGTTACAGGTTGTCGGCGGCGCGGCGCTTGTCGGGCTCGTTGAGCACGCGGGCGATGACCGGTAGCGGGACGCCGGCGTCTTCCAGGAAAAGGGCGGCGGCTTCGCGGCCGTCGGTATCGAGCATGGCGATGCCTGCGTGGACGGCGATGGCCTTGGCGCGGTCTGGTCGGGAACGTCGTTCTATCATCATGTGGCCTCCTGTCGTTAAGAAGACAGTATCACAAAAGCAATGGCATTGCGCGCACGGGCCGCGTGCCCGGAACCGGGCCGCGCGGCGCCGCCGTTATGCCATCTTGCGCGCGAAGCCGGCGCGTATGTCGCAGGCGCTGCCGATGGCGCGCAGGATTTCTTCCATGCCGGCCGGTTTGGTGATGTGCTGGTCGAAGCCGGCATCGTGCGTGCGTTGGCGCGTGCCCTTGTCGCCCCAGGCCGTGAAGGCGACCAGCGCGAGATCGCTAAATTCCGGCTGCGCGCGCAAGGCGGCGGCCACCTGGAAACCGTCCATGACCGGCATGCCCAGGTCCAGCAGGATGACGTCGGGCGCGAAGTCTTTTGCGCTCTGCAATCCGTCGGCGCCGCTGTAGGCGACGGCGGTCTGGTAGCCGTACAGGCTGAGCAATTCCGCCGCGACGTCGGCCGCCTGGCTGTTGTCGTCGATGATGAGTATGCGTTTGGTTGAGTTGGACTGGTCCATGATATCGATCGAAAAAGTGGGCAACTGAAGCGTTGCGTCTTTCGGCTGGGGCCAGGCCGGATTTGGTTGCGCGTGCGGTGAATCTGGGCACGGCGGGCAGGATAAGAATTGCTTTCCTGAACTAAATTATAAAGGGAAACCAGTATGCAAAGGCAAGGTATTTAACATTTCTGTGCGGATAATCCTCTCTATTTCTTGAATAATTGCATAGGCGTCACCACTTAGGTTCAGATCCAATATCGAAAAGGAATGATGATGACGATTGAGAAAGCTATTTTGGCCGGTGGTTGTTTTTGGGGCATGCAGGATTTGATACGCAAGATGCCGGGGGTCGAAAGCACGCGCGTGGGTTATAGCGGCGGCGATGTGCCCAATGCGACTTATCGTAATCACGGCACGCATGCCGAGGCGATCGAGATTAATTTTGATCCGGCCGTCATCAGCTATCGCAAAATCCTGGAGTTCTTTTTCCAGATTCACGACCCAAGCACCGCCAACCGCCAAGGCAACGATGTGGGCACGAGTTATCGTTCGGCCATTTTCTATGTCGATGACCAGCAAAAAGCGACGGCCGAGGACACCATCGCGGATGTGAACGCGTCCGGTTTGTGGCCCGGCAAAGTGGTGACGGAGTTGTCGCCGGCAGGTCCGTTCTGGGAGGCGGAACCGGAGCATCAGGATTATCTGGAGCGCATTCCCAACGGCTACACCTGCCATTACATTCGTCCGGACTGGCGGCTGCCGAAGCGCTGAGACGGTCTGAACTTCGTTATGCGCACGTAAAAGTTCTTTGTAAACAACGGCTTGGAAATCGGAAGGTATACGGAAGGCGGCGTTCTCGACTGGTGGATACAGTGCACTCATGCACTTGCGTCCACCAGGAGAATACATCATGAGTCAATTATTTACCGCCGTTTATGAAGTCAACAGCGCCGTCGATGGCGGCCCGACCCTGCGGCTGAATCTGGTCGTCGATGGGCGCAACGACAGCGTCGTGGGCCACGTCCAGCTTGATGATTTTTCCGGCGCCGGCAAGGCGATCTCGGTGCGTGGCCATCATGTGGAAATCGACGGCGAGCAGCCCATGCAGGCCATCGTGCTGGCCGGGACGCCGACGATTTTTCCATGCACGGATGAAGACCCGAGCGCTTTCCAATTGCTGATGGTATTGCCGACCGCCTGGAAGGATGGGCAGGTTTGTTACAAAATGAGTTTCGGTAAAAACGCCCCCCGCGTTCTGGAAATCCACGACGGTATTGCGCGTGCGGTTATGCAAGGCGCGAATTAATGCGGTTTATATTTATACCTGCTTCACTACCACTTTTTTATCGTGCCAAATTGGTACTCGCCGATTAACAAAATGTTTATTGGCGGGTACTCTATTGCCAGTTTCATCCTCCGATAACGCGGCCCGCCATCATCGTTAGTGCGCGCTTACTATCCATGTCCTGACTGCTATCTTTCATTTCCCCCGAGATTGTTTTCTTTGAGTAACTGGTATTAGAGTGGATGTAATTATTAAAACCACTTGACTACCAATTCTTTCGGTTCCATCCTGAAAAAACAAGAAAAGCATAGATCACCCACCCGAAGGAGAGATGATGGAACATGCAGTGAAGGGGAACGCGGCCGTAATGGGCCTGATCGCCGGCATGCTGGCGGCTTGCGGCGGGGGCGGCGACACCCCCGCTTCCGATACATCGAACAAATTGCTGGCGGCGGTGCAAACCGCGGCGGCGGCGGCCGATGTTTGTCCGGCCTGGTCCTCCACGGCGATCTACACGGTCGACATGTGCGTGACCTACAACGGCGCCGTCTACAAGGCCAAGTGGTGGACGCAGAATAACGTGCCCGGCACGGAGCAGTGGGGACCCTGGGCTTTGCAAACCACCACGCCGACGCCGACTCCCACGCCGACGCCCACGCCGACGCCCACTCCAACACCGACTCCAACGCCCACCCCGACTCCAACACCAACGCCGACACCGATCCCGGGCGGCCGCGAAATCGGCTCCTACTTCGCGCAGTGGGGCGTCTATGGCCGCAATTACGAAGTGGCCGACATCCACACCACCAAAACGCCGGTCAACGGAGTGCAGACCAGCGTGGCCGACCAGCTCACGTTCATCAACTACGCTTTCGCCAATACCTACGCCAAGAACGGCGGCTATGAATGCGACATGGTGACCAAGGCCGAAACCGGCGGGTCGAATCCCAACTCGCCGGACGCCGGAACCGGTGGCGATGCCTACGCCGATTATCAGCGCTCGCCGGCGCGCACGGTCAACGGCCAGGCCGTGCCATGGGATGCGCCGTTGAGCGGCAACTTCCTGCAACTGAAGCTGCTCAAGGCCGCGCATCCGAACCTGAAGATCTTCATTTCGCTGGGAGGCTGGAGCTGGTCGAAGAATTTCTCGGCGGCCGCCAAGACAGACGCGTTGCGCAAGCAGCTGGCCAAGTCCTGCGTGAAGATGTTCATCGCCGGCGACCTGCCGGTCCAGGATGGACGCGGCGGCGCGGGCGCGGCCAAGGGCGTGTTCGACGGTATCGACATCGACTGGGAATACCCGGGCGGCGGCGGCCAGACCTACAACACCGTCGATACGGTCAACGACAAGCGCAACTTCACCTTGCTGATGGCGGAATTCCGCGCGCAGCTCGACGCGCAGGGCGCCATCGACGGCAAGCGCTATGCGCTGACGGCGGCCATCGGCGCGGGTGGCGAGAAAATCGCGCAAACCGAACCGGCGCTGTACGGCCAGTACATGGACTGGGTCAATCTGATGACCTATGACTTCCACGGCGGATGGGAAGCGACCACCAATTTCCACGCGCCGCTGTACCATGATCCGGCCGATCCATCGACCGGCAATCTGGCCAAGTACAACAGCCACGATTCGATCACCGCGCTGGTGGCCGCCGGTATGCCGCGCAATAAGATCCTGCTCGGCGTGCCGTTCTACGGACGCGGATGGAAGGGCGTGGCGGCAGGCCCGAACGGCAACGGCCTGTATCAAAGCACCGGCGGCCCCGCGACCGGCGCCTACGAGGCCGGGATCGACGACTACAAGGTGTTGATTAACAAAACCGGGTCGCGCTGGTATCATCCAGTGACCAAACAGCTGTACCTCTACACCGGCGGCGGTGAGTGGTGGAGCTACGATGACCCCACCGTGATCGCGACCAAGATGCAGTACGTTCGCGATCAAAACCTGCGCGGCGCCTTCTCCTGGGAATTGGACGGCGACGCCAACGGCGCCCTGACCAACGCCGTCTGGATAGGACGTTAAACGATGATGCGCCATGCCACCGTTACACCCGTAGCCGTCAACGACGCATGGCGCACCTGGATCGCCGAGAACCTGATGCTGGGCGGCCGGCCGGAGGGCCTGGTCGGTGTTTTGATCCAGTCCGGCATCAGCGAGCAGGATGCGCTGGCGGAGGTCGATGCCGCGCTGCGCAGCCCTTACCTCAAGGGGGCGTCGCGCTTGCACAACCGGCTGGCGAAGCGCGACTGGGTGCTGGGCATCCAGTCGCGATTGAACCGTCTGGCGCCGGTGGAGGTGCCGCGCCGCGAGCGCCTGTCCGGTGATGCCTTCCTCGAGGAGCACTACCGCCGCAACCAGCCGGTGATCATCACCGGCATGCTGGACGACTGCGTCGCCCGCACCAAGTGGACCCTGGATTATTTGAGCGATCATCTGGGCGAGCGCGAAGTCGAGGTGCAGTTCGGCCGCGACGCCGATCCGAACTATGAATTGAACAGCCAGGCGCACAAGCGCCGGATGCCTTTTGGCGAGTACGTGGAACTGGTGCGCGCCAGCGGCCGCACCAACGATTTCTACATGACCGCCAATAACGACGAGAGCAACCGCGAGGCGCTGCGCGGGCTGATGGACGATCTGCCGCCGTTGGCCGAGTATCTGAACGAGGAGCGCCGCGGCTTTTTCTGGTTTGGGCCGGCTGGCACGGTGACGCCGTTTCATCACGACCTGACCAACAACTTCATGATGCAGATCGCCGGCCGCAAGCGGGTGCGCCTGATCGCGCCCTGCGATATTCCCCACCTGTACAACCAGCGGCACTGCTTCACGCCGGTCGACGGGCGGGCGATCGACGTCCAGCGCTTCCCCATGATGGCGAACGTGCCGGTGATCGACTGCGTGCTGGAACCGGGAGAGATCCTGTTCCTGCCGGTCGGCTGGTGGCATTTTGTCGAAGCGCTCGATATCACCATCACCATCTCCACCACCCATTTCAGGTGGGATAACGACTTCTATTCGGCTTACCCGTCCGATCACGACTTTTGATCCGCAAGTCCGGATCGATTACAATCGTGTGGCCGACAGTAGACCGCAAGCGAGGCCGCCATGCCCATGCACTACCTGCGTGCCTTGACCGGTCCGCACCGCACCGATATCAGCAACCGCCGCCTTGGCCGCGCGCTGGCCTTCGTGGCCGGCGCGGTCAACGCCGGCGGTTTTTTCGCAGTGGGGCAGTACACTTCCCACATGTCCGGCATCGTCTCGGCGCTGGCCGACAACGCGGTCCTTGGCGACATGGCGCTGCTGCTGGCGGGGGGCATATCGCTGTTTGCCTTCTTCCTGGGCGCGGCCACCTCCGCGATCCTGATCAACTGGGGCCGCCGCCGGGACGCGCATAGCCGCTACGCGCTGCCGCTGATGCTGGAGGCGGCGTTGCTGCTGGTGTTCGGCTTGATGGGCAGCCGGCTGGCGGAGCACGGCCATATTACCGCCATCGTGGCACTGCTTTGTTTTGTGATGGGACTGCAGAATGCCATCGTCACCAAGGTGTCGCGTGCCGAGATCCGCACCACCCACGTCACCGGGCTGGTGACCGATATCGGCATCGAGCTGGGCAAGCTGTTTTACTGGAACCGGGGGCAGGTCGGCGGGGATGGCGCGGCGCCGGACAAGGTCGTGGCGGACCGCAATCGATTATCCTTGCTCTGTTCCTTGCTGGGCGCATTTCTGCTTGGTGGCCTGCTTGGCGCGTTCGGCTTCAAGCTGTTGGGTTTTATCGCCACCGTCCCTTTGGCGCTGGCGGTGCTGTCGCTCGCGATCATTCCCCTTTTCGACGATTTTTATCACACGCATTGACTTACGATGATCAGACCCGCCACCCCGGAAGATGCTTCCGCCATCGTCGACATCTACAACCATTATGTCGCCACCACGGTGATCAGTTTTGAAGAACGCCCCGTCACGCCGGACGAAATGGCCGGCCGCATCCGCGACGTGATGGCGGCCTTGCCCTGGCTGGTGTACGAGTCCGGGGGCGTTGTGGTGGGCTATGCCTACGCGACCAAGTGGCGCGTGCGCAGCGCCTACCGCTATTCGGCGGAGACCAGCGTGTACGTCGCGCCGGGGCAGGGCGGGAAGGGCATCGGCTCGGCGCTGTACAAAACCCTGCTGGAGGACCTGCGTGCGCGCAAAATCCATATGGCCATCGGCGGCATCGCGCAGCCCAATCCGGCCAGCGTGGCCCTGCACGAGCGCCTGGGCTTCGAGAAAGTGGCACATTTCAAGCAGGTGGGCCGCAAGTTCGACCGCTGGATCGACATGGGTTACTGGGAGCTGCGACTGGGCTAGCCGTACTTCCACGTCGCCCCTGGCGTTGACCCGTTATTGGCGGCGCATCGTGCGTCGGGGCCGGCCAAAAATTGATATGATGCGGCTTTGTTAACACCGGGTTCGCCCGCAGCCATCATGCCACAGGCCAGCACCGACACCGAATTAGCGACATGCGACAGCGAGCCGATACGCACGCCCGGCAGCATCCAGCCGCACGGCTTCTTGCTGGCGCTCTCGCCACAGCTCGCGGTGCTTCAGGCCAGCGACAATCTCGCCGATTTCACCGGCATTCCTCCCGAGAAGGCGCTCGGCCGCCCGCTCGCGGACGTCATCGGCGCCCGCAGCGCGCAGGCGCTCGAACGCAACCTGGGCGGCGGCCAGTTGCGCGAGCGTCCGGCCTATATCGCCACGGTCGGCCTGGAGGGGGAGCCGTTCGACGTGCTGGCCCACGCCTACGACCATTTGCTGGTGCTCGAATTCGAGCGCGCGCGCGGCACCATCGAAGCCGGTATG
The DNA here is from genome assembly GCF_059418705.1 of Duganella sp. GW821-FHT07F09. Classification (NCBI taxonomy): domain Bacteria; kingdom Pseudomonadati; phylum Pseudomonadota; class Betaproteobacteria; order Burkholderiales; family Oxalobacteraceae; genus Duganella; species Duganella sp. GW821-FHT07F09. The sequence goes on along the minus strand of NZ_JBWKQJ010000009.1, from coordinate 73,922 downwards.
CAGCAGCTGTATCCACTGGTCGGCGATTTCCTCAACAAGATCAGCGACGCCGACACCATCGTCGAATTGTGCCAGCTGGCCGCCAGTGAAATCCGCGCGCTGACCGGTTTCGGCCGGGTGCTGGTCTACAGCTTCGACGAGGAGGGCCACGGCAATGTGCTGGCCGAATGCCTCGACGAAGGGTACGACGGTTATCTGGGCCAGCGCTTCCCCGCCAGCGACATTCCGCGCCAGGCGCGCGAGCTGTACCTGTCCAACCGCATCCGCCTGATCCAGGATGCCGACTACCAGCCCTCCCGGCTGGTACCCGCCGAAAATCCGCTGACCGGAAAACCCAACGACCTGTCGTTCGCGTCGCTGCGCAGCGTCTCGCCGATCCACCTGCAATACATGCGCAACATGGGAACGATGGCGTCGATGTCGGTGTCGCTGATCGTCAAGGACAAGCTGTGGGGCCTGATCTCCTGCCACCACGCGCAGTCGCGCCACCTCAGTTTCCATCAGCGCAGCGTATGCGAGCAGCTGGGGCAAATCCTGGCGCTGCGCATCCGTAACCGCGCCGACGCCGACCAGCTGCAGTTCCGGCTGGAGGTGCGGCGCGTGATGGTCAGTCTGCTGGGCGGGCTGACGCAGGGCGCGGACTTCATCGAGAACCTGCGCAGCGTGCTGCCAGAGCTGCTGCGCTTCGCGCGCGCCGGCGGCGTCGCCATCGTGGTCGACGACCGCTTGATCAGCTATGGCGACACGCCGAACGACGAGCAGATACGCGGCCTGGTGGACTGGCTCAGCGCCAACGTGCACGAGGACCTGTTCCACAGCGACCGCCTGGGCACCGTCTACCCCGAGGCTTCGGCCTACACCGCCTCCGCCAGCGGTTTGATGGCGATGCAGATCTCGCGCATCCATCAGCACTATCTGCTGTGGTTCCGGCCCGAGGTGGTGCACACCATCGACTGGGCGGGGCGCCCGGAAAAGATGGAAAAGTCCCCCGGCATGCTGTCGCCGCGCACCAGCTTCACCAGCTGGCGCGAGGCGATTCACGGCACCTCCGCGCCGTGGCACGAGGGGGAACTGGAGCTGGCGCTGGAATTCCGCACCGCGCTGTTGGGGATTGCGCTCGAGCGCGCCGAGCAGATGGCCGATCTGGCCGAGGAACTGGGCCGCGCCAACAAGGAGCTGGAGGCGTTCTCGTATTCGGTGTCGCACGACCTGCGCGCGCCGCTGCGCCACATCGTCGGCTTTTCCGACCTGCTGATGGAGACCGCCGGCAGCGACAATCCGGAACGGCGCCAGCGCTTCCTGGTCAACATCAAGGAATCGGCGCGGCTGGCCGGCAAGCTGGTGGACGATCTGCTCAGTTTTTCGCAGATGGGCCGCGCCGCCTTGCGGCCCGTGCGGGTGCGCATGGACGACCTGGTACGCGGTTGCATCGACAAGCTGGCCCCGGATATACCGGCGCGCCGCATCGATTGGCGGGTGTCGCCGTTGCCGGAGATCGTGGCCGATCCGTCCTTCCTGCAACTGGCGTTGTACAATCTGCTCTCCAACGCCGTCAAGTTCACCGCGCAGAGCGATCCTGCCGTCATCCGCATCACCAGCGAGCAGCTGCCCGAGGAAACCGTGTTCCATGTCGCCGACAATGGCGTCGGCTTCAACATGGATTACGCCCACAAGCTGTTTGGCGTTTTCCAGCGGCTGCACCGCATGGAGGACTTCCAGGGCACCGGCATCGGCCTGGCGAATGTGCGGCGTATCATCGAGCGTCACGGGGGCCGCGTTTGGGCGTGGTCGGCGCCGGGCGAGGGAGCGACGTTCTCCTTCGCCATACCGACCAACACCAATACAAATACCGATAAAGTTTGAGGCACGCCTATGTTAAAGCCTATCCTGCTGGTTGAAGACAACCCTCACGATCTGGAGCTGACGCTGATTGCGCTGGAACGCAGCCAATTGGCCAATGAAGTGATCGTCGTGCGCGATGGCGCCGACGCGCTCGATTATCTGCATGCGCGCGGCGGCTTCGCCAACCGGGAGCAGGGCAACCCCGCCGTGGTGCTGCTGGACCTGAAACTGCCCAAGGTCGACGGCCTGGAAGTGCTGGCCGAGATCCGTGGCAGCGCCACGCTGAAAAGCATCCCCGTGGTGATGTTGACGTCCTCCCGCGAGGAGCAGGACCTGATCCGCAGCTATGAGCTGGGCGTGAACGCCTATGTGGTCAAGCCGGTCGATTTCCAGGAGTTCGTGCGGGCGATCGCCGACCTGGGGATATTCTGGGCGGTGCTCAACGAGCCGCCGCCGGGGTCGCACCGCTACGTCAAGCCGCAGTGATGGTGCCGCGCTTGCGCAGCAGGTGGCGGATGCGCGAGCTGAGGGTTTCGACGGTATAGGGCTTTTGCAGCAGATTGACCCCCGGCGGCAGCTTGCCGTCGTGCGACAACACCCCTTCCGCGTAGCCCGAAGTGAACAGGATCTGCGCCAGTGGCAGCTTTTCGCGTACCAGTTCGCTCAATTCCAGGCTGCTCACGCGGCCCGGCATCATCACGTCCGTGAACAGCAGGTCGATATGGAGGCCGCCGTCGATCAGGTGCGTGGCCTGTTCGGCGTTGGCGCTGCTCAATACCTTGTAGCCCAGCGTCGACAGCATGTCGACGGTCGCTGCGCGCACCGCTTCCTCGTCCTCCACCACCAATATCGTTTCCACGCCGCCGGTCAACGCCGGCAGTGCCGCGCTGTGTTCGGGCTCCGCCTGCGCGTCGCTGCGGCGCAGGTAGATCTGCACGCAGGTGCCGGCGCCCAAGGTGCTTTGCAGGGCGATCTCGCCCCCCGATTGCTTGACGAAACCGTAGGCCATGCTCAAGCCCAGTCCCGTGCCCTGGCCGGTCGGCTTGGTGGTGAAGAATGGTTCGAATGCGCGTTGCATCACCTCCTGCGACATGCCGGAGCCGGTGTCGGCGATCTCGATCAACACGTAGTCGCCCTGGCCGTCGCCGATCTTGGACAGCTGCTCCGAGCCGGATGGCAGGTTGCGGGCGCGGATGGTCAAGGTGCCGTCGCCGCCCATGGCGTCGCGCGCGTTGATGGCCAGGTTCAGGATCACGTTATTGAGCTGGCTGACATCGACGTCGGTATTCCACAGGCGCGTGGCGATATCGGCGATGACCACCGCGCGCGGACCGAGCACGCGGCGCAGCATGTCGTCCATATCGGCCAGCACCGGCGTCAGGTCGACCACCGCGCTTTGCAGCGGCTGGCGGCGCGCGAACGCGAGCAGGTGCGCGGCCAGCCGCGCGCCGCGCTCGACGCCGTTGAGCGCGTTCTCGATGCGCGCCATGCCTTGCGGATTGACGTCGCCGACCATTTGCAGCAGATGCAGGTTGCCGCTGATGATTTGCAGGACGTTGTTGAAATCGTGGGCGACGCCGCCGGTCAGTTGGCCGATCGCTTCCATTTTCTGCGCCTGGTGCAGGGCGGCCTGGCTGACCCGCAGTTCCTCCTCGCGCTGGCGCAGTTCGAGGAAGGCGGCGTCGCGCTGCTGGCGCGCCTGGTAGGCGGCGCAGTGGTAGCGAATGCGCGCTTCCAGCTCGCGCGCCTCCGGCCACTTGACCAGATAGTCGTTGGCGCCGAGCGCGAACGCCTGCGCCTTGATGTCGGCATCGTCCTCGGACGACAGCAGTATCACCGGCAGATGCTCTGTATATGGATCGGCGCGCAGCATGCGGATCACGTCGAAGCCGTCGGCGCCGGGCATGCGCAGGTCGACCAGCAAGACGGTCGCTTCGACCTCCTTGCACAGCTGGACGGCCAGCTCTGCGCGGTTGTCATAGCGCAACGTGATGCCTTGTTGGCGCGCCATGTGATAGCCGATCAAGTCTTCGGCCATGGCCTCGTCGTCGATCAGCAGGACGGAGCAGTTTCGGGATTGGTTTTGGTTCATAGGCAGTATGCTGGTAGTACATAAATTTTACCTGAGCTCTATTTTTCACGAAGTCGCCGCCTTCTACTGTGCGCGCGCTAGCATTTCGCTGTGTAAAATCTTGTCATCGCTAAGAAATTGGGAAATATCTTGGAAGAAATTTCCATCGTGGAACAAGACGTGCTGGCCGCCTTGCGGCAGGCCACCGCGCAGCGGCACGCCGAGCTCGACACCAACACGCCTTTGGCGGCGGGGACGGCGGGGCTGCGCGCGTATCACGATCATTTGCGGCTGCTGGAGCAGTGGCTGGCGCCGATCCAGGACTGGATGGCGCAATTCGATGACGGTCCGGGGCTGCCTCCTTATCTACATGCGATCAGGCTGGATCTGGCGCATCCGGCATTCGCTGGAATGCCACCGTCGTCGCACGGCGGGACAGCCGTGGCATGGCCCGCGCGATGCGGGGCGGCGTGGCGCTGGGGTGTGTGTTATGTGATCGAAGGGTCGCAGCTGGGCGGGGCGGTGCTGTACAAAAGGCTGGCGGAGCGGCTGGCGCCCCATCCGCTTGACTATCTGCGCGGCTCGGGTTCACCGGGGCCGCGCTGGCAGCAATTCATCGCGGCGCTGCGCGAACACGTCGTGGATGCGCGGGAAGTCGCCGAGGCCTGCGCAGGCGCCCGGCAGGCCTTCGACAGCCTGATCGCGTTGAACCGTGCGCGATCGGCCACCGGGTCGACCGCGAAATAATGACGGGTCAATAGCTGGTCAAGGGCACCGGCTGGCCGCCTTTGAAGGTGAAGATCGTCACCGGCGACTGCTTCATGTCGCCACGCTCGTCAAACGCGTAGGTGCCGGCGATGCCTTTGTATGAACCGGAGCCGATGACCGCCGCCACCTTCTGCGGATCGACCGAATTCGCTTTCTGCATCGCTTGCGCGTACATCATGGTGGCATCGTAGTACGACGCCGCGTAGACGTCGGCGTCCTGCTTGTAGCGCGCTTTGTACTTGGCTTTGAACGCCGGGCCGCTGGAGGCCTTGTCCAGGATCGCGCCACCCTGCGAGCACAGGACGTTGTCGGCCACCGCGTCGCCACCGAGCTTGCCCATCTCGCCGGTGCAGATGGTGTCGCCGCCCAGCAGTTTGGCGGTGATGCCCAGCTGCTTCATCTGGCGCACCATCGGCGCCGCCTGCGGCGCGTAGCCGCCGAAGAAGATCGCCTCGACCTTCTTGTTTTTCAGCTTGGTCAGGATGGCGTTGAAGTCGAACGCCTTGTCGGTGGTGAACTCGTGGCCGGCCACGGTCATGCCGGAGGCTTTCGCCTGCTTCTTGAATTCCTCGGCCACGCCTTGGCCGAAGGCGGTGCGGTCGTCGATCACGGCGACGTTTTTGAACTTGAGTTCATTGGCCGCGTACAGCGCCATCTTGGAACCGAGCTGGGAGTCGCTGGCGTTGACCCGGAACAGGCCCTTGTAGCCTTGCATCGTGATCTTCGGATTGGTGGCGATGGTGGCGACCAGCACACCGGCATCGTTGTAGGCGCGCGAGGCGGGTATCGCCACGCCGGAGTTGTATGGGCCGACGACGTATTTGACGCCGTTGTCGATCAGCTTTTGCGCGGCGGCGACGCCGGCTTTGGGGTCGCCCTGGTCGTCCTCCGACAGCAGTTCGAACTTGAGCTTTTTGCCGGCCACGGTGATCGGCTTGGCGTTGAGCTCCTCCACCGCCAGGCGCGCGCCGTTCTCGTTGTCCTTGCCCGAAAAGGCCTGCGCGCCGGAGAGCGGGCCGCTATGGCCGATCTTGACCACGGTGTCCTGGGCGTAGGCGCCGGTGGCGGCCAGTAGCGCCGTGGCGGCGGTGATGTGCTTCACGCTGTGCTTTAAAGTCATGCGAACTCCCGATGTCGTTGTTATGAAATGCAATCCGTGATTATCGCTAAAAACGAATCGTATTATCGTGTGACTTTGGCGCGGGATCGGGAATTATTTGGCGCGATCGGCCTTCAAAGGCGGGGCGGTCGAAATTTAATTCGGTGGGATGGCAGTGGCCGTGCATGGCGGTGGCGGGATGGCGCGTCTTCGAGGCGCCATCCTTGTGCCGATTTCCGCATGCCCGCGCTTTACTGGCCGGGTCCGATGCCGCGCGTTCTGGCCGGCCCGGTGACGGCCGACACGCGCGGCGTGGCGCCGACGGCCGTCTGGGTGGCACGCGCATTGGCGCCAAGGAGCGCCGGGTCGGTGATGTTGTAAGCGGCGATGGCCGCCGCCAGCGCGGGATTGCCCTGCAGCGGATTGGTTTGTACGGTGGACGCCTGCACGGCGGCGACTTGGGCGGCGCGCGCCTGCTGCGCGGCGTCCGCCGCCGCCGCGTTGGCGGCGGCCAGGTTGCTGGCGGTGGTCTGCGCGGCGGCTGCCTGTTGGGCGGCGATGGCGCCGGCGGCGTTGGCCGCCTCCGGCGTCGTCGTCGCTGCCAGTGCGGCGCGTGCCTGCGCGGCGGCGGCGCTGGCTTCGGCGCTCTGCGCCGCCAGTGCGTCGGCCGCGCTTTGCGCAGCCTGTGCCTGCGCCAGCGCCGACGCGGCGGCAGCGTTGGCCGCCGCCAGGTTGGTGGCCGCGTTTTGCGCCGCGACGGCCTGCTGCTCCGCGGTCGCATTGGCGGAATTGGCGGCTGCCGCGGCGGCGGCCGCGTTCTGCGCGACGTTTGCCTGCGTCGCCGCTTGCGCGCTGGCGGCGGTGGCCGCGCTCAATCCGGATGCGGCCTGCTGCCGCGCCGCCTGTGCGGCAGCCGTGGCCTGCGCGGCGTCGGACGCCGCCTGGGCCGCGCTGCGCTCCGTATTGGCATTGGCCGTAGGCTGGTTCTCTTCCGCCGCGTCGGCAGCCTGGCTTTGCTCCGCCTGGTCGGCCGCTTGCAGCGATTGCGCGGTCTGGGTCTGCTGGGATGGCAGCGCGTTGATGTCGGCTTCCCGCGCGTTGGCTTCCTGGATGTTGGCTTCCCGCGCCTCGGCGTTCTGCGCGGCGATCACTTCGGCGGTGGATGCCTGCAGCGGATTGACGATGGGTGAATCCGGCGCCGTCGTCCGTGGCGTGAGCGGTTGCTCCAGCTCCGCCCGTTGCGCCGCCAGCCTGTCGGCGGCGGTGTCCGGCAACGGAATCTGCCTGAGCAGATCGAGTTCGGCGCGCGCCAGGTCCAGCCGCGCGTTGGCCACCAGATCTTCCGGCGTCAACGCATCCTGCTGCGCGCCGGCCAGCGCGGGCAGGGCGCCGCTGCCGGCCGCGCTCAGCTGCTCGGCAAAGCGCGTCGCCAGCTCGCTAAACGTGTCGAGCGTGTTTTGCAGCGTGTTGGTGGTCGACTGGTTGTCGGTGTTGAAGGAGGCGCGCAAAATCTCATTGTCGAGCGAGAGGCCGGCGGCGGCGTCCGACAACAGCGGTGGCTGCAAAGTGACACCGATCCGGGAGAGGCTCTGGGCCAGGCTTTGGGCGGCGCTCTGTGGTTGATTCGGCTGGTTCGCCTGGTTCGCCTGGTTCAGCTGCTGGGCCGCATTCGCGCCGAAGGTCTGCCGGTTCAAGCTTTCCACCAGGTTGTTGAGCAGCGAAGGTCCTTGCGGTTGGGCCTGGTTGAACTCGACGCTGGGCAATAAGTTGAACGCATTCACTACATTTTGCGTGGCGTCATTTAATGTGGCCGCCCGGGCGGCGGCCTCCCGCGGATCGGCGCCGTTGGCGACCGCCGTTTGCAATTGGGCGATCTGCTCGCGGGATTGCGACACCGTCAGCAAAAAGTTGGCTACGGGCGACAAGTCCACCTGGACCGAAGCTTGCGCGGGAGCATCAATGGCGGAGCCGACCGGGGCGATCGTCGAGGAGTTGACAGAGTCGACCGCCGCCGTTGGCGACACCAGCGGAAAGTTTGCCGGGTTCGGCCCGCTCAGCGTTGTGGATGAGATGGGAAACATGGCGCTCTCCTCGGATCGGCTTAACGGTATTTTATCCCAGCATCCTCCTTACCGGCGGCCGCGTCCGTGTGGCAACTCACTTAATGAAACAACTTCGCCCGTGGTCGCCCTTTTGTTAGATTGCGCACGGTAGCGTTTGACCAACAAGCCTATCTTGGTTCCTGCAGTGTTGAAACAAACGACCAACAACCGAGAGGAACCATCATGGAAAACAGCATCGATACTAAAATCAACGGTACCACTGGTAACAGCACCCGCGACGGCGTGACCCAAATTGGCAAGGACCTGCGCGCCGATGCGCACGCCGCCATCGACCGCGTCGCCGACAAGGTTCCACCGACCGCCGACCGTCTGGCCACTCGCGCCCACAACGGTGTCGACAAGGTCGCCGACGGCGTCGAAAGCGTCTCCGGCACCGTGGACAGCGTCTCCGAGCGTCTGGCTGTCCGCAGCAAGCAAGTCACCGAAAGCTACAAGAAGCTGGCCGAATCCGGCCGCAGCCACGTGCGCTCCAGCCCTGCGATTTCGGTGCTGATCGCCGCCGCCGCAGGCTATGGCATTTCCAAGCTGCTTAACTCGCGCAAGTAATCCAGGCTGCCCGACCGGTATCGCTGCTGGTGCGTCCGGCGGCCCGTGCGGGCGCCGTTCACCAAGGGACACCCAATGGCAACTAGTAAAAAGACACCAGCCCCCGTTATCGGGGCTGGTTCCGTATTGAGCACCGTTTCCGGACCATCATCGGCGACGCCCCCGGCCAGTTTGGGCGGCGTGCCACAGGAAGCCGCCTTGCTGGCCAAGGTGAGTGGCACCCAGGCGGTGGCACAAGGCATGCCCTTCAACGCCAATAAGCCCGGCGAGCATGGCGACGCCTCGCGCGCGCCGCAACCCGGCCAGACGGTCGCCCCGCCGCATCCGATCGCCACCGCCAGCACCACCGGCGAAACCAGCGTGTCGCCGAAGATCGGCGCCGGCGTGCCGCCCCACGGCGTCAACAACACCATCGAGTCGCTCGACCGCGTGCGCGTCGACTCGGCCGACCAGCGCCTGACCACCAACCAGGGCGTGCCGGTCGCCGACAATCAGAATTCGCTCAAGATCGGGCTGCGCGGCCCGACCGCGATGGAAGACTTCATCCTGCGCGAAAAGATCACCCATTTCGACCATGAGCGCATTCCGGAGCGCGTGGTGCACGCGCGCGGCTCCGCCGCCCACGGTTACTTCGAAAGCTATGACGATTTGAGCGCCGTCACCCGCGCCGCGCCGTTCGCCGCCGCAGGCAAACGCACGCCGGTGTTCGTGCGCTTCTCCACCGTCGCCGGCGAACGCGGTTCGGCCGACACCGTGCGCGATGTGCGCGGCTTCGCCGTCAAGTTCTACACCGACGAAGGCAACTGGGATTTGGTCGGCAATAACATGCCGGTCTTCTTCATCCAGGACGCGATGAAGTTCCCGGACCTGGTCCACGCCGTCAAGCCGGAGCCGCATTTCGCGATGCCGCAGGCCTCCAGCGCGCACGACACTTTCTGGGATTTCGTAACCTTGATGCCGGAATCGACCCACATGCTGCTGTGGCAGATGTCGGACCGCGCCATCCCGCGCAGCTACCGCACCATGCAGGGCTTCGGCGTGCACACCTTCCGCCTGGTGAACGCGGACGGCGTGTCGGTGTTCTGTAAATTCCACTGGAATCCGGTGCCGGGCACGCACTCGCTGGTATGGGACGAGGCGGCCAAGATCATCGGCGCCGATCCCGATTTCCATCGCCGCGACCTGTGGGAAGCGATCGAGGCGGGCGCCTACCCCGAATGGGAACTGGGCCTGCAGATCTTCACCGAGGAACAGGCGGAGCAATTCCCGTTCGACGTGCTCGATTCGACCAAGATCGTGCCTGAAGAACTGGTGCCGGTGCAAATCGTCGGCAAGATGACCTTGAACCGCAATCCGGACAACTTCTTCGCCGAGACCGAGCAGGTGGCCTTCTGCACCGCGCACGTGGTGCCGGGCATCGACTTCACCAACGACCCGCTGCTGCAAGGACGTATCCACTCGTATCTGGACACGCAGATCAGCCGCCTGGGCGGCCCCAACTTCCACGAGATCCCGATCAACACGCCGGTGGCGCAGGTGCACAACAACCAGCGCGACGGCATGCATCGCCAGGCCATCGCGCGCGGACGCGTGGCTTACGAACCGAACTCGCTGGCCGGCGGTAATCCGTTCCAGGCCGGGATGGCCGGTTTCCAGACCGCCTTCAGCAGCGTGAAGCAGGCGCCGGAGGACAAGGTGCGCGGCAAGCCCGAGCTGTTCGCCGACCACTATTCGCAGGCGCGCCTGTTCTGGATCAGCCAGACGCCGTCGGAGCAAAGCCACATTGTCAACGCCTTCAGCTTCGAGCTGGGCCGCGTGCAGACGCCTGCGATTCGTGTGCGCCTGCTGTCGATGCTGGCCAACGTCGATCCGGTGCTGGCCGAAGGCGTGGCGCAGGGCCTGGGCCTGGAGGTGCCGGCGCCGATGCCGTTGGCGACCACCGCGCCGCAGCCCCACTATGCACCGTCGCCGGCGCTGTCGCTGCTGGCGCGTCCTGGCGCCGTGGGCGTCCAGGCGCGCAAGGTCGCCATCCTGGCGGCGCATGGCGTCGATGCCGCCGGTGTCAAGGCGATCTACGCCGATTTGCTGGCCGCCGGCGCGGTGCCGCGCCTGGTGGCGCCGCAGCTGGGGCAACTGGTCGCCGCCGATGGCAGCGCGCTGGATGTGGAAATCACCATCCAGGGCGGTCCGCCGGTGCTGTACGACGCGGTGGTCGTGGCCGACGGCGACGCCAGCGTCAAGATGCTGATGGGTGACGCCGACGCACTCGATTTCGTGCGCCAGCAGTTCCGTCACTGTAAGCCGATCCTGGCGGTGGGGGCGGGCGCCGACTTGCTGCGCAAGGCCGGCGTGCCGGAGAAAATGGAAGACGGTTCGGCCGATCCATCGCTGTGGTGCGTGGCGGCTGGCGGCGTGGTGCCGGCGCTGACGGAGTTCAAGCATGCGCTGGCCGCGCATCGCAACTTCCAGCGCGAAGTCGAAGCGGTGGCGCTGTAAAGTAGGATGGGACCGGGGAGTTTTGCGAGACCACGGTTCCACGTAGGGCGGATTAGCGCAGCGTAATCCGCCATCTATGCGCCGCCGACGGCGCATGCATTGGCGGATTACGGCGTTCCGCCTAATCCGCCCTACGTGTCTCTGTGGTCAGTCTGCGTCCCCTTCCTTTTGGAACTTCAACAATCACGTGCATAGTGATATGCTCGTCCCCAGCAACCTCTACCCATAAAAGACCCATAAGAACTGGCATCGATGGACGTGTACGCCCCTCAAGTCTGGCTTCCGCACGAGCGACCGACATTACCCGGATCGCCATCGAGTCCTATCCACACGACCGAGCGCCGGGTGGCGTTCTTCATCATCGGCTTCATCGTCGCCATCACCGGTGGATTGGGCAATGCGCTGGTGCTGGTCAACCTGCCTTACCTCCAAGGTTCGCTGGGCGTCTACTCGGCCGAGATCCAATGGCTGCCGGCCGCCTACGTGATGGCCAACGTCTCGATGAACCTCCTGCTCGTCAAATTCCGCCAGCAGTACGGCCTGCGGCTCTTCACCGAACTATTCCTTGTGCTGTACGCGGTCGCCACCGTCGCCCACTTGTTCGTGCACGGCCTGGCGTCGGCCATCGCGGTGCGCGCCGCCCACGGCATGAGCGGCGCCGCGCTGTCTACCCTGGGCCTGTACTACGTGCTGCAAGCGTTCCCCGCCCAGCACCGCATCAAGGCGGTGGTGCTGGGCATCGGCTTCTCGCAACTGGCGCTGCCGATGGCGCGCCTGTTCTCGTCGGACCTGATGGAGTTCGGCGAGTGGCGCGGCCTGTACTTCTTCGAACTGGGACTGGCCCTGGTGTCGTTGGCCGGCGTACTGTTCCTCAAGCTGCCGCCGGGGGACCGCATCAAGGCCTTCGAGAAAATGGACTTCGTCACCTTCGCACTGTTCGCTCCCGGCGTGGCGCTGCTGTCGGCGGTGCTGGCGCTGGGCCGCACGGTGTGGTGGTTCGAGTCGCGCTGGCTGGGTCTATGCCTGGCCGGCGCCATCGTGCTGATCGCCGCCGCGCTGCTGATCGAGCATAACCGCGCCCGCCCCCTGATCAACACACGCTGGCTCAGCACCGCCAATATCGCGCGGCTGGCGTTGTCCGTGCTGTTGATCCGCATCGTACAGTCGGAGGCCAGCGGCACGGTGGGCTTCCTGCAGGCGCTGGGTTTGAACAACGACCAGATGCAAACGCTGTGGATCGTCGTCATGATCGGCACCCTGGCCGGCCTGCTGGCGAGCGCGTTGACGATCACGCCGGCGCGCATTCCCGCGCAGTTGATGCTGTCGCTGGTGGTGATGGCGATCGGCGCCTATATGGATTCCAACGCCACCAATCTGACCCGTCCGGCCGACCTGTATGTGAGCCAGTTCCTGCTCGGATTCGGCGGTGCCTTGTTCATCGGGCCGACGTTCGTATCCGGCTTTGGCGCCGTGATCGCCGCGCCGAGCAATCTGGTCAGCTTCTCCGTGATGTTCTCGATCACGCAAACCCTGGGAAGTTTGCTCGGCTCGGCGATCGTCGGCACCTTCCAGGTGGTGCGCGAGAAGTACCACTCCAGCATCCTGGTCGAACATCTGACCCTGCTCGATCCACAGGTGGCCGCGCGGATTCAAAACGGCGGTGCTTCGCTCGGCGCGACCCTGGCCGATCCATCGATGCGCAACGCCCAGGGCGTGGCGTCGCTGGGCGCGGCCGCCACGCGCGAGGCCAATATCCTCGCCTACAACGATGTCTTCCTGATGATTACGCTGTTGGCGGTGCTCACGCTCGCATGGATGCTGGCGCGCTACCTTTGGTCGATCTGCGTGGTGTGCCAGCCCAGTCCCGCGCAGAACGCGCAGACCGGCATGGCCAACGTCTCTCTTAACAATTCCGGATCACGCTGAACGACATGGCTACCAATATTCCCGATACGTCCACTCCTCCTTCCGCCCCGGCCGCCGCCGCGCCGCCACCCGCGCCCACGGCGCCAAGCCGTCGCGGGCAGATCGTTTCGACCATCGCGTTTTCGCTGGTCGCCCTGATCGGTGTACTGATCGTACTGTACGCGTGGCGTTTGCCGCCTTTCAGCAGCGCCATCGTCTCGACCGAGAACGCGCTGGTGCGCGGGCAGGTCACCTTGATCGGCACGCAGTTGTCGGGGTATGTCGTCGACGTCAAGGTGCAGGATTTCCAGCAAGTGAAGCAGGGCGATTTGCTGGTGCAAATCGACGACCGTATCTATCAGCAGCGCTACGAACAGGCGCAGGCGCAACTGGCGGCGCAAAAGGCGGCGCTGGCCAACTGGGACCAGGCGCGCAAAACGGCGGCCGCGGGCGTGCTGCTGAACCAGGCCACCTTGGCCAACGCGCAAGCGCAGGCGGCCAAGTCGCAGGCGGATCTAGGCCGCGTCAATTCGCTGGCGGCCGATGGTTCGCTGTCCTTGCGCGAGCAGGACGCGTCGAAGGCGGCCCAGGCGCAGACGGTGGCCGCGGTGGCGCAGGCGCGCGCCAATCTGGATATCGCCAAACAGCAGGTGCAGTCGGTGACCGTCAACAAGCTATCGCTGGAGGCGGCGGTGGCCAACGCGGAGGCCGCGCTGAAGGCGGCCAGGGTGGATCTTGAGAATACGCGCATCATCGCGCCGGAGGATGGCCAACTGGGGCAGGTCACCGTGCGCAAGGGCGCCTATGTCAACACCGGTGCCAACCTGATGGGATTGGTGCCGCGCCAGCTATGGGTGATCGCCAATCTGAAAGAGACGCAGATGAACAACGTGCAGGTGGGGCAAAGCGCCACCTTCAAGGTCGATGCGCTGGACGGCGCGGTGCTGACCGGGCAGGTGGAACGGATCTCGCCGGCCACCGGTTCGGAGTTCAGCGTGCTGCCGGCCGATAACGCGACCGGCAATTTCGTCAAGATCGCGCAGCGCATACCGGTGCGCATACGCATCGACCCGGGACAGGCCAAGGCCGCGCGGCTGGCGCCGGGGATGTCGGTGATCGTCAGCATCGACACGTCCGCCGTTCTCGATGACTCGGATGGCAAGCCCGCCACCGCCGGAGCCGGTCGATGAATTGCCGGCGACTGTTACAAGGCCGGCGCGGAGCACTGCGCGCCGTATCCATCGCGGCCATGCTGGCGCTGGCCGGTTGCGCGGCCAAGGTTGGCCCGCCACCGGCATCGACGCTGGAAACGCCCGGCGCCTGGCGCACCGCGCCCGACATCGGCGCAGGCCAAAGCGCCGCGCCGGTCGAGCGGCAATGGTGGCAGGCCTTCGGCGATCCGGTTCTGAGCGCGTTGGTGAACAAGGCGCTCGAACACAATGGCGACTTGCGCATCGCGCGCGCAAGGGTGGCGCAGTACCGCGCGCTGGTGGGTGTCGCGGCGGCGGGGCAGAAGCCGAACGTTGTCGTCGATACCGCGCCGACCCGCACGCGCCAGTTGGCGTCCAACGGCCAGCCGTACGTCACCAATGTCTATCAGGCGGAGATCCAGGCCAGCTACGAAGTGGACGTGTGGGGCCGGCTGGCCGCCGCGACCGATGCCGCCACCGCCACCTATCAATCGGAGCAGGCCAACGCCGATGCGGTGGCCCTGTCGATCGCCGCCACCGTCGCAACGGGCTATCTGAACCTGCGCGGGCTCGATGCCCAACTGGCGCTGACCGAGCAAACCCTCAAGCTGCGTGGCGAGTCGCGCGACCTCGCCAAACGCCAGTTCGACGTCGGCTACAGCTCGCGGCTGGAGTGGCTGCAGGCGCAGGCCGAGTACCAGACCACCGCCGAGCAGGTGCCGCAGTTGAAGCGGTCGATCTTCGAGCAGGAGAACGCGCTGGCCATACTCACGGGCGGCAATCCCGGGCCGATTGCGCGCGGTGCGGAGTTGGCACAACTGGAGCCGCCGCCGGTGCCCGAGGGGCTGCCGTCGGAGCTGCTGCGCCGGCGCCCCGATATCGCGCGGGCGGAATACAACCTGGTCGCCGTCAACGCCAATCTACGGGCCACGCGGGACCAGTTGCTGCCGTCGTTCAAGCTGACGGCCGTGGGCGGCATCCAAAGCCTGAAGATGCACGATTTCCTGAATTCGCCGACGGCGTTGTGGCGGCTGACCGGCGCCATCGCCGCGCCGGTGTTCGAGGGCGACCGCGTGCAGTCGCAGACCGACTCGGTGGCGGCGCAGCGCGACCAGCTCACTTTTGCGTACGAAAACGCGGTGCGCACGGCGTTCGCGGAAACCGATAACAGTCTCGGGGCGCTCCATCAATTGAAGGAGCAGGCGGTCCAGAACGACGCGCGCCGCGCCACGGCGGCCGAGACGCTGCGCATCGCGCACAATCGGTATCGCAACGGCTATGCCTCGTATCTGGAGGAGCTGGATGCGCAGCGCACCTTGTACAGCGCCGATGTCGGACGGCTGCAGTTGCGCACGCGGATACTGGTGGCGTCGGTCGATCTGTATCGCGCCATGGGCGGTGGCTGGGTGGCGCAACCGTAGTTTTATTCGAGGGGATTTTTATGATGATAGATAAATTGGTTTTGCCGGGTTTGGCGCTGTCGTTGTTGTCGGCGAGCGCATGGGCGGATTGCAGCGCCCCCGCGACCCAGTCCGAGATGACGCAGTGCGCCGGGCAGGCTTATTCGGCAGCCGACAAGAAGTTGAACCTTGCTTATAACGAGTATCGCACGCGCCTGAACGCCGAGCAAAAGAAGAAGCTGACGCAGGCGCAGCTTGCGTGGGTCAAGTTCAGGGACTTGTCTTGCGCGTTCGAGAGTTCGGGCGTGGAAGGCGGCAGCGCCTATCCGATGGTGCGCAGCGGCTGTCTCGCCGCGAAAACCGAGAGCCGGCTGAAGGAGATCAAGGCGCTGCAGGATTGCCAGGAAGGGGATATGAGTTGTCCCGCGCAGAAGTGAGCGCGGAGGTATGCATGCCGTGGAGACACGTAGGGCGGATTAGGCGGAACGCCGTAATCCGCCATTTATGAGCCGCTGACGAAGCATACATGGCGGATTACGCTGCGCTAATCCGCCCTACGTGTCTCCGTGGTGGGCGTGTCTCCGTGGTGTGGCTGTCCTCGTGGCCTCTATTTGACTGGAATGCAGAGTTCAGCGGTGAACACGCCCGTCTCCGGGTCCATCGCGTAATCGGCCGGGTAGCGTTCCATGCAAGGGCCGGGGGCGAACATGCCCTCGGACTGGATCTGCCCGAAGAATTCCCCCCACGCCCCCGGCATCTGGTCGGCCGTGCCTTTGAATTTGGCCACCGCGTAGCGGCCGGCCGGCAGCGTCGCTTCCTTGGCCGGTTCGGCGATCGGATAATCGGCCGCCACGCCGACGCAGGCGTCGTAGCGGCATTCGTTCGGTGGCGTCGTGCCGGGGTCGTCCTGCGCCACGCCGTACGTCACGCGGTTGTGCAAGCCGAAGGCTTTCTGCCACGGCGTGAACACCTCTTTCCAGAACTCGCCGATGCCCGCGCCGTACGGACCCTTGTAGCGCAGATACGCCACGCGGACCGCCGGCAGTTCCCTGATTTCGTATTCCATGTTTGTCTCCATGTTGGATGCTTGATTAATGTCCGCCGGCGACTTTGCGCAGCGGCGGGTCTTTTTCGCCGGCCGGCGCCGGATGGCGGCGCAGTTTGCCCATCAGGCGCCCAAGCAGATGTTCCAGATCGTCGATGTAGGTGAACACGGCTGGCACCACCAGCAGGCTCAACAGCGTCGATGTAATCAGGCCGCCGATCACCGTGATCGCCATCGGCGAACGGAAGCTCGGGTCGGCGCCCCAGCCCAGCGCCAGCGGCATCATGCCGGCGCCCATGGCGATGGTGGTCATCAGAATCGGGCGGCTGCGCTTGTGGCAGGCGTCGACCAACGCGTCGAAGCGGTTCATGCCTTCCTGGCGCGCCAGAATAGCATAGTCGACCAACAAGATTGAGTTTTTCGTAACGATCCCCATCAGCATGATCAGGCCGATCATCGACGGCATCGACAAGGCGCTGTTGGTGATCAGCAGCGCGACGAAGGCGCCGCCGATCGACAGCGGCAGCGCCGCCAGAATCGTCACCGGCTGCATGAAGTCCTTGAACAGCAGCACCAGCACGCAGTAGATGCACAACACGCCGATCAGCATCGCCAGGCCGAAGCTGGCGAACAGCGCCGCCATCTCCTGGGTGTCGCCCAGTTCCGCGATCTTGACCGACGGCGGCAGGTTTTTCAGCGTTGGCAGCGCGCGCGCCTCCGCGTCCACTTCGCCCAGCGCGCGCCGGCCCAGTTCCACTTCGAACGTGACGTTGCGGCTGCGGTTGAGGCGATTGATCTGCGCCGGGCCGCTTTCCATCGTGATGGTGGCGACGGTGGCCAGCAGCACCGGCCCGTTTTTGCCCGGCACTGTCAGGCGCCCGATGGCATCGAGGTCGGCGCGCACGGAGTCCGGCAGCTTGACGCGGATCGGCACCTGGCGCTCCGGCAGATTCATTTTGGTCAGGTCGGTGTCGTAGTCGCCGGCGGTGGCCACGCGCACGGTCTGGCCGATGGCGTTGGCGGTCACGCCCAGATCGGCCGCCTTGGCGAAGTCCGGCGTGACGATGATTTCCGGGCGCACCAGCGAGGCGCTCGATCGCACGTTGCCCACGCCTTGCAGCGTGCGCATTTCGCGTTCGACCTTCTGCGCCGTGGCTTGCAGCACGACCGGGTCGTCGCTGCGCAGCACCAGCTGCAGCTTGACGCCGTTGTCCGGCGGGCCGACCTTGAAGCGGGCGCCAGGGATGGCGTCGAGACGGCTGCGAATCTGGTCGTCGATATCGGCCATCGATTCCTTGCGGTCGGTGCGGTGCACCGTGGTGAGAGTCAGCACGGCGCTGCGCGCCTCGGCCGCCGCGCCGGGCGCGAAGGCGTCGCCGCTGGAACCGCCGCCGATGGAGCTGAACACCGCTTTGACGCCGGGTACTTCCATCGCGGCCAGGCGCGCCCGTTCGGCGATGACGGACGTTTCGGCCAGGGTGGAACCGGGCGGCAGCTCCAGGTTGATCTGGGTTTGCGCGCGGTCGGCGGCCGGCACGAAGCCGGTCGGCAGCATGCCCACCAGCGAGATCGAGCCGACGAAGAACGCGGCGGCGGCCAGCGCCGTGATGCCGCGATGCTTCAGGCACCAGCGCATCACGCGCAGGTAGCGGACCATCATCCAGCTATCCTTTTCCTCCGCGTGCGCGATGGGCTTGAGCAGGTAGGCCGCCATCATCGGCGTCAGCAGACGCGCCACCACCAGCGACGCCAGCACCGCGATCACCGCCGTCCAGCCGAACTGCTTGAAGAACAGGCCGGCGACGCCGCTCATGAAGGCGGTCGGCAGGAACACCGCCACCAGCGCGAAGGTGGTCGCTATGACCGCCATGCCGATTTCGTCGGCCGCTTCCATCGCCGCCTCCATCGGGCTTTTACCCATGCGCAGGTGGCGCGCGATGTTTTCGATTTCGACGATGGCGTCGTCGACCAGCACGCCGACCACCAGCGCCAGCGACAGCAGGGTCACGGTGTTGAGGGTGTAGCCGAACAGGTAGATGCCGAGGAAGGCCGGCATCACCGACAGCGGCAGCGCGGCGGCGGCCACCAGGGTGGCGCGCCAGTCGCGCAGGAACCACCACACCACCAGCACCGCCAACAGCGCGCCTTCGTACAGCAGCTCCATCGAGCCGTCGAAGTTCTCCTCGACCGGATGGGCGTTGTCGATGACCTGTTTCAGCACCACTTTCGGGTTGTTCGCCTCCAGCTCCTTGACCGCCTCGCGCGCGCCCTTGGCCACGGCCAGTTCGCTGGCGCCCTTGTTGCGGAAGATTTCGAAGCCGATCACCTGCTTGCCGTCCTGCAGCGCGATGGCGCGCGGTTCGGAGACGGTGTCGGTGATGGTGGCCACCTGGTCGAGCCGCACGCGGCGACCGTCCGTCAATGGCAGATCGATGGCCGCCAGTTCGGCCGCGCTCTTGACGGTGCCGATGGTGCGCACCGATTGCTCGGCGCCGCTGACGTCACCGCGTCCGCCCGGCGCTTCCTTCTGCACCAGCCGCAACTGGCGCGACACGTCCAGCGCCGACACGCGCAGCGCCGCCATGCGGGCCTCGTCCAGTTCCACGCGGATTTCGCGGTACACGCCGCCCACGCGCTTGACCGAACCGATGCCGGGCACCGCCAGAAGGCGCTTGGCGACGACGTTGTCGACGAACCAGCTCAGCTCCTGCTGGTCCATTTTCTCGCCGGGCACCTGCGCGGCGGCGGCGGTGAAGGTCAGCACCACGCGGCCGGCGGTGGAGGCCTTGGTCACGGTCGGGTCGCGCAGCTCGGCCGGCATGTCGGCTTTGATGCGGGCCACGGCGTCGCGCACGTCGTTGACGGCGTCGGAGATCTGCTTCTCCAGCACGAATTCGATGGTGGTGGTCGAGACGCCGTCCAGCACCGTGGTGTGGATGTTCTTCACGCCCTGCAAAGTGGCGACGGCGTCCTCGATCTTGCGCGCCACCTCGGTTTCCAGCTGCGCCGGGGCGCTGCCGTCCAGGGTGGCGGTGACGGTGACGATCGGAAGTTCGATGTCGGGGAAGTCCTGCACCGGATTGGCCTTGTAGGCCATCAGCCCCGCCAGGGTAAGCAGGACGAACAGCATGATCGCCGGGATCGGGTTCTTGATCGATAAGGAGGAAAAATTCATGGCGTGTCCTTATTTGGCCGTTGGCGCGACTGCCGCCGGACCGGCCGCGCGCGCGGGCACGCCCTCGGCGACGACGTGTACCAGGTCGCCGTCGTTGAGGAAGCCGGCGCCGCGTAGCACCACCTGCATGTCGGCCGTCAGGCCGCCCTTGACCTCGATGCGATCGCCCAGGCGGCGGCCCGGCTGCACCTTGATCTGACTGACCTTGCTGTCGGTGTTCAGGCGGAACACGAAGCTGAAGCCGTCGCGCACCACGATCGACTGCTGCGGCACGGTCAGCGCATCCGATTTACCCAGCTCGAACTGGCCGCTGGCGAACATGCCGGCCTTGAACGGCGCCTCGCCGGCGCCGGCGTTCAGCGGCAGGTCGACATACACCAGCGCGGAGCGGGTTTGCAGGTCGACGGTCGGCGCGATCATGCGCACCTTGCCGGTCACTTCGCTGCCGTTGGCCGCCTTGACGATGGCCGGTGTGCCCGGCTTGAGGCTGCGCAGGTCGTTGGCCACCACCTCGGCGCGCCATTCCAGGCGGCCCTGGCGGATCATGCGGAACAGCTCCGTGCCCGGCGCCGACACGGAGCCGACGGTGGCATTGGCGGTCCTGGCGGAGATGATGCCGCTGTCCGGCGCCACCACCCTGGTGTATTTAAGGCGCAGCTGCTGGTTCGCCAACGCCGCCTTGGCCGAGGCGATGCGGGCGTTGGCGGTTTGCTCGGTGGTGTTGTACTGGCTGATTTGCTGCGCGCTCAGGGCGCCGGAGTTTTGCAGGGTGCGCGCGCGCGCCGCGTTGGCCACTGCGTCGGCGGCGTTGGCCTCGGCCTCCCGCAGCGCGGCTTTCGACTGGGCGATGTCGGCGTTGATGGTCTCGGCCGAGAACACGGCCAGCACCTCGCCGGCCTTGACGACGTCGCCGACGTTGACGCGCACCTCGGTCAGGCGCAGGCCGTTCGATTCGCTGCTGACGCTCGCCTCCTGCCAGGCGGCGACGTTGCCGTTGGCGGCCAACTTGATCGGCGCGCTGGCGGTCGATGGCCTGGTGGTGGTCACGGTCAGCGCGGCCTTGGGCGCTGTGGCCTTCTTTTCATCGGCGGCCTGCGTGGCCGGCGAGTACACGGCCATGCCGATGCCGCCGGCGACGAAGACTGCCAGCAGGGCGATGGCGAGCGGTTTCAGATTGGTTTTCAGAGTTTTCATGATGGACGAATAGGTTGTTCTTATTGGACGTTGGCGCCGTTGGCGTTGGAGGTGGCGACTGCAGGGGCGCCGTCGGCCGGCGCGCTCCAGCCGCCGCCGGCGGCGCGGTAAAGCGATACCCAGGCGGCGCTGCGTTCGCGCTGCAGGTTGATGACGGTTTGTTCGGCGGCCAGGCGGGTGCGGCGCGCGTCCTCCAGTTCGAACAGGCTCGCCATGCCGTTCTTGTAGCGGTCTTCGACGGCGGTGAAATTGACGCGGTAGCCTTCCAGCGCGGTCTGGGCGTCGGTGGCGCGGGCGGCGGTGCCGTCCAGGTTGACCAGCGCCTGTTCCAGTTCGCTGACGGCCTGGCGCACCGTGGAGCGGTAGTTTGCAACGGCGTAGTCGTAGCGCGCGCCGGCCGCGTCGACGTTGGCACGGCGCCGGCCGGCGTCGAAGATCGGCACCGACACCGACAACGGGCCGATGGTCCAGGTGTCGGTCTTGGTGTTGTCGCCGCCGGAGCGGAAGTTGGCGATGCCGACCGAGCCGGATAAAGTCAGGCGCGGATAGCGCTGCGCCTGGGCGTTGCCCACCTCGGCGCTGGCGGCGGTCACTTCGCGTTCGGCGGTGAACACGTCCGGGCGCTGGTTCAGCGTATTGGCAGGCAGCGCGGCGATGGCCATGGCCGGCGCCACCGCGTCGGCGGCGGCCACGCCACTTTCAACGCCTTTTGCCAATTCGTGGCGCAGTTCCGCTTCCGGCAGCGCCGTCAGCGCCACCAGCACCTTGACGTTGACGTCGCAGGTGGCGCGCTGGGTCAGGTAGCGGTTATTGCCTTCGGCGGCGCTGGCGCGTGCCAGCGCCAGATTGGCGGGCGATTCGAAGCCGGCGGTCGCGCTCAGCTCCGTCAGGCGCGCGGTGTCGGCGCGCGAGGCGGCGTCCTGTTTGGCCACGGCCAGCAATTGTTGGCAGGCGCGCAGCGCGTAGTATTGGTTGGCCACTTCGGCGGCGACGGAGACGCGGGCGTCATGCCAGCCGGCGTGCGCGCTGTCGAGGCGCGCCTGCGCGGCGTCGCGGGTGGCGCGGTTGGCGCCGAAAACGTCGATCTCCCAGGATGTTTGCAGCGCCGCCTGCGAGGTGGTCCCCATCGGCATGGCCGATTGCTGGTTGGCGCGGCTGATGCTGCCCGTGCCGTCGAGCGTCGGCGCCAGCGCGGCGCCGGCGGTCACGCGGTCGGCGCGCGACTGCGCGATGCGCGAGGCGGCCGACGCCACCGTCGGGCTGACCGCCTGCGCCGATTCGATCAGTTGCACCAGCAGCGCGTCGGCCTGGTGGCGCCACCAGGTGGCCAGGTCGGCCTGGTTGCCGTTGTGCGGCAGCTGCGAAGGCAGCGGCGCCTGCCACTGTTGCGGCGCGCGGGCGTCGACGTGCGGCGCCGGCGGCGTCAGGGCGCAGGCGCTAAGCGCCGTGGCGACGGCCAATGCCGCCGTCGCGCGTACGATAATCTTCATGCTTTCCTTTGGAGTCTAAGTTTTTCGGCATTGAACAGCGCTTCGGCATAGTCGACCAGCCGTTCGCCCCACGCGGATATCGCCTCCGGCGTGGACAACATATGCGGGGTGATCGCATTGATGACGTCCTGGGAGATCATTAATTGTATGCAGAGCGCGGGAATTGAATAAGCCAGCCGGTGGACATCGTCGGTCGCCTCGGTCAGGCCCAGATGGCGGCACAACACCCCGACCAGCGCCAAGTGCTCGGGTTTGATGTTGTTTTCCACTTCCATCGCCCACAGCCCGGTGGGCTCGAGCATCTCGCGGAAGAACAGGCGCAACATCACATCGGCCTCCTGCTGCTGATGCAGCAGGGGGGCCATCATCTGCCCGTAATAGCCCTCCAGCGATTCGCGCAAGGTGAAGTGCGGCTGGTCGAAGGCGGCGATAGCGCCCCCCGGCTCGGCGCACATGAAAGTGAAGCAGGCCTGGTACAGGCCCGCCTTGTCGCCGAAGTAGTAGCTGATGGCGGCGACGTTGGTGCCGGCCGCCTGGGCGATCTCGCGCGTGGAGGTTTTGGAAAATCCCTGCTGGCCGAACAGCCGCATCGCCGAGACAAGCAGGCGCTCGCGCGACTGCTCGCCATCGGAGCGTGGCTTGCGGACGTCGTCCGCTGGCTGGCTGGAGGCCGTGGTGGTGGGGGAGGTGGGTTTAGCGTTCATGGCGGGATTACATCACATAACTCAAACAAATGATATAACTAAATCATTTGTTTAATTTAGTGATGAACTATCGCACTGCAGCAGAGCCAACCGATGGTCAACTCTGCCGTGAACCGAGAAAAAAGGGCAAAAAAAAAGCCCGCCACCGTGAGGTTGCGGGCTAAATTCCAATGTTCAGCGAACGGTTGGAGGAGACAGTTCCAATATATCCCCATTTATGTTGCGGTGCAATACGGTAGAAATACTGTATTTATGTCGCCACAGTGCATACTCAGGCTAACCGCGACGCGGCAACGCCAGGGTGAACGTGCTGCCGTGGCCGAAATCGCTTTTGAAGAACAGCGAGCCGCCGATCAGGTTGGCGAGGTTCTGGCACAGGTACAGCCCCAGGCCGGCGCCTTCCGCGTGCCGGGTCGACGTCGAATCGAGCTGCGAAAACGCCTGGAACAGTTTGCTCTGGTCTTCCTCGCGGATGCCGGCGCCGCTGTCGGCCACCGAGAACTCGATGATGTTCTGGCCTTCGCCCGGGCGCAGCGCCAAGGTCACGCGCACGGTGCCCGTTTCGGTGAATTTGATGGCGTTGTTGCCAAGGTTGAGCAGGATCTGCGTCAGCGCGCGACGGTCGGTCTCCAGCACCACGGCCCCCGGCGCCAGATCGAGCTCAAGCGCCAGCCCTTTTTGCAGCGCCAGCGGACGCAGGGTGTCGACGACGTCGGTGACGAGCTCCTGGCACTGCACCGTTTCCAGCTCCAGGGTCACCTTGCCGGCTTCGATCTTGGCCACGTCGAGGATGTCGTTGATCAGCGAGAGCAGATGGCGCGCGCTGGTGCGGATGGTGTTGAGCTGCTTGTCCTGTTCCGCCGTCAGCGGGCCGGGTAGCTTCATCAACAGCGCGCCGGTGAAGCCGATGATGGCGTTGAGCGGCGTGCGCAGCTCGTGCGACATGTTGGCGATGAAGGCCGACTTCATGCGGCTGGCCTCGGCCAGCTCCAGGTTTTTCAGCGCGATCTCGCGGTTGATGGTTTCCAGCTCGCCGGCGTGGTGGGCCAGGCGCATATTGAGCTCGATCACCTGGCGTTCGCGCGCCTGCAGTTCGCTGTTGACCTGCACCGCCTGCTCGTAGGTGGAGATCAGCAGGTCGAGGATCTGCTGGCGTTCGGCGTTGATGAAGTGCTTTTGATCGCCCAGGTAGAGGGCGATGCCGACCTCCATGTTCTGGTTCTTGCGCAGCTTCTGGTTCATCAGCATGTGGCCGATGCGGTTGAGCAGATAGTCCTCCGCGTACGGTTTGCGGATGAAGTTATCGGAGCCGCATTCGATGCCGCGGATGATGTCCTTCGGGTCCATCAGCGACGTCACCAGGATCACCGGGATGTCGCGCAGGGCCGGATCGGTCTTGATGGCGCGGCACAAGGTGTAGCCGTCCATTTCCGGCATCACGATGTCGGACAATACCAGGTGCGGCTTGCGTTCGCGGATCGCTTCCAGCGCCAGCCGGCCATTGCCGGCCACGCGGGCCTTGTAACGCATCGACTGGATCAGGCGGCGCAGTCTTTCGGCCTGGGTAGGGCTGTCTTCGACGATCAGAATTTCGATTTCGTCGGGCTGTATCTCGTAGCTGGCGTCCACAGACGGCCCTCCTGATTGCGGTATTTAGCTGATGTGACTATATCGGATTTAGCTCTCAAGCAGGGGATTTTCCTGCCCTTGGAAACTGCCCGCGCGCCAGGTTAGCACCAGCGTGTCGCGGTGCCCATGCCCGGACAGCGGCTGGATCGGCGTCGATTCGTGGATCACGGTGGCGTCGTCGAGCAGCAGCATGGTCCACGGCGCGGTCATCGTGAAGCGTTTGCCGTTCGGTCCATCGGCTTCAAAGATGCGAGTCTCCCCGCCTTTGATATCGGCGCGCGCGATCAGGATCACGGCGACGAAATCGACGCCGTCGCGGTGCGCGCCCTCGGGCGTCGGTCGGCCGATGCCGTCGGTGGTGTCGATGCGGAACTGGTGCGCCTCCACGTACCACGGCTTGCCGGCATGGGCGTCGCCGCGCGCGGCGGCGCACACCTGGCCGATCGCCGCCACCAGCGCGTTCCAGGCCGGTTGCGCCACGGTCTCCGGCAGCATCGGCTCGAACAGGCGGTTCATGCCGCCGTGCAGGGCGTTGTACTCGAGCGGCTGCCAGTGGGCGCGGTGGGTCGTCTGCGTCAGCCGCGCGCCGTCCTGCACGAAGCACGAGTGGCGGCGGCGCCGATAGCGCCCGCCGTCCTTCAGATAGTTATCCAGCTCCAGCGCGTCCCAGCTTGGAATGAGCGCGTTAAGCTCGGCCAGCGGCACGCCGGCCAGCGCGGCCACGTCGTCCGGCGCCAGCAGCGCGTAGCCGGCGCCGCGCAGCGCCGCCACCGTGTCGCCCGGCGGCGTGAAAATCGGGGCGGAGGTCGTCGGGGCGGAGGTCGTCATGCGCTTAGTTGGCCGAGGCCATCAGGCTGGCGCGCAGCGCGTCGAGCTGCTGCTTCATGCCGACCACCTCGTCCAAGGTGCACTTGGTCGCTTGCAGGATGGCAGGCGGCAGCTTGGCCGCCTCGTGGCGCAGCGCGTCGCCCTGCGGCGTGAGCGTGATGATGACCTGGCGCTCGTCGCTGGCGGCGCGGGTGCGGGTCAGCAACTCGGCCTGCTCCATGCGCTTGAGCAGCGGCGTCAAGGTGGCCGAATCGAGGAACAGGCGCTCGCCCACCTCGGAGACGGTGAGCTCGTTTTTCTCCCACAGCACCATCATGACGAGGTACTGCGAATAGGTCAGGCCCAGGCCGCGCAACAGCTTGCGATAAATTTTACTCATCGCCAGCGATGTCGAATACAGCGCAAAGCACAGCTGCCCGTCCAGCTGCGGCACGGCGGCTGCCGTGGTGTCGTCGGGTTGTTTTTTCGTGTTCATGCTTCCATTATGGGTAGTGCGCTATACAATTGCAAGCGATGGCGTGTAAAAAATATTCGGCGGCAGATTAGGCTGATCATCCGGCCCCACTCAGTTATGATGGGGTTGAGATGCTGCGCGGACCAGCAAGCGACAGCCGTTGTATAGGACTAAATCCGGGGGGTAGCGGTACATGAACGTCAAAAAAGCCATCGTACTCATCGTCGACGAGGCTTCGGACAATCTGATCGAGATGAATCGACTGTTGCAGAAACAGTACGAAATCCGGCTGGCCAACAGCGGCCGGGCGGCGCTGTCGGTGATGCAGCAGGTGCCGCGCCCGCATCTGGTTGTGCTGGACACGGCGCTGCCCGACATCGACGGCTACGCCGTCTGCCAGCAGCTCAAATCGAACCCCGACACCGCCGACATCCCGGTGATCTTCCTGCAAGCCGGTGAAGGGCGCGACGAGGAGCGCGCCCTGATGGAGGGCGGCGCCGACGTCGTCGCCAAGCCGGTGGTCGGCGACGTGCTGCGCGCGCGCGTCGACACCCACCTGCAGCTGCGCCACTCGCGCGAGCTGCTCAAGCAGCAGCGCAACCTGCTCGAACACGTGGTCGAGGAGGTCACGCTGGAGCTGGGCCAGATGCTCGACGCGATGATCTGGGCGCTGGCGTCGCTGGCCGAGACGCGCGAATACGAGACCCCCAACCACCTGCGCCGGGTGCAGCACTACGTGGTCGCGCTGGCGCGCCAGCTGCAAGGGCACAAGCGTTTTTCCGAGGAACTCAGCGACGCCAACATCAAATCGCTGTACAAGGCCGCGCCGCTGCACGACATCGGCAAGGTGTCGATTCCCGACGCCATCCTGCTCAAGCCGGACCGCCTGACCGAGGCCGAATTCGCCGTCATGAAAATGCACACGGTGTACGGGCGCGACGCCATCGTCAACGTCGAAAACCACCTCGGCTACACCAACACATTCCTGCGCTACGCGCGCGAGATCACCTACTCGCACCAGGAGAAGTACGACGGCTCCGGCTATCCCGAGGGCCTGGCCGGCGAGGCGATCCCGATGTCGGCGCGGCTGATGGCGGTGGCCGACGTCTACGACGCGCTCATTTCCAAGCGGGTCTACAAGCCGGCCTTCACCCACGAGACGGCGATGGAGATGATACGCCAGGCCAGCGGCGAACATTTCGATCCCGACGTGGTGGACGCCATGCTCACGGCCGAGGAGGAATTCATGGCCATCGCCGAGCGCTATAGCGACAGCCAGGGCGACGAAGGCGGCGACTCCCTGCCGTTCGTCGCGACCTGACCCGGCGCCGGCATGCGCTCGCGCGGCTTACTGGCTTTCGCCACCGGCATTTGCGTGACAGTCGGCACTTGCTATGTGGTGGCCACCGAGCAGCGCGCGCAGGTGCGGGCCAACTTCCAGCGCGACGCCGACAAGGTCACGCGCGACACCGAGGTGCGGTTGCAGACCTACTTCGACATGCTACTCAGTATCAAGGGCATGTACGCGCTGGACGACCGCATCGACCGCGCCAGTTTCAACCGCTTCATCCGCGAGCTCAGGCTGGACCGGCGCTATCCCGGCTTCCAGGCGATCCAGTTCGTGCGGGTGGTGCCGGAGGAGCGGCTGGCCGCGTTCACCGAGTCGGTGAGGCGCGACACCAGCGTCGACCCGCACGGTTATCCGGAGTTCCACGTCCATCCGGCCACACGCCGGCCGGTGCACTACATCATCGAGTACACCGAGCCGCTGAAGGGCAACGAGAATGCCTTCGGCCTCGATCTGGCGATGCTGCCGCCGCATTTGAAGTCGCTGGAGATGGCGCGCGACAGCGGCGACATCGTCGCCACCGAGCGGATCACCTTGGTGCAGGACAATAGCGGCGAACCGGGTTTCGTGGCGCGCGCGGCGGTCTTCCGCAACGGCATGCCGACCCGGACGGCCGAGCAGCGCGCCGAGGCGCTGGTGGGATTCGTCGCCATCGTCTTCCGCGTCAACGCCCTGATGCGCGAGGTGATCGACGCCCCCTTGCTCGAGCATCTGCACGTGCGGATCGAGGACAGCGGATACGGCGGCACGGCCATGCCGCCCGCATCGAGCGAGACGCTGTTGTACGACAGCGACGGCAAGGTGGACGCCATCGAACCGGCCAAATTGCTGCCGCTCGAGCTAACCTCGCTCAAGGTGCTGCCGGTGGGGCACCGGCGCTGGCTGCTGCGCTTCCACGGCCACGAGGGATCGCGCTACGGCAGCTCGTCGATGCCGGTGCTATTGATCGGCGTGGCGGGATTCATCATCAGCGCCTTGATCGCGGCGTTGCTGGTGTCGGGGCGGCGCCTGACCGACGCCAAGCACGGACTGGAACACAGCCTGGCGGAGCTGGAGCGGCAAAAGAGCAACGTCGAGCAGGCGCGCAGCGATCTGGCGTCGGTGGTGCAGACGCTCAAGCAGGCGCAGACCAATCTGGTGACGTCGGAAAAAATGGCGGCGCTGGGCGCGCTGGTGGCCGGCGTCGCGCACGAACTGAATACGCCGATCGGTAACAGCTTGCTGACGGCCAGCGCGCTGAGCGACATGGTGCGCGACTTCGAGCGGCGGCTGGCGGCCGACGGCGGCCTGAAACGCTCGGCGCTGGAGGCGCACCTGGCCGAGGCGCGCAAGGCCTGCGACATCATGAACAACTCGCTGACGCGCGCCGCCGATCTGATCACGTCGTTCAAGCAGGTGGCGGTGGACCAGGCCAGCGGCCAGCGGCGCAAGTTCCATCTGGAGGACGTGGTGCGCGACACGCTGGCGACCTACGCGACGCAGTTGCGGCGGCGCGTATGCGAGGTCAGTGTCGATGTGCCGCACGACCTGGAGTTCGATTCCTATCCGGGCAGTATGAGCCAGGTGCTGAGCAACTTGATCGGCAACGCGCTGCTGCATGGTTTCGACGGGCGCGATAACGGCGCCATCAACATCAGGGCGCGGCGCAGCGCCGAGGGCTCGGCGACGCTGGAATTCCGCGACGACGGCGTCGGCATGACGTCGGGCACGCTGCACAAGATCTTCGATCCGTTCTTCACCACCAAGCTGGGGCAGGGTGGCTCGGGGCTGGGGATGAATATCGTCTATAACATCGTGACCGGCGTGCTGCGGGGGACGATCAGGGTGGAGGCGGAACCGGGCAAGGGCACGTGCGTGACGTTGGAGTTGCCATTGGATCCGCCACGGTGACACGTAGGGCGGATTAGCGCAGCGTAATCCGCCATGCATGCGTATCGGCGGCTCATAGATGGCGGATTACGGCGTTCCGCCTAATCCGCCCTACGTGTTTTATTGGTCTCAAGTGCCGTACCGCTGGCGCAGCAGCGCCAGCATCGCCACGTTCAGCTCCCACGCGTTCGACACTTCCTTTTGCGTGTAGGGCAGCGTTTGCGTGTACGGCACCGGGCCGAATTCCGGCGTCAATGTCAGGCGCTCGGCGCCGGCCGCGCGCCGCAGGCGCACCACCTCGTCCCACCACGACAGATGCGCTTCCAGCGCGGCCTGCGATTCCGGCGCGCGGAAGTCCGCCACCTGCGGCCCCTGCGGATGGCCGACGCGCGCGTGGATGTGGCGCACATGCGGCAAGGTCGCGGCCAGGGTTTGCGGCTGGTCGTCGAGCAGCGATTCGCAGGCGCAGCACCAGTGCGACAGATCGGCCGTCAACCGCAGCTCCGGCATCCGCCGCAGATACGGCAGCAACAGCATCGGATGCGCGCTGAAGCGGCTGCGGTGGATCTCGTGGTAAATCGGCACGCCGTGCCGGCGCGAGATGGCGTCCGCCAGCTCCAGCAGCTCGCCGTTTTGCTCCGGCGTGAAGTAGTCCTTGCCGGTCTGCGAGTTCACGTGCAGCGGCTTGGCGGCGCAGGCGTTGTTCAGCAACTCGTCCAGCGCCGCGCGGTGCGCGTCGAAGGCCGGCGCCAGCGCGGTTTCCCACTGCGACGCGATCAGTCCCAAGCCGGCGGCGGCGATGCGGCCGGTCCAGTCCCCGCGCGCGGCGGCGTCCAGCGGCAGCGACATTTCGATGCCGTCGAAACCGGCCGCCTTGACGCGGTCGACGAACACCTGCGGCGCCAGCTCGTTGTTGCCCCAGTGGGCGGCGAAGATTTGTACGATCAAAGGAAGCCCCGCACCGGGAAGCTGGCGTCGCGCTGGATCCAGTTCAGCGGCGAGTATTCGGTGGCGGCGTCGGTGACGTGCAGCGTGTAGGCGTGGCGCGAGAACGCCGAGCGGTTCGGCGCGCTGTAGTGCGGCAGCAGGCCGTGGAAGCATACCAGGCTGCCGGCCTTGCATTCGAGCGGCACGGCGGTGCTGTCGTCCGGCCACGGCATGTCGCTCAGTTTTTCCATGCGCACGTGGTCGCCGGTGCGCAGGAAGCGTTCGCGCATCGGACCGCGATGGCCGCCCGGCTCGGCCCACATGCAGCCGTTTTCCAGGGTCGCGTCTTCCAGCGCGAACCAGAACGTGGTCACGCTCACCGGATCGGTGTCGAAGTAGGTGGCGTCCTGGTGCCAGCGCACCTCGCCGCCGATGCCCGGCTGCTTGAAGATGTACATCGACTGCCACACCTGCGCGTCGTTCAGGCCCAGGTCGCGGGCGACGGCGACCAGGCGGGCGTCGGCCGAGAAGGTGCGGAACGCCGGATCGAGATCGTGCATCGCGTGGCCGATCTTGTTGATCGACAGCGACTTGTCCTGTTTCAGCTCGCCGTCCGGGCCGAAGGCCTCCTCTTCGAAGAAGCAGCGTATCGTGTTGTCGGAGCGCAGGAAGTAGTCGTCGGTGGTTTTTTCCTGTTCGACGGTGCTGAAGATGCCGGCGCCTTTCGGGTCGAATTCGTTGACAATCTGCGCGGCGCGGGCGCGCAGCGCGGCGATCTCGGCGGCGCTTTTGAAGTCCGGCAGCACGATGTAGCCATCGCGTTGATATTGTTGTTTTTGCGCGTCTGTCAGCATGTCCGGCTCCGGAATGATAGTGGTGATGAGGCATTGTACGGCGCGGCGCGGGGTCGAACAATCCGCAAAAGGTTGACACATTGTCGTCAAAATGGAGACAATCAAGCATGGATCAATTGCGCGCAATGGAGATATTCGTCGAGGTGGCAAGGCTGCGCAGCTTCAGCGAGGCGGGCCGCCGGCTGGGGCTGACTCGGGCGATGGTCAGCAAGCACATCCTGCAGCTGGAGGACCGGTTGCAGGCGCGCCTGTTGCACCGCTCGACGCGGGAGGTGAGCCTGACCGACGCCGGCCAGGCCTACCTGGCGCCGTGCATGGCGACGGTGGAGCAGGCGCGCGAGGCGGCGCGCGTGGTTGCCCACAGCGGCGCGGAGCTGGCCGGGCCGCTGCGGATACAGGCGCCGTCCAGCTTTGGCAGCGAATGGCTGGCCGGGGCGGTGGCGCGTTTCAACATGATGCACCCGCAGCTGTCGCCGATGCTGTACCTGGACGACGCGCTGCTCGATCCGATCGAGCATGGCTTCGACCTGACGATACGGGTGGGCGGCATTCCGGACGTGCACGCGCTGGCCATGCGCCCGTTGGCGCCGTGCCGCGGCGTGTTGTGCGCGTCGCCGGATTATCTGGCGCGGCATGGCGTGCCGCGCATGCCGGAGGATTTGCACGATCATCGCTGCCTGCACTTCAGCCATCTGACCGACGGCACGGCGTGGCATTTCAGCAAAGGCGGGGAGCGGCGCACGGTGCGCGTGCAGGCCGCGTTCACGGCCAATAATGGACTGGTGCTGCAGCAGGCCGCGCAGCAGGGGTTGGGCATCGTCTACAACACGACCTTCCTGGCCTGGCGCGCGCTGACGGAGGGGACGCTGGTGCCGGTGCTGGCCGACTGGGAGCTGCCGCTTAACTATCTGAGCGCGCTTTATCCGGCCAGCCGCCAGCCGTCGCCCAAGGTGCGGGCGCTGATCGATTTTCTGGTGGCGGAGTATCAGCCGGTGCCGCCTTGGGACAGCAAGTTGGCTTTGACTGACCACGAATCCACGTAGGGCGGATTAGCGTAGCGTAATCCGCCAATGCGTGCGTTACGGCGGCTCATACATGGCGGATTACGGCGTTCCGCCTAATCCGCCCTACGTGTTTTAGATGGGTTTTTAAGCCACCTAAACTTGCCACGCGCCGTCGCGGTACACCTGCTCGTCGTCCAGATACACCGCCTCCGTCACCGCGAACACGTCGACGTGATAGCGCGCTTCCTTGCGCTTGAACTGCGGCTTGGCGTACACGCCGTGCTTGGCGCCCAGCGACAAATGGATGCCGCACATGCGTTCGAAGGTGCCGATGTCGTCGACCATGCAGTCGCGCGAAAACGCCCGGTTCATGCCGAAACCGAGCTCGCGCAGCCACACCTCGCCCTCGTGCGCGCGGATGATGGCGAGCATGTTGTCGAATTCGGGCGTGGCGTTTTCGGCGCCCACCACGCGGCCCTTTTCAACGATCAGGGTGACCGGCGCGGCCGGCTTGTTGACTAAAAACGCGGTGTCGCCGAAGACGAAGATGCGTACCCGCCCGTTGACCGCCTCCAGGTCGCGCGCCTCGGTGAACACCTCGCCCAGCGGGAACTGGCCGCCAACGTTGTTCATTTCGCTGTAGTCGCCGATATTGAGCTTGGCCGATTCGAACGGCGACCCGAACACCAGCCGCTCGCCGTCGCCGCTGTCGACCACGCCGTGTTGCGCGGCGTCGATGCGGGCCTTGAGCGCATGGCCGACGCCCCGGTAGTAGGCCGGGTCGTAGGCCAGCGAAGCGATGTAGTGCAGCCCCTGTTCGCCCGGCATGCGCGACAGGTGCACATGCTCGATCACCTTCAGGCCGCGCTTGAACAATTCGATACGGATGCGGAAGGCTTCGAGCCGGAAGCTGGTCGACTGGATCAGCACCACCAGGTCGCCCGCCGCCATGCCGGCGAAGGCGGCCAGCACGTCGTCCGGCGAGACGGTGTCGAAGTCGACGAAATGCGCGTCCGGCACCACGCGGCGGTAGGCCTCGGTCAGCGCCCGGTTGAGGTCGGTGCGGGTGTCGTGGACGATCAGCGCGGCGCGCGGCGCGGCGTGTTCGATGGCCAGCGCCAGGGTGTCGCGCACATTGCGCTCGGCCGTGTCGACCGCGTAGTCGGGAATGTCGCCAAAGCGGGAGGTAGTCATTGAGGAAACAGGGTCTGCCGTGGGGAAGGCGCCATTATAAGGGCTTTCATATGGGTATTCGCGCCGCCGCCACGCCGCAGCGCATTCTCCTTGTAATGACCAGGGGAGCGATATAGAATCGGGAATATAGCCTAGCAGCAACTCCTTGGCATAACAACAGGAAGCATGATGACGGTAATAATGGGACAGGATTTGCCGCTGGAGCGCCCGGACGCGAACGGACGCGCCGCGTTGTTCGTGCCGACGGCCGGCATCAAGGAAGACGTGCTGGAGACGGTGCGCAAGGGTTCGGCCATTGTCGGTTTCGGCAACCATGACCGGACGTTAACCATCTATTACGAGAGCAACCGCTTCAACGAACCGAACCTGGTCAAGTGGGAGCAGAAGGCGCGCAAGGCCTTCGAGCGCCTGGCCGACAACCTGCCGACGGTGTCCAAGATGGTCAGCAAGCCGGAGAACTTCGAGCAGGTCGGCTACATCAGCAGCAAGGGCATCCTGATCCGGCGCATGGAGAAGCTGCTGAACTGGCTGGAGACGTCGGAGGCCGCCGAGACCGCGCCGACATCGGAAAACATCGTCTTCACCCCGCCTCCGCCGCCCAAAAAAATCGACTGAGCCGCTGGTCTTCCTGTCATGATGTCCCGTGCGCTGCGTCGGCACGGGATGTTGTATGTTAATGACAATATGTAATTCTTGAGGGAGACGATGATGGCTACTAATACAAGCACGACCATTCGCGGCGCCGGCGCCTTGCTGCTGGCGATGGCGGCGCTGCTGGGCGGTTGCCAGAAGGACGATCCGAGCGAGGCCGGCCCCGCCGAGCGCGCGGGCCGCAAGGTCGACGAGGCCACGGCCAGGGCCGGCAGCGAGCTGAGCCAGGTGCGCGACACCGCCGGCCAGCAGATGAGCGAAGCGGCCAGGGACACCAGCCAGAAGATCGACCGGGCCGCCGAGACGGCCGGCGAAAAACTGGACCGCGCCACCGATACGGCGGGACAAAGGATAGACAGCGCCGCCACCACGGCCGCGCAAAAGCTCAACGAGGCCAGCGAGGCGGCCGGCCGCAAACTGGAGCGGGCTGGCGAGAAAATGCAGGAAAAGGCGCAGGAGCGCGAAGCCACTACGCCGGCGAAGTAACGGCGATATAAGAGCTGAAGGCGAGCTAAAGGCGAGCTAAAGGCTCAGGCGGCGGCCGGCGCCGACGCCCGCGCCGCCGTGTCGCCCGACACCACGCTCAAATCGACGAAACCGTCGCGCCACGCGCGTTCCAGGTCCTGTTCGATCGCCTCCATCGACGTGCGCTCGAGGTTGGCGAAGCCGCGCACCCCGTATGCCCGGTTGCGTCCATGCGACTTGGCCAGGTACAGCGCCATGTCGACCAGGTTGACGGCCCGCTCCCACGGCAGCGGCACGCCGCCCGGCGTGAGCGGGAACGGCGAAAACCCGACCGACACGTTCACCGAAATCTCGTGCCCCTGATAGCGGATCGTCTGCGACGAGATCCCCGTTAGTATCCGCTGCGCGATGTCGTCCAGGCCGTGGCGCGGACTGGCGGGCAGGAAGGCCAGGAATTCCTCGCCGCCCCAGCGCACGATCATGTCGGTCTCGCGCAGCGCGATGCGCAAATTCTCGGAAATCATTTTGAGCACCGCGTCGCCGGCGGCGTGGCCGTAGGTGTCGTTGACGTTTTTGAAGTGGTCGACGTCGAGCAGGAACAGCGCGCCGATGATGTCATTGCGGTGCTCGGCGCGTTTTTCCACTTCCGGCGCCAGCTTCTCCTGCGGCTTGAGGCCGCGCATGTACTCCTGGAAGTGGCGCCGGTTGTACAGCGACGTCAACGGATCGAGCGTCGATTGCGCCTTGAGCTCGAGGTTTTTCTCTTCCAGTTGCGCGTTGGCGTTGCGCACCTTGCGGTACAACATGCCGATCATCACCGAGGCCAGTCCGAACACCAGCGCCAGCAGCCACCAGATGCGCTGCTGCAGGCGGCGGTTGTCGATCTCCACGCCCTTGAGCTGGTTCTCGCGGCTGAGTAGCTCGATCTGGCGCTGCTTCTTTTCTGCCTCGTATTTTCCCTGTAGTTCCAGCATCGACTTCTGGCGCTGCTTTTCGAACAGCTCATTCGAGAGCTGCCGTTCGCGGTGGTAGGCCGACAACGCGCCGGCCAGGTCGCCCGAGCGCTCCAGCGCCTCGCCATATTCATGCAGGACGGCTTGCAGGTCGGGCTTGTTGTTTTCCTGCTCGTAGCGCGCCATGCCCGCCTCGTACTGCTGTTTTCCCTCGGCGATGCGGCCCATGGACAGATAGGCCTGGCCCAGGTTCACGCGCGCCGTCGCCGCCGTCGACGGATCGTTGGTGCGCTCCGTCGAGCGCAGCGATTCGAGCGCGTAGTGCGCCGCGCGCGGATAGTCCTTCTCCTTGAGGTAGCTGTCGGACAGGTTCACCAAGGTGACGCCGACCATGCGTTCGGCGCCCAGCTTGCGTTCCAGTTCCAGGCTGAACAGCAGCGCCCGCAAGGCGCGCTTGGGCTGGCCGGAATCGATCGCCAGGCCGTATTCGGTGTTCTTGGCCATCGCCATGCGCCCCGGCGACTTGAGCTTTTCGGTTTCGGCCAGCAGCTCATCCAGGGTCTCGGAGGCCTGCTCGTATTCCTTCATCTGCGTGTACAGCTTGGCCAGCGCGTTGAGCGCGGCGGCCGGCATCGCCGGGTCGTCGCGCACCGTGCGCGACAGGTCGACCGCCTGTTGCAGCTTGATCAGCGCCTGCGGGAAGTTGCCCTGCTCGGCGTAGCTCTGGCCGGCCGTGATGGTCGCCTGCGTGCGCAGCGCGGCGTTGTCGGTGCCCATGGCCAGTTTTTCGGCGTCGAAGGCGAGGGCGTGCGCGGCGTCGACCTCGGCCTTGGCGGACAGCACGTAGACCTTGTTGAGCAGGCCCTTGGCGACGATGACGTTGTCTTTGAGGCTCTTGCCGTAGGCGATGACCTGTTCGGCGCCGGCCATCGCCTCGGTGTTGTCGCCCATGCGCATGCGCGAGGCGCTGATCTGGACCAGCAGTTCGGCGCGGGTGTAGGGGGATTTGTCGGCCGCCTCCGGCTGCAAGGTCAGCAGCTCGGCGAGCGCCTTGTCGGGGACGAAGCGGCTTTGCTCGCGGATGTCGAACAGGCGGCTGTTGAGGGTGGCCTCGTCCATCTGGGCGAAGGCCGCCACGGGACACAGCGCGAGAGCCGCCGCCAGTGCGCCGGTACGGGCCTGGATCAACCACCAGCTGTTTCTCTTCACCGCCAACGCCAAGCCCCTTGAATACGCCCCGCCACTGCGGAGTAGTGCGGGTAATTATATTCTTGTTGCAACTACGAAAGTCTGTGGTGCGCGTATTTTTCCTTGAAAAGCGCACACCCGTGCCGGTATGCGTTTCCAAGTTGATAAATGAAGCCGGCCGAAGGGGTTACGCGGCCAGCTGCTGCAACAGGTACAGCCGCTGATACAGCCCGCCGTCGATCTGCATCAGCTGCTCGTGCGGCCCGGTCTCGGCGATGCGGCCGTGATTGAGCACGATGATGCGGTCGGCGTCGCGGATCGTCGACAGCCGGTGCGCGATGGCGATCACCGTCACCTTGCCGCGCAACTCGTTCATCGCCACCTGCACGATCTGCTCCGTTTGCGAGTCGATGTGCGAGGTCGCCTCGTCGAGCAGCAGGATGCGCGGTTGCCCCGCCAGCGCGCGGGCGATGGCGATCAACTGCTTTTGGCCGACCGACAGGCGCGAGCCGCCTTCGCCCAGCGGGGTTTCGTAGCCCTGGTCGAGCGCCGTGATGAAGTCGTGCGCGTGCGCCGCGCGCGCCGCCGTCTCGATCTGCTCCTGCGTCAGGCCGCGCCCCATGTCGATGTTCTCGCGCGCGGAGGCGGCCAGCAGGAACGGGTCCTGCGGCACCAGCCCGACCTCGGCGCGGAAGCGTTCGTTGTCGATCTCGTCGAGCGGCACGCCGTGGATGGCGATGCTGCCGTGGCGCGCCGGGTAAAAGCGCAGCAGCAGCGACAGCAGGGTCGATTTGCCGCTGCCGGTATGGCCGACGATGCCGAAGAACGCCCCCTGCGGGATCTTCAGCGACAGGTCGTGCAGCACCGTCTGGCCTTCGTTGTAGGCGAAGTTCAGATGGTCGATCGCCACGGCCGGCCGGGCGTCGTCGTCGCGGCGGTCGGTCACGCCGTGGCTGGCGCGGTTGTTGCCATTGCTCGGCGCTGTCGCCGTATGCTCGTTGGCCGCCGCCTCATCGAGCAGGGTCGCCACGCGCGCGCTGGCCACCACCGCCTGCTGCAATTGGCTGAACTGCATGGTGATCTGGATCAGCGGCTCGATCACGCGCGCCAGGTAGCTGATGAAGGCGTACAGCACGCCGACCTCGGTGGCCGTCATCTCGCGGTTGCCGAACATGAAGATCACGGCGGCCAGCAGGATGATGTTGAACAGGTCCAGCGCGGGGCGCAGCAGCCAGGCGTTGGCGCGCAGCTCGGCCAGGCGCGCCGTGTAGTGGTCGTGGTTGGTGGCGGCGAAGCGGGCGCCGAAGCGGGCCTCGGCGTTGTTCGCCTGTAGCACGCTCATGCCGCCGATCGACTCGGCCATCTGGCCATTGATGTCGCTGCGCAGCGCGCGGGCGCGGGTGACGGCCGGCGCGCTCCAGCGCTGGTACAGCCAGACGATCACCAGCACCGCCGGCAGCAGCGCCAGCACCATCGACATCAGGCGCCAGTCCAGCCACGCCATCGCGGCGATGGTGCCGACCAGGACGATCGTGCTGTCGAGCATGACGAACAGCACCTGGATGTACAGGTTCTTGACCGCCTCGGTGTCGTTGGTCACGCGCGAGACCAGCTGGCCGGTGATGGCGCGGTCGAAGAACGACATCGGCAACAGCAGCACATGGCCGTAGACCATTTGCCGCAGCCGCATCACCGAGCGCATGGCCAGGCCGGACAGGCGCACCAGCTGCAGGTAGCGCAGGCCGCTGGCGATCCAGCCGGTCAGCAGCAGGCCGGCCAGCAGCGCGGCCATGCGCGGCCAGTCCAGGTGGCGCGGCAGCAGGTGTTCGTCGATCAGCGCCTTGCCCATGATGGGGCCGAGCACCTCGAGCAGCGCGGCCAGCATCAGCCACATGACGGCCCAGCCCAGGTGGTGCTGGTCGGGGCGGGCGGCGCGGTGCAGCAGCGCGAACGCCTGGCGCGTCTGGCTGCCGGTTTTTTCTTCGGTATTAGAGGGCATCGAGACTGGCTTCCAATTGTTGATAGCGCCACTGGCTGGCATACCAGCCGTCCTGCTCCAGCAGTTGTTCGTGGCTGCCGGTTTCGCTGATGCGGCCGTCGCGCAGCACGACGATCAGATCGGCGTTGACGACGGCGCTCAGGCGGTGGCTGGCGATGACGGCGCTGCGGCCCGGGCGCGCCCGGCGCAGTTCCTCCAGGTGCTCTAGGATGCGCGTCTCGGTGCCGGTGTCGACCGCCGACAGCGCGTCGTCGAGCAGCAGCAGGTCGTTGTCGGCCAGCAGCGCGCGGGCGATGGCCACGCGCTGGCGCTGGCCGCCGGACAGGGTGATGCCTTTTTCGCCGACCTCGGTTTCATAGCCGTTGGGGAAGTTGAGGATGTCATCGTGGATGGCGGCCAGGTTGGCGGCGTGTTCGACCTGGGCGCGGGTGGCGCCGGGGCGGGCCAGCGCGATGTTGTCGGCGATCGACGACGAGAACAGGAACGATTCCTGCGGCACCCAGCTGATGGCCGCGCGCAGCGCGTGCAGCCGGTACTGGTCGAGCGGATGGCCGCTCCAGCGCACGCTGCCCGATTGCGGCGTGAGCTGGCGCATCAGCACGCGCAGCAAGGTCGATTTGCCGCAGCCGGTGGGGCCGACCAGGCCCAGCGTCTGGCCGGGCTTGAGT
The DNA here is from genome assembly GCF_059418705.1 of Duganella sp. GW821-FHT07F09. NCBI lineage: Bacteria > Pseudomonadati > Pseudomonadota > Betaproteobacteria > Burkholderiales > Oxalobacteraceae > Duganella > Duganella sp. GW821-FHT07F09. Next base: position 34,843 of record NZ_JBWKQJ010000009.1, on the reverse strand, counting down.
TCGAGCGTGATGCCGCCGAGCGCCGGCGCCGATTGTTCCGGGTAGGCGTAGCCGACGCCGGCCAGCGTCAGCGGGCCGGGTTCGACCTTGGTCAGGCTGCCGTGGTCGTCGATGGCCAGCGGCGCGTCGAGCATCGGTTGCAGGCGCTGCCAGGCGGCGCGTCCGCGTTCGATCAGCGACAGCACCCAGCCGGCCGCGAACATCGGCCAGATCAACTGGCCCAGGTACATGGTGAAGGCGGTCAGCGAGCCGATGGTCAACTGGTCGTGCCACACCAGGTAGCCGCCCAGGCCGATGGTCAGCGCGCTGGCGGCGGTCAGCGTCAGGCCGACGGCCGGTTCGTATGCCGCTTCCCACACCTGCGCGCGCAGGCTGGCGTCGGACGCGTGTTGCGCCAGCTCGCCGAACTGCTTGGCGCTGCGCTGTTCGAGGCCGAGCGCGCGCAGGGTGCGCACGCCGGACAGGGTTTCCTGCACATGGTCGTTGAGGTCGCTGAAGCGCTTGAGCGAATCGGTCGAGGCGGTGTGGATGTGGCCGGAGATATACCAGAAGGCCCAGCCCATCAGCGGGAACGGCAGCAGGGCCACGCAGGCCAGGCGCCAGTCGACGCCGAGCAGCATCACGCCGAGCACCAGCACCAGGGTCAGCGCGCCGTCGAAGCCGGCCAGCATGGCCTCGCCGGCGGCCATCTCGATGGCGTCGATATCGTTGGTGGCCAACGCCATCAGGTCGCCGGTGCGCTGGCGCTGGTAGAAGCCGGCGCCCTGCAGCGACATGCGCGCGTACAGTCGGGTGCGTAGCGACACGCCCAGTTTGTAGGCGGCGCCGTACAGGATCTGGCGCCAGGCCACGCGCAGGAAGTAAATGGCCAGGCCGATCAGCAGCAGGCCGCCGATTTCCATCAGCAGGGCGTTGCCGGACAGGGTGTGGGCGGCCAGGCCGTCGATCATGGAGCCGACCTTGCGCGGCACCCAGACGGTGAGCGTCGCCACGCCGGCCAGCATCAGGCCGGAAACGGCATAGGCGCGGCTGTGCTGGCGTACAAAGCCGCCAATCAGCGCTGAGAGTGTAGACATGTTGCCTCGGAATAGCGTGGGGCCGGCGGAAGGTTGCCGGCGCGTAGTCCGTTAGGATACAGCAAGGCAAAGAAAAGCGGGCCGGAGCCCGCTCGTTTGATGCTTGTGGGTGCTGCGGGACTGGCCGGTTATTTCTTGCCTTTGCCGCCGCTGATCATGTCGAGCGGCTTGCCCGGCGCCGGTTTGGCTTTCGGCGCCACTTCCTTCAGCTTGGGCGGCTTGGCCTCCGGCGCCAGCGCGATCGGCTTTTGCGCCGGCGCGGGGAAGGACGACTTGACCGGGTCGGGCTTGACCTCCGCCTTGACTTCGACCGCAGCGGGCGGCTCGATCGGGGCGGCGGCCGGTTTCGGCTTGACCGGGGCCTTGGCCGCCTTCTGTGGCGGCGCGGCGACCGGTTCGTTGGCCGAGGCGGTCGACGCCTCCGCGATCACGGGCGCGTTGTCCGGCGTGGCGACGGCGGCCGAGACGGCCGCGGCCAGCGTCGGTGGCGGGGCCGCCGGCCCGGAAGCCGGTGCTGTTTCGACCAGCGGCGCGACAACCGGGGCGGCCGATGCCAGCGGCGCGGGCTTGGCGACGGGCACCTGGGCGGCGGCCTGGGCCGGCTTGAGCACGGCGGCCAGCGGCGAGGCCTTGGCCAGCTCCTGCGCCTGCTGCTGAGCCTGTTTGATGCCGCTCTGCGCGCTTTGCAGCAGCTCGGTCTGGGCGGCGGTGGCGATGTTGACCAGCTGACGGCCGTAGGCCAGCAGATTGTCGAAGCCGGTCGGCTGCGCCGCGTTCAGGCTGAAGAGCTCCTGGGCATCCTTGGCCTCCAGCAGCTTCCTGGCGGCGGCCGACGATTTCTCGACCGAGGCCTTGGTGGTGCTGAGGTTCAGCGCGATGACTTTTTCGGCGCTGTCGACGGCCGTGCTGGCGAAGGTGTTGAAAATCTTAAACTGTGCTTCCAATTGCGATTTCGTGACGGCGGAAAACTGTTCGGTAAGCGAAGACATGGTTTCTCCTGGGACGACGGTGGAATGTCTGTTGCGATGCAATATAAGAACATTCTAGCGACGAACAACAGGGTTGGAAAGTTATTTTTTGTGCCATTGAAGAAAGAGTGCTGCTAGGAAAAATGCGGAGTGGACACTATCTCACCAAAGTTTGATCCAGCGCAAAATGTCGCAGCCACTCGCGCTCTGATTGCTGCGCTGCAACAAGTGGTGTATTTGGGTGAAAGTGACTACAATCGGCTTACTGAAAAACAACGCCGGGAGCGTCCCCATGGATGTGGTCATCCGCAATGCCAATCTGGCCGACGGCCGGCAAGGCGTCGATATCGCCATTGAAGACGGGCGCATCGCCGCGATCGGTCCCGCGCTGCCGGTCGCGGCCGGGCGCGAGATCGACGCCGCCGGCGATCTGGTCAGTGCACCCTTCGTCGACGCCCACTTCCACATGGACGCCACGCTCAGCTACGGCCTGCCGAGGGTCAACGCCTCCGGCACTTTGCTTGAGGGCATAGCGCTGTGGGGCGAGTTGAAGCCGGACCTGACGCAGCAGGCGCTGATCGAGCGCGCGTTGCAGTATTGCGACTGGGCCGTGGCGCGCGGGCTGCTGGCGATCCGCTCGCACGTCGACGTCTGCGACGACCGCCTGCTGGCGGTCGAGGCGCTGCTGGAGGTCAAGCGGCTGGTGGCGCCGTACCTGGATTTGCAGCTGGTGGCGTTTCCCCAGGACGGCGTGCTGCGCAGTCCGACGGCGCTGGCCAATCTGAAGCGCGCCATCGCCATGGGCGTCGACGTGGTGGGCGGCATTCCGCATTTCGAACGAACGATGGCCGACGGCGCCGAATCGGTGCGCATCCTGTGCGAGTTCGCCGCCGACCAAGGCTTGCGTGTCGATATGCACTGCGACGAATCGGACGATCCGCATTCGCGCCACATCGAAACCCTGGCCTATGAAAGCAACCGGCTCGGCCTGCACGGCCGGGTGACCGGTTCGCACCTGACGTCGATGCATTCGATGGACAATTATTACGTCAGCAAGCTGTTGCCGCTGATCCGCGAGGGCGGCGTGGCGGCCATCGCCAATCCGCTGATCAACATCACCTTGCAGGGGCGCCACGACAGCTATCCGAAGCGGCGCGGCATGACGCGCGTGCCGGAGATGCTGGCGGCCGGCATCGACGTCGCCTTCGGCCACGATTGCGTGATGGACCCGTGGTACAGCCTGGGCTCGGGCGACATGCTGGAGGTGGCGCAGATGGGCCTGCATGTGGCGCAGATGACGGGGCAGGACGCGATGCGCGCCTGCTTCGAGGCGGTGACGACGACGCCGGCGCGCATCCTCGGGCTGGAGCATTACGGCATCGCCGTCGGCAATCACGCCGACCTGGTGCTGCTGGACGCGGCCGATCCGGTCGAGGCGATCCGGCTGCGCGCGGCGCGGCGCCTGGTGATGCGGCGCGGCGCGGTGATCGCCGAATCGCCGCGCGCGCATGCGCGGCTCAATTTGCCGGGGCGGGCCGACAGCGTCAATTTCCGCCTGAACCGGTAGCGGCTGGACTTGCCGGCGGAAATCCATGACAATTGGATACGATTGTGCACGCTGGCTAGTGATAAACCACGGAGGCACGTAGGGCGGATTAGCGCAGCGTAATCCGCCATGCATGCATTTCGGCGGCGCGTGCATTGGCGGATTACGGCGTTCCGCCTAATCCGCCCTACGTGTTTCCGTTGCACTTACACTTTCCGTAATGGAGCCCACTTGAAAGAGATCGCCATCCGCGCCGCCACGGAAGCCGACTTCGGCGCCATGTGGGAGATTTTCCAGCAGCTCATCGCCAGCGGCGACACCTATTACTTCGCCGCCGACACCAGCCGCGGGGATTGCCACGCCTACTGGTTCGGCCCCGGCGTGCAATCGTATGTCGCGCTGCTCAACGGCGAGCGCCTGGTCGGCATGTACCGCCTCATTCCCAACCAGCGCGACCGTGGCGCCCACGTGGCCAACGCCTCGTTCATGGTCAGCCCGGCGGCGCAGGGCGTCGGCGTCGGCAAGCTGCTCGGCGGCGACTGCCTGGACCGCGCCCGCGCCCAGGGCTACCTGGCGATGCAGTTCAACTACGTGGTCAGCTCCAACGTGGCGGCCGTGCTGCTGTGGAAAAAACTCGGCTTCACCATCGTCGGCACCTTGCCGCGCGCCTATTACCACCAGTATCTGGGCTACGTCGACGTCTACGTCATGTACCAGTTGCTGGACGATCCCTCCCATTGGCCCGACGCTTCATGAACATACTGGACACCGAACGCCTGCGCCTGCGCACCATCGAAGTCGATGACGCCGCGTTTTATTACGAACTGGTCAACGACCCGACCTGGCTGGAATTCATCGGCGACAAGGGCATCCGCAGCCTCGACGACGCGCGCGCCGCCATCATCGACGGCCCGCGCGCGATGCAGCAGCGCTGCGGCCATTCGCTGTATGTGATGGAGCGCAAGAGCGACGGCCGGGCGCTCGGACTGTGCGGCCTGATCCAGCGCGATACGCTGCCCGAGCCCGATATCGGCTACGCCATCCGCCCCGAGTTCTTCGGCCGGGGCTATACCCATGAGGCGGCCGTCGCCGTGCTGGCCTACGCGCGCGGCGTGTTGGGCATGAAGCGCGTGCTGGGCTTGACCGATCCGGGCAACGCCAATTCGATCGGCTTGTTGCACAAGCTGGGCCTGAGCTTTGTCGAGAACCGGCCGCTGCCGCCCAATGATCGTCCTACCAATATTTACTGCATCGAGTTTCCGCCGACACCCATCTGATCTGTTGCAACGGAGCGAATCCGCCGGATTTCTGGCGTGCCGGTCTTGGCATCCTTGCGCCGCTAGCGCATGATGAAAATCAATTCTTGCCACTGGAAAAACTATGAAACTCGGCGATCTCAAGATAGGTGTTCGACTGGGGCTGTTGGGCGCGTTCTTTTTTGTCGCGCTGGCGATTGTCGCCACCGGCGGCTGGCGCGCGCTCGATAGCAGCACCGCGCGCAGCGCGCAGGCCTTGCAACGCTCGCTGGCGCTGAGCCAGGCCATCGACACCGCGCGCGGCGCCCAGGTCGAGTTCAAGATCCAGGTGCAGGAATGGAAGAACATCCTGCTACGCGGAAACGATCCGGCGCTGCTGGACCGCTACACCAAAGCTTTCGTCAAAGTCGGCGAGGCCACCCGCGCCGACCTGCAAAAGCTGGACGGGCAACTCGACGCATTAAAGCTGGGCACGCCGCTGGTCGACGACGCCATCAAGACGCAGACCGAGTTGGGCACGCGCTATCTCGAGGCGCTCAAGCAGTACGACCCCGCCAATCCGGAGAGCGCCAAGGTGGTCGACAACCTGGTCAAGGGCATGGACCGCGAGCCGACCAGGAAAATCGACGATATCGTCGTCTACATCGGTAAGGAATCGAACCGCCTGATGCAGCAGATGGAAGAGGACAGCCGGGCCGCGCACGCCGAGGCCATGCTGGTCATGGGCATCACCCTGGCGGTGACCCTGGTGGTCGGCTGCGCGACGGTGTTCTGGCTGATCAAGAGCATCACCGTGCCCTTGCACGCCGCCGTGGGCGTGGCGCAAACGGTCGCCGGCGGCGACCTGCGCAGCGAGGTGCGGGTCGATAGCAAGGATGAGATCGGCGAGCTGCTGGGCGCGCTCAGGACCATGCAGACCAATCTGAGCGGCATCGTCGGCAAGGTGCGCGCCGGCACCGAGACCATCCACGGCGCGACGGTGGAGATCGCCGCAGGCAACCTGGACCTGTCCGGCCGCACCGAGCAGCAGGCCAGCTCGCTCGAGGAGACGGCGGCGGCGATGGTGGAGCTGACCACCACCGTCCAGCAGAACAACGCCAACGCCAACGAGGCCAGCAAGCTGGCCGACGTCGCCTCGCGGGTGGCGGTGCGCGGCGGCGACGCGGTCGAGCAGATGGTGCAAACGATGGGCTCGATCAACGAGTCCTCGCGCAAGATCGTCGACATCATCGGCGTGATCGACGGCATCGCCTTCCAAACCAATATCCTGGCGCTCAACGCGGCGGTGGAGGCGGCCCGCGCCGGCGAGCAGGGGCGCGGTTTCGCGGTGGTGGCGTCCGAGGTGCGCAACCTGGCCCAGCGCTCGGCGTCGGCCGCCAAGGAGATCAAGGCCTTGATCGGCGACTCGGTCAGCCGCGTCGAAGCCGGCAGCCGGCTGGCCGGGCAGGCGGGCGAGACGATGGGCGAGGTGGTCAGCAGCGTGCAGCGGGTGACGGCCATCATCGGCGAAATCTCGGTCGCCAGCGGCGAGCAGCGCGAAGGCATCGAACAGGTCAGCATCGCCATCAGCCAGATGGACAGCGTGACCCAGCAGAACGCCGCGCTGGTGGAGGAGGCCGCCGCCGCGGCCGAGGCCCTGACGCAGCAGGCGGCCAGCCTGTCGGAGGCGGTCAGCATCTTCAAGCTGGAGGAGCAGGGCCCAGGGCAGGTGGCGCGGTTGCCGGCGTCGAAACGGCGTCCGCTATTGCCCGCTTGAGCACCATGTGAATCAGGTTTGACGCCCGTCAAGCGCCCCGCCGAACGCGCATTGCTGACAAGCAGTCTCCATTATGATTTCCTCTTCATCGCTGTACCAAAAGAAGAGGGATCCCATGGAGCTCCTGTGGCCGGCATTGATAGGCATCACACCTTGTCTGTTGGCGCTTTGGTATGGCGAAACGCGCGCGCGCGTGCTGCGCCGCCGCTGCGCCCATTTGCAGAGCGCGCTGGAAACCCAGCGCGACACCGAGATGCGGCTCGACTTCATCGCCCACCACGACTGCCTGACCGGCTTGCCCAACCGCCTGCAGTTCCAGCTGCGGCTTGAGCATGGCGTGGCCTACGCGCGGCGCCACAAAAGCCTGCTGGCGGTGCTGTTCGTCGACATCGACCACTTCAAGCACATCAACGACACGCTCGGCCACGACGCCGGCGACCAGGTGCTGGTGCAGTTCTCGCAGCGGCTGCGCCAGTGCGTGCGCGAGGTCGACACCGTGGCGCGCCAGGGCGGCGACGAGTTCATCCTGTTGCTGACGGAGCTGCGCGACGCCGACGGCGCGCGCCAGGTGGCCGAGAAGATCATCGCCGCCATCGGCGCGCCGTTCACCATCCATGGCGAATCGCTGCGGGTGGCCGCCAGCGTCGGCGTGGCGGTCTATCCGGACGACGACGAAAGCCTGGAAGACCTGGTCGAGAAGGCCGACCTGGCGATGTACGCGGCCAAGCAGCGCGGCAAGGGCACCAGCGTGCGCTTCCTGCCGAGCATGCAGGTCAAGGCGTACTCGCGCCTGATCCTGGAGACGGCGCTCAGGCACGCGCTCGACCACAAGGAATTCGTCCTCGCCTACCAGCCCAGGCTCGACCTGCGCGAACAGCGCGTCACCGGCGTCAAGGCGCTGCTGCGCTGGAACCATCCGGAGCTCGGGCTGGTGATGCCGCTCGATTTTCTGCCGGTGCTGGAGGAGAGCGCGCTGATACTGCCGGTCGGCGCATGGGTGCTGGCGACGGCGGCGGCGCAGGCGCGGCTCTGGACGGAGCGGGGACTGCCGCTGACGGTGTCGGTGCACCTGTCGCCGCGCCAGTTCTACCAGAAGGACATCGCCCAGACCTTCGCCACGATACTGGAGCAGGCCGGCGTGCCGGGCCACTGTATCGAGCTGGAAATCACGGAGGGCATGCTGATCGACCGCAACCAGAACTGCGAGGCCACCTTGCGGCAGCTGAAGGGCCTCGGCGTGCGGATCTCGATCAGCGACTTCGGCACCGGCTACGCCTCGCTCAATTATCTGCGGCGCTTCCCGGTGGACGTGGTCAAGATCGACAAGAGCTTCATCGACGAACTGCACGGCGCGCGCCAGTCCGCCGATACGCAGGATGCCCCCGGCGCCAAGGGCGCGGCCGACGGCGCCATGGTGCGCGCCATCATCGCGATGGCCCACACGCTGAACATGAGGGTGGTCGCCGGCGGCGTCGAAACCGGCGACCAGCTGGCGCGCTTGATGGCGATGGACTGCGACGAGGCGTTCGGCTTTTGTCTCAGTCCGGCCGTGTCGCCCGCCGAAGTGGAAACCTTGCTGGCCAACCGCGATCCGCGCAACGAATTGATTATTTCGTAGCGGTCCTTGTCGTCATAAGCCTATATCCCCCCATTCAACATGGGTATTCTCAGCGGATAGAAACTTACTTTCATCTTAGTATTAATAAATAATAAACGTTTACATAAATAGAATCTAACCATATAATTTTTTCGCTCGGGCTCGCTTTAACGGAGGCCGGGCGGTAGTCGAATAGCCTGGGCGCAAAGACGGTAATGCGCTTTGTCCGAAAATTTGCTTTTTAAAATAAAAGGAAAATAATGGCAACTGCACTATTTGAGACTTTTAAGACGCGACACGTGATTGCAGCCCTGATTTCATGCGCGGTTTCATATCAAGCTCTGGCGGCGCATGCTCTCCCTGATCGGCTACGTGGCGGCGAAACCCTGACGTCCGGCGAAACCCTGGTGTCGCCCAACGGCGCGGTGCGCCTGGAGATGAAAAGCACCGGCAATCTGGTGTTGACCCGGTTGGCCGACAACGCGACGCTCTGGCAGTCGGGTACCGCGCAAGCCGGCTCCTACGCCTTGATGCAAACCAGTGGCAACTTCGTCGTCGTGAGCCCGAGTTCCCAGATATTGTTCCAGTCGGGCTCGGCCAACTCGACCGCGTATGTGATGCTGCAATCCGACCACAATCTGGTCGTCTACACGGCGACCCGCTCGCCATTGTGGCACACGGTGACCGGCATTCCCAATCCGCCGCCCTACAGCACGCCCGCCTACATGCCCGCCTATTGGAACGACGGCGCGATCAGGCCCTATAATAATTGCTACAATTACGCGAACAACAAGCGTACCGACCGGTTCTCACAGCCGGGCTGGGCACATGGCTATAGCGGCTATGACATCACTGTAGCGCAGGTGCGCGCCGCCGCCATCGCCGATGGCTTGGAACCGACCGATAGCTCGTCCGTCTCCCCGGTGGGTAAAACCAAAGTCGCGCTGGTGGTGGGCACGGTGGGCGGTTCGCCGGACTATCATTGGTACCGGAAAGACATCAATGGTCTTTGGACCCATAAACCGGGCGGCACCTCGGCCACCAACCTGGACAACAGTGGCGTGGCCATCACCAATCCGGAAACGGCCAACCGCGGCGGCTACATCCACTTTGGCGGTTATTTCTTCACATCGTCTTCTGATTCCCAAGGACACGGGCACCAGGTAATTTACTAACCCATTCGAGAGGAATAGAATAAGATGAAACGATATTTGACAGCGGTCGCATTCGCCCTGGTAGGAACTTTTACTATGACGGCTCAAGCACAAACGCCAACGCTCAAGAAGGAAACGCTTAAAGTCGAATTGATGGTCTTTTCGGGCCGTGCCAACCCGACCTTTACCATCACCGACGAGAGTGAAATTCAGGAGATTCTCAATCTCGTGAAAAATCTGCCCCAGAAAAAGCTGAAGGAAGGCGAAACCGGCCTGCCGCCGTCTAAACTGGGTTATCAAGGCTTTACTGTCACAAATAATACGAAGACGTCGCCGGAAATTAAATCGTTCGTGGTGAACGGTTCGGCCGTGTTACTCGATTCGCCTTCGACCGCCGGCACCCTGGCGGCTCGGGGCGGTGTGGCTGAATATGCGGCTCGCGCCGATTCGAGCGCATCCCTCGAAAGCAAGTTGCTGTCTCATGCAAAAGAGACCGGCATTGCCAGCGAGGAAATGCTCGAGGCCATCCAGGACTCGAAGTAAGCCGGGTTGCTTGACTGTTCGCCGTTACGAAGTGCTTACTTCGTAGCGGCGAAGAACCAGGTCAGCGGCAGGTGGGCCCGCGCCGCCCACGATTTCTCGTTGTGGACGCCGTCTGGCGATTCGTAAAAATATAAATCCTCATCCAGCTTGTAGCCTTGCGCCAGCATGGCGTCGCGCATTTTCAGCGTGTGCTCGATGCCGTCCTTTTTCGACCCGGCGTCGATGTAGAACTTGACCGGCTGCCGCGCGGGCACGTTCTTTATGAACGCGCCGTCATTCCACCAGAACGAACCCGATACGCCACCGGCCTTGGAGAAGATCTCCGCATGCCGCTGGGCGATGTACACCGAGGCCAGGCCGCCCAGCGAAGAGCCCATGATGGCCGTGTGCTCGCGGCCGGGCAGGGTGCGCAGGTTGGCGTCGGCCCACGGTTTGACCGTATCGACGATGAAGGCCATATAGGCGTCGATTTTGCCGCCACCGTGTTTCGGGTCGCAGCAGGGCGTGTATTCGTCCATGCGGTCCTTGGTGTTGTCGATGCCGACCACGATGGCCGGTTCGACGGCGCCGCCGGCGATCAGGCGGTCCATCGTGGCGCCGATGTCCCACGCGACGCCGAAGGCGGCGGTTTTGGCGTCGAACAGGTTTTGGCCGTCGTGCATGTAGAGCACCGGATAGCGGCGCCGAGGATTGTTCTCGTAATCCGGCGGCAGGTAGATGCGCAGATTGCGGCTGTTGCCGAGTTGCGGCGACGCGAAATTTTCGACGATGCGGATGGTGCCCGCGGGCGCGGGGGATGCGTCTACGCTGGAGTCGGCGGCCGCCTGCGGGGCCACCGGCATTACGCGCACACCGTGGATGTCGACCTTGTTCGACGGTCCCTTCACGCCACCGGCATCGCTGTAGGTGGTGTTACTTTTCAGGTAGGTCATGTTGTAGTGGTCCTCCAGTTCCAGACGGTAGCTGCCGGCTTTGAGCACGGCGCGGATCGGCGTCGAATACGAGGGGCCGGCCTGCTCCGGCGAGTGTGGCAACTGCACCACGCCGGCCGCGACGACCTTGCCGCTGTCGTCCTTCAACGACAACCATTTTACGCCGCCGCTGATGCCCAGGTTGATCTGGTGTGCAGTGTTGCGGTACTTGATCTGCAGCGCGTAGCTGCCGTCACGCGCCACCTTGATGTCGCGCACCGCCAACTTGTCCGTCGGCGCTCCCCAACCGGCGATATGCCCGCCGGTGGCGGCAATGTCGGACTGGATGCGGGCGTCGCCGGCGCCGATCACGGTGCCTGTTTCGAGGCAGACCGGCGCGCTGTGGTGGCTGCGGTTGCCGGAGCCGGTGTACATCGCCTCCACCGCGTAGCACAGGTTTCCGCCGTCGCCTTTGTCGAGGCGCGGCGCGCGGCGGTCGGCCCACTTGTTCGCCGTGACGCGTTGCGTCGCCAGTTCGCCGTTGCGATAGATGTTGTAGACCACGCCCTTGCTGGCGCCCTGATACGCGATATGCAAAGTAGGGACGCCGTAGGCGCCGCGTTCCAGCTTGACGATGCGCGGCTCGGAGGGCGCGTACACCGCCGGATCTTCGACCAGCGGCTTGGCGCCGACGTCGCGCTTCTCCTGCCGCCCCGGCAGCAGCCCGCCCAGCCGGATGTCGATCGTGTTGTCGTCGGCCAGAGCCGACCAATCCAGTGATTGTGTGGCGGCCTTGCCGTTCACCGTTACGCTGTCGACCGCGTAGTAGCCCTGCGTGGCCGATGGCGCGGCGACGGGCAGCAGCAGGCGTACCCGCATGCGTTTGCCGCGCACAGTCAGGTTGTTCAGCGTCGCCACGTCGCTGCCGGCGAAGGCTTCGCGGCGCAGTTTGGCCGTGACGAAAGGCCGCAACGCGATGCCGCTGTCCGTCGTCCGCACGCCGAATATCTCTCCCACCACCATGCCGAGATAGGCGCCCACGGACCACAGCTGGCGGCGCGAGTTGACCACCGGCCCGCTCAGGTCGACTTGCTTGCCGTCCACCTTGCGCTTATCCTCCAGCATCGGCTGGCCCGACAGCCATTCCAGATTCTCCATGTTGGACAGGTTCAGCGCGGCGCCGCGCATCAGCGTGTCGTAGGCCGCATCGGCCACCGCCACGTTGCCGTGCATCGCCGCCGCCTTGAGGCCATACGCCGTGACGAAAGGCCACATGGCGCGGTTGTGATAAACGGCCATGCCGGTTTGCTGCGGATAGATCACCGGCGCGCCCAAGGGACCATGCGGATAGCGCGCCAGGATGCTTTGCGCCTGCCGTTCGTCGGCGATTCCGGTGACGATAGCCAGCGATTGTCCCAGCCAGTCGTACTTGTACAGCGGCGCGCCGTCGAAGTGGCCGGCGGTCAGGCTGCTATACATGCCGGTGTCGGCCTGCCAGAAGCGCTGGTTGATGGCGCGCTTCAGATTCGTCGCCCATGCGGCGTATTTGTCGGCCAGCGCCTTGTCGCCCTGTTGCGCCGCCAGTTGCGCGGCCAGGGTCAGCGCCTTGTAATGACCGGCGTTGGTCGACAGCGCCTTCGACGTCGCCATGCTGGCCAGGTCGCCCGGTATCCATGCCGCGTAGCTTTGCTCGCGCCAGTCGAGGAATGATTCCTCGCCGTTGTAAAGACCATCGGCGCGGTCGTAGACGGCGATCCTGTCGTTTTCCAGCGTATTGGTGAGCGCCTTTAGCGCGGTGGCGGCGAACGCGCGGCGCTCCTCCGGCGCCAGCGCCTTGAGGGCCTCGTCCGCGCCGAAGGCCCAGCTTATACGGTCGGTGCTGACCGGCCAGCTGCCGCCGCTGCCGGTGTCCTGGATGATCTGCAGGCCGTCCGTGCTGCCGGCGACGTGCGCGCCCGGCTTGACGCCATCGCGGTAGCCGGAGAGCTTGAACAGCAGCGAGTTGCGCACGCGTTGCGGGTCCAGCATGCCAAGGCCCAGCGACGCGGCGTAGGACAGGTCGCGGGTCCACACGTAGTGCCATAACTCGCCGGTTTCGAAGCACTCGCAGGGGATGGCGTTGCCGCCGTTGTAGCTGCCGTCGCGGATTTCGCTGACGGAGTCCTGCTTCATCTCGACTCCGGCCAGCGCGAACAGCGCGTCGAAGGCCAGGGTGCCGCCGCGGACCGTCGGCAGGACCGCCGATTCCTGATAGCCGATTTGCTGCTGGCCGCCTTCGCGCACGCGCATCGTGGTCGCTTGCGTGTAGCTGCGCAGTGTGGCGCCGGCATCCGGCGTCGCGTAGCGGACGGTTTCCTGCTTGCCGTCCCAGGTCGGATAGTTGACGGTGGCGGTCGTCGCGGCCGATGCCAGCGAAGCGACGGACATGGCGGCGCACAGCGCGGTCAGGCGAAAACTCATTGTTCTATCTCCAGTGTGATGCTTTTCTTTGCACGGTGTCCCCGTGCGCCTCCAAGTAGTCGTACTACAAGACGGATTTTTAAGTCTCGAGTCCGGCTTACTCACGGTCGGGCCAGAGAATACTCTGAATGTCGGAGGCTATCAAACCCCCGGCGAAGGCTAAATTTACTCGAAATACAAAAATCTTGTGGTTTTTCGGCAGCACGAGCGAATCGCGCGCTTTGTTGCGGCTCGCCCAGGCCCGCGGGCGCTTGAAACTCAGCAGTAAACTGACATTTGCTTTCAAAAACACGTCGTTTTTTCGGAAAATATGTAGTTCTACTACATATCATTCGGCAAGCTCCTGTAGTGGAAATACAACGACAAACACATCTTCATAGGGAGGCCGCTTGTGCCCGAGCCCCGCAATCCGTAGGTAAACAGAAGTTCAATTGACAGTGAATCTAGTTTTAGTACAAAATTCTTGCCAGAACGTCTTGAGAACGTCAGCTTTTCCTTGGATTCCCGTGTAGTTGTGACGCCCCGATGCGGTGCGCCTGATGTTGCGGGAAATTAATTTATGTCGTGTTGAGGGGACATTGAATGAGTATTTTCGCAAATAAGCGCAGCAAGACCGCTGCATTTCCATTAAAGCCGGTCGCAGCGGGGTGCGCTTTGTTTGTAGCCGCGTTGGCCAGCCCGGCCTATGCGCAGACCACCGCCGACGCGCCGGCGGCGACCGAGGTGCCGATCGCGTCCGTCGTCGTGTCCGGTATCCGTCGCGGTATCGAGGGCGCCATCTCGGTCAAGAAGGATTCCAGCTCCATCGTCGAGGCCATCTCCGCCGAAGACATCGGCAAGCTGCCGGATGTCAGCATCGCCGAGTCGATCTCGCGCCTGCCGGGCCTGGCCGCCCAGCGCGTCGCCGGCCGCGCCCAGGTCATCAGCGTTCGCGGCCTGTCGCCCGACTTCTCCACCACCTTGTTGAACGGCCGCGAGCAGGTCAGCACCGGCGACAACCGCAGCGTCGAATTCGATCAATACCCGTCCGAGCTGATGAGCGGCGTGACCGTGTACAAAACGCCTGACGCCGGCCTGGTCGGCCAGGGCCTGTCCGGCACCATCGACATGCAAACCGTGCGTCCGCTGAACTTCTCCAACCGTACCGTGGCGTTCAACGCCCGTGGCGAGAAGAATTCGCTGGGCAAGATCGGCAACGCCAAGGACACCGGCAGCCGCTTCAGCGCCAGCTATATCGACCAGTTCGCCAACCGCACGATCGGTATCGCGCTCGGCTACGCGCGCCTGGAAACCCCTATCCTGTCCAATGAAACCGGCCTGTACGAGCCGTGGAAACGCGACGCGCGCAACGGCCTGCCGGCCGGCACCTTCGCATCGAACGGCATCAAGGCCGTGGCCCGCAGCGGCGAGAACCAGCGCGACGGCGTCATGGGCGTGCTGCAATACCGTCCGAGCAAGCAATGGACCAGTATCCTCGACGTGTACGCGTCGCGCTTCAAGGCCGAGGAAACCGCCAACCAGCTGGAAATCTCGCTGGAGCAGGGCGAGTCGAACTACAACCCGGTCCAGGTCAACAACGGCACCATCGCCAGCGGCACGCTCAACAACGTGCGCCCGCTGGTGCGCGGCATGTACAACAAGCGCAAGGATGATATCCGCGCGCTGGGTTGGAGCAACGAATTCCGCAACAGCGACTTCACCATCTTCGCCGACCTGAACTACTCGAAGGCCAAGCGCAACGAGCTGAGCCTGGAAAACAATCTGCAATACAGCAATGGCGGCGCGTCGGCGCTGCTGGACAAGGTCAACCTGGGCTACGGCAACGGCGGCTACTCGCAGATGACCACCGGCCTCGATTACAGCAACCCGGCCAACCTGTTCGTCGGCAACACCATCTACGGCTCCGGCTACGGCAAGGTGCCGAGCGTGGAAGACGAGTTGAAGGGCGCCAAGCTGACCGCCAACGTGCGCGCCGGCGGCGATCTGGAAAAAGTGTTCTCGAGCTTCGACTTCGGCGTCAACTACGCCGACCGCAGCAAGAGCAAGCGCCAGCCGGAAGGCAGCATCAACCTGGTCGGCGCGCCTGTCTCCGTGCCTGGCAGCCTGCAGTATGGCAATGCCGACCTCGGCTTCGCCGGCGCCGGTTCGATCCCGACCTGGAACGTGCCGGGCATGGTCAGCCAGTTCATGTCGTTCCAGCCGAGCGAAGACCTGACCTACCTGATCCCGAAAGCGTGGACGGTCAACGAGAAAGTCGTCACCAGCTTTGCCAAGGCCAACATCGAGACGGAGCTGAGCCCGACGGTCAGCCTGCGCGGTAACATCGGCGTGCAGATGCAGAACACCAGCCAGTCGTCCGATTCGCGCTATGTCGACAACAGCGCGCCGGTCGGCAGCCAGATCAAGCCTGTCCACGACGGCAAGAGCTACACCGACTTCCTGCCGAGCATGAACCTGGCCTTCGGCTTCGAGCACGACCAGACCGTTCGTTTCGGCCTGGCCAAGCAACTGGCCCGTCCACGGGTGGACCAGATGCGCTCGGCGCTGGAAATCAACGTCGACACCACCAAGCGCGAGCCGAACGCCAGCGGCGGCAATGCCCAGCTGGATCCATGGCGCGCCAAGGCGTTCGACATCTCGTACGAGAAGTACTTCGCCAAGAAAGCGTATGTCGCCGCCGCCGCGTTCTTCAAGAAGCTCGACACCTACATCTTCACGCAAACCAAGAGCTACGATTTCTCCAACTACTTCCCGGCAGGTTATCTGATGCCGGACGGTCGTCCGCTGGCCTCGCGCACCGGCAACTACACCGCCGCCTATAACGGCAACGGCGGCATCCTGAAGGGTGTGGAGCTGTCCGGTTCGATGCCGCTGAATATGCTGACACCGGTGCTCGACGGCTTCGGCGTGAGCGCCAGCGCCACCTACACCGAGAGCAAGATCGCCATTGAAGATCCAAGCGGCAGCATCGGTTCGAACATCCCGCTGCCGGGCTTGTCGAAGCGCACCACCAACCTGACCGCCTACTACGAGAAGAATGGTTTTGAAACGCGCATCAGCCAGCGTCGCCGTTCCGACTTCGTCGGCGAGATCGGCAACTTCTCGAACGACCGCGCGCTGCGCTACGTTGTGGGCGAGAACGTCGTCGACTTCCAGATCGGCTACACCTTCAACAGCGGTGCCATGAAGGGCGTGGGCCTGGTCCTGCAGGTCAACAACCTGCGCAACGCCGCGTATGAAACCTACAACGGCGATCGCGCCCAGCAGCTGGAATACGCAAAGTATGGCCGCACCGTGATCGCTGGCGTGAACTACAAGTTCTAAACCGGTTGTATCTCCGCTCTTCAGCCCCCGCCAGCGCAAGCCGGCGGGGGTTTTTTTATGGCGAGGCTCGATACTTATCGGCGTCCGGCGGTCAGTGCTGGCCGCTGCGCTGCTTGACGCTCGGGCGTTCCGATACGCGTGCGTGCCACGAGGCCAGCGCCGTCAATTCTTCCGGGATGCCGATGCCTGCCGCCGCCGCGTGCAGCAGGGCGCCGTAGGCGGTGATGTCGGCCATCGAGAAGCGCTCGCCGGCGATGTACGGGTGCGTGCCCAGCACGCCGTTGAAGTAGTCCAGCCCGCGCTGGAACCTGGCGAACTGGCGCTCGCCCCATTCCTTGCGATGCGCCCACTCCGGACTCTTGTACGCTTCCAGGACCGGTCCCAGGCCCGGTGTCGCGTGGTGGAACCAGTTGCCGATGGCGTCGATCAATTGGTCGTCCGCGCGCTTTTGCATCATGTGGATGACGGCCTTTTCGCGTGGCGTGGTGCCTGTCAGGATGGGATTGCCATCGAGGTTGTCGAGGTATTCGGTGATGGCGACGCATTCGGAAATGAAGGTGCCGTCGTCGAGTTCCAGCACCGGCACCACGCCGGAAGGATTCTTGGAGAGGAAAGGTTCCCGTTTGTGCTCGGCGGCGAACAGGTCGACCGGGACGAATTCGATCCGGGCGTCCAGCCCTTTTTCTGCCAGGACGATGCGGATGCGGGCGGGGTTGGGGAAGCCCGGGGTGTCGTGAATTTTCATTGTTGCCTTTGGTGTGAGTTGATCTACCTTTCGGTAGATAGATTACAATCGGTTCGAACGATAGACGTATTCGGCTTTATCTATCTATCGATAGGTAGATACTAAGGCCGGATGTTTTGCCGCGTCAAGCGATTTTTATTGAGGATGGATATGGCAAGCGACAAGAAGCAGGAAGTGATGATGGCCGCGCGGCTGATGGTGCAGGCGAACGGCTACAGCGCCTTGAGTTTTCGCGACCTGGCGGAGGCGGTGGGGGTCAAGAGCTCCAGCATCCACTACTATTTCCCCACCAAGGGGGATTTGGGGGCGGCGCTGGCGCGTCAGTACACCGAGGAGTTTTTGGCGTATTTGAACGGGTTGGTCGACGAGAAGCTCGATTGGCAGACTTGTATCGCCCGGTATGTGGAGGTGTTTCGCGATACGCTGCTGCGCGAGAACCGCATGTGCATGGCGGGGATACTGGCCGCCGAGCGGCCCGGCCTGGCGCCGGAGGTGAGGGTGGAGGTGGAGCGGTTCACGACCTTGATTGTCGAGTGGCTGGCGCGCGTGCTGGCAAGCGGCAAGCCTAAGATGGCGCCGGCGGCCGTCAAGTCGTGGGCGTTCGCGGTGTTTTCGGCGGTGGAGGGCGCGCAGCTGGTGGCGCGCGGGTGCGATGATGTGACGGTGTTCGATCGGACCTTGGAGGCGTATCGGGCAGCGGGGTTGCTGCCCTGAGCACGGTGGGGGGGCGAGGGCGGCTACGTGTTTCCGCGACACTCAAACTCTCGCGGAGATACGTAGGGCGGATTAGGCGGCACGCCGTAATCGGCCATGTGTGAGCCGCTGGCGGCGCTGGCATGGCCGATTACGCTTCGCTAATCCGCCCTACGTGTTTCCGTGGCTGTTTTCACTTGCGCGGGTTCCGCTTACTGCTTTTGGGCGGCGGCGAAGGCGGCGTTCTGCTGGTCGAGCCACGTTTTCAACGGGGCGAAATACTCCAGCAGCGCGCCGCCGTCGATCTTGTCCTCGCCCGATATCGCCTTCAGCGCTTCCGGCCATGGCTTGCTGGCGCCCATCGCCAGCATCTGCTGCAGCTTGGCGCCGGCCTTGGCGTTGTCGTACACCGAGCAGCGGTTCAAAGGACCCGTATAACCGGCTTCGCGGCACAGCGCGCGGTGGAACTGGAACTGCAGCATGTGCGCCAGGAAGTAGCGTGCGTACGGCACGTCAGCCGCGACATGGTACTTGGCGCCGGCGTCGAATCCGCCCGGCGCGATCGCCGCCGGGCGCTTCACGCCCATGTACTGCTCGCGCAGCTGCCACCAGGTCTTGTCGAAGTCCTCAGGCTTGGTCTTGCCGGCATAAACGTCCCAGCGCCACTTGTCCACCGAGTACGCGAACGGCAGGAACGCGACCTTGGCCAGCGCGCGGTTCAGCAGGTCGCCGATGTCGGCGTCCGCCGGCGGCGCCTGCTCCATCAGGCCGACCTTCTTCAGGTAATCGGGCGTGATCGACAACGCGACGGTGTCGCCGATGGCTTCATGGAAGCCGTCGTTGGCGCCGTTGCGGAACATGAAGGGCTGCTTGTTGTACGCCAGGAAGTAGTACACGTGACCCAGCTCGTGATGGATGACGGTGAAGTCCTCGGCCGTCGGCGTGATGCACATCTTGATGCGCACATCGTCCTTTTCGTTCAGCGGCCAGGCGGAGGCGTGGCAGACGACGTCGCGGTCGCGCGGCTTGGTCAGCAGCGAGCGTTCCCAGAACGTGGCCGGCAGCTTCTGCATGCCCAGCGAGGTGTAGAAACGCTCGGCGTACTGCGTCATTTGCTTGGCGTCGGTCTTGCGCGCTTCCAGCACCTTGGTCAGGTCGTAGCCGCTGGCGCCGGTCTTCGGCTTGAGGATCGGGTACAGGTTGTCCCAGCTCTGGCTCCACATATTGCCGAACAGGTGGGACGGGATAGGGCCGGTCAGCGGCACCACGTCCGGGCCGTAGGTTTCGCGCAGCTTGTAGCGGGTGTAGGTGTGCAGCGATTCGTACAGCGGTTTGACCTGCTGCCACAGGCGTTCCATCTCGGCGGCGAAGGCTTCCGGCGGCATGTCGTACTGCGCGCGCCACATGGCGCCCGTGTCGGCAAAGCCCATCTGCTTGGCGCCCTTGTTCGACAGCGCGATATATTCGGTGTACTTGTCCTTGTACGACGGCGATTGAGCGTGCCAGCCCAGCCACATCTCCTTCAGTTTGGGCTCGTCGCGGCTGTTCGCCAGAACCTTTTCCATTTCGCCCAGCGCCATGCAGGCGTCGCCGGTGCCGTCGTCCTTCTTGACGCAGTATTTGGCCTTGCCGTAGGCGCCGTTCAGCGCCGCCTGCAACTGGGCATACTGTTCGCGCTCCTTCGGATCGGCGAAGACCAGGGTTTGCTGCAGCAACATCAGCTTGCGCGCCGATTCGGCCGGCAGTTTCAGGCCGTTGAAGCGGCGCGCGCCGATCGCCGCTTCGCCGGACGCCGTCAGATAGCGTTCGGCGAAGTAGGAGGTGATCGCCTCCGTGTCGTCGGTGATGAAGTTGGAACCGACCCAGGCGCCGCGCGCCTGTTCGTTGTTCAGTTTATTGAGGCGTTCTTCCGTGTCGGCCAAAAAGCGTTCCGCTTCGGCGACGGTGGGTTTTTTTGCGGGGGCGGCCAGCGCGGTAACGCTGACGGCTGTCATGGCGGAAGCCGCCAGCAGCGTGCTGATAATTTTTGGTGTCAAGTGCATCTCCCTGGGTAGTCGTATCGGCCATTGAACCAATCGCCTCGACGGGCGACGATTCAATAGCCGAGAATCATACACGCTTACAGGGCGATGGAGACGGTCCGCGAAGGCATGGCGTTGGGTGGAAGCACCAGCGTCAGCAGCTTGCTGCCGGCGTCCCAGGCGAAGGTCGTCACCTTGCCGTCGACCCGCACCGAGGCCGGCTTGGCGCCAACGTTGTGCACCGTCAGATCGACGCTGCGTTCCGGCCGGCGGTAGTTGTCGCCGATGGCCGAGTCGATATTGATCGACAGGCCGCGTCGATACACCTTGCTGGTGAAGGTCACCAGCTCGTACTTGCCATGTTCGAACGCCTGCGCGGTCAGGCCGTCGTCGTCATACAGCTTGCCGGTGGCGGTTTTCACCGAGGTGTCGTGGTAGTAGTGCAGCTCGATGTTCTTGGTGGTGTAGTCGCGCGTCGTCTGCACCACGCGCGTCATTGGAATGAAGGCGCCGGCGCGCACGTACACCGGCACGTGGTCCGGGCTGAGTTTTACCGACCGCGTCGCGCCGCCGGCCTGCCGCTCGCCGGTATAGAAATCGAACCACGCGGCGGTGGCGGGGAAGTAGACGTCGGTCTTGGTGGCGCCGGCCTTCATCACCGGCGTGACCAGGAAGTCCTTGCCCCACAGGTAGGTTGACGACATCGCCCGGACCTTGGCATTGCCCGGCTCCTCGTACACCATGGGGCGCATCAGGGGCAGCCCTTTCTGGTTGTTGTCGAAGGCGAGCGTGTAGTTATATGGCAGCAGACGATAACGCATGCGGATGGCGTCGCGCGCCAGCGCCTTGGTTTTGTCGTCGCGGAAGATCGGCTCCGACGGCACTTCCTCCTGCGCGTGCGGGCGGAACACCGGCTGGAATACGCCGTATTGCAGCCAGCGCGCATACAGTTCGTTGTCCAGCACCGGGTTGGCGAAGCCGCCCAGGTCCGAGTGCATATAGCCCGCCCCCTGCATCCCCATTTGCAGCGAGATCTCCGGCTGCGATTGCAGTCCGGCCCAGCTGCGGTCCACATCGCCGGACCACGGGATGATGCCGTAGCGCTGCGTGCCGGAGTAACCGGCGCGCATCAGGATGAACGGGCGCTCGGTGGGGAAATCCTTCTCGTAGCCCTCGGCCACCAACCTGGCCCACTGGTGGCCGTAGATGTTGTGGACCTCGTCGGCGCCGCCGGTGGCGTGGCGCATTTCGGTCGGGTGCAGTTCCGGCTCGCCCAGGTCGCCCCAGACGCCCGTCACGCCCTGCAGGCGCAGGTCGCGGTAGATATTCCACAGCCAGTCCTTGCCGGGCTGGCCGAAGATGTCGATCAGGCCCGTGTGGCCGAAGAAGAAGTCGTAGGCAAGCGGCGCGCCGTTGGCGTCGGTGCCGAGGATCTTCTTGTCGACCGCTTCCTTCCAGCGGCTGGAGGTGTCGACGATGAACGGCTCGCTGATGACCACCGTCTGCACGCCCTTTTGCTTGAAGTCCGAGATCATGCCGATCGGGTTGGGGAAGTTGTCGGCGTCCCAGGCCAGGTTGCCCATCGTGCCCTTGACCTCTTTGCCGAACCAGTACAGATCGAAGACGATGGCGTCGAGCGGGATGTCGTCGGCGATGAATTTGTCGACCACCGCGCGCGCTTCCGTTTCGCTGTGGTAGCCGAAGCGCATGGCGAAGTTACCGAAGGCCCAGCGCGGCGGCATCGGCTGCTTGCCGGTCAGGTAGGTGTAGTTGTCGACCACGTCCTCCCATTTGTCGCCGGCGACGATTTGATAGGTCTTGCGGCCGCCGATGGTTTCCCAGCGCAGGCTGTTGTCCTTCTTGCTGTCGAAATCAAGGTAGCCGGTGCGGGTGTTATCGAAATGGAGCGCATAGAGTTTCGACGATAGCGCGATCGGCATGCCGTAGTTAAGCTGCTTCGATGTCGCGCCGTAGCCGTAGTCCGCCTTGTTATACAGCGTGAAGCGGTTGCCGCGCCGGTTCATGCCGACCGCGCGCGCGCCTGCGCCGTACAAGGCCTCGTCCTTGTCGAGCGCGAATTCGATCGCCTCCAGCACGCGCGGCGCGCCCTTGTTGATATCCTTGCTGCCGGTCGCGACGTCGTCGGTGACCTTCATGTAGCCCTTCTTCTCCGCGACCAGCTGTTTGCCCTTGTACGCGTACGAGATCTGGAACGGCGACTTGGTCACCGTGACCACCAGGCCCGGCGTCGCGTACTCGATCTTGTTGGCCTTGTCGGAGAACGAGGTGGTCACCGCCGCCGGCGCCAGCACCACCGCGTGCGAGGCCGGATCGGCCGTCTCTCCCTCGGGGATGAAGGTGGTTTCGATGATGCTGCGGGTGTAGGGCTTGATCAGATAGACGCCGTCGCTGGTGCGCACTTCCATATAGCCGCCATGCAGCGTGGCGCTGGCGAAGATGCGGCCGGCGTTCTGCGCCAGCGCGGACGGGGCGTGGCCGGCAAACAGGGTGAACAGGGATAGTGGCAAAAATGCAAGTTTTACGAGGGGATTGCTTGTCATGTCGGGTAGGAGTCTCGTGGATGTTATGTATTCTGTTGTTTGGCTACATTTGGCGATAAAATTTGGTCCAAGGCGCGCCGTTTGGCGTTATTTTACCTCGGTATCCTTTCAATTGACACACATGGGGTGCCGTGTTATTTTGCTACAAATTTCAATAAACGGGACGCGTCGCATGAAATCTTCCAGCAGCAAGCCCATACTGTCGTTCTGGCAGCTATGGAATATGAGCTTTGGCTTTTTCGGTATCCAGTTCGGCTTCGCGCTGCAGAATGCTAACACCAGCCGGATTTTCTCCACGCTCGGCGCCAATCCCGACGACTTGTCCCTGTATTGGTTGGCGGCGCCGGTCACCGGCCTGCTGGTGCAGCCGATTATCGGCTACCTGAGCGACAACACCTGGCACCCGCAGTGGGGCCGCCGCCGTCCGTTCTTCTTCATCGGCGCCGTACTGGCGTCGCTGGCGCTGTTCCTGATGCCGAATTCCTCGGCGCTGTGGATGGCGGTGGTCGTGCTGTGGATGCTCGACGCCGCGATCAACGTGTCGATGGAGCCGTTCCGCGCTTTTGTGGGCGACAAGCTCGGACCGTCGCAGCAGACCGCCGGCTTCGCGATGCAAACCTTCTTCATCGGCTGGGGCGCGGTGATCGCGTCGCTGCTGCCGACCATCTTCGCCGACTATCTGGGCGTGAGTAATGTGCCGGTCAACGGCGCCATCCCGGACACCGTGCGCTATTCGTTCTACGCCGGCGGCGCGATCTATATGACCGCCGTGATGTGGACCTTGCTGACCGCGAAGGAAGAACCGCCGAGCGACCTGGAAGCGTTCCGCGCCGAGCAGCAGCGCACCCGGGGCCTGGGCCGCGCGCTGACGGAGATCTTCAGCGGCTTTGGCAAAATGCCCAAGACGATGGTGCAGCTGGCGGCGGTGCAGTTCTTTACCTGGATCGGCCTGTTCGCGATGTGGATCTACACCACTAACGCCATCGGTGAAAACGTCTACGGCACCACGGACGCGCAATCGGCCGCCTTCCAGCAGGCCGGCAACCACGTCGGCGTCATGTTCGCCGTCTACAGCGGCGTGTCCGCGTTGGCCGCGTTCATCCTGCCCATCTTCGCGCGCCACACCAGCCGCAAGTTCGTGCACATGACCTGCCTGGCCATCGGCGGCGCGAGCCTGATCAGCCTTTTCGCGATCCGCGATCCGAACATGGCCTTCGTGCCGATGATCGGCGTCGGCATCGCCTGGGCCAGCATCCTGACCATGCCGTACGCGATTTTGGCCGGCGCGCTGCCCGCCAGCCGCATGGGCTACTACATGGGCGTGTTCAATTTCTTCATCGTGATTCCGCAGATCGTCAGCGGCCTGCTGCTCGGCTTCATGACCAAGCAGGTGTTCGACGGCCACGCCGTCAAGACGCTGATGCTGGGCGGCGTGTGCATGCTGGTGGCGGCGATTTTGACCATGTCCGTCCAGGATAACGCGGACCCGGAGGGTTGATGCTGTAATATTGTTCGTGAGACAAGTATGTTGTGCGACGCGATTTGGCCGGAACAGGTACAACCGTCGCAGCGCGGTGACGCGCGGCCAGGCGGAGTTGTAACCCGTCGTTGTCACCCCGATTTCACCAATTTGTCATTCTTATCCACCCGGAGCGAACATGAGCATTCAGACAGTCACCACCACACCTTTCCCTGGCCAGCGGCCGGGGACTTCCGGCCTGCGGAAAAAAGTCACCGTCTTCCAGCAGCCGTCCTATCTCGAGAACTTTGTGCAAAGCGTGTTCGATACGCTGGGCGACGTCGCCGGTAAAACGCTGGTGGTCGGCGGCGATGGCCGCTTCCACAACCGCGAGGCGGTGCAGGTCATCCTGCGCATGGCGGCGGCGCACGGCTTTGCCAAGGTGCTGGTGGGCCAGGGCGGCATCCTGTCGACACCAGCCGTCAGCTGCGTGATCCGCAAGCACGCCGCGCTGGGGGGCATTGTGCTGTCGGCCAGCCACAATCCGGGCGGACCGGATGGTGACTTCGGCATCAAGTACAACATCGCCAACGGCGGCCCGGCGCCGGAAAGCCTGACCGAGGCGATCTACCAGCGCACCGAAGCGATTACCGCCTACCGCATCAGCGACGCCGCCGCGATCGACCTGAATAAAATCGGCGCCTCGCGCATCGAGCAGATGGACGTCGAAGTGATCGACTCCGTGGCCGACTACGCGGAACTGATGCAGGAGCTGTTCGATTTCGACGCCATCAAAAAATTATTCGGCGGCGGCTTCCGCATGTGCTTTGACGGCATGTCCGCCGTCTCCGGCCCCTACGCCAAGGCGATCCTGGAAGGGATGCTGGGCGCGCCGGCCGGCACCGTCATCAACGGCGAGCCGCTGGAGGACTTCGGCGGCCACCACCCGGACCCGAATCCCGTCAACGCCGCCCAACTGATCGAACTGATGGCCGCCGACGATGCGCCGGACTTCGGCGCCGCGTCGGACGGCGACGGCGACCGCAACATGATCGTCGGCCGCAAGTTCGACGTCACCCCGTCGGACAGCCTGGCCGTGCTGGCAGCGAACGCGACCCTGGCGCCAGGCTATAAGGCCGGCCTGAAAGGCATCGCCCGTTCGATGCCGACGTCGCAGGCGTCCGATCGCGTGGCCGCCGCGCTGGGCATCCCGAGCTTCGAGACGCCGACCGGCTGGAAGTTCTTCGGCAACCTGCTCGACGCCGGCCAGGCTACGCTGTGCGGCGAGGAGAGCTACGGCACCGGCTCGGACCACATCCGCGAAAAAGACGGCCTGTGGGCCGTGCTGTTCTGGCTTAACCTGCTGGCCGTCACCGGCAAGTCGGTGGAGCAGCTGGTCGGCGAGCACTGGGCGCGCTTCGGCCGCAACTACTATTCGCGTCACGACTACGAGGGCGTGCCGGTCGAAGGCGCCAATGAGCTGATGGATTCGTTGCGCATCAAGCTGGCGACCTTGAAGGGCCAGGACCTGGGCCACTACGTGGTCGATTTCGCCGACGATTTCGAATACACCGATCCGATCGACGGTTCGGTGTCGAAGAAGCAGGGCATCCGCATCGTCATGACCAACGGCTCGCGCATCGTGTTCCGTTTGTCCGGCACCGGTACGGAAGGAGCGACCTTGCGCGTTTATCTGGAACGCTACGAGGACGATCCTGCCATGCACCACCTGCCTACACAGCAGGCGCTTTCCGCATTGATCTTGATCGCCGAGCAGGTCGGCGGCATTGAAGGATGGACCGGACGCGCGCGCCCGACCGTCACCACATAACACCATAAGGACGACAGCATGGAATGGACGAAGTGGAGTACACGTACGACTCTTGCAATGGCTTTGGCGCTGGCTTTCGGCGCACCGGCAATGGCCGCCGAACCGGCTGCCAAATCGGCGGCAACGCCGGCCGCGGCAAAAAAGCCATTTTTGTGGGAGAACGCCACGGTCTATTTCCTGCTGACGGATCGCTTCAACAATGCCTTCACCGGCAATGACCTGGCCTATGGCCGCAACGCCGACGCCGCGCCGCTGCGCGGCTTCATGGGCGGCGACCTGGCCGGGATCACCAACAAGATCAACGACGGTTACTTCGACAGCCTGGGCGTGAACGCGATCTGGCTCACGCCGCCGGTGGAGCAGATCCACGAAGGCACCGACGAAGGCACCGGTAAATCCTACGGCTTCCACGGCTATTGGGCGAAGGACTTCACCGCCGTCGACGCCAACCTGGGCACCGAAACCGATTTCCGCAATTTCGTCGAAGCCGCGCATGCGCGCGGCATCCGCGTCATCCTCGACGTGGTGATGAACCACATCGGTCCGGAGACGACGATCGACAAGGCATGGCCGCAGCAGTGGGTGCGCACCGAACCGGCGTGCACGCACAAGGACGCGAAGAGCACCATCGAATGCACCCTGGTGAAGAACCTGCCCGACGTGCGCACTGACAGCAACGAGGAAGTCGAGTTGCCGCCGCAGCTGGTGGAGAAGTGGCGACGCGAAGGCCGCTACACGCAGGAGGTCAAGGAGCTCGACGAATTCTTCAAGCGCACCGGCTACCCGCGCGCGCCGCGCTACTACCTGATGAAGTGGCACGCCGACTGGATACGCAAGTTCGGCGTGGACGGCTTCCGCGCGGACACCGTCAAGCACGTCGAGGCGGGGGTGTGGAAGGAATTGCGCACCGTCGCCGATGCGGCGTTCGAGGACTGGAAGCGCGCCAATCCGGACAAGAAGCTCGGCGACGACAAGTTCTACATGACGGCGGAAGTCTATAACTACGACATCGCCCACGGTCAGAATTACGATCTGGGTGGGCAGAGCGCCAATTACTATCAAAACGGCTTCGATAGCGTGATCAATTTCGGCCTGGTGCGCGACGCGAACAAGGATTACGAGTCGCTGTTCAGCAGTTATTCGAACACGCTGCATGGCGGCGCGTTGAACGGCTACTCGGTGCTGAACTATGTCGATTCGCACGACTACGACCAGCCGTTCGACCGCGAGCGCAAACGGCCGTTCGAGAGCGCGACCAAGTTGCTGCTGGCGCCAGGCGCCGTGCAGATCTACTACGGTGACGAAACCGCGCGCAAGCTCGATCAGGCCGACGCGGTGGGCGACGCCAAGCTGCGCACCTTCATGAACTGGGATGAGCTGGAGCAGAACACGGCGCGCGACGGCTACAAGATCGCCGACGTGCGCGCGCATTGGAGCAAGTTGGGTTTGTTCCGCCAGGCGCATGTGGCGGTGGGAGCGGGCGTGCACCAGCAACTGCAGGCCAAGCCATATGTGTTCAAGCGGACTTATGACAAGGGCGGGTTGCGCGACAAGGTTGTCGTCGCGCTGGACCTGCCGACCGATAAGGCCACCACGATCAATGTGCACGGCGTGTTCGCCAATGGCCAGAAGGTCAAGGACTACTACTCGGGCAAGACGGCCGTGGTCAAAGGCGGAAAAGTCGGTTTCGGCACGCGCAACGCGATAGTGCTGATCGGTAGGGCGGATTAGGCGGAACGCCGTAATCGGCCATCTTTGTGCTGCCGGCGGCGCATGCATGGCCGATTACGCTGCGCTAATCCGCCCTACGTGTCTCCGTGGTGCCTAACGCGCCTGGTGGCGACGGCGGGAGGCCGCCATGCTGATCTTCGGCCGCGCTAATGAGCACAATGCGCGCGGTTCGCGTCGTGGAGCGGCGGCGGCAACCGCTTCATCCCATGCGCTGCTGTCGCGGCACCAGGCCGCGAAGGCATCCACCTCCAGCGGACGCGCGAACAAATATCCCTGCGCCTCGTCGCAGCCGGCCGAACGCAGGAAGGCCAGCACGTCGCCGCGCTCCACGCCTTCCGCCACCACCCGGTGTCCCAAATCCTGCGACATCGTGATCATCGTCCTGACCAAGCCCTGTTGACGATAGTCGTCCTCCAACCCCAGGATGAACGACTGGTCGATCTTGACCACGTTGGCCGGCATGCGCTGCAGGTACGACAGGCTGCTGTAACCGGTGCCGAAGTCGTCGATCGCCAGGTGCACGCCGGTGCCTGCCAGCGCTTCGAGCATGGCGTTGGCCTTGACCGGCTGCTCCATGATGGCGCTTTCGGTGATCTCCAGTTCCAGGCACTCCGGTGGCAAGCCGTATTGTTCCAATCCGGCGACCACGCGGTCGGCCAGGTCCGGCTCCAGCAGATTGGAGGCCGAGACGTTGAGCGACAGCCGCAGCTCCAGGCCGGCCTTGCGCCACGCCTGCTGCTGGTGCAAAGCGCGGTTCAGAACCCACGCCGTCGTCGCCTGGGCCAGGCCGGAGCGCTCGATGATGGGAATGAATTCGCCGGGCCCGATCGGGCCGAGCGTCGGGTGGGTCCAGCGCAGCAGCGCCTCGGCGCCGACGCATTCGCCGCTGGCGATGTCGACGCGCGGCTGGTAGACCAGCCGCAGTTGATCGCGGCTGGTCAGCGCCGCCGCGAAGTCGTTGAGCAGGTTGAAACGGCGCCGGTACAGGCGGTCTTCCACCGCCGAGTACACGGCGACGTGGGTGGCGCTGTCGATGGCGTCGTGCGCCGCGCTTTGCGCCTGGCGCAGCACATTCATGGCGTCGGCGGTGCCGACTTCGAACGGTGTGACGCCGATCGACGGCGTGGTGACGAACCGCAGCTTGCTGATGCTGACGGCCATCTCCAGCTTCTCTTCCAGGACCCGTATGTAGTCGTCCAGCGTCATGTCCGGCTCGGACAGCAGCGCGAACTGCATGGCGGCGACGTGGTAGACCTTGCGGTGTGGTCCCGTCTCGGCGCGTATCCATGCCGCCGAATCGATCACCAGCTCGTCGAGGAAGGAGGGATTCAACGCGCGTGCGGCGTGCGACATCTGTTCGGGGGTGGCGAGGTTGATCAGCACCGCCAGACGCTGCTCGTCGGCGGGGCGCTCGCGCTGCATATCCTGGAAGTCTTCGATGAACTGGTTGCGGTTCGGCAGACCGCTGAGCGGGTCCATGCGGCCCAGCGCGTGATGCATCTCGATCTGCGACATGACCATGGCGGCGAGGTCGGACAGGATGTCGAGTTCCGCCTTGGTGGTCTCGCGCGGCTCGGTGCCGAGCACGCACATCGCGCCCAGGCAGTAGCCGTCGATGGTGGTCAGCGGCGCGCCGGCGTAGTAGCGGATGCCGCTGGCGGCCAGCGGGCTGTCGCGAAAGGCCGCATCGCTCAGCATATCCGGGATCACCAGCACGCGGCTGCTGTCGGCCACTTCGCCGCAGGGCGCGTGCAGGCGGGGGATCGATGTGTGCTCGACGCCGACGCGCGACTTGAACCATTGACGGTCGGCGTCCGTCAGCGACACCGCCGCAATCGGCAGGTCGAACAGGCGCGTGGCCATGCGGGTGATGCGGTCGAAGGCGTCGCTGGGCGGCGTGTCGAGCAGATTGAGTTTATTGAGCGCCTCCAGCCGGCGCGCTTCATTGAGTTGGCAAGAAATAGTCATGATCCGGTCATTTTGTTATTTGGTTGACAAGGTGCTATTCAATGCGGGGTGGGGCACTGGCGGGCGCCGCATGGCCTGTTGGTCATCGGGGCCTTTGAACGACGCAGGGTGAGGGCGTGTCTGAGGCTCGGCGGCTGGCTTGTTTGCAATAAAGAAAATATTATTGCGTTGACGTAATAAATCATAGCATGATTTTTAGATCGCAGCGTAGGATAGGCATGAAAAGTTGCGTTCGTGCAAACAGCGACAGACCTGCAAGGGCGGGACGAAGTCCGCCCTGTGGTTTTATTGATACTGTGGATCGGTGGAGAGGGAATAGGGCGCGTCGGCCGGGGCGGTGGCGCGCCGTGTTTCGGGCCGCTCCGTCATATCGAAGTCCAGCCTGGCGCCGCGCATCAGGTCCGCGTGACCGAGCCAGTTCTTCGAAGTGGCCTTGCCATCGACCTTCAGCGAACGCACATAGCGCTTGCTGTCGCTGTTGGCGGGCGCGTTGATGACGATGGTTTTGCCGTTTTCCAGCTTCAGCGTCGCCTTGTTGAACAGCGGCGCGCCGACCACGTACTGTGGCACCGCCGGCGTGACCGGGTAGAAGCCGAGCGCGGAGAAGACGTACCAGGCGGAGGTCTGGCCGTTGTCCTCGTCGCCGCAGTAGCCGTCCGGCGTGGGCTTGTACATGCGGTTCATCGTCTCGCGCACCCAGTACTGGGTTTTCCAGGGCGCGCCGGCGTAGCCGTACAAGTAGATCATGTGCTGGATCGGCTGGTTGCCATGCGCGTACTGGCCCATGTTCGCGATCTGCATTTCGCGGATTTCGTGGATCACGGCCTTGTAGTAGCTCTCGTCGTAAACCGGCGGCAGCGTGAAGACTTCATCGAGCTTGGCGACGAACTTCTCGCGCCCGCCCATCAGGTCTATCAGCCCGTTCACGTCCTGGAACACCGACCAGGTGTAGTGCCAGCTATTCCCTTCGGTGAAGGCGTCGCCCCACTTGAAGGGATTGAACGGCGACTGGAAGGTGCCGTCCTTGTTCTTGCCGCGCATCAGACCCGTCTCCGGATCGAACAGTTTTTTGTAATTCAGCGCGCGCTGGCCGTAGATGGCGATCTCGGAGCGCGGCTTGCCCAGCGCCTTGCCCAACTGGTAGATGGCGAAATCGTCGTACGCGTATTCGAGCGTGCGGGCGGCGTTCTCGTTGATTTTGACGTCGTATGGTACGTAGCCCAGTGCATTGTAGTAGCCGACGCCGGCGCGGCCGACGGCGCTCATCGGGCCTTCGTTGTTGGCGCCGTGCTTGAGCGCCTGCCACAGCGTTTCGATATCGTAGCCGCGCAGGCCCTTGATGTACGCCTCCGCCACGACCGAGGCGGAGTTATTTCCGATCATGACGTTGGCGTAGCCGGGGCTGGACCACTCGGGCAGCCAGCCGCCCTCCTTGAAATCGTTGACCAGGCCAGCCTGCATCTCGCGGTTGATCGACGGGTACATCAGATTGAGGAAAGGGTAGAGCGCGCGGAAGGTATCCCAGAAGCCGGTGCCGGCGAACATATACCCGGGCAGGACTTGGCCGTTGTACGGACTCCAATGGACGATCTGGTTGCCGGCGTCGATCTCGTAGAGCTTATTCGGGAAGAACAAGGTGCGATACAGGCTGGAATAGAAGGTGCGCGTCTGCTCCTCGCTGCCGCCTTCGACGTCGATGCGGCCCAGCGTCTTGTTCCAGATATCCCTGCCTTTTTGCGCCGTCGTGTCAAAGCTGTCGTTGGCCAGTTCGCGCTTCAGGTTCAATTCCGCCTGTTCCTCGCTGATGAAGGAGGAGGCCACCTTCATGCCGACCTTTTCGCCTTTCGCGGTCTTGAAGCCGACCAGCGCGCCGGCATGGTCGGCCGCCAGTTCCAGCACCTCGCCGGCCAGCTGGTCGCCGTTCCACAGCCTGGTGGAGGCGAACGGCTTGTCGAAGTGGATGACGAAATAGTTCTTGAAGTTCTTGGGCAGCGGACCGCGCGCGTGGCGGGTGCTGTAGCCGACGATCTTCCGTTCGGCCGGAATAACCTTGATGTACGAGCCTTTGTCGTAGGCGTCCACCACCACGTAGGCCTCGTCGGTTTGCGGGAAAGTGAAGCGGAACTGCGCGGCGCGCTCGGTTGGTGTGATCTCCGTCGTCACGTCGGCGTCGGCCAGATAGACGCTGTAGTAGTAAGGCTTGGCCACTTCGGCCTTGTGTGAGAACCAGCTGGCGCGGTCGTCCTGCGTGAATTTTGGTTTGCCGCCCGTCTGGCCGACCACCGGCATGATGGCGAACTGGCCGTAGTCGTTCATCCACGGCGACGGTTGGTGCGTTTGTTTGAAGCCGCGGATCTTGTCGGCGTCGTAGGTGTAGGTCCAGCCGTTGCCCATCTTGCCGGTTTGCGGCGTCCAGAAATTCATCCCCCACGGCAGCGCGATGGTCGGGTAGGTATTGCCGTTGGAGAGTTCGGGTTTGCTGGCAGTCCCCATCAGCGGGTTGACCCAGTCGACCGGATCGACGACTGGCGCCGCCGATGCCAAGCCGGTTAACGCGAACAACACAGCCGAAAGATAAGGTTTCATGATCAGATGGGACGATGGCGGATCCAAAAAGATACCACGTCCGCCAGCTCCCATCTAATCCGCCATGCATGCGCCGCCGACGGCATATGAAGATTAACGCACCAGCACCGCCACCCCGGCGCCCAGCAGCGCCAGAGAGCCAGCCGCCATACCGCTGCGCGGCAATCGCCGCACCGCGTAGGTAAGCATCAGCACCGCCATCCACCCAGCCGCCGTCAGCGCCCCCAGCCACAGCACCCAGCCCTGCGAACTGCCCCGCAGCGCCAGACAAGCCAGCAGCGACAACAACAGCTGCCCGCACCCGAACCACCGCAACCTGCGGCGCTGCGCCGGCGATGGTTCCGTGCCGCGCCCGTGCACGTCGGCCCAGTGGCGATCCATCGCCAGGCCCAGAAAAGCGAATCCCGAAAACGCCCCGGCCACCGCCGCGCATCCCGTCATTGCCGCGTAAATCGAAGTCATGCCGCATTCCCCGCAAGTCGGGTTTTTGTCACTGGCGCACGTCCCAGTCGTGCCGAAGCATAAAGCAGCAGGCCGCCGATCAGCAAGGTCACGCCGTCGAAGCCGGCCAGCGTCCACAAACCATTCGGAATGCTGACCAGCAGATGGGCGCCGCCGGTCGCGCCGTTGAGCACCGGCAGCAACGCGAACAGCAGGCCGCCCACGAGCAACTGCAAGCGCCACATCGGGCGCGATGGCCAGGCCAGTCCCGCCACCATCGCAACCGCCCAGGCGGTGAAGAACCAGCTGACTTCCGCCGCCGGACGCTCCGCCAGCCCCACGGGCAGCAGACGGTTGGCCCAGAAGTACGCGGCCATGGCCACCGGCAGGCCGGCGACCGCGCCGATATTGAGGCCTTCTACCAGCCGCAGGCCGAAGCCGATGCGGCCCGCCTTCAAATGCTTGGGTTTTTCCCTGACTGCCCACAGCAGCAGGCCGGTGGCGGCCATCGCGCTGCCGGCCAGGCCGGAGATGAAGAACAGCGCGCGCAGCAAGGGATCGGCGAAGTGTCCGATGTGCAGCCCGTACATGACGCCGCGTGTCGCCACGGCGGCGCCGCGCCCCGCGTCGGGCGACGGCAGCGGCCTGCCGGTTGCGCCGTCGTAGATCAGCGTCGGCAGGTCCGAGCTGACGCCGCGCCCCTCCTGCTGGGTGACGGCGATGGTCGCCGCCGCGTCGTTGGGGAAGTCGACCGTTATCCGTCCGGCTGGCGCGCCGCCCCAGGCCTGGCTGGCGTGGGCGAGCACGGGGCCGAGCGGTGTCAATGGCGCGGCCACGCCGGAGGCTTTGGCGCCTTGCGGAGAGCCGGGGAACAGCTCGGCGAAGAAGGCTTTGTCGTTGTTGTTGTAGGCGACCTTCACGCCCCACGGCATGTACATGAACATCAACGTCACCAGGCCGGTGTAGGTGATCATCAGATGGAAGGGCAGCGCCAGCACCGCGCTGACGTTATGGAAATCGAGCCACGAACGCTGGCCTTTGCGCGGACGGAACGTGAAGAAGTCCTTGAAGATGCGCTTGTGGGTGACGATGCCGGAAAGGATGGCGACCAGCATCGACATGGCGCAGATGCCGACGATCCAGCGCGCCACCGGCACCGGCATGTAGTGCAGGTCGAAGTGCAGGCGGTAGAAAAAGTCGCCACCGCGCGTGGAGCGGGCTTCGGCCAGTTCCACCCCGGTGGCCGGGTCCAGCAGGGCCTCCTCGAAACGGCGGCGGCCTTTGCCCCTGCCTTTGGCCTTGCCTTCGCCGGCCGGCGGCGCCCACATGGTTTGTACCGCCGGCTCGCGGCCGCTGGGCAGGGACACGAACCAGCGCTCGCTGTTGGGGGCGCGCTTTTGCAGCACGCGCGCGGCTTGATCGGCCGCCACCGCCTGCGTCACCGGTGCGACGGCTGCCCGGTGCAGCTCGGGTTTCATCCACAGCGTGATCTCATCGCGGTAGTAGCTGGACGTGCCGGCCATGAAGATCAGCATCAGCACCCAGCCCACCAGCAAGCCTGACCACGTGTGCAGCCATGCCATCGATTGACGGAAGCCTTCCTTCATGCCGCCGTTCCCTGCGTGCCCAGCGCGAGCAGCAGCATGAACGGCAGCGCCGCCAGCAGAAGGCCGCCCAGCGCGCGCAAGGGTGTGCGCGCGGCGAAGCACCACATGATCGCGCACGGATAAATAATCAGGCCTGTCATGGTGGCGGTCAGCGCGGCTTCGACGCGGGCGATGGGCAGCCACATGGCCAGCGTCGCCGCGATCGCGGCCGCCACCGCGTAGCCGCCGAAGATGGCGATCAGCGCGCGCAGGGCGACGCCGGCGCGGTAGCGCAATTGGGGCGCTTTCTGGGACTGCGACACGGTCATACGGGTCTTTCAAGGGAGAAGGGAGGTTTCTCTCTTTGATGGCGGTGACGTGGCTGGTGCGGGACGGGCTGCGGGCGCAAACGCAAATGAGAATTATTCCATTATCGCGGGAGCGGGGCGATTTGGCAAGCGAACGCGATAAACCAAGGCAATCCAAGCGGGGTCAGTGCCGACATTCGGACACGAACTGAACGGCATTGCCGATGTGCTCGTGTCCGAATGTCGGACCTGACCCTGAGCCTTCCCCTCAAATTTTAAATGTCGGGATCAACGATCTCAGCTCATCAAGAGCGATGGTGAG
>NZ_JBWKQJ010000008.1:312745-405982 GCF_059418705.1 Duganella sp. GW821-FHT07F09 | reverse complement strand
ATCCACAACGGCAAGCCCTTCGACTCCAATTACTTGGTGAAAGGGCTTGCTATTCAAGACGGTATCTGACCCCCGAGGGTTTGATACGCAGCATTTCCTCGATTTGCTCGAAGCTGACCGGCTTGACCAGGTGGGCGTCGAAGCCGGCTTCCCTTGCCAAGTCCCTGTCCTTTTGCTGGCCCCAGCCGGTGACCGCCACCAGCGCCGTATGCCGCAGCGCGGGCACGGCGCGCAGCGCGCGGGCGAGGTCGTAGCCGTTGAGGGACGGCAGGCCGATGTCGAGGAAGGCGAACTCCGGCTCGAACGCGGCCGCGTTGTCGAGCGCGCTCTGGCCGTCGTAGGCGACCGAGACCACATGGCCGCGCGATTCCAGCAACGCCCCCATGCTGTTGACGAAGTCGATGTTGTCGTCGGCCAGCAGGATGCGCCGGCCGCCGGACGCGGTCCGTTCGCCGGCGCCGGCCCGTCCGCCGGCCGGCCCCGGCGGCGCCTCGATGTGCTTGGGCAAGGGCAGCGCCAGCACGAACTCGCTACCGTAGCCCAGGCCCATGCTGTGCACGCTGAGCTCGCCGCCGTGCAGCTCGGCGAGCCGCCGCGCCAGCGACAGGCCCACGCCGAGGCCGGCCGTGGTGCGCTCGAGCGTGGCGTCGGCCTGCACGAACATCTGGAACACGGCGTCGCGCATCTCCGGCGCGATGCCGATGCCGTTGTCGCGCACGTGGATGCGCACGCGCCGCTGCTCCAGTTCGACATCGACCGCGATGCGCCCGCCGCGCCCGGTGTACTTGGCGGCGTTGTTGAGCAGGTTCGACAGGATCTGCGTCAGCCGCGTGGCGTCGCCCTCGATCACCACCGCGCGCGCCAGCGGCGCCGACGTCAGCACATGCCCTTGCTGCTCGACCAGCGGCCGCACGATCTCGAAGGCGTCGTGGATGACTTGCCGCAGGTCGACCAGGTCGCGCTGGATGGCCAGCTTGCCGGTGTTGATGCGCGACACGTCCAGCAGGTCGTCGACCAGCCGCACCATCTGGCGCAGCTGGCGCTCCATGATGCCGCGCGCGCGCTGCCCGGCGCCGAGGTCGGTCGGGTTGATGCGCATGATGTCGAGCCCGGTCCTGATCGGCGCCAGCGGGTTGCGCAGCTCGTGCGCCAGGGTGGCGAGGAATTCGTCCTTGCGGCGGTCGGCCAGCAGCAGCGCGCGCTCGGCCTCCTGGCGCACCGCCATCTCGCGCTCCAGCGTGCGGTTGGTGGCGAGCAGCCCGCTGGCGCTTTTCTCCACCTCGGCCAGCATGGCGTTGAAGGCGTCGACCAGGGTGCCGATCTCGCCCGGCGCCGAGCCCGGCACGCGCAGGCCGAAGTCGCGCCGCTCGATGACCGCGCGCGCCGCCGACGTGACCCCTTCCAGCGGCGCGGTGATGCTGCGTTGCAGGCGCGAGGCGACCAGCGCCGCCAGCAGCAGGCTGCACAGCATGACCACGGCCAGGATCGAGCCGTACGAGGCCACCCGCTCGCCGATGCGGTAGCGCGCCTCCAGGTAGACCGTGCCGATGCGCTCGCCATGTTCGATAACCGGGTGGAACAGGGTCAGGCTGCCGTTGACGATCTGGTGCCCCAGCGGTCCCGGCTTTTCCAGGAACACCGGCGTCTTCAGCGCGGCCTGGGTGTAGGAGGCGAACATCGCGCCGCCGCTGGTATAGATGGCGCCGGCCTGGATCTCCGGCCGCATGCGCAGCATGCCGAGGTTCTTGCGCGCGGCCGGCGCGTCGTTGAAGTTGATCGCCGGGGCGCTGGCCAGCGCGATCAACTCGGCCTGGGTGCGCATATCGTCGATCCATGAACGCTGGAACGTGCCCAGCTCGTAGAACAGCATCGCGCAGGTGCACAGCAGCAGGGCGGCGGCGGTGGTCGCCAGGGCCATCGCGATCAGCCTGGCGCGCACCGTGGCCAGGCGCAAACCCAACCACCCCATCAGCCGCCGCCTTTCTGCACCGCGTACGCCACCGACAACAGGCGCGAGCTCAGTTTGAGCCGGCCCCGGTCGGCCGCCGCCAGCGACACCTCGAAGCGCACGCGCTCGTCGACCAGGCGGAAATTGATGACGCTGCCCGATTCGATGCCGGTGGCCGATTCGGTCACCGTCAGCACGCCGGCCGGCTGCGCGGCCTTGACCAGCGCCGCCTCGTCGGCGCCTTCGGCCGCGCCGATGAACAGCAGGTGCAGGCCGCCGGACGGGTCGACGCCCTGCATTTTGCGCACCACGACGGCGTGGTTGTTGACCAGGCGCCCGGCGGTCAGCCGGGTCAGTTCGGCGGCGATGTCCTCGGCGCCGACCACGCCCACGACGTACGGCGCGCCGGGGTCGAGCGGGCCGGCCGGGAAGTCGACGTAGCCGAGGAATTTATACAGGAAGCCGGCTTTCACGCTGGTCGCCGACGCGCTGTCCGGCTCGTCGTGGACGGCGGCGGTGGCCGCGGCGGCGGCATCGGCCATTTCGGCTAGCTCCGCGCCGTCGACCGTGCGGGGCTGCGCGGCGGCGGACGTTGCCAACGCCAGGGTCAGCGTAAGGGCGGCTGCGCGCGTCGGCATCCAGCTCCCGCCTTTCACTTTGCCAAGCATTTTGTTTCCTTTTAGATCACTTTGGAAAATTATACTGGTGCAAGATGAGCTATGGGTGTTTGTGTTGAATAACAACATCGACGCCGCATGCAGCCACGCCGCCGGGACGGATGGAGTGGCTCCGTGCTTGCAAGTGACTTCTTGTCCTGGACGGACGATTGACAGCCTGCTCAGCAAGGTTTCCCGGCGGCTCATTTAGAATTCGGGGTGAGATTACACGACCGTTTCGTGTCACGAGGATGCCTCATGCAGCAAGAAAAACCGTTGACCACCCAGGCGGTCGAAGCCGAGCGCTTTCGCCATTTCATCGTCAGCGTCACCGATTACGCGATCTACACGCTCTCGCCCGAGGGCGTGGTGATCACCTGGAACGCCGGCGCCGAGCGCTTCAAGGGCTATCGCGAGGACGAGATCGTAGGCCGCCATTTTTCCGTGTTCTACACGGCCGAGGAACAGGCGCGCGGCCGGCCGGCCCATGTGCTGGAACAGGCCAGGACCACCGGCAAGTTCGAGGACGAGGGCTGGCGCGTGCGCAAGGACGGCAGCCGCTTCCTGGCCAGCGTGGTGCTCGATCCGATCTGGGACGAGGCCGGCGAGTTGCTCGGCTTTACCAAGATCACGCGCGACATCACGGCGCAGCGCGCCGCGCAGGACGAACTGCACGCCAGCGAGGAGCGCTTCCGGCTGCTGGTGCAGGGCGTGACCGATTACGCGATCTATATGTTGTCGCCCGAGGGCGTGGTGACCAACTGGAACGAGGGCGCGCGGCGCATCAAGGGCTACGAGGCCGACGAGGTGGTCGGCAAGAGTTTCGCGATGTTCTACACCCCCGAGGACCGGGCCGCCGGGGCGCCGGCCGTGGCGCTGAGCACGGCGCTGACGGAGGGCCGGTTCGAGCGCGAGGGCTGGCGCGTGCGCAAGGACGGCACCAGCTTCTGGGCCAACGTGGTGATCGATCCGATCCGCGACGCCGGCGGCAAGCTGCTCGGCTTTGCCAAGGTGACGCGCGACATCACCGAGCGCCGCCTGGCCGCCGAGCAGCTCGAACGCACGCGCGAATCGCTGCTGCAGGCGCAGAAGCTGGAGGCGATCGGCAAGCTCACCGGCGGCATCGCGCATGACTTCAACAATTTGCTCAATGTCGTCATGAACGGGCTCGACATCCTGCGCACCGTGGCCGACCGCACCACGCAAGGCCGCGCCATGGACGCGATGGAGCGGGCCGCGCAGCGCGGCGCGGCGTTGACCCAGCAGTTGCTGGCGTTCGCGCGGCAACAGCCGCTGCGGCGCGAGGCGCACGACATCGGCCGCGTGATCCGCTCGTTCGACGCCGTGTTGCACCGCGCCGTGCCGAGCCGCACGCGGCTGCGCATGCAGGTGGCGAAGGACCTGCCCAGCGTGCTGATCGATCCGACCCAGTTCGAGGCGGCGCTGCTCAATCTGGTGGTCAACGCGCGCGACGCCATGCCCGACCATGGCGAGGTGACGGTCGCCGTCGACACGGTGCGACTGGCCGACGGCGACGTCGGACGGTTGGCGGCCGGTAGCTACGTCAGGGTGGCCGTCACCGATTCGGGCACCGGCATGCCGCCCGAGACGCTGGCGCGCGCCGTCGAACCGTTCTTCACGACCAAGGCCGTGGGCAAGGGCACCGGGCTGGGGTTGAGCCAGGTTTACGGGCTGGCGCAGCAATGCCAGGGCGATCTGGCGATCACGTCGGTGATGGGCGAGGGCACCACCGTGGCGCTGTATTTCCCGGCCATCGCCGATGCCGGTGGCGCCCACGCCGATAACGGACACAGCAAATCGGAAAAGGTGCTGCTGGTCGACGACCAGCCGGACGTGCTGGAAACGGCGGTGGCGCTGTTCAGCCACCTCGGCTACGAAGTCCTGACGGCCAACAACGGCGTCGAGGCGCTGCGGACGCTGCGCGCCAGCGGCGACATCGCGATCCTGTTCACCGATGTGGTGATGCCGGGGATGGGCGGCATCGAACTGGCCAAGATCACGCGCCGCGAGTTTCCAAATGTCAAGGTGATCCTGGCGTCGGGCTACACCAGGTCCAGCCTGCAAGACCAGAGTCCCGAGCTGGATAGCTTCGACCTGATTCCCAAACCTTACCGGCTCAGCGACCTGATCAAGATCCTGCAGACCGTCCACGCCGGCAAGGCGGGCGGCCCCGGTCAAGCCGTGTAGCAGTGCTGGCTGTGGCGCGGGCGGACCGCGCCGGCCTCGACGGAAACGCGCTCCGGATGTCGCGGCGCTGCCGGGATGTACGAGCGCAGGCCGTCGGCGATCACGACGGACCCGAGCTCGCCGGCCATCAGCGCGGCCGCCGCCGCCAGCGCGTTGGCCAGGCCGTGTCGCGCCCGCCCGTCCAGCGCGGCCGCGACGGCCGTCGCCTCCAGCAGGCGCCGGCGCGCCGCGCCGTCGGCCAGCATCAGGGAGCCATGCTCGAGCCAGGCGGCCCGCCCGCCGCGCGCCAGATGCGCGACCAGCACCGGGTTGGCCGCCTCGCAGCTGAAATAAATCACTTCGACCTCGGGGTCGAGGCTGGCGCCGACGGCCACGCAGCGCTGGTCCTCGGCGTTGAGCACAGCCGCGCACGAGGCCGCCTGCGCCACCACCGCCGGTACCCGCCTCAGGTCGTCGATGGTGTCGCTGCCGTCCGGATCAAGGTGGTGGTCGCCGATGTTGAGCAGCACGGCGACTTCGCAGCGGTCGAACGCCAGGCCGCGCTGGAGGACCCCGCCCGGCGCCGTCTCCAGCACCGCGAACTCGACCTCGGGCGCGGCCAGCACCGAGCGCGCCGACCAGTAGCCGCCGTCGCCGCCCCGGGTGATGGCTTCGCCGTTGATGAACACGCCCTCGCCGTGGGCGCAGCCGGTGCCGATGCCGGCGCGGCGCAGCGTGTGCTCGATCATCAGGGTGGTGGCGGTCTTGCCGTGGGTGCCGGTGACGGCGATCACCGGGATGCGGCCGTCGCCGGCGCCGAACATCGATTCGACGATGGCCGCGCCGGCGTCGCGCGGCGTGCCGGCGCTCGGGTATTCGTGCATGCGCAGGCCGGGCGCGGCGTTGATCTCGATCACCGCGCCGTTCCTGCCGTCGAGCGGCACGCCGATGTCCTCGCACACCAGGTCGATGCCGGCGACGTCCAGCCCGATCTTGCGCACCGCCCGCACGCACATGGCCAGCGTTTGCGGCGGCAACCGGTCCGTCACGTCCTCGGCCGTGCCGCCGCTCGACAGGTTGGCGTTGCCGCGCAACAGTACGCGCCGACCTGCCGCCGCCACGCTGTCGAACGCCAGCCCCTGTTCGGCCAACGTGGTCTCGGCGTGGCCGTCGAGCGGGATGCGGGTCAGGATGTTGCTGTGGCCGGCGCCGCGCGCCGGATTGGCGTTTTCCCGTTCGACCAGCGCGCGCACGGTCGAGATGCCGTCGCCGGTGACGGCGGCCGGGCGCCGCAGCGCGGCCGCCACCACGCGCCCGCCGGCGACCAGCACGCGGTAGTCGTCGCCCCGGATATACCGTTCGACGATGATGGTGCGCCCGTGCTCGCGCGCGCGCTCGAACGCCAGCGCCACTTGCTCCGGCGTGGCGCAGCGTGTGGTGACGCCGCGCCCGTGGTTGCCGTCGAGTGGTTTGATGGTCACCGGTCCGCCCAGCTCCAGCGCCGCGCGCCGGGCCTGCTCGAGCGCGCGCACCGTCGTGCCCTCGGGCACCGGCACGCCGGCTTCGCGCAGTAGCGCCTTGGTCAATTCCTTGTCCGAGGCGATGCCAACGGCGATGCGGCCGCTGTCGCCGGTGATGCTCGCCTGCAGGCGCTTTTGCCGCGCGCCCCAGCCGAGCACGAACAGGTTGGCCTCCGGCGTCAGCCGCGACGACGGGATGCCCTGCCGGGCGGCCGCCCCCAGGATGGCGCCGGTGCTGGTGCCGATCGCCTGCCGCTGCGCCATTTCGCGCAGCGCCGCCAGGCCGGCGGCCAGTTGCGCCTCGGCCGTCCCGCCTTCGGACCGCGCCGCCCCGGCACCGGCGCCACCGCCGGCCAGCGTGCCCACCAGCGCGATGGCCAGTGCAACCGCGCCGACGCCGACCTGTTCGAGCTGGTAGGCGCACACCACCCGGTAGTGCCCCGGCGCGCCGGCCGCATCGGTGCGTCCAAGGTCGACCGGCGTGCCGGCCAGGCATTGCAGCGCGAGCGCGACCTGTTCGACCACGTGCGCGAGATGGGCGCCCTGGTGCGGGGCCAGCACAAAGCCGCCGTGCCGGCCGGGCGCTTGCAGCGACGGCAGCAGGTCAAGCAGGCGCCGATGGAAGCCGGGCATCTCGCTGGTGTGCGCCGGGCCGTCCGGCTCCAGCGCCAGCAGCGTCAGGATGCAGGTCTGGGAGGAATATAAATTGGGACCGCGTAATATGCGTTGCTCGACGATGTTCATGATTCGGAGGTCCGGTCTGTGAGGAAATGCAACAGGTCGGCCAGCGCCCGCGGTGCTGGCGTGGCGGCGTCGGGCAAGCGGCTGTCCACCACCGCGAGCCCCGGTTCGGCGGCGGCGGCAAACGAGGTGCCGGACGGCAGCACATGCAGGCCGACGCCGACCAGCGTCGGCACCGCGCCGGCGCGCAGGTCGGCGATGTTGGTCTGGGCGGCGCGGCAGTCCAGCACCGTGACCGTGCCTTCCCCCATGACTTCGAAGCCGGCGCTGCCGT
The DNA here is from genome assembly GCF_059418705.1 of Duganella sp. GW821-FHT07F09. Classification (NCBI taxonomy): domain Bacteria; kingdom Pseudomonadati; phylum Pseudomonadota; class Betaproteobacteria; order Burkholderiales; family Oxalobacteraceae; genus Duganella; species Duganella sp. GW821-FHT07F09. The sequence goes on along the minus strand of NZ_JBWKQJ010000008.1, from coordinate 398,656 downwards.
GGACGATCAGCGCGGTGTCCTCGTCGATGCCGGCGCCCAGCAGGAACGGACTTTGGGCGACCACGCTGAGCAGCCGGTGCAGCCGCTGGCGCTGCGAAAAGTGCTGGTCGATCACCACGCGGTGCACGAAGCCCAGCCCGGCGCCCAGGCGCACCGCGCCTTTTTCGGGCGCCAGCTCGGCCTTGCCCTCGGCCAGCATATGCGTGCACATGGCCGACGCGCCGGCGCTGGTGCCGGCGATGCAGGCGCCGCGCGTGGCTTGCGCCTCGCGCATCGCGCGCTCGACGGCGGTGCCGCCGATGGCGGCCACCAGCCGCTTCTGGTCGCCGCCGGTCATGAAGATGCCGCTGGCCCCGGCCACGAGCGCGGCCGTGGCGGCGTCGTCGGCGTCGGCGCGGCCGTCGATGCGCACGTGGACGACGTCGTGCGCCCCGAGGTCCCGCAGCGCGCCACGGTAGGTTTCCCAGACGTCCCCGGGCACCCTGCTGGCGGCCGTCAACACCACCAGCGTGCGCCCGGGGCCGCCGGCCAAAGCGATGAAACGGGCCAGTATGTCTTTGTTGTCGGTGCGGTCCTCGCCGCCGCCGATGATCATCAGGGCCCCGCTGGGACTGCCCGGAGTATGGAGGGTTTGTGTCATGGTTTTTGTTGTCGGCTGTGAAGTTGGTGGGTCGCGCTCGGTGCTAAGGCAGTGTCGCAGGGAGCCGGTCGCGGCGGTAGGGCGGTTCCGCCCGTGATGCTGTAAGCCGGCGCTTACTTCGGCCCGACCTGCGCGGCCCGACCTGTTTTCTTTTCGGGTTGGCATCACTGTAAAAAGTGGATTACTATCGGTATTCGTCGTGACGGGAGTGCTTTGCCGGTGCGCGCAAGGTCGCGCTGCTGCTGGGCAAAAACCCACCGGCCGGATAAACAGGCGGCGCCGCGTGCGCCGAAAGCGACATGATGAACGCTGTGGTGGTGATCGGCGCTTCCGCCGGAGGCCTGGGGGCGTTGACGACGATATTGGCGGGGATACCGGCAGGCTTTCCGGCGCCGATATTAATCGTGATGCATGTGGGCGACCACCCCAGCGTATTGCCCGCCTTGCTGGCGCCGCGCTGCGCGTTGCCGGTGCGGCACGCCCGCGACGGCGAGGCGCTGATTCCCGGCGTGGTGTTGATCGCGCCGCCGGGCCGGCATATGCTGGTCGAACGCGACGCCGGCGCGCTGCGCGCCGTCCTGAAGCGCGGGCCCAAGGAAAACTATACGCGCCCGGCCATCGACACCTTGTTCCGTTCGGCGGCGATCGCCTGCGCCGAGGCCGTCGTCGGCGTGATCCTGACCGGCTATCTGGACGATGGCGCGGCCGGCCTGGAGGCGATCAAAGCCTGCGGCGGGGCCGCCTTCGTGCAGGACCCGGCAGACGCCAGCGTGCCCGACATGCCCCGTCACGCCATCGCACAGGTGGAGGTCGACCTTTGCATGCCGGCGACCGGCATTGCCGGCGCGCTGGTCGAGTGGGCGGACGCCCGGCCGGGACGCGGAATGGCCGACGGCGGCGAGGCGCCTGAATGGCTGCGGGTGGAGAACCGGTTCGCCTCCGGCATCGGCGAGATGAAGCAGCTTAAACGGATCGCCACGCCGTCGCCATACAGCTGTCCCGAATGCGGTGGCAATCTGTTTTCAGTGAATAACACGCGCTTGTGCCGCTTCCGCTGCCACACCGGCCACAGCTACACCTTGTTGACATTGCTCGGACAGCAGGAAGCGGCGATCGAGGCCGCGCTGTCGTCCGCTTTGCGGGCGGTGCAGGAGAAGGAAAGCCTGGCCGAGCAATTGGCGGCCGAATTCGCCGCGCGCAGTTTGGCGCCGGAACCCGGTTATGCGACGCTGGCGCAACGGGCGCGCGCGCAAGCCGAAACGCTGCGCGCGCTGCTGGCCGACAGCGACCAGCCGCTCGATCAATCGCTCGACTAATCGCTCGACTAGTTGCTGGACTAATCGATCAACTGGCGGAACAGGCGCGTCGCCATCAAGCCGACGGCGCTGTGGTGACGCGCCGGCGTCATCAGCGATTGCAGCAGCCGCATCGCCGCCTGCTTGTTGCCCATGGACGCCACTTGTAATTCCAGTTGGCGCAGTTCGCCGACAGCTTCGTCGTCGTTGGCGCCGGCGTCGGCCACATGGTGGCGGATGATGCCGCGCGCGGCGCCGCTGCGCGGGCTGTGATGCAGGCCCAGCGTGTCGAGCGCGCGCTGGCGGGCGCGGAAGCTCGGCGTGCGGGCGGCCGGCGCGGCCGCTGCGCCGGGCGCCGTGGCGATCCAGTCGCTCAAAATCTGTTGCTCGTAGGCGTTGAACACGCCGAACATCTCGGCGCGCTCGCTTTGAATCAGGCGCCAGAAGCGGCTGTTGTCGGCCGGTTGGCCGCGCTGGATCCAGCCGGCTTTTTCCAGCTCGCCCAGCATGGCGGGAATCTGTCGCGGATCGGACAGCCAGTCGTTGATGCCACGACCGCCGACGCGGCAGTAATCGGAGTGCATGTTCTTGCCGACGACGCTTTTCGCCGCCATGATGTGCACCAGTTCCGCCTCCAGATCGAACTCGGCGATGACCGAGTTGGTGCTGGCGCCCAAATCGTTGAGGCGATAGCCGTCCTGCACGCGGCGCAGGAACGCGGCCGTGTCGCCGCAGCGGGGCAGCAATTGTTGCAGCGCCTGCACGGCCTTGAAGGCGTGGCCGGTGCCGCCGTTGTCGACGGTGATGTGCAAGGTGAAATAGTAGGGATCGATGCCGAGCTCGTTCAACTCGTAGGCGGTGATCAGCAGGTGCAGCGGCAGCTGCTCGTAGCCGAGGTTGTAGCCGATGATCTCCGGCAGGAAGTGTTCGGCGTCGTAGGCCAGCGCGAGCTGGATCGCGCCCTGCACGAAATGGGTTTCCTCGACGTCCTGCCACTGGTCGCAGCCGTGGCTGGCCAGCAGTTTTTTGTACAGCACGACATGGTTCTTGTCCGGCACGCCGTCGCCCAGTTCTTCCAGATAGGTTTGGATCAGCGGGCGGAAGTCGGGGTCGTCCCAGCGCTCGAGCACGCCGTACAGCCAAGCGCCGTCGACCAGCTTGGTCGGGGCGACGTGCTTGAGGAAGAACAGCGCGTGGGCCTTGGTGGTGAAGTAGCGGCGCGGGGCGCCGTCGCGGCGTTGCTTGAGGTAGGCGTTGTATTCGGCGCCGATCGCCTCGGAGCGCTCGCCGATCCAGGATTCCATGTCCGCCGGGTCGCCGGGCAGGTCGGAGCTCAGCAAGCGTGCCTGCTGTAGCTGCTGTTCCAGGAAGGCGCGGGCCATCGCGCGGTCGTTGCCGGCGGGAGCGCCGGGCGACAGGGCGCGGTAGACGGCGCTGGGGGCGGCGCTGTGGATAGGATGGGCGCTGTTGTTGCTGGGGGCTATGCTGTGTGGCAATGCCTGGGCGAATAAGGACATGGTGTTCTTCCGAAAAAGTGAGACGGCATCAAGCTCGTCTGTATTGTCGGTGAATTATCCCAGCAGCAGGGGAGGCGCCCAAGGGGCGTTCCCCTGTGTTTGTGTAAGACAGAGCTTACATGGCTCGCTATCCGGCGGTCTTGGCGCTTTCTCCCCGGTTGGCCTCGACCCGCTCCGCTGCTTTCTTGCCGGCCAGGAAGGCGTGGTCCGAGTTGTAATATTCCCACTCGCTGTAACGTCCGGCCAGCACGATATCGTGCTGTTCCATCCACGCGCGCACCGTCGCCACATTGTCCGCGCGGGCGTGGTCGTACACCACATACGCATACGGCATGTCGACCTGGTTGGCCGTGATCACCCGGTCGTCCTCGCGCATCATGCCGACCTTGATGCAGTCTTCGATGCAGCGCTCGATCAAGGCCTCGCCGTCCAGCGGCAACGGTTTCCACGGCGAATACGAGATTTCGCAGGTGAACCCGAAACCACCGGGCGCATTGCATTCCGGGCTGGCGTTACCCTGCACGAAGATGCGGTGGAAGATGCTGTCCTCCGGATAGTAGATCCAGTGCTTGTCGGTGACGTCGGTGCGGGCGATGCCGATGTTGACGCAGCGAATCGAGATATGCTTCAGTCCCTCCGCCGCCCGCCGGACCTCCGGCGGCGCCGCGTCGCCGATCAGCCGCACCAGTTCCGGCAGCGGCATGGTGCTGATCAACTGCTCGTATTGCAGGCGGCGGCCGTCGGCCAGCACCACCGTGTGCTCGTCCGGCAGGATGCACACCGCGTCCGCGTTGAGCTCGATCTTGCCGCGTATGTGCGGCAGGAAGCCCGACACCAGCGCCTGGAAGCCGCCGCGCTTGGGATAGCCGAAGCGGGCGTTCGGCCCCATCGGCTTGGCGACCGGCTCCAGCGCGCCTTCGATGATCTGGTTCAGGTCCGGCAGCGGCACCCGTCCGCCCAGCCACGACGTTTCCATTTCGTTCAGCGGCACCGTCCACAACTTCTTGTTGTAGGGGATGGCGAAGTGGCGCGCGATGCCGGCGCCCCACACGCGGTAGATGAAGTGCTCGAAGTCCTCGCCCTTGGCGGCGGTCGACAGCGCGCCGGCGCTGCTGTTGGCGACATCGGCGGTGCCGTCGGCGCAGCAATCCTCGACATCGGCCCCGGCGGCGGGGCAGCTCTGCGCCTTGTCGGCCAGGCCGTAACGCGATTCGATGGCGCCGACGATGCATTCCTTGATGACTTCCGGCGGCAGACCGTACAGCGCGCCCTGGAACGGATAGCGGGTGAACACCTGCTTGCTGTAGACCCAGGCTTCGCGCATCTGCCAGTGCTGGTTGTCACCCAGCAGGACGTCGTACAGTTTGAGCACGTACGGGTCGTTGGAAAACATGATGTGGCCGGCGTAGTCGAAGGTGAAGCCCTGGTCCTGGATCGAGCGGCACCAGCCGCCGACCGTGGCGTTACGCTCCAGCAGCACGGTGTCGGCGCCGAGGTGGTAGGCGGCCGACAGGCCGGTCGGCCCGGCGCCGACGATCAGGCAGCCGGTGCGCTGCGTGGCCGACGCGTGACGCATGGGGTTGACGACGGCGCCGCCGCCGGCCACCTCGGCGGTGGCCGCGCGCGTGCCGTCCTGCTGGCCGAGCTTGGCGCCTTTGCCCGACGGCGGCGTGTCGGCCAGCAGCGCGCGCATGGCGTCGGCGGTCGCTTCCCACGAGGTCTTGTCGACGACGGCGCGCATCTTGTCGGCCAGCGCCGCGCGCAACACGGGCGTCATCGCCAGCGCCGCCTCGCAGGACGCGATGAATTCCTCGTGGCTGTGCGCCACCCAGACGATGTCGCCATAGGGATCCTCGACATCCTTGATGGCGGTGCTGACGGCCGGCAGTTCGGCCGCCATGTATTCCAGTACCTTGGTCGGGCTGATGTAACGGGTCGCCTCGTTGAGCGCGAACGGCAGCAGGCACACGTCCCAGCCGGCCAGGAAGTGCGGCAGGGCGTCGTACGACTGCTGGCCGAGGTAGTGGATGTTTTGGCGCTGCGGCAGCGTGGCCGGATCGATCTTGACGACCGGCCCGACCATCACCAATTGCCATTCCGGATGGGCGTCGGCCAGCGCGGCGAGCAGCGGGGCGTCGAAGCGCTCGTCGATGACGCCGTAGTAGCCCAGGCGTGGAGCCGGGATGCCGGCGTGCAGCGGATGGGCATGGCCGCGGTCGAGCGCCTGCTGGAAGTGCGCCGCGTCGACGCTGCTGGGGAAGCAATGGGCGTTGTCATGGCGCCCGCGCTTGGCCTCGTACAGGCTGGGGCCGCCCGTGAAGACCAGGTCGGCGGTCTTGAGCAGCGCCGTCTCGCGCTGCAGCAGCTGCTTGGGCGGGTTCTTGAACGCGGAGAGTTCATCCATGCAATCGTAGACCACCAGGCCGGCGTGCAGCGGCGGCAGCAGCGGCAGCGCCATCGGCGTATAGAACCAGACGATGGGCGCCTCATCGCCACGGATAAGTTCGGCAAGCAGTGGTTGCAACAGCGGAATCTGGTCGTCATGGAAGCCGGGCGCGTGCACCGGCGTGTGCGGGCGGTAGACGGTGACATTGGGCGCGGGCGACGAGCTGTGCAGGAAGCTCTCGCCATCGTGGAAAACCGGCTCCTCGATAAAGGCGATCTTGTAATGTTGTGCCAGGCGCGACAGGAGTTGTTGCGGACGCTGATAGACGAAGTCCCAGCGCAGATGACAAAAGACGATGATGGTTTTCATGAAGTTCTCCCTGTGCCCTTGCGGGTCGTTAGTAGTTAGCTGCGTTACACGCCTGGCACGAAAAAATGAAGCGCGGCCGCGCGGTTCTTATTGTTGGACTCGCTCATGCGGCGTCCCCCATCGGGCCGGAAAGCCTGATTTGACGGGCGTTTTGCTTAGGCATGGCTGACATGGTGGTATCCAAGAGACGTCGGTTTCTGCGCGCACGCTGGGCCAGCGCGGCGGAAAAGATGTCAGCCAATCCTAGCAACGATCGGCTATTTTTTCTTTTCAATTCCGCTAGGAAAAGCAGTTGTAAATCAGCCGCACTTCGCCGTTTTTTTTGCGCCGATTTGCTTGGTTCGGTTGAAATTGAAATGCATTGCGCAGCTAAGATTGCTAGCATTCTTTTTTCGCCGCGCAATCGGCGCGGCCTCGACGAAAAGGATGCGCATGAGCCAGTTTGAATATCCGAGACCGCAACTGGTCCGCGACGCGTGGCAGTCCCTGAACGGCGAATGGGAGTTCGCCTTCGACCACGAGCAGCGCTTCAGCCACCCGGGCGATCCGATCGACTGGAGCGCGCGCATCAACGTTCCCTTCGCGCCGGAATCGAAGGCCAGCGGCATCGGCGACGAATCGTTCCATATGGCGTGCTGGTACCGGCGCACCTTTGACCTCGACCAGCGCGGCGCCCACACGATGCTGCATTTCGGCGCGGTCGACTATCACGCGCGCGTGTGGGTCAACGGCGTGCTGGTGGCCGAGCACGAAGGCGGGCACACGCCGTTCCACGCCGACATCACCGACGCGCTGGCGCAGGGCCCGACCCAGACTGTCACCGTGCATGTCGAGGACGATCCGGGCGACCTGGCCAAGCCGCGCGGCAAGCAGGACTGGCAGCCCGAGCCGCACTCGATCTGGTATCCGCGCACCACCGGCATCTGGCAGACGGTGTGGCTCGAGTCGCTGCCGGCGACCTACATCGGTTCGCTGCGCTGGACGCCGGTGTTCGACGGCTTCGAGATGGGCTGCGAGGTGCTGGCCGGCGGTGATATCCGCAACAACCTGGCGGTGTCGGTGCGGCTACTGCACAACGGCGTGCTGCTGGCGGCCGACCGCTACCTGCTGGTGGGCCGGGCGGCGAACCGCAAGATCGTCCTGTCGGACCCGGGCATCGACGATTCGCGCAACGACCTGCTGTGGAGCCCGGAGCGGCCGACCTTGCTTGACGCGGAGCTGACCCTGTACTGCGGCGACGAGGTGCTCGACACCGTGCGCTCGTACACGGCGCTGCGTTCGGTGGCGATCAACCGCGACCGCTTCATGCTCAACGGCCGGCCGTATCCGCTGCGGCTGGTGCTCGACCAGGGCTACTGGCCCGACACCCTGATGACGGCGCCGTCCGACGACGCGCTGCGCCGCGACGTCGAGCTGGCCAAGGAGATGGGTTTCAACGGCGTGCGCAAGCACCAGAAGATCGAGGACCCGCGCTACCTGCACTGGGCCGACCGGCTGGGGCTGCTGGTGTGGGAGGAGATGCCGTCGGCCTACGCCTTCAGCCCGCGCGCGATGACGCGGCTGATCAAGGAGTGGACCGAGGCGATCGAACGCGATTACAGCCATCCGTGCGTGATCGTGTGGGTGCCGTTCAACGAATCGTGGGGCGTGCCCAACCTGACGTCGACGCAGGCGCACCGCAACGCCGTCGAGGCGCTGTACCACATGACGCGCATGCTCGACGCCACGCGGCCGGTGATCGGCAACGACGGCTGGGAGGCGTCGGCCACCGACATCCTGGGCATCCACGACTACGACGCCGATCCGGAGAAGCTGCGGCAGCGCTACGCCGTCACCGATCCGGTGCGCACCTTGTTCGACCAGCGCCGTCCGGGCGGACGCATCCTGACCCTGGACGGCTTCCCGCACCGGGGCCAGCCGATCGTGCTGACCGAGTTCGGCGGCATCGCCTTCGATCCGAACGCGCCGGCGCACCACACCTGGGGCTATTCGCGCGTGGGCGACGCCGAGACGTATCTGAACCGCTACCGCACCCTGCTCAAGGTGGTCAACGAGACGGTGATGTTCTCCGGTTTTTGCTACACCCAGTTCGCCGACACCTTCCAGGAAACCAACGGCTTGCTGAACGCCGACCGCAGTCCCAAGGTGCCGCTGGCGCAGATTAGCGCCGCCACGCGCAACAGCGACGAGTGACTCCCCGCCCAGCATGCGCTCCAGTCCTACGTCATCAGCAGTCGTGTGCTGACAAGGTGCGGCTGAGCTGGTTGTAGAATTCACTGGTCGCGATAGTTCGACCGCGCGGCGTGGGGTTTAACTACATAGTCTCAGGGAGAAGAAAATGAACTTTTTAGGATGGATTATTGTAGGCGGTCTGCTGGGTTGGATTGCGAGCAAAGTAATGAACACGGATGCCCAACAGGGTATCTTCTTGAATGTCATCGTCGGCATCGTCGGTGCATTCCTTGGCGGCCTGGTGATCGCGCCGTTGCTGGGCACGGGGACCATCAACGATGGCGACTTCAGCCTCGGTTCGCTGGGCGTCTCGTTCCTCGGCGCGGTGGTGCTGCTGGCGATCGCCAACCTGGTGTTCCGCGGACGAGCGCGCTAACGGCGCGGCGCTACCGGCGCATCCTTCAACACCGCCTTCGCAGGCGGTGTTTTTGTTTGTGCGCGCCCCGCGTGGCCGCCTTGCTTTCGGATCGCCAGGCGGATCCGGAGCAGAACATTGATTTTCCTCAATCTGGTGTATCGTGGTTCCGACGCACAAGCCAGCCGAGGTTTATATGAAACTAGCCGCATTTATCACCGCGCACATGGACGAGATTGTGGCGGAATTCATCGCTTTCGCCCGGACCCTCCAGCCCGCTTCGCTGGAACATTCCGTGGTCGAGTTGAAAGATCACGCGCGCGAAATCTTGTTGACGATCGCGGCCGGACTGGACGCCGCCGAAACGCCGAAGCAGAAACGTGACAAGTCGGTCGGGCAGGTTCCGGTGACCACGGGTCCGGAGACGGCGGCGGCCGCGCATGGCGGGGCGCGGCAATCGGGCGGTTTCACGCTGCCGCAACTGACGGCGGCGTATCGGGCGCTGCGCGCGAGCGTGCTGCGGCTTTGGATGCCAACGGTCAGGTCGGTCACCAAGGCCACAGCGGAAGACCTGTCGGCATTCCATGAAGGCATAGACCAGGCCTTGCAGGAATCCGCGGTCCAGTACGCCCAAAAAACCGATCGCGCGCGCGACACCTTTCTGGCCATCCTGGGACACGACCTGCGTACGCCGCTGGCGACGATGTCGATGGCGGGCGTCTTTCTCACGCGGCCAGGCGAGGGCACCGAGCGCACGGCCCAGATCGGCGTGCGGGTCAGGCGCAGCGCGGTGGCGATGACGACGATGGTCAATGATTTGCTTGAATACGCCCGAACCGAGCTCGGCGGCAAGATGCCTGTTTCGCCCAGCCTGGCGGACCTGCAGGACATCTGCCAATTCGCCGTCGAGGAGGCGGGCACGGCCCATCCCGACTGCGAATTCCTGTTGCGGTGCGACGGTGACATGATAGGTGATTTCGACGCGCCCCGACTGTCCCAGGTGTTCTCCAACTTGCTCAACAACGCGGCACAATATCGGAGCGGCAAAAAGCCGGTGACCCTGGCGGCACATGGCGGAAAAAACGAGGTCACCGTGACGGTGACAAACTTCGGGCGCGAAATCGCCAAGGAGTCGTTGCGGGCGATTTTCGATCCATTGGTTCAGCTGTCCGTGTCCAGCGAACAAAAAGGGCCCATGAACGCCAGTCTCGGCCTGGGCCTGTTCATCGCCCGCGAGATCACGACCGCGCATGGCGGCTCGATCAGCGTCGAGTCGGGTCCCTCGTGCGGCACGGTTTTCACGGTGCGCTTGCCCAGGACGCTCGACCTGCGCGGTTCGCGGTCGCGCGCGCGCTAACCGCGCAACATGGCGATGACCTTGTCGATGCTGTAGGGTTTGGTGATGAACGACACCGAATCCCGGCGGGCGGCCAGCAGTGCCGGGTGGGTGTAACCCGAGGTCAGCACGATCTTGATGTGCGGGTAGTTGCTTTCCACGATGCCGGCCAGTTGCAGCCCGGTCATGCCGGGCATGGCGATATCGGAGAAGACGGCGTCGATGGTCGGGTCGGCGCGCAGGATGGCCAACGCCTCCTCGGCCGAATACGCCACCCTGACCTCCATCCCGTGGGCGTTCAACAGCATTTCGGCCATATCGGCCAGGTCGTGCTGGTCGTCCACGACCAGCACCGTGCGTGGGCCGGGCAGCGCCGCGCCGGATGCGCGCGGGCCGGCCGTCCCGGGCGGGAAGGCGCGGCCGGCGGGGCGTTGGCGGGAAAGGTGGTGGTCGCTTGCGGTGTGCATGATGGTTTGTCTCTGTCGCGGTAATTCTGGTGGTGCGGGCGATCGCCTCAGCGGGGAATCGTCACGGTGAAGCGGGTGCCGGCCACCGCGTCGGAGGCGACCGTCACGTCGCCGTGGTGCGCGCGGGCGATCTCCCTTGCGATGAACAGTCCGATACCGAGGCTGGTGCTTTCCGTCGCGTCGCCGTCGGCGCCGATGCGCACCAGGGGATCGAAGATGCTGTTGAAGCGGGCGGCGGGGATGGCCGGGCCTTGATTGGTCACGGAAATGGTCACTTCGCGGTCGTCGCCGTGCAATTCGACGACGATCGGACTGTCGGGCATGCCATGCTGGATGGCGTTGCCGACAAGGTTGGACAACATCTGGCCGATGCGCCCCGCATCGCGCGGGCAGTCCAGCCGGGGCGGGGCGTTGAGCACGATCTGGCGCTCGGAATGATAGGTGGGCAGTTCGCCGATGACCTGGTTGCAAATCCCGACGAGGTCGCCGTTTTTGGCATCGATGGGGATGCCCGGGCCGAGGCGGGTGCGTGTGAAATCGATCAGATCGCTGATCAGGCCGGCCATGCGCTTGGCGCCGTTGAACATGCGGGTCGCCGCCAGAACATACTTCGGCGGTATGTCGGACGCTTGCATGATGAAACTGGAACCGCTGGTCAATACGGAAAGGGGATTGCGCAAATCGTGGCCGAGGATCGCCAGGAACATGTCGCGCGACTGCTTGACCAGGTGTTCGTACCTGGCGACCGATTCGGCCAGCGCCTGGTCGACGGCTTCGTTAAACCGGGTCATGTCGTCCATCATCGCGGACGTGTCGCCGACCGTTTCCTTGCTCCACAACGCCAAGACGCTCGAGCGCAGCGCGCGGTACTCGGAGACCAGTTGGACCACCGTGTACCCCGACAGCAGGCGGGCCTCGGCGTGCGTTTCGGCGGCCGTGTCGCCGGCGCCGCGGTCGCCCCGGCCCTCGGACTTTTCCACGCGCTCGTGCTCGGATTGCATGGTTTCCAGGTCGTGTGCGAAGGCGATCAGCATCTGGTGCGCGTGGTCGCGCAGTTCGACGTCATCCATCGTCAGGGCGGGCGGCTCCACCGTGCGGGCGAAATCCTCCCACGCTTGCAGCAGGGGCTCGATATTGTCGCGGATAAACGACGAGAGAGTGTTTGCGGTCATTTGGTTCGTGCCTCAGGTTGCCCGAGTCCGCGCCAGCCGCATCGAAAGGGAATTTCGATTGTAGCATCGGCGCCAGCGCGGTTGGGTGCGGTAGCTAACCAACGGCGGGCGGGCAGGCCATCCCGACCGCTTGATGCGGTTGAGCGTAAAATGGCGGCCTTGTCGCCGCCGGGCGTGTTTGGAACATTGGATATGCAGGAGATGAAGGCCGTCGCGCCGTTTCGCACCGACCTGGTACGCTGGCGCCAGCTGGTCACGCCCGGTTGGCTGGCGGCGCTGGCCGCCGGCGGGGAGGTGGAGGCGCCGCCCGCACCGGGCTGGCGTCTGTTCGAGGTCGGCTGCGGTTGCGCGGCGCTGTACGAGCACGCGCACATTCCCGGGGCCGCGTACATCGACACCCGCGCGTTCGAAGCGGAACCGTTGTGGAACAAGCGCGCCGACGACGTGGTGCTGGCCCTTTTGCTGTCGCGCGGGATACGCCACGACACCACCGTCATCCTCTATGGGCGTAACAACCTGGCGGCCGCGCGGCTGGCGCATCTGCTGTTGTACGCGGGCGTCGCGGATGTGCGTCTGCTCGACGGCGGTTTCGCGGCGTGGGAGGCCGGCGGCCACGCCTGCGCGCAGGGACCGGTCCGTTTGGGCGCCGGCGACGCGGCCGCGGATTTCGGCGTCCCTTTCCCCGCCCATCCGGAATATCTTATCGGTACGCCCCGGGCGCGGGCGTTGCTGTCGGCGGCCGATGGCGCGCTGGTCAGCATCCGCAGCGAGGCGGAGTTTCTTGGCAAAGTGTCCGGCTACAGTTATATCGCGGCGCGCGGGGATATTCCCGGCGCGCGCTGGGGCCGGGCCGGGGCCGATGGCGACGTCAACAGTATGAGCGCCTACCACCTTGCCGATGGACGCATGAAGCCGGCCGCCGAGATTGTCCTGCAATGGCGGGAGCACGGCATCGTCGAGGGTTTGCGGATCGGGTTTTATTGCGGCACGGGTTGGCGCGCCTCGATGGCGTTTTTTTATGCCTGGTTGATGGGCTGGCCGCGTATCAGCGTGTACGACGGGGGCTGGCTGGAGTGGAGCACGGCGGGCGGGCCGGATATTTGCCCGATTGATCCGGATCAAACTTTGGGCCGGTAGCGAATGCTAACGTGGGGTCTTCCTCCCCAAGTCCTATCATGCATGTTCTCGACATCACCATGTACTACGCCGAAGAAGGCGGCGGCATCAGCAGCTATCTCAACGCCAAGTCCAGCTGGCTTGCGCGCGACGGCCACGCGCGCCATACGATACTCAGCCCGAGCGTACGGCGTTGCGGCCTGGCGCCGTCGGTCATCGCCTTGCCCGGCATCGCGATTCCTGGCATAAACGGTTACCGCCTGCCGCGCTCGTTGCGCACGCCGGCGCGCATCGCCCAGCGCTGCCGGCCCGATCTGCTGGAGGTCGGCGACGCCGGACCGTGCGCGCTGGCCGCGCTGCGGGTGCGGCGCCGGCTGCGCGTGCCGCTGATCGGCTTTTATCATTCCGATTTGCACGCGCTGGTGGGCGAGCGTTTCGGTCCGCGCGCGGCCGCCATCGCCGCCAGGTATCTGCGGCATGTCTATCAGCAGTTCGACCTGGTGCTCGCGCCGAGCCGGCTGATGGTGCATCGGCTGGACCAACTGGGTGTGACGGACGCCGTGCACCAGCCGCTGGGTGTGGACACCGACATATTCAGTCCGGCGCGGCGCGATGCGGGATTGCGCGACCGTCTCGGCCTGTCCGCCGGAGCCCGGCTGCTGGTCTACGCGGGCCGCTTCACACCCCAGAAAAAACTGGGCGTGCTGATCGAGGCGGTGCGGCGACTCGGCCGTCCGTATCACTTGCTGCTGATCGGCGGCGGCGGCGCGTTGCCGGCTTCACCCAACAGCACCATACTGCCGTTCGAGCGCGACCCCGGCCGGCTGGCGCGGCTGTTGGCCGGCTGCGATCTGCTGACCCATCCCGCCGACGGCGAAACCTTCGGCCTGATCGCGCTGGAGGCGATGGCCTGCGGCCTGCCGGTGCTGGGCACGGGCGGCGGCGTGGCCGAGCTGATCGACCCCGGCACGGGCCTGGTGGTGCGGCCCGACTGCGCGAACAGTCTGAGCGACGGCATCGCGGCGCTGTTCGGCTCGGACATGGCGCGGCTGGGCGCCAACGCCCGCCACAAGGCGTGCGCGCATTTCGACTGGAACCGCGTCATGCCGCAACTGATGGAGCGCTACACCGGTTTGCTGGCGTCGCGGCGGCGGGCCGTACCCGATGCGGAGGGCTGTCTTGCCGACTGAGCGCAAGGCGCTGTGCGTCTCGATCCACGACGTGGCGCCGGCCACCTGGCCGGCCTGCCAGCGCTTGCTCGCGGCGATAGGGGAGGTGGCCGATATTCCGCTGACCTTGCTGGTGGTGCCGTGCTATCACGGCCACGACCGCGCGGACCCCGGTTACGAGGCGATGCTGACGGCGTTGCTGGCGCGCGGCCACGAACTGGCGCTGCGCAAGGCGCCGTTTTCCTACACCACCACCTGGACCCATTTCCACCTGCTGTCGCCGCGGCGGCGCATCTGGTCGCCCAGCCTGGTCTACGCGGCGCGCAACCGCAGCGGACGCCAGCTGTCGCCGCGTCTGGCCGTGGCGCAGGCGGCGTGCATGGGGGCGGCCGGGCTGGTGCGCCTGGGCTTGCATCCGGCCGACGCCGCGCATCCGGCGCTGCTGCGCCACGCCCAGCATCTGCTGGGCGCTTTGCTGGAGTCGCGCGCGCCGATGACGAAGTCGGCGTTCGCGCGGCGGAGCCGATCAGTTTGATGATTTTTCCGTTCGGTGCCGTAAGAACGCTCCGGTGCCCTCTACAATGGGAGCGATGAAAACACCACTCAGCGCGCTTCTGTTCCTTTCGTTCGCCGCCGCGCCGGCGTTCGCTACCAACTATTACGTCGCCCCCGGTGGCAGCGACAACGCCGCCGGCACGCAAGCGGCGCCATGGGCCTCGATCGCGCGTGCGCAGACCCAGGCCCAGGCCGGCGACACCGTCTACTTCCGTGGAGGTAAGTATGCGTATACGGCCGGCGTCGAGGTCTGCGCCAGCAGGACGGCGATCGTCAACGCCATTACGCTCAACAAGAGCGGAAACGCCGGCCAGCCGATCCGCTACTGGGCGTATCCGGGCGAGACGCCGGTGTTCGATTTTTCCGCGATGAAGGATGATTGCCGCGTCAAAGGTTTCAATGTCACGGCCAGCTGGGTCCACCTGAAGGGGCTGGAAGTGACCGGCGCGCCGCAGCAACCGGGCAACCGCTTGAACCACGAGTCGTGGGGCGTGTGGAACAGCGGCAGCAACAACGTTTTCGAGCTGCTCAACCTGCACCACAACATGGGGCCGGGCTTGTTCATCCAAAACGGTTCCAACAACCTGGTGCTGAACAGCGATTCGCATCACAACTACGATCCGTACACGTCCAACGGGGCCGGGCAGAGCGCCGACGGCTTCGGCGCGCACGTCAAGGCCAACCAGCCGGGCAATGTGTTCCGGGGTTGCCGCGCGTGGATGAACACCGATGACGGGTTCGACCTGATCAACGCGTTCTCGCCGGTGACGATAGAAAATTCGTGGGCGTGGCAGCATGGTTATTTGCCGGGGACGACCACGCCGCTGGCGGCGGGCAATGGCAACGGCATCAAGGCCGGTGGTTATGGTGGCGCGTATGTCGCCAACGGCGTCAAGCACACGGTGCGGTTTTCGGTGGCGTTCGCCAACAAGGCGGCGGGCTTTTATGCCAACCACCATCCGTTGGCCATTGATTTCTTTAACAATACGTCGTTCGGCAACGGGGTGAACTACAACATGCTGGGGATCGCGCCGGATGGTTCGGCGGTGAACTTCGGCAACCTGCGCAACAACCTGGCGTACAAGGGCACGGCGACGTCGAATACGGCGGGTTTGGATATGACGAATAATTCGTGGACGTTGCCGGTGCAGATCAGCGACGGCGATTTCGAGGATGTGTCGGCCAGCGGCTGGGACGCGCCGCGCCAAGCGGATGGCAGCTTGCCGGTGTTGCGCAGTTATCGTTTGCGCCCGACCAGCGATTTGATCGGCAAGGGCGTCAATGTCGGCTTGCCGTTCAATGGGGCGGCGCCGGATCTGGGGGCGTTCGAGTCGGCGCAGTGATGGCCTTCCTCGGAGACACGTAGGGCGGATTAGCGAAGCGTAATCGGCCCTACGTGTCTCCGGGGTGTTTCTACTTCATTGGGCCGCCGATGACGCCGGGCGGCCCCTCCAACATTAATCGACCAGCTTTGCAGCCAGCTGCTGCACCTTGGCCGGATCGGCTTTCACCGCCACGGCGATCGCGCGGCCGTAGTTGGCGTCGGCCTTCTGGAAGTACGACAGCATCGCGTACTTGACGCCATCATCCTTCACCTGACCCAGATCGCCCGCCAGGTTGCTGACCAGATTGGCCTGCTGCTGCGCGTTCAGCGAACGGTAGAAATCCCCCGCCTGCGCGAAGTTGAGCGTCTTCGTGATACGGGCCTGCTGCGTCGTGCCGCTCAGCGGCAGTTGGCTGGACTTGTATTCGGCGTTGTCGGCCAGCGGCGCGTGCGCGCTGGGCTGGTAGTTGACTTCGCCTTTGCGGGCGCCGCTGTTGGCCGCGCCGTCCTGGTTGTAGTTGGCGGCGGGCGTGCGCGGACGGTTGATCGGCAGTTGCAGGCCGTTGGCGCCGAGGCGGTGCAGCTGCGTGTCGGCGTACGAGAACAAACGGCCCTGCAGCATGCGGTCTTCCGACGCTTCGATGCCCGGCACCAGGTTCGACGGCGCCATCGCCGATTGCTCGGTCTCCAGGAAGACGTTGTCCGGATTGCGGTTCAGGGTCATCGTGCCGATTTTGGTCTCCGGCACGCTGGTCGGCCAGATCTTGGTGGCGTCAAGGCCGTTGAAGTCCAACTTGGCCAGTTGTTCCGGCGTCATCACTTGCACGTACAAATCCCATTTCGGGAAGCGGCCTTCCTTGATGGCGGCGATCAGGTCGCCCGTCATGTGGTTGAAGTCGCGGCCCTGGATCTCCGACGCCTCTTTGGCGGTCAGCGTTTTTTCACCCTGCAGCGATTTCCAGTGGAACTTGACGTAGTTGACCTTGCCCTTGGCGTTGACGAATTTATACGCGTGGACGCTGTTGCCGTCCATTTCGCGGTAGCTGGCGGGGGTGCCCTGGTCCGAGTACACGCGGGTCAGCATGTGGGTCGCTTCCGGCTGGTGCGAGAAGAAGTCGAAGAAGCGGTTCGGGTCCTGCACGTTGGTGTCCGGCGACGGCTTGAGCGAGTGCACCATGTCCGGGAACTTGATGGCGTCGCGGATGAAGAAGATCGGCAGGTTGTTGCCGACCAGGTCCCAGTTGCCTTCCTTGCTGTAGAACTTGGTGGCGAAGCCGCGCGGGTCGCGCAAGGTTTCCGGCGAGTGGTTGCCGTGGATGACGCTGGAGAAGCGCACGAACACCGGCGTTTCCTCGCCCGGCTTGAAGACGGCCGCGCGCGTGATGTCGGAGATGTCCTTGCTGGCGACGAAGACGCCGTGGGCGCCGGTGCCGCGCGCGTGCACCACGCGCTCGGGCTGGCGCTCGCGGTCGAAGCGCTGCAGTTTCTGGATCAACTGGACATCCTGCAGCAGGACCGGGCCGTTGGGGCCGGCCGTCTGGGAGTTCTGGTTGTCGCCGATGGGCGCGCCGTTGTCGCGCGTCATGACGGTGGCGGGGGCGGATGTGGCTTGGGCGGCGGCGTTGCCGATGCCGGCCGCTGCCGTCAAGGCCAGGGCGGCCAGACGACAGGCGAGCTGTGTCGATTTCATGGGTATCTCCCTTTGATGTGTGAAAGCAAACCTTAACGGTTGCGACACAATTATCAAAATCAATTATTTGTATGAAATCGATAGATTTTTCTTATATGAAACCTTTCGGTTACAAAACAGTCTCTGTAGGAAATGTCTCAACGCTTGCGGCCGCTGCTGGCGAATTGTTCGATCTTGCGCGTGGCGCCCGAAACGATCAGCAGGTCGTCCGGCAGCACATGGGTTTCGGGCAGGCCGTGCTGGAAGTCCTCGCCGGGGCGCTTGACGCCGACCACGGTGACGCCGAATTTCTCGCGCACGTGCGACTGCGCCAAGGTCATATTGTGCGTCAGGTTCGGCGCGCGGATCTTGGCGATGGCGAAGCCGTCGTCGAACTCGATGTAGTCCATCATGCGGCCGGTGATCAGGTGCGCCACGCGCGCGCCCATGTCGGCCTCCGGATAGACGATGTGGTGGGCACCCACCCGCCTGGCGATCTGGCCGTGCTCCGGCGTCAGCGCCTTGACCCAGATATCCTTGATACCCAGCTCCGTCAGCACCATCAGCGACATCAGGCTGGCCGCGAGGTCGGTGCCGATGCCGACGATCGCGTGCGAGAACTCGGCCACGCCCAGTTGGCGCATCACGTCCTCGTTGGTGGAATCGGCCTGCACCGCGTGGGTCAGCTTATCGGCCCACAGCTGCACCAGCTCCGTGTCGCGGTCGATGCCCATGACGTCGTGGCCCATGCGCATCAGCGCCTCGGCGACGGCGCCGCCGAAGCGGCCAAGGCCGACGACGACGATGTTGTCGCTGTTCGGGAATGAGATCTGTTCCGTGAAAATTTTACCCAACAATTGGATGCTCCTCGGGATAACGATAGGGCAGGCGGCGCTCGCCCAGTACCAGCGACGCCGCCAGGGTGACGGTGCCGACCCGGCCCAGGAACATCAGCAGGGCCAGGGTCAGTTGGCCGGCCGGCGGCAGGCCGGGGGTGATGCCGGTCGATAGTCCGGCCGTGCCGAACGCCGCCACCACCTCGAAAATAATCCGGTCGGTCGGGAAGTCGGAGACGTGCAGCAGCACCAGGGTGCCCAGGGCCACCATGCCGCAACCCAGCACGACGACCGTGATGGCCTGGCGCTGCGCCGACGCGCCCAGGCGCCGGCCGAAGGCTTCGGTGTCGCGGAAGCCGCGCACCTCGGCGATCACCAGCAGCGCGAGGATGACGATGGTGCCGACCTTGACGCCGCCGGCGGTACTGGCGCTGCCGCCGCCGACGAACATCAGGAAGTAGTGCAGCGCCCACGATTCCGGCGTCAGCGCGGCGATATCGACGGCGTTGAAGCCGGCCGTGCGCGCCGCCACCGACATGAAGGAGGCCGACAGCAGCTTGTCGCCCAGGCCCATGGCGCCGAGCGTGCGCTGATTGTGCCATTCGAACAGCAGCACGCCGAGGAAGCCCAGGGCCAGCAGCACGCCGGTGCCGAGCAAGGTGAGCTTGGTGTGCATCGACCAGTGGCGCGGGTCGCGCAGCTTGAGGCGCAGGTCGTGCAGCACCGGGAAGCCGATGCCGCCGGCGACGATGGCGATCATCAGCGGCGCCAGGATCAGGGCGTCGCCGGCGTAGCGCGTCACGCTGTCGGCATGGATCGAGAAGCCGGCGTTGCTGAACGCCGACACGGCGTGGAAGGCGCCGCTCCACACGGCCTGCGGCCAGGCCAGGTCGTAGGCGAAATGCATGCGCAGGGTGAGCAGGGTGGCGATCAGCAGCTCGGAGGCGAAGGTGACCACCAGCACCAGGCGCGCCACGCTGGTGACGTCGCCCAGGCCCAGCGTGCGGGTCTCCATCTGGCTGATCAACTTGGTGCGCAGTCGCGGCGAGTCGTTGACCAGCAGTCCAAGCAGGGTGGCGGCGGTCATCATGCCGAAGCCGCCGAACTGGAACAGCGCCATGATGACGCCCTGGCCGAAGCCGGACCAGTAGGTGCCGGTGTCGACCACCGTCAGGCCGGTCACGCAGACGGCGGAGACCGACGTGAAGAAGGCCACCAGCCAGGGCGCGCCTTGGCCGCCGGTTTGGGAGAACGGCAGCATCAATAACGCCGTGCCGAAGGCGATCACCATCAGAAAGGCCAGCGCCACGGCGCGCGCGGGATGAAGCACGGATCGCATCGGTGTTTAAGTCGCAGTGTCAGGTTGTTCCGGGTGGGGAAGGCGATGCAAGTCGCATCGGCGTCGGCGCGGCTCGATTATACGTGACGCCGGGCGTGGCCGATCCCATGCTGGACGGATGTGCGCGGCAGTGGCATGCTTGGAGGTCTTCCAGATCGATACGGGGTGGTGATGCGGTATTTCAGCGGCGCGGCTTTTTTTTCAGGGTGGTTGAAGGCGCGCGCGTGGCTGGTTGTTTTTCTGGCATGGTTGGCTTTCGAGGCGCTGTGCGTGCCTGCCGCCGCCGAGCAAATGTCGTTGCGCCATTACGGCCAGGCCGACGGCTTGGCCAACCAGGCCGTCACCGCCATCGCCCAGGACGGCGCCGGTTACCTTTGGGTGGGCACGGAGAACGGCTTGTTCCGCTTCGACGGCGCGCGCTTTTTCCGCTATGGCAAGCGTGACGGCTTGCCGGCGGCGTTCATCACCGCGCTGACCACCGATGCCGCCGGCCGCCTGTGGATCGGTACCGACTCCGGCCTGTGCGAGTGGCGGAGCGACGGCTGCGTCGCGGTCGCGGGCCCGGACGGGGCGCCCATCGTGCTGTGGGCCGGACAGCGCTTCGCCCGTCAGGGCGACGACACGCTGCTGGTGGTGGGCAAGCGCGAGCTGTTGGAGGTGCGGCCGGCCGGCGCCGGAAAATGGCAATCCCGATATTATTTCAGCGAGGCGCAGCGCCGCGCCAACCCGGAGCTGGCGCAGATCTTCAGCATCGCGGCCGGCCGGGATGGCGCCCTATGGATGGGGTGCGGCAAGCAGATATGCCGTTACGCGGCGGACGGCCTGACCCGCTACGGTCCGCAACAGGGCGTGCCGCCGGCGAAGTGGGGCGCGATCTTCGCCGGCAGGGACGGCGAGATGTGGTTGCGCAGCCAGGATCATATGCTGTCGCTGGCGCCGGGGGCCAGGCGCGCGGTGGCGCATGCGCCGCCCGGCGTGGCGCAGGCCACCGTCAGGCAGTATTTTCCGATGGCCCAGGACAGCGACGGCACGCTGGTGTCGAACAACGATTACGGCCTGCTGCGCGGGGTGCCGGGCGAGTGGCGGGAGTACGGCGCCAGGGAGGGGCTCAAGGCCGACGGCGGCATCTCCGCCATCTTCGCCGACAGCGACGGCGAACTGTGGCTCGGCCTCGCGGGGCGGGGCCTGGCCCACTGGCAGGGTTATCGCAGCGTCGCCAGCTGGACCACCGCGCAAGGGCTGCCCAGCGACGACATCTGGTCGTTCCACCGCTCGGACGACGGCGCGCTCTATCTCGGAACGGGGCGCGGCACGGCGGTCCAGCGGCCCGGCGAGGCGCGCTTCAGCCAGCCGGCGGGCGGCTACGAGGGCGCCGACCATCAAATCGGCACGATCGCTACCGACCGCGCGGGCAATGTGTGGAGCGGCACGTTCTCCGGCGCGCTGGTGCGCCGGGACCGGCTTACGGGACGCGGCGTCCACGTGGCGAAGCTGCCGCTGATCTACCGCCTGTTCGTCGATGCCGCCGGCCGGATCTGGATCGCCACCAACAACGGCCTGTACGTGATCCGGGACCCCGAACATTCGTCGACGCCGCAGCCGGTCGAGGGGCTGCGTTCCTTGCTGGGCGAGCAGAAGGAGGATATCGGGGTGACCGCCATTTGCCAGACCGGCGACGGCACCTTGTGGTTCCTCGCCAGCGACAGGGTGTTGCGGCTGGCGGGCACGCGGTGGAGCGCGCCGAAACTGCCGGGGGTCGTCAACATGCTCAGTTGCGATGCCGGCAACCTGTGGCTGGCCGGTCCGCGCGAGGAGATCATCTGGTACGGGCCGGCAGACGACACGGCCGAGGCGCTGGCGTTGCAGCCGTTGCCGCTGACGGCCACCCCGATGGCGGGCCGCTCGGTGATGTCGATGCATGTCGACCGCCGCCACTGGCTGTGGATCGGCAGCGACGACGGCGTGGCCGTCTGGAACGGCAAGTCCTGGCGCATGCTCAATCAGCAGAGCGGCCTGATTTGGAACGACAGCAACCAGTACGCGGTCTTCGAGGATACCGACGGTTCGATGTGGATCGGCACCAGCAGCGGCGCTTCGCATATCGTTCATCCCCAGGACCTGTTCGCGGCCAGGAAGCTGGCGCTGAGGATCGAGTCGGTCGACTACGACGGCAACCCGCTGGGCGTCGCCAAGGCGCAGATGATCGCCTGGAGCGGCGGTGCGCTGCAGGTCAGGCTGGCGGTGCTGTCGTTCCGCAACCACGAGGCGCTGCGCTACCGCTACCGGCTCAAGGGGCTGGAAAACGGCTGGACCGTCACAGACGGCACGGTCCTTCGCTATCCGGCGCTGGCGCCGGGCAGCTATGTGCTGCAGGTGAGCGCCGAGAACACCATGCTGCAGGCGGCGGCCGGGCCGATCGAGCTGCCGCTGACGATCATGCCGCCATGGTGGCAAAGCGGCTGGTTCTACGCCGGCTGCGCGCTGCTGGCGCTGACCCTGGCCTGGCTGCTGTACCGCTGGCGCCTGCGCGGCATCCTGCGCCGCAGCGCCGAGATGGAGCAGCTGGTGCGCGAACGGACCCTCGAGCTGGAGGCCTCGCGCGAGGAGCACCGCATGCGCTCCCTCAAGGACGGCTTGACCAAGGCCTGGAACCGGGTCGCGATCATGGAGATGATCGGCCAGCAAATCGCCGCCACCGCGCGCAGCGGCGGCAGTTTCATGGTGGTGCTGCTGGACCTGGACCACTTCAAGCGCATCAACGACACCTACGGCCACCTGGCCGGCGACGCGGTGCTCAAGGAATTCGTGCGGCGCCTGTCGGACCGCCTGCGCGGTTCCGACACCGTCGGCCGCTATGGAGGCGAGGAGTTCATCGTGCTGCTGCCAGGGCTGTACGCCGGCGGCGGCGAGCAGCGCATCCGCGACCTGCACCGGGAAATCTGCGCCGATCCGGTTCTGGTGGAGGAGGGCGTCGCCATCGACGTCGCCTGCAGCTTCGGCGTGGTGGCCGGACCGCTGGCCGGCTGCACGCCCGAATCGCTGATCAAACTGGCCGACAAGGCGCTGTACCGCGCCAAGGAAAACGGCAGGAACCGCATCGAATACGCCGAGCGCGAATCCTGAAACGGCGCCGTTGTCCAACTTTCCATACAGGCGGCCCGCGACGGGGCCAGCTTTTCGTCCCACTATCACGTTGCAATCATCATTTCCATAAAGAATTATCATTGAAATCAATGGCTTGAGTGGCTGTTTTTCGGTTTGGCGCACTGGCACAGCCATTGCTATCTACCCGTACCTCGCGGCGCCGCCGGGGGATCAATACGGAGATGATAAAAGTGAAAAAAAAGCGCCCACTAACGCTGTACATCCTGATCGCCA
The DNA here is from genome assembly GCF_059418705.1 of Duganella sp. GW821-FHT07F09. Classification (NCBI taxonomy): domain Bacteria; kingdom Pseudomonadati; phylum Pseudomonadota; class Betaproteobacteria; order Burkholderiales; family Oxalobacteraceae; genus Duganella; species Duganella sp. GW821-FHT07F09. Next base: position 375,501 of record NZ_JBWKQJ010000008.1, on the reverse strand, counting down.
TGGTGTTGGGCGTAGCCGTCGGCTACGCGTGCCACCAGGCTTTCCCCGATAAAAAGGCCGCCGCCGACATCGCCGGCCATATCTCGATCGTGACGGACGTGTTCCTGCGTCTGATCAAAATGATCATTTCGCTGCTGGTGTTTTCGACCCTGGCGGTCGGCATCGCGCATCTGGGCGACGGCAAGGCCGCCGGCCGCATCGGCATGAAGGCCATGGGCTGGTTCGTGATCGCCTCGCTGGTGTCGCTGACCCTGGGCATGGTGCTGTCGAACCTGATGCAGCTCGGTACCCATCTGGGCCTGCCGCTGCCACCGATCGACGCCGCCACCGGCCTGAAAACCTCGGCCTTCACGCTCAAGGAATTCGTCAGCCACATGGTGCCGAAGTCGCCGATCGAGGCGATGGCCAACAACGAGATCCTGCAAGTGCTGGTGTTCGCGATCTTCTTCGGCAGCGCCCTGGGCGCGCTGGGACAGTCGGCGGCCAAGCTGACCGCCGGCGTCGATCAACTGGCGCAGGTCATGTTGCGCATCACCGGCAGCATAATGAAGATGGCGCCGCTGGCCGTCTTCGCCGCGATGGCGTCGGTGGTCACCACCAACGGCCTGGGCATCCTGGCGACCTTCGCCAAGTTCATGGGCGGCTTCTATCTGGGCCTGGTGTGCCTGTGGGCGCTGTTGATCCTGGGTGGCTTCGCCTTCATCGGCAAGCGCGTATTCCGCCTGCTGGTGCTGATCCGCGAACCGTTCCTGCTGGCGTTTTCGACCGCCAGTTCGGAGGCCGCCTATCCAAAACTGCTGGTGGCGCTGGACCAGTTCGGCGTGCAGCGCAAGATCTCCAGCTTCGTCATGCCGATGGGGTATTCGTTCAACCTGGACGGCTCGATGATGTACTGCACCTTCGCCGTGCTGTTCATCACCCAGGCCTACGGCATCGACCTGTCGATGGGCACCCAGATCACCATGCTGCTGCTGTTGATGGTGACCTCCAAGGGCATCGCCGGCGTGCCGCGCGCGTCGCTGGTGGTCATCGCCGCCACGCTCAATCAGTTCAACATCCCGGAAGCGGGCCTGCTGCTGTTGATGGGCATCGACCAGTTCCTGGACATGGGCCGTTCCGCCACCAACGCCGTCGGCAACGCCGTGGCCACCGCCGTCGTCGCCAAGTGGGAGGGCGCGCTCGATGAGGAGCAGGCGCCGGTCACGGAGCACGGCAAGGACAGTGTCGCCAATATCCGCGCCGCGTGAATCACCTGAAAAAGCAGGACCACGGAAGTAAGACCACAAAAGTAAGACCACAAAAGTAAGACTAAAAAAGTAATCTCAGGAGATGTAACGATGCAGAAAAATATCATCGGCGCCCTGGCGCTGGGTTTATTGTCGTCCGCCGCGCTGGCGCAATCGTCGGTCACCGTCTACGGTGTCGCCGATGCCGGCCTGCTGGTCGAACGGGGCGCCGCCGCCGGCAATACCACCAAGGTCGGTAGCGGCATCGGCTCGGGCTCGCGCCTGGGCATCAAGGGCAAGGAAGATCTGGGCGGCGGCATGTCGCTAGCCTTCGGCCTGGAGAACGGCAACAACCTCGATACCGGCATCCCCGCCCAGGGTGGGCTGCTGTTCGGCCGCCAGGCCTACCTGTGCCTGACCACCCCGGTGGGCGCGTTCAGCATCGGCCGCCAGTACTCGCCGTTCTACAAAACGCTGAACAACATCGCCGACCCGTTCCAGACCGGCTGGGCGGGCAATTCGCAAAACATCTTCGCCAATAACTCGCGGGTCGACAACTCGGTGGAATACATCACGCCGAAGGTGGCCGGCTTCTCGGCCGATGTCCTGTACGGCTATGGCGAAGTGGCCGGCGACACCAGCAAGAACCGCAGCATCGCCGGCAGCGGCACCTACGAGAACGGCCCCCTGACCCTGGTGCTGGCGCACCAGCAGCGCGACAACGCGCTGGCCACCGCCCGCAGCCGCAACACCATGCTGACGGCGCGCTACCAGTTCGCCAAGCTCACGGTCCACGTGGCGCACGCGCGTAACAAGGACTTGCTTGAAAATGAAAGCAAGGATACGCTGCTGGGCTTCACCGTGGCGCTGCCGGTTGGTACGCTGCTGATGTCGTACATCGATCATAATGACGATTCGCCGCTGCGGCAGGATGCGAAGCAGGGCGCGATCGGCTATCTGTATCCGCTGTCGCGCCGCACGGACCTGTACACCGCCTATGGTCATATCAACAACCGCAACGGCGCCGGTTTCAAGGTCGGCACGGCCACCGATACCGGCACCGGCACGACTGGATTCAACCTCGGTGTGCGGCATGTGTTTTAATAGCCGGGGTTCGAGCGCGGCTTGAGGTAATTTACGAGGGGATTATGGCGGCAGTACCATCGCAGACGGTTCCACCATCGCGGCCGGGCCGGCGGCTTTGGAGGCGACTCACGCTGTGGGTGCTGCTGCTGGCCGCCTGTCTGGCGCTGGCGATTTTTTGCTGGCGCTGGGCCGAGAACGCGGCCATCGAACGGCTGCGCCTGTCCGGGGCGCAGCGGCTCGACGGCTATGCCCTCAGCCTGGAGAACCTGCTGGCCAAGTACGACTTCCTGCCCGGCACCCTGGAGCTGAACAAGGACGTCATCGCCTTGTTGCAGCAACCCGGCGACGACGCGCTGCGCGGGGAAGTCAACGAATACCTGGAGAAGGTCAACCGCCTCTCCAAATCCACCACCATCTACATCGTCAATCTGCAGGGCGTGACGCAGGCGTCGAGCAACTGGCGCGAGCGCGATAGCTTCGTCGGCGACGACGTCTCGTTCCGGCCCTACGTGCGCGACGCGCTGCGCCGCGAGCCGGGAGGTTTCTATGGCGTCGGCACCACGCGCGGCGAGCCGGGTTACTTCTTCGCGCACGGGATTTACCACAACGGCCGCATGCTGGGCGTGGCCACGGTCAAGGTCAATATCGAGAAACTGGAAAAGGGCTGGGTGCAGGGCGCCGACAAGGTGTTGCTGGCGGACGCGCACGGCGTGGTCTTCCTGACCTCCGTCCCCGAATGGAAATACCGCACCCTGGCGCCGCTGGCGCCGGCGGTGCGGCAGGAACTGGAGGCGTCGCGCCAGTATTTTTCGCACGCGCTGACGCCACTGGGCATGCGCGAGGTGCGCCGCATCGATGGTGGCGCCAGCATCATCGCGGTGCCCGACGCGGCCTCCGACGCCGGGCCGCGTTCGAACATGGTGAGCCAGGCCCGCTCGCTGGCGCCGCGCAAATGGCAGTTTGTGTACCTGTCCGATCTCGCGCCGGCCCGGGCCAGCGCGCGCAATGTGTTCTTGTTCGCCTTGCTGGTGCAGGCCTTGCTGGTGATGCTGGTGCTGTACGCGCGCCAGCGCCGCCGCCTGGGCCTGCAGCGGTTGCGCGCGCGCGAGGACCTGCAGCGCGCCTACGACAACCTGGAGACGATGGTGGCCGAGCGCACCTCCAGCCTGCAGCAGATGACGCACAACCTGAGCGAGGAGAATATCGTGCGCCGCAAGGCCGAACAAAAGCTGCGCCAGGCCCAGAGCGAACTGGTTCAGGCGGCGAAGATGGCGGTGCTGGGGCAGATGTCGGCCGGGATCACGCATGAACTGAACCAGCCGCTGACGGCCCTGCGCACGATGGCCGACAACGCCAAGGTGCTGATCGAGCGTGACCGGCTGGAGGAGGCCAAGACCAATCTGGCGACGATCTCGCAGCTGGTCGGGCGCATGGGACTGATCACCGGCCAGTTGCGCCAGTTCGCGCGCAAGGCCGACGCCAGCCTGCGGCCGGTGCCGGTGGCGGCCGCCATCACCGCCGCGCTGTTCCTGGTGGAGCGGCGGGTGGAGCGCGAGCGCGTCAACTTCCGCATGTCGATGCGCAGCCAGGATGTGCACGCGCTGTGCGACAGCAACCGCCTGGAGCAAGTGCTGGTCAATCTGTTTAACAACGCGCTCGACGCGATGGCGGACAGCGAGGCGCGCGAGCTGACCGTCAGCGTCGAGCGCACCGACGAACGCGTGATGATCGGCGTGGCCGACACCGGCCCTGGCATTCCGGAAGACATCCGCGCCCATTTATTCGAACCATTTTTCACCACCAAGCCGCAGGGGCAGGGCCTTGGACTTGGGTTGGCCATCTCCGAGCAGATCGTGCGCGAGTTCGGCGGCATGCTGAGGGTCGAGGCCGGAGGTGGCGGCGGGGCCAGCGCCGGTGCAAAATTTATCATTGAATTACCGCTTGCGGAGCAGGAGACTATAGATGTATGAAGCGATGAAAGTACTGTTGGTCGAGGACGACGCCACCGTGCGCGCGGGCAGCGCGCAGGCGCTGGACCTGGCCGGGTTCCAGGTCGAGGCCTTTTATGCGGCCGAACAGGCGCTGGCGAAGGTCACCCCTGGCTTCGCCGGCGTGGTCGTCACCGATGTGCGCCTGCCCGGCATGAGCGGGCTCGATCTGATGGCGGCGGTGAAGGCCATCGACGCCCAGTTGCCGGTGGTGCTGGTGACCGGCCATGGCGATATCACGATGGCGGTCAACGCCATGCGCGACGGCGCCTATGACTTCATCGCCAAGCCGTATTCGTCGGAGCAGCTGTCCGAGGTGGTGCAGCGCGCGCTGGAGACGCGCCGCCTGACGCTGGAGGTGGCCGCGCTGCGCCACCGCATCGAGCATGGCGTCGGCATCGAGGCCACCTTGCTGGGCGACTCGGCGCCGATGCGCGATCTGCGCCGCCTGATCCTGGACCTGGCCGACGAACCGGCCGATGTGCTGATCTACGGCGAGACCGGCACCGGCAAGGAAATGGTGGCGCGATGCCTGCACCAGTACAGCCGCCGCCACAAGCGCAATTTCGTCGCGCTCAATTGCGGCGCCATTCCCGAGAATATCTTCGAGAGCGAGGTATTCGGCCACGAACCGGGCGCCTTCACCGGCGCCGGCAAGCGCCAGGTCGGCAAGATCGAACACGCCGATGGCGGCTCGCTGTTCCTCGACGAGATCGAGAGTTTGCCGATGTCGTTGCAGGTGAAGATGCTGCGCGTGCTGCAGGAGCGCTACGTCGAGCGGCTCGGCTCCAACAGCCAGGTGCCGGTGGACGTGCGCGTGATCGCCGCCGCCAAGGACGATTTGAAGGAACTGTCGGATCAGCAGAAATTCCGCAGCGATTTATACTACCGCCTGAATCTGATCGTGCTCAATCTGCCGCCGCTGCGCGAGCGGCGCGAGGATATTCCGCTGTTGTTCGAGCACTTCCTGCTCGGCGCGGCGGCGCGCTACAAGCGCCCCGCGCCGCCGGTTCCGGGGCCGTTGATGCAATCGCTGATGGCGCACGACTGGCCGGGCAATGTGCGCGAACTGCGCAACATCGCCGAACGTTTTGTGCTGGGATTGTCGAGCGGCGCCGACGGCCTGCTGTCGGCGCGCAGCCTGGCGCCGTTGCCGCTGGCCGAGCAGGTGGGCTGCTTCGAGCGCGCCGTCATCGAGCAGGAGCTGCGCAAGGCCGGCGGTAGCGTCAGCGAGGTCAGCGTGGCGCTGGCGGTGCCGAAGCAGACGCTGTACTACAAGATGCAAAAGTACGGTTTGACCTCGGACGTGTATAAATAAACGCCGGGGACGTCTGCATGATTGTGCGGATTTCGTCATTCTTTGTGATTTGCCGGCGCAAGACGCAGGGCGCCGAGCGGCGTATATTATTGGATAACATCGTCTATTCAGGATAACCATGCGCGCCTCGTCACCGTTCCGTCACCGTCGATTGATCCTGCAGGGTGCCGCCAGTCTCGGGTTGATATCCGGGTGGAGCGCCAAGGCCAATGCCGCCGGCGCGGCGGCACCGGCCACCGGTGCTGGCGCAACCACCGCGCCTTCCACCCCGTCGTCCGCCACCGCGGTGCCCATGTCGGACGTGCGCCTGCTGCCGTCCTTCTACGCCGACGCGCTGCAGGCCAACCAGTCCTACCTGCTACGGCTCAGCGCCGACCGCTTCCTGCACAACTACCACCTGTTCGCCGGACTGCCGGTCAAGGGCAAGATCTATGGCGGCTGGGAGTCGGACACCATCGCCGGCGAGGGCCTGGGCCACTACCTGTCGGCGCTGTCGCTGATGCACGCGCAGAGCGGACTGCCGGCGCTCAAACCGCGCATCGACTACATCGTCGCCGAACTGGCGCGGGTGCAGAAGGCGCAGGGCGACGGCTACGTCGGTGGCTTCATGCGCAAGCGCAAAGACGGCAAGGTGGTCGACGGCAAGGAGATATTCCCCGAGATCATGCGTGGCGAGATACGCTCGGCCGGATTCGACCTGAATGGCTGCTGGGTGCCGTTGTATAACTGGCACAAGGTGTTCGCCGGCCTGTTCGACGCCCAGACCTACGCCGGCAACGCGCAGGCGCTGCAAGTGGCGACGGGACTGGCCGGCTACATGGCCAAGGTCTTCGACGCCTTGAACGACGAACAGCTGCAGCAGGTGCTGGCGTGCGAACATGGCGGCATCAACGAGAGCTTCGCCGAACTGTACGCGCGCACCGACGACGAGCGCTGGCTGAAGGTCGCGCGGCGACTGTACCACCACAAGGCGCTGGCGCCGCTGGCCGAAGGCCGCGACGAACTGGCCAACCTGCACTCGAACACGCAGATTCCCAAGCTGATCGGCCTGGCGCGCCTGTATGAACTCAAGGGCCAACAGAGCGACGCCGACACCGTCAAGTTTTTCTGGAAGACGGTGACGGATCACCACAGCTATGTCATCGGCGGCAACGGCGACCGCGAATATTTTTCCGGTCCCGACACCATCGCCACCCACATCACCGAGCAGACCTGCGAAGCCTGCTGTAGCTACAACATGCTGAAGATGACGCGTCATCTGTACAGCTGGTCGCCGGACGCCGCCTATTTCGACTACTACGAGCGCACGCACCTGAACCACATCATGGCGCACCAGAATCCGCGCACGGGCATGTTCACCTATATGACGCCGCTGATGTCGGGCGTGGCGCGCGAGTATTCCAGTGAGGAGAACGACTTCTGGTGTTGCGTGTTGTCCGGCATCGAGAGCCACTCCAAGCATGGCGACTCGGTGTATTGGGAGAACCGCGATACGCTGTTCGTCAACCTGTACATTCCGTCGCTGGTGAAGTGGCGGCACGCGGCGGCCACGCTGGAGATGACGACGCGCTATCCCTTCGAGGGCGAGATCGACATCAAGGTCAAGCGCCTGGCCGGCCAGCGCTATTACACGCTGGCCCTGCGCATCCCGGCCTGGGCTTCCGGACATACCCTGCTGGTCAACGGCAAGCCGCATGCCGCCACCAAGGACAAGGGCTACTTGTTCGTGCGGCGCCGCTGGCGCGCCGGCGACAGCGTGCGATTGACCTTGCCGCTGGAGCTGCGCCTGGAATCGGCAGCCGGCAACGACAAGGTGGTGGCGCTGTTGCGCGGACCGATGGTGCTGGCCGCCGATTTGGGCGCGGCCGACAAACCCTTCGACGGCCTGGCGCCGGCGCTGGTCGGCGCCAATATCCTGGCCTCGTTCAAGGAGGCCGACAAGGTGAAGGCCGTGTACCGCACGGTCGGCAGCGGGCGGCCCGGCGATATGAAATTCACCCCGTTCTTCGCCCAGTACGACCGTCGCGCGGCGGTGTACTTCAACGCTTACAACGAGCAGGAATGGGCGGCCTCGGAGGCGGCGTTCCGAAAGGAGGAGGCGCGCCTCAAGGATCTGGCCGACCGTTCGATCGACGTCATGCACCTGGGCGAGATGCAGCCGGAGCGCGACCACGACCTGCAATCGGATATCTCGTATCCGGTGTCCTATCGCGGCCGCATGGGCCGCGACGCCCGCACCGGCGGCTATTTCAGCTTCCGTATGAAGTGCGGACCGGGGCAGCTGGTGCTGCAGGCCAGTTACTGGGGCGAGGAGCGCAACCGCGATTTCCACATCAGCATCGACGGCGAGCGGGTGGCGCGCGTCAAGCTCGATGGCAGCCATCCCGGTGAGTTCATCGACCGCGATTACGTGCTGCCGGAGCGTCTGACCAGCGGCAAGAGCAGCATCGTGGTCCGCTTCGATCCGGAGCCGGGCCACACGGCGGGACCGGTGTTCGGCGCGCGCTTGTACGTGCGGCGCTGACCGATTCCATTTAATCCTGCACGATGTGGAAGGGGCAAAAACCTATCCGGAGTATAGGTTTCAAGCCGCGCGATCCCCCCTATAATTGGAGGGATTGCCTATTTCATAATCTACAAGGACAGCATGTTTCGGGTACCGCGCACTCCCTGGTTGTCCGGGCTGTTGATATGCCTGACGTTGTTGATCTTCGCGGTGGATACCTTCACGCCGCTGGACATGGCGGTGGCCGTGATGTACGTGGTGGTGGTGCTGTTGTCGGCCAGCGTGTGGCAGCGGCGTGGCGTGCTGCTGGTCACCGCCATCTGCCTGACATTGACGGTAGCCTCCTACCTGCTGACGCATACGGTGGTGTTTTCCGGCGCCGCCTCCGGCCGCATGATGGTCGGCCTGCTCGCCATCGGCATCACGTCCTTCCTGGCGCTGCGCGGGCAGGGCGCCACCAACGCGCTGCTGGCGCGCGAGGACGCGCTGCGCCGCAGCGAGGCTTTTTTGGCCGGCACCCAGCGCATCAGCAAGACCGGCAGCTTCAGTTTCAAGGCGGGCGGCGGCGAGATGTACTGGTCGGATGAGGCGGCGCGCATTTTCGGCTACCCGCTGGACGCGACGCCGACGATGGAGCGGGTGCTGGAGCGCAGCGCGCCGGACGATCGCCCGCAGGTTCGCGCCGCGCTGGAGCGGGCGCCCGACGCGGAGGGCGTGGTCGATCTGCGTCACCGCCTGCTGCTGCCGGACGGCCGGCTGAAGTATGTGCACGTGCTGGCCGAGCCGCGCTACGACAAGCAAGGCGCCTGCGAGTACCTCGGAGCGGTGACCGACGTCACGGCGGCGGTGCTGGCCGAACAGGCGCTGCACAGCGCCCAGGTGCAGTTGGCGCACGCCACCCGCGTGACGATGCTGGGCGAACTGGCGGCCTCCATCGCGCACGAGGTCAATCAGCCGCTGGCGGCGATTTCCACCAACGGCGAGGCCTGTTTGCGCTGGATGAACCGCCCGCAGCCCGACCTGGCCGAGGCGCGCGCCACGGTCGCCAGCATACTGGAGGCGAGCGGCCGCGCCACCGGCGTGATCAAACGCATACGCGCGCTGGCGCGCCGCAGCGATCCGCAGTACGCGGTGCTGGACCTGAACGCCGTCGCCGAGGAGAGCGTGGACCTGGTGCGGCGCGAACTCGATACCCACCGCGTGGCGCTGACGCTGGACCTGGCGCCACAACTGCCGCCGGTGTGCGGCGACCGGGTGCAGCTGCAGCAAGTGATCATCAATCTGCTGATGAACGCCAGCCAGGCCATGGCCGCCTGCGCGCCGGGACAGGCGGTGCTGATGCTGCAAACCGGCCTGGCCGCCGACGGCGCGCCGCTACTGAGCGTGAGCGACTCCGGCCCCGGCATCGCCGCCGACGCCGCGCCGCGACTGTTCGAGGCGTTCTACAGCACCAAGGAGGACGGCATGGGCATGGGATTGCCGATTTGCCGCTCCATCATCGAGACCCACGGCGGCCGCATCTGGGTGGGCCAGCCCGCGCCGGCCAGCCCTTTGGTTGGCGCCACCATCACCTTTTCCATGCCGGCGTATGAACCAGATTGACCCGCTTGACCCGAACGCCCCGATCGACCATGCCGAAACGCTGGTCTACATCGTCGACGACGAGGCGCCGCTGCGCGAGGCCGTTTCCAGCCTTTTGCGGTCGGTCGGCATGCGGGTCGCCGCCTTCGCGTCGGTGGCCGAATTCCTGGCCGAACCGCGCGCCGACGTCACCAGTTGCCTGCTGCTCGACGTGCGCTTGCAAGGTGTCAGCGGTCTCGATTTCCAGGCCGACCTGCGGCGCGACGGCGTGGCGCTGCCGATCATCTTCATGACCGGCCATGGCGACATACCGATGTCGGTGCGGGCGATGAAGGCCGGCGCGATCGACTTCCTGGCGAAGCCGTTCCGCGACCAGGAGCTGTTCGACGCGATCGACGCCGCGCTGCGGGCCGACCACGCGCGGCGCCGGCGCGACGGTGCGCTGCAGGGACTGACCGCGCGCTACGAGAGCCTGACGCCGCGCGAGCGCGAAATCATGGCGCTGGCCGCGCGCGGCCTGATGAACAAGCAGATCGCGGGCGAAGTGGGGACCAGCGAGATCACCGTCAAAATCCATCGCGGCAACGCGATGCGCAAGATGCAGGCCAAGACCTTCGCCGACCTGGTGCGCATGGCCGAGGCGCTCGGCCTGGCCTAAACCCCGGGGTCAGGTCCGACATTCGGACAAAACGGAAAATTGGGGAACTTTTTAGTGCGCAAAAAGTTCTAAAATGTCCGAATGTCGGACCTGACCCCCGGGGTTTGCTGGGAGGGAAGCATGGCGCTGACTGGTCCCGCCGCATCGACCTATACCCTCGTATGATTTTCCCGCCGTCAGCGAGCCTGTATCGTTCCACCATGCGCAGGACGGCCGCGAGACGCCGTTCGAACATGGGAGTACCCAGTGTCTGATCCGGAACCACAGTTTTGTCATATCGCGATCGTCGACGACGACGACGCCGTGCGCGTCGGCTTGAGCAGCCTGCTGCGCTCCTACGGCTATGCGGCGCAGGCCTTCGATTCGGCGCAGGCGCTGCTGGGCGCGGGCGGCGCCGCGTTCGAGCAGTTTCATTGCGTGATCACCGATCTGCAGATGCCCGGCATGAGCGGCATCGAGTTGCTGGAGGAATTGCGTCGCCGGGGCAATACCTTGCCGCTGATCCTGATGACCGCCTTTCCCGAGGCGGCGCTGCGCAAACGCGCGCTGCAGGGCGGCGCCTGCTGCTTCTTGAGCAAACCGTTCGACGCCAACCAGCTGCTCGCCTGCCTCAGGAACGCCGCAGCTTCCTTGCCGCCATCGGATTGATGTTGTCGGCGCAGTCGCCGCAAAAACCGTACAGCGACAGCGAGTGCTCGTGCAGCACGAAGTTGCGCTCCTTGGCCACCGCCTCCTGCCGCGCTTCGATCTCGGCGTCGAGGAATTCCTCCATCTTGCCGCAGTTGGTGCAGATCAGGTGGTCGTGGTGGCCGCCTTCGTTGAGCTCGAACACCGAGGCCACCGATTCGAAGTGCCGGCGGATCAGGATGCCGGCGTCGGCGAACTGCATCAACACCCGGTACACGGTGGCCAGCCCCATGTCGATGTTTTCGTCGTGCAGCAGCCGGTAGACGTCGTCCGCGTTCAAATGCTTGCTTTTCGATTCCTGGAACAATTGCAGGATGCGCAGACGGGGGAGGGTGGCCTTGAGGCCAAGCTTGCGCAACTCTTGGGGGATATCCATGCGTCTCTCTAATGATAATGATTCTTATTCGCACTATATCCGTATTTTATTTCTTTGGCAATGCAGTATCGATCGCGTGCGCGGCCTTTTTTGTTCAGGACAACCTATAATCTCCGGACAACATTTATTTTCCGGACACTGTGACCCATCCCTTCCTCAATGGCGGCGGCCAAGTCGCGCAGATCATCGCTTCCCACGACTGGAGCAACACCGCGCTTGGCCCCATCGACGCCTGGCCGCAGTCGCTCAAGACGACCGTGGCGCTGATATTGCGCTCGACCGTGCCGATCGTGCTGCTGATGCGCGAGCAGGGGGTGATGATCTATAACGACGGCTATTCGGTGTTCGCCGGCGGCCGCCATCCGATGTCGCTGGGCGCCAACGTGCGCGAGGCTTGGCCGGAGGTGGCCGATTTCAACGACCACGTGATCAAGGTCGGCCTGGCCGGCCGCACGCTGGTCTACACCGACCAAGAATTGACGCTGCACCGCAACGGCGCGCCGGAACAAGTGTGGATGAACCTGGACTACTCGCCGGTGCTCGACGAGGACGGCACGCCGGTCGGCGTGATGGTGCTGGTGATCGAGACCACCGACAAGGTCAAGGCCGAGCGCCGCGTGCGCAACGAGGCCGAGCGCATGCGCATCATGTTCGAGCAGGCCCCCGGCTTCATGGCGATGCTGTCCGGTCCCGAGCATGTCTTCATGTCGGCCAATCCGGCCTACATGGCGCTGGTCGGCCAGCGCGAGGTGATCGGCCTGCCGGTGCGCGCGGCGCTGCCGGAGGCCAACAGCCAGGGCTTCGTCGGCCTGCTCGATAAACTGTACGCGTCCGGCGAGACCTGGTCCGGCACCGCCGTGCCGTTCTTCCTGGCCGCCACCGGCGACCGGCCGGCGCGCGAGCGCTTCCTCGATTTCGTCTACCAGCCGCTGCGCGACGCCGCCGGCGCCGTGTGGGGCATCTTCGTGCAGGGCGCCGACGTGACCGACCGCGTGATGGCCGAGAACCTGCTGCGCGCCAGCGAGAACACCTTCCGCACCTTGTCGCAGACGATACCGAGCCAGGTCTGGCAGGCCGACGCCGACGGGCGGCTGGACTGGTTCAACGACCAGGTCTACCGCTACTCCGGCACCCAGCCCGGCGAGTTGAACGACAGCCGCTGGGCGGAAATCGTCCATCCGCAGGACCTGCCGGCGGCCAGCCAGGCGTGGATCGTCGCGGTGGCCACCGGCCAGACCTTCGAGACCGAGTACCGCATCCGCCGCGCCGACGGCATCTACCGCTGGCACATCGTGCGCGCCCTTCCGATCGTCGACGACCACGGCGTGGTGCAGCGCTGGGTCGGCACCAGCACCGATATCGAGGACCAGAAGTCGACCGCCTACAAGCTGCAGCAGCAGGTGACCGAGCGCACCGCGGAGCGCGACCGCATGTGGCGCTATTCGACCGACGTGATGCTGGTGGTGACGCTGGACGGCTGGGTGGTGGCCGTCAACCCGGCCTTCACCCGCCTGCTGGGATGGGAGGAAGCGGAGGTGATCGGCACCTCGCTCTACAAACTGGTGCATCCCGACGACATGGCCGCATCGCAGGCGGAGATGGCCTCGCTGGCCGAGGGCCGGCATACCTTCAAGTTCGAGAACCGCACCTTGCGCAAGGCAGGCGGCCACGCGATCCTGTCGTGGACGGCGGTGCCGGACGAGCGCTACGTGCACGCGGTGGGCCGCGACATGACGGCCGAGCGGGCGGCGGCCGACGAGATGCGCCGCACGGCGGCGGCGCTGCAGCAGTCGCAGAAGATGGAGGCGATCGGCAAGCTGACCGGCGGCGTGGCGCACGATTTCAACAATCTGCTGCAGGTCATCTCCGGCAACCTGCAACTGCTAGGCGGCGACGTCAAGGGCAACGCCCGCGCCGAGAAGCGCCTCGAGCACGCGCTGGCCGGCGTCACGCGCGGCGCCAAGCTGGCCAGCTATCTGCTGGCGTTCGGCCGGCGCCAGGCGCTCGATCCGCGGGTGGTCAAGATCGGCCGCTTCATCGCCGGCATGGAGGACATGCTGCGCCGCACGCTGGGCGAGGAGATCGAGGTCGAGACGGTGATCTCGGGCGGCTTGTGGAACACCCTGGTCGACACCGCGCAGGTGGAGAACGCGGTGCTCAATCTGTGCATCAACGCGCGCGACGCCATGAACGGCGTGGGCAGGCTGACCATCGAGGTCGGCAACGCCATGCTCGACGACCAGTACGCGGCCACCCATCCCGAGCTGGCGGCGGGCCAGTACGTGATGATCGCCATCAGCGACACCGGCAGCGGCATGAGCCCCGAGGTGCTGGCGCAGGCGTTCGATCCGTTCTTCTCGACCAAGCCGGAAGGCAAGGGCAGCGGCCTGGGATTGTCGATGGTGTACGGCTTCGCGCGCCAGTCGGGCGGCCACGTGAAGATCTACAGCGAGCCCGGAAGCGGCACCACCGTCAAGCTGTACCTGCCCCGTTCGACCGATGTCGAGGACGCGCCGGCGCCGCCGGAAATGCGCGCGGTGGTCGGCGGCCAGGAAACCATCCTGGTGGCCGAGGACGACGACGGCGTGCGCGCCACCGTGGTCGAAATGCTCAGCGAGCTCGGTTACCGCGTGGTCAAGGCGAACGACGCGGCCAGCGCGCTGAGCATCATCGACAGCGGCCTGCCGATAGACCTGCTGTTCACCGACGTGGTGATGCCGGGCGCGCTGCGCAGCCCCGAGCTGGCGCGCAAGGCGCGCGAGCGGCTGCCGGGCATCGCGGTGCTGTTCACGTCCGGGTACACGGAAAACGCCATCGTGCACGGCGGCCGGCTCGATGCCGGCGTCGATTTGCTGGGCAAGCCCTACACCCGCGAGGCGCTTGCGCGCAAGGTGCGCCACGTGCTGGCCAACCGCCAGCATCAGGCGCAGCTTGCCGCGCAGCCGCCGGCGCCAGCGGCCTCCAGCGACGCGGCCGGGGCGCAGGAAGGGAGCGCACCGGCGGCCGGCTTGCGCATCGTGCTGGTGGAGGACGAGCGCGAACTGCGCGAGACCACCACCGAGCTGCTGGAACTGCTGGGCCATACGGTGTTGCCGGCCGGCGACGCGGCCGCCGCGCTGGGCTTGCTCGACGGCGAGGCGGTGGACGTGATGATCACCGATATCTCGCTGCCGGATCTCTCCGGCGAGGTGCTGGCGGCGCGCGCCCGCGCGTTGCGGCCCGATCTGCGGATCATCTTCGCCAGCGGCCAGCATCCACGCTTCCCGCTCGAGGGCGCGCAATTGCTGCTCAAACCGTTCAGTGTCGATAAGCTAATGCAGATGCTGGCGTCCGTGGTGTAAAGCATATTATTGATGTAATTCTATTAAAATTAAAGTGGTTTTTGGATAGAATTTTTGGTATATTGCTTTACTTCATCTAAAGTTGCTTTGAGGCAGTTTGCCATTTGCGGCCCCGGCCGCGAAGCGGCGTTGCCACCTTTCCCATTCTGAAGAACAGACGCCCGTCTGCGGTCCCTGGCGCGTTACGCCCGAACCCTGTGTACTGGCGACCGCGCCGTATATGTACCACCGGGAACACAGACAGGAATTCCGCATGACCGATTTATTCTTGCCCTTGCCCGCGATGCGTTTGTTGACCAGACGTTTACTCACGATATTTTTATTGACGGTGCCGGCCGCGTTGCCGGCGTTCGCCGTCGAGGCCGGCCCGCACGATCCGGTGATCGTGGTGTCGCCCAGGAATCCGCTGTCCGCGCTGCGCTATGAGCAAGTGGCGGCCATCTTCATGGCGCAAACCGACCGCTTTCCCGGCGGCGCCGAGGCGGTGGCGCTCGACCTGCCGCCCGGCAGCGCGCTGCGCGACGCGTTCTACCGGCGCGTCGCGGACCGCTCGCCGGCGCTGATGAAGGCTTACTGGAGCAAGATGGTGTTCACCGGACGGGGCCAGCCCCCGCGCGAGCTGCACAACAGCGCCGCCGTGCGCCGCATGGTGGCCGACAACCCGGCCATGATCGGCTACATCGACCGCGCCGCGCTCGACGCCAGCGTCAAGGTGCTGGAGCTGCGGCCATGACGGCGTCCAAGGCCGGCGACAGCCTGCGCGCGCGCTGGTTGCGGCGCGGGCTCGACACGCATATCTCGCTGCCGCTGTTCGCGCTGCTGCTGCTGGTGGCGATCTGGCTGCTGTCGCTGCACGAGATCGACGTCGAACGGGTGCGGGCACGCGAGGCGGCCGCCGATTCGCTGCGCGAGGTGCTGGGCACCTACGAGGCGCAGGTGGCGCGCGGGCTGGATGGCATCGATCAAACGCTGCGCGTGCTCAAGTACGCGGTCGAGCGGCGCGGCACGCTGGGCGCGCTGCCGGAACTGGCCCGCGAGGGTTTGCTGCCGTCGGGCCTGGTGTTTTCCGTCAGCATCGTCGACCGCGACGGCATGACGGTCGCCAGCAGTCCGCAGGCGACGCCGATCTCGGTCGCCGACCAGCGCTACTTCAACTTCCACCAGGAGCGCGACAGCGGCGCGATCTTTGTCGGCGAGCCCATGCGCGATGCCGCCAAGACCGAGTGGCATCTGCATTTCACGCGCCGGCTCGACGACGCGAAGGGCAACTTCGCCGGCGTCGTCATGGTCGAAACCGATCCCGCGTATTTCACCAGCGGCTATGAGCGCAGCCGCATGGGCGAGCGCGGCATGCTGGGGCTGATCGGCACGGACGGCGTGGTGCGCGCCCTGCGCATCGGCGACAAGGTGTCGTTCGGGCAGCGCCTGGCGGCGCCAGCGACGCCGCCCCATCTGCAGTCGGTCGCCCGTCCGCATCCGCAGGACGGGGTGAGCCGCTCCAGCGGCGTCAGCGAACTGCACGGCGTGGCGCTGAAGGTCGTCGCCGGCCTCGACGAGCAGGAGCAGATGGCTGCGTTCGAGCGCAAGCGGCGCGAGATCCTGTGGCGGGCCGGCGCGGCCAGCCTGGCGCTGGCGATCGCCACCGGCCTGCTGTGGCTGTGGTCGTGGCAGGGCGCGCGCCACCGCGCCGGCGTGCGGCGCGCGCAGGAGACCTACGCGGCGGCGTCGGCGGCCAGCCTGGACGCCTTCTTCGTCATGCGCGAGGTGCGCGACGGCGCCGGCGCGATCGTCGATTTCAACATCGTCGACGCCAATTCCCGCGCCGAACAGTTCACCGGCGTGAGCCGCGAGCGCCTGTGCCGCACCACGTTGCTGCGGCTGGTGCCGACGGCGCGCGAGAGCGGCATGTTCGCCGACCTGGTGCGCGTGACGCAGGCCGGCGGCGTGCACGAGCAGGAATGGGAGAACACGATACCCGAGTTGAGCGCGCGCTGGCTGCACCAGCAGGTGGTGCCGGTCGAAGGCGGCGTGGTGGCCATCGTGCGCGATATCACCGAGCGCAAGCTGGCCGAGGAGCGCATGCAGCACCTGGCCCACCACGACACCCTGACCGGCCTGCCGAACCGCATCCTGATCACCGAGCGGCTGGAGCTGACGGTGGCCGAGGCGCGCCGCGATGGTGGCGACGGCGACGCCACCTTGCTGGTGGCGTTCATCGATCTCGATGGTTTCAAACTGGTCAACGACGGCCTCGGTCACAACGCCGGCGACGCGCTGCTCAAGGTGGTGGCCGGGCGCATGGCCGCCTGCCTGCGCCCGGGCGACAGCGTGGGCCGCTTCGGCGGCGACGAATTCGTGCTGATGCTGCGGGAGGCGGCCGCCGTGGACGGCGGGGACACCGGGGCGGCGGCGGTGCTGGAACGGGTGCGCGAGGCGGTGCTGCAGCCGATCAGCGTGGGCGGGCAGCAGGTGCAGGTCAGCTGCAGCATCGGCGTGGCGGTCCATCCCAACGATGGCGCCGACGCCGAAACGCTGCTGATGCACGCCGACGCGGCGATGTACCGCGCCAAGGAGCTGGGCAAGAACAACTGCCAGTTCTACGCGCACGAAATGAACGCCGAGATCGAACAAAAGCTGGTGCTGCTCGAGGGCATGCGCCAGGCGCTGGAGCATCGCCAGTTCCGCCTGGTGTACCAGCCCAAGGTGGATCTGCGCACCGGCCGCATTTTCGGCGCCGAGGCGCTGGTGCGCTGGGAGCATCCGGAGCACGGCGTGATCGGGCCGGACCGTTTCATTCCGCTGGCCGAGGAGAGCGGCATGATCGTGGCGCTGGGCGAGTGGGTGCTGCGCGAGGCGTGCCACCAGAACCGCGCCTGGCAGGACGCCGGCCTGCCGCCGCTGTGCATCTCGGTCAATGTGTCGCCGCGCCAGTTCGAGGAGGGGCGGCTGGTCGAGCGGGTGGCGCTGGCGCTGGCCGACAGCGACATGGCGCCGCGCTGGCTGGAGCTGGAGGTGACCGAGGGCGTGATCATGCGCGACCTGACGCGCGCGCTCGGCAAGATGGAGCAGCTGCGGACGATGGGCGTGGCGCTGTCGATCGACGACTTCGGTACCGGTTATTCGAGCCTGTCGGCGCTCAAGTCGTTCCCGATCAGCACCCTCAAGATCGACAAGTCCTTCGTGCGCGACCTGGCGCACAGCGCCGGCGACCAGGCCATCGCCAGTTCCATCATCGGCCTGGCGCACCGCCTCAAGCTGCGCGTGATCGCCGAGGGCGTGGAAACGGAGCAGCAGCGTGGCTTCCTGCGCGCCAACGGCTGCGACGAGATGCAGGGTTATCTGTTCAGCGAGCCGCTGCCGCCGGAGCAACTGGCGGCGCTGCTGAAGCGCGCGACCGGCGCCGCGCCGCCGCTTGCGCGGCGCAGCGAGGTCGTCGCATAGGCCCCGTTACCAGGTCCACGTCAACGTGGCGCTGCCGTTGCGCGGCGCGCCGTACAGGCTTTGCGTCCAATACAGGCTGGTCAGGTATTTCTTGTCGGTCAGGTTGTTGAGGTTGACCGACAGGCTCAGATGTTTGTCGATGTCGTAGCGGGCCATCAGCCCCAGCAGCGCATAGCTGGCCTGCGTGGTCTTGATGCCGCCGCCCTGGTCGGTGTCGATGGCGCTTTGCCACGCCACGGTGCCGCCGACCTTGAGCGCCGGCAGCGCCGGCACGCGGTAGGTGGTGTGGAGCTTGACCGTGGTGCGCGGGATGTAGGTCTTGACGATTTGCCCCTCATCGCCGTGGATCGACAGCCGCGTGACGCCGGCGCTGGCCTGCCAGCCCTTGGCCAGCTCGCCGGCCAGATCGAACTCGACGCCCTGCGATTCGGCGTTCAGGCCGCGATACACGGTCTTGCCGCCGACAAAGTCCGCCTGCTCGGCGGTGTTGTCCTGTTTGGTCTTGAAGACCGCCCCCGACAGATTCAGCTTGCCGTTGTAGAACGCGCTTTTCAGGCCGGCCTCGGTGGTCTTGCCTTCGACCGGCGCCAGCGTGTTGCCGCTGGCGTCGGTTTCGCTTTGCGGGTTGAAAATCTCCGTGTGGCTGGCGTAGGCCGACCAGTTGCGGTTTATGTCGTAGACCAGGCCGACGTAAGGCGTGCTCTTGCTGGCCGAGCGGGCCTTGCTGGTGCCGTAGGACACGCCGCTGCTCCTGGCGCGCGTGCTGTTGATGCCGGTCAGCAGTTTCCAGTCGTCGGCCAGGTTGAAGCGGGCGGCGGCGTAGACGGTGTTGCGGCGGTCTTCGTAGCTGCTGCCGTCGTAGGCGGCGTCGAACAGCGGCTGCGGCAGGCTGCCGTCGAAGGCGCTGTTGCCGGGCAGCGGGTCGCCGATGCCGCGCCCGTACAGCGATTCGTCGCGTAAGGTCGACTTGGACCAGCTGTAGCCGAAGCTCAGGTCGTGCTGGCGTCCGCCGAGGCCGAATTTGCCGTCGACCGAGACGTCCAGCAAGGTCTGGCGCTGGCGGGCGCCGTAGCGCGACGGATAGGCGAACAGGCCGTCGCCGGTGAGCTTGTCAGGCGTGCCGTAGACATATTCCAGCGCCGAATCGGAGCGGTAGGTGATGTGGTTGAGCGTCGATTGCACGCGCCAGCCGCCGCCCAGATCGTGGCCCAGTTCGGCGAAGCTGCTGTTGGTGACGGTGTCCCAGCGCGACCAGTCGGCCGAGGTGCTGGCCGAGACCGGATAGTCGGTCGGGCTGCCGTCGCTGTAGAACAGCGGCAGGGCGCCCCACATGACGCCCTTGCCGCGGTTGGTTTCGTAGGTGTGGCCGATGGTCAGCAAGGTGCTGTCGCCCAGGTGGGCGTCGATGACCGCGTAGCCGACGGTCTTGCGCGGCTCGTAGCGGTCCAGGTAGGAGTCGCTTTCCTGGCGGATCACGACGGCGCGGCCGGTGACGCTGCCGCTTTCGTTGAGCTTGGTGCTGACGTCGCCCTCGACGCGGCGCTGGTTCCATGAGCCCAGGGTGACGCTGGCGCTGGCCGCCGTCTGCGCCGTCGGCCGCTTGCGGATGAAGTTGACGGTGGCCGACGGGTTGCCCGTCGAACTCATCAAACCGTTGGCGCCGCGCACGATGTCGATGCGCTCGTACAGGCCGGTGTCGAGGTTGCCCGCGATGTTGCCGAACACCAGCGGCGTGCCGACCCCGTCGTACTGGAAGTTGATGATGTCGAAGCCGCGCGCCGTGTAATAGGTGCGGCTGGTCTCCACGCGCTCGACGGTGACGCCGGTGGTCGTGGCCAGCACGTCGTTGATGTTGTTGAGCTTGAAGTCGTCCATCAGCGCGCGCGTGACCACCGACACCGATTGCGGCGTCTCGCGCAGCGACAGGTCGAGCTTGCCAGCCGAGCGGGTGCGGGAGGCCGTGTAGCCGTCGTCCCCGGCGGCGC
The DNA here is from genome assembly GCF_059418705.1 of Duganella sp. GW821-FHT07F09. Lineage (NCBI taxonomy): Bacteria > Pseudomonadati > Pseudomonadota > Betaproteobacteria > Burkholderiales > Oxalobacteraceae > Duganella > Duganella sp. GW821-FHT07F09. Next base: position 355,308 of record NZ_JBWKQJ010000008.1, on the reverse strand, counting down.
CGGTCACCGTGACCACCGCCATCGTCGGCTCGGCGGCGGACGAGTCGGCGACGCCCGCATCGGTGGCGGCCGCCACGGTGGCCGCGCTGGCGGCGACATCGCGCTCGGCGGCCAGGGCGGTGGCGGAATGGGCCAGCGACAGCGCCAGCAACAGCGGGCGCAGGGGAAGGTGACGGGGCATGCGGAACTCCTTGGGTGAGATCGTGTCACTGGCTGGGGAATCGCGTTGCCTGGCTGGGACGGTGAATTGGGGGAAATGAGCGCGCGGAGCGATCAAATCTTAATAAGAATCATTACCAATTATAGTTGATTGATGACATGTATGCAAAGGTGGCGCGCTCATCGTGGCGATTTGCGCGCAGGCGCCCGTTTGATGTGAAACAAGGCTGCCTTGCGGGACGCGATCTACTCTGGTCGAGCTATCGGAGGCCGCCATGCACACCGCCACACCATCCACCACCGTCACAACGATCAGGTCCCGCCTGGCGCCCTTGCTGTCCGGCCTGGCGCTGCTGGGCGGCTGCGCCACCGGCATGCACAGCGCGCCGGCGCCGGACGACGCCGAGGTCATTCCCATCACCGAGCAATGGCTGGACGCCGAGCAGCGCAGTAACGCCGGCGCGCCGGCCGCCGGCCAGGACCTGGGCAGCCTGGCGGCCGCCGAGCCCGGCGCGTATACCTATATCCTGGGTGTCGGCGACGTGCTGGCGATCACCTTGTGGGACCATCCGGAACTGACCGGCGCGGTCGCGCGCGACCAGGGCGTTGACGGCGCCGGGCTGGGGCCGCCGGCGGCCAGCTTTGTCATCGACCAGCAGGGCAAGCTGCACTTCCCGTTCGCCGGCACGATGGACTTCGCCGGGCTGACGCGCGAGCAGGCCGGCGCCTTGCTGACCAAGCGGCTGGCGCGCTACTTCCGCGACCCGCGCGTCACGCTCAGCGTGCAGGCCTACCGCAGCCAGCGGGTCTACATCGACGGCGAGGTGCGCACGCCGGGCCTGCAGACCGTCAACGATATTCCGATGACCTTGCTCGAGGCGATCAACCGCGCCGGCGGCCTGACGCCCAACGCCGACCAGAGCCGCATCAGCGTCGAGCGCGCGGGCCGGCGCCACAAGATCGACCTGGTCCGCGCGCTGCGCGACGGCCGCCACGCCGCCGCCGTGATGCTGGTCAACGGCGACATCGTGCGGGTGCCGCCGCGCGACGAGAGCAAGGTGTTCGTCGCCGGCGAGGTGCTGCAACCGCGCTCGCTGACCATGCACGACGGCCGGCTGACCTTGAACGAGGCGCTCGGCGAGGTCGGCGGCATCAATCCGCAAAGCGGCGACGCCGGCCAGGTGTACGTGGTGCGGCAGACGGCGCAGGGGCCGCGCGTGTACCGGCTCGACGCCCGGCCGTCGCGGGCGCTGGCGCTGGCCGAGCGCTTCGAGCTGCGCGCCAAGGACGTCGTGTACGTGGCCGCCTCGCCGCTGGCCAACTGGCACCGCGCGATCAGCCAGCTGTTCCCGGGCGAGCTGTCGTCCGCCGTCGGCGCCACCACCAGACCATAGGCCCCCCATGAACGACGCTTACGACAACCCGCCGCAACTGCGCTCGCTGCGCGGCATCGCCGCGCCGACCCAACTGATCGAGCGGGTCGAACCGCTGCCCGGGCCGGATCCCGGCGCGCTGGCGTGGCGCTCTTACTTCCAGACGCTGTTCGCGCGGCGCTGGCTGATCCTCGGCGTGGCCGCGCTGTGCACCCTGGCGGCGCTGGCCTACGCGCTGGCCGCGCGCCCGGTGTACGAGGCCAACATGCTGCTGCACGTGGAGGAGGACACGCCGAACACGTCGAAGAACATCCTCAACGACGTGTCGTCGCTGTTCGAAACCAAGAAGGCGGCGATCGCCGAGATGGAGCTGCTGCACTCGCGGCTGGTGGTGGCGCGCGCGGTCGACACGCTGCGCCTGTACATCGACGCGCGGCCGCGCTATTTCCCGCTGGGCGGCGAGTGGATCGCGGCGCGCCGCGGCAGCGAGCTGTCCGAGCCCGGCCTGTTCGGCCGTGGCGGCTATGTGTGGGGCGGCGAGAAAATCGAGGTCGCCAGCTTCGACGTGCCCGACGCCATGTACAACCATGACTTCACCATCACCGCGCTCGGCGGCGGGCGCTACCGGCTCGGCGACGGCAAAGGGCGCCCGGTGCTGGAGGGCGAGACGGGACTGGCGGCGCACGCCGCCGGCGCCGACGGCGCCATCGACCTGGTGGTGACGCGGCTGCGCGCCAACCCCGGCGCCCGCTTCACCTTGCGCCGCAGCTCGCGCCTGGCCGCGCTCGAGCAGGTGCAGCGCTCGCTGCAGATCGCCGAGCAGGGCAAGCAGTCTGGGGTGATCGCGGTCAAGCTGCACGGCGCCAACCCGCAGCAGGTGTATGCCACGCTGACCGAGATCGGCAGCGAATACATGCGGCAAAACCTGGCGCGGCGCACCGAGGAGGCGCAAAAGACGCTGGCCTTCCTCGACCGCCAGTTGCCGGTGCTGCGCCACCAGCTCGAAAGCGCCGAGGCCAGCTACAACGGCTACCGCAGCAGCCACGCCACCGTCAACCTGGAGCAGGAAGTGCGCATCGCGCTCGACACCCTGGCGGCGGCGCAGGCGCGCCGCAGCACGCTGACGCAAAAGCGCGCCGAGCTGCTGGGGCGCTATACCGACGAGCATCCGCTGCTGCAGGCGCTGAACCAGCAGAGCCGCGAGACGGTGCGCGAGATCGACGAGCTCGAGGCGCGCATCAAGCGCCTGCCGCTGGTCGAGCAGCAACAGGCGCGCCTGGCGCGCGACGTCAAGGTCAGCACCGACCTGTACACCGAGCTGCTGAACACGGCGCAGCAGTTGCGCCTGGTGGCGGTGGGGCGGGTCGGCAACGTGCGCATGGTCGACATGCCGGTGGCGCCGGAGCGCCCGCTCAAGCCGAACCGCTCGCTGATCGTGGTGCTGGGCATGGTCACCGGCCTGTTCCTGGGCGCCTTGCTGGCCTTCGCCAGCAAGGCCGTGGGCGGCGGCATCGACGACCCCGAGCGGATCGAGGCGATGCTGGGCGCGCGCACGGTGCACGCGACCATCCCGCACAGCCGCAGCCAGGACCGCCTGCGGCGGCAGGCGCGCAAGCGGGCGCCGCTGCTGCTGGCGCAGGCGGCGCCGGACGACGCGGCCGCCGAGAGCCTGCGGGCGTTCCGCGCCGCGCTGGAATTCGTGTTGCCGCACAGCCGCAACAACGTGGTCAGCTGCCTGGGGCCGACGCGGCGGGTGGGCGCCTCGTTCGTGTCGGTCAACCTGGCGCTGCTGATGGCCTCGGGCGGCAAGCGCACCTTGCTGATCGACGCCGACCTGCGCGACGGCCGGCTGCACGAGTATTTCGGCATCGAGCGTTGCGGCGGGCTGGCCGAGTGCCTGGCCGGCGCGCTGCAGCCGCACATGGCGGTGCGCCACGGGGTTGCCGACCATCTTGATTTCATTCCTTGCGGCAGCGTGCTGCCGCAGCAGACCGAGCTGCTGCAGCACCGCCATCTGGCCAGCCTGCTCGAGTCGCTCAGCGCCCGCTACGACGTGGTGCTGATGACGGCGCCGCCGGTGATGGAGGCGGCCGACGCGTTGGTCGTCGGCGCCCACGCCGGCGCCGTCTTCCTCGTCACCCGCGCCGGCGTGACCACCGAGGGCCAGCTCAACGCGGCCGTCAAACGGCTCAACCAGGCCGGCATCGCGCCGCACGGCGTGGTGTTCAACGACGCCTGAGCAAGCATGCCCCGTTGAACACCACGGCGCGCGGGCGCGGTTTTTTGCGCTGTTTCTTGCACTTATTCGGGCCTGTTTTTTTGTTGTAATAATGTCTTGTCAGAATTTTTTTCTAAAAGCATTGAACTATAGAATTTGATTCAGATCAAACCTTCCTCATTCACTTCATGAACGAGGAAAGTCTGATGAACAATTCTGTCAACTACCTGTCCCAGGGGAGCGCCACGACCATCGGTCTGGGCGCCTGCGCAATGCTGCTGGCCGCTTGCGGCGGCGGCAGCGGCGGCGATGAAGGAAAGCAAGCCGCCGCGGCGCAAGCGCCCGTGCTGGCCGCCAGCGTCACGTACAACGGCGCGGCGGCGGCCAGCGAGCTCTATGTTTCAACCACAGGTTCAGACAGTAACCCCGGCACCCAGGCGGCGCCGTTCTTGACGATACGCAGGGCATCGCAAGCGGCCACGCCGGGCACCATCGTGCACGTGGCGCCCGGCGCCTACGCCGGCGGCTTCGTCACCAACAGCAGCGGCACGGCCACCGCGCGGATCAAGTATGTGTCGGACCGGAAGTGGGGGGCGAAGATCGTGCCGCCGGCCACGTCCACCACGTCGGCGGCGTGGGACAACCGCGGCAACTACGTCGACATCGTCGGCTTCGAGGTCGACGGCAGCGCGGCGCGCGCCGGCACGGCGTGGACCACCGGCATCTACACCGGCGGCTCGTTCGGCGGCGTGACCGGCAACAGGGTGCACCACATCGGACGCGCCGCCTGCGCGTCGGGCGGCGGCATCGGCGCCGACAGCTATTTCAAGGGCAGCGCGCATGACGTCCGCGACAATATGGTGCACGACATCGGCGCCAACGGTTGCCGCACCATGTACGGTGTCTATGTCAACAGCGTGGGCACGGATGTCAAGAATAATATCATTTACGGTGTCTCGAACGCGGCGGTGCGCTTGTGGCACGACGCCTCCGGCGTCGACGTCGTCAACAACACCATCTTCGCGTCCCACACCGGCGTGGTGGTGGGCAGCGGCGATTACTATCACGCGACGACGGCCGGCGACAATTCGCGCGTGACGAACAACATCGTGTACGACACCGTCTACGGCGTGGTCGAACAGGGCAACATCGGCTCACACAACACCTATGCGAACAACCTGATGTTCCAGCAGTCATCCCAAGGCTATCTGCTCCTGAAGGGCGTGGCGGTGGCGACCATCGCGGCCGCGCCGCAGTTCGTCAACTACGTGCGCACCGGCGGCGGCGACTATCATCTGCGCTCGACTTCGCCGGCGATCGACAAGGGCCTGGCCGTCGACGCGCCGCCGCGCGACTTCGATGGCAGGGAGCGCCCGGTCGGCGCCGCCGACGATCTCGGCGCCTACGAGTACGCCGGCACCACGCCGACGCCGACGCCCACACCCACGCCGACCCCGACCCCCACGCCGACCCCGACACCGACCCCGACCCCCACCCCAACCCCGACGCCAACCACCGCCAACCACCTGTACGTGTCGACCGGCGGCTCGGACAGCAATTCCGGCGCCCAGGGTTCGCCGTTGAAGACGATCGCGCGCGCCGCCGCGCTGGCCGCGCCGAACACCACCGTGCACGTGGCGCCGGGCAACTACGCGGGCGGCTTCAGGACCAACGCCAGCGGCACCGCGAACGGCCGCATCTACTATGTCTCGACCACCAAGTGGGGCGCGAAGATCGTCCCGGCGGCAAACTCCAGCAGCAGCGTGGCCTGGGACAACCGCGGCAACTATGTCGAGATCAACGGCTTCGAGATCGACGGCAGCGCCTACCAGAGCGGCACCAAGTGGCGCAACGGTTTCTACAACGGCGGCTCCTACGATGTCATCCGCAACAACCGCGTGCACCACATCGCCCAGAACATCGCTTGCGACGGCACCGGCGGCGCGGCCATCGGCGTCGACTCCTACTACAACGGCGTCCAGGGCGATGTCGTGAATAACTTCGTCTACGATATCGGTCCCGCCGGGTGCAGCCATGTGCACGGCATCTACGTGAGCACGACGGGCAGCGTGGTCGGCAACGTCGTCTACCGCGTCGCGCAGGGGGCGATCCATTTGTGGCACGACGCCACCAACGTCATCATCGCCAACAACACGGTGGCCAACTCGGGCATGGGCATCATCGTCGGCGGCGGCGACTTCTACCACAGCAGCGCCGGCGCCGACTACACCCACGTGGTCAACAACATCGTCTACGACAACCGCTACGGCATCTCTGAACAGGGCAAGACTGGTACGCACAACACCTACCGCAACAACCTGGTGTACCAGAACACCAACTACAACCTCAGTTTGCGTAACGGCCTGGTGGCCACCGGCACGGTCAGCGCCGATCCGCAGTTCGTCTCGTACACCCGTACGGCAACGCCCGACCTGCACCTGCGCAGCACCTCGCCGGCCAAGGGCGCCGGCACCACCACCTACGCGCCGGCATACGATATCGAGGGCACGCCGATGCAGCCGGTCAGCATCGGCGCGTACAAGTAAGGCGGGGCGGGCGGCGAACGGCGGCAAACAGCGCCGCCGCCGGCGGGGCCGGCCACTAGCCGGCTTCGCCCGCCGCCGGCGCACCCAGTTTCCTGCCGGCCCGGCCCGGCAGGAATTGCTTGATGAACCGCCGCAGCCTGGCCGTCTGCGCCTCGAACGGCAGATGGATCAGGTAGGAGAGCGAGACGACGATGGCCAGCATGGCGGCATACACCGCCATGCTGGCCGGATCGTCGGTCGACAGCGGTTCGCCGCCACGGTAGGCCCACAGCACCCGCAGCAGCGGCACATGCAGCACATACAGCGTAAACGAGAAACCCGCCAGGAAGGCGCCGAGCGCCACCAGCGGCCGCATCGCCGCCGGATCGCGCCGTCCCGCGCCGCACAGGCACAACAGGAAGAACGCGCTGTACAGCACGTCGCGCCCCAGCGAATGGGCGTCCATGTCGCCGTCCTGCCCCTGCAGGCGCATGCCCACGGCCAGCGCGCCGAACAGCAGCCAGCCCGCGTAGCGCTGGACCCGGCCGACATCGAGCCGCACGCGCGAGGCCGCCGCCCCCATCAACCACACCAGGAAGTACAGCACGATGCCGGAACTGAGGCAGAACGCCAGCGCCACCGCGGCGACGGCGGCGGCCAGCCGCCACTGCGTGTCGCCGGGCCGGATGGCAAGCATCAGCAGCGGGAACAGCGCGTAGTACCACGTCTCGTAGGCCAGGCTCCACAAGGGGAAGTTGCCGCCGAAGGCGGGCACCGCCATCGTTTGCACGCCGGCCAGGTTGCCCAGCAAGGTCGTCAGCGACCATGGGCTGATATCGGCCAGCCTGGGTTGCCCGGCGTCCAGCTCACCGGTGCCGAGCCCCAGCAACAGCATCAAGACGAAGGCCGGCAGCAGCACGATCCACAGGCGCGTCAGACGGTCGATCGCGTAGTCGCGGATGGCGTGCGGCTTGCCGATGCGGTCGAGCAGGCTGCCGCCGACCAGCCAGCCGCTGAGCACGAAGAACACCACCACCGCCTGGTGGGCGAAGCCGGAGAAGAACGACAGGCCGACATACCACAGCGACGGGTCCTGCAAGGTGCTCAGGCCGGGGAAGACCTGCGCCCGCAGATGCGCGGCCGCCACCTGCAACGCCGCCAGGCCGCGCAGCAGCGAGATCAGCGGCGACTGCCAGTCGTGCGGCCCCAGCCGGCTCTCCTTGAGCAGTCGCAGCCGTGGCCGGCCGGGCGCCCGCGCAACGGCCGGCGCGCCCGCCGGCATGCCGGCGTGGATGCCGGCCTGGACGCCGGCCATGGGCGGGGCGCCGTGCAAGCCCGCCGGGGCGGGCCGCCCCGACAGCAGCGCGCCGACCGTGTGCAACAGGATGCGCAGGTCGGTGAGCAGGCTGCGTTGCTGGACATAGCGCACGTAATACTCCAGCTTGACGGGCAGCACCTGCAGCACGTACGTCCGCTCCGGGTCGGCCGCGCGGCGCAGGATCTCGCCCTCGTCGCGGAAATGGATGGCTGCCCAGTCGGTGATGCCGGGCCGCACCGACAGCACGAGGTCGCGCACCGTCGGCGGATAGTGCTCGACATAGCGCGGCACCTCGGGACGCGGCCCCACCAGGCTCATCTCGCCGCGCAGCACATTGAGCAGTTGCGGCAGCTCGTCGAGCTTGTGCCGGCGCAGCAGCCGGCCGGCGCGGGTGGCGCGGGCGTCGTCGGCCAGCGACAGCTGGCCGATCTCCTCCGCCGACGCGTGCATCGTGCGGAACTTGACGATGCGGAACGGCACGCCGTTGCGCCCGACCCGGCGCTGGCGGTACAGCGCCGGCCCGGCCGAGTCGAGCTTGATCCACGCCGCCAGCACCAGCATCAGCGGCGCCAGCAGCAACAGGCCGGCCAGCGCGGCCACGATATCGAAGCAGCGTTTGCTTAACATAGCAGCTCCGTCAGGCTGGCGATGACGCGCGCCTGGTCGGCGTCGCTCATGCGGGTGTACAGGGGCAGCGTCAGCAGGGCTTGATAGCTGGCTTCGGCGCGCGGGAAGCGCTCGGGCGGCAAGGCGTAGCGGTCGCGCCAGTAGGGCTGGCGGTGCAGGGGGATGTAGTGCACGCTGGTGCCGATGCCGCGCTCGGCGAGCAGTTCGATCAGCCGGTCGCGCGCCAGCGGCGCGTCCGCCGTCAGCCGCACCGGGTACAGGTGCCAGGCGTGCCGGCCGCCCGCCCGGGCATCTGCGTCCTGCGGCAGGCGCAGCGGCAACCCGCGCAGGCCCTCGGCGTAGCGCGCCGCCAGGGCCTGGCGCCGGGCCAGGAAGCGCTCGACCTTGCGCAGCTGCTGGCAGCCGATGGCCGCCGCGATGTCGGTCATATTGTATTTGTAGCCGGGCGCGACGACCTGGTAGAACCACGCCGGGCGGCGCGAGGTGTAGCGGTCGAAGGCGTCCTCGCTGATGCCGTGCAGGCGCATGACGCGCACGCGCCGCAGCAGCGCCGGGTCGCGGCACACCACCATGCCGCCCTCGCCGGTGGTGATGGTCTTGTTGGCGTAGAAGCTGAACACGGTGGCGTCGCTGTCGAGCGTGCCGACGGCGCGGCCCCGGTGCAGCGTGGGGAAGGCGTGCGCGGCGTCCTCGACCACGCGCAGGCCGTGGCGCCGGGCCAGCGTCACGATGGCGTCCATGTCGCAGGACAGGCCGGCGTAGTGGACCGGCACGATGGCGCGCGTGCGCGCGGTGATGGCGGCGGCGATGGCGTCCGGGCAGATGCACAGGGTGGCGTCGTCGACGTCGACCAGCACCGGATCGGCGCCGAGATAGCGCACCACCTCGGCGGTGGCGGTGAAGGTCATCGTCGGCACGATCACCTCGTCGCCGGGGCCGATGCCCAGCGCCTCGAGCGCCAGGTGCAGGCCGGCGGTGGCCGAATTGACGGCCACGCCGGTGACGCCGCCGCCGAGGAAGTCGGCGAACTCCCGTTCGAAGCGGCGGCTGACGGCGCCGGTGGTGATCCAGCCCGAGCGCAGGCACTCGAGCACGGCGGCGGCCTCCTCGTCGCCCAGGTCGGGCAGGGCGAAGGGCAGGAATTCGGTGGCGGGCCCGGGTGCGGGCGCCGCTACGATCGCCGATGGCGGCACGGCCATCGGACGGGGCGCCGCGTCCAGCGGCAGGCGTGATGAGGGCATGATGTCTCCTTGGTGGGGTGTCAGTGCGGCGGCGCCGCGCAGGCGGCCAGGAAGCGCTCGGCCAGCAGCGCGTAGTTGAGGTGGGCGCGGGCGTAGCCGGCGCCGCGCCGGCCCAGTTCGTGGCGGCGCGCCGCCGGCATGGCGGCCAGGCGCGCGATGGCGGCGGCCAGCGCGGCCGGGTCGTCCGGCGCCAGGCTCAGGCCGCAACCGGCCTCGGCCACCGGGTCGTTGGCCGCCTCGACCGCGTGGATGATGGGCCGCGCCGCCATCATGTAGTCACCCAGCTTGTTGGGGGAGATGCCGTAGCGGTACAGCGGCTGGCGCCGCCAGCCGAGGTAGGCGATGTCGAAGCCGCGCAGCAGCGCCGGCATGTGGCGCTTGGCCAGCGGGTCGAGGAAGTGGACGTCGCGCAGGCCGGCGTCGGCGGCCTTGCGCCGCAGCGTCGGCTTGTCGGGGCCGGCGCCGGCCAGCACGAACGCCAGCGGCCGCCCCCGCAGCAGCGCGGCGGCGTCGATCAGGGTGTCGAGCGCGTTGGCCAGGCCGTGGCTGCCGGCGTAGCCGACCACGGTGCGGCCCTGCCGGCGCACATCGGCCAGCAGCGCCGCCGCCGGCGCCGGCAGCGGCAGCGGCGGCAGGTCCCACTCGTCGAGGTCGACGCCGTTGGGCACCACGTGCAGCTTGTGCGGCGCCATGCCGCGCGCGGCCATGTGGGCGCCGGCCTTGGGCAGGATGGAGATGACGGTGTCGGCGTGGCGGTAGGCGTAGTCCTCGGCCGCCTGCATCAGCACGATGAACGGATGCCAGGCCGGCATGCCGCCCAGCGCCATCGGCGACAGCGGCCACAGGTCGTGCACCTCGAACGCCAGGCGCGCGCCGGCCAGCGCGGCGATGCGGCGCGCCGGCCAGATGTCGGCCGGATAGGTGCTCGAGGCGATCACCAGGTCGGGCTGGAAGTTGCGCGCCAGGCGGTGCGCGCCCCGGTATAGCGCGGCGACGAAGGCGGCCATGTTGGCGGCCCGGCCCAGGCCGTTGCCTCGGTAGGCCGGCGTCGCGTGCCAGCGGTAGTCGATGCCGTCGATGGTCTCGTCGAACACGCGGCGCCCGTTCAGTTCGGGCGGACGGGCGCGCAGGTGCGAGCTGGACGCGGCCACGATGCGCACCCGGTGGCCGGCGCGCACCCATTCGCGCGCCAGGTAGTACGGCCGGTACTCCATGCCGTGCAGCACCGAGCCGGCGTAGTGGTTAATCAGCAGTATGTTCATCGGTGTCGCCCTCGTGTTTTGCCTGGTTGCGCGATGGATGGTGCGTGCCGCGGCCTTCACCAGCGCCAGGCCTCGACCACGCGCCGCAGGTTGTGGGCGCTGCTGTCGACCCAGTTGGTGCGCCACTGGGCCGGATGGGTCAGCAGGCAGATGCGGCGGTAGGCCCCCAGCGCCTGCTGCGGCGGCATCGGGTGGAAATACTGCGGATGCGGGCGGTCGCTGATGTACAGGTCAAAGCTCGACAGCAGTTCGCGGTCGTAGCTTTCGCAGGCGATGCCGCAGCGCGCGCGCAGCGCGGCGTCGTCGAGCAGCTCGTGGTTGATCATGCCCAGGCGCCGGTTGGCGAAGTCGCCGTGGCTGGCGACCGTGTGCAGCTTGCTGCCCAGCTGTTCCTCGATGCGGCGGAAGTTGCGTTCGAACTGGGCGCGGATGTCGTCCATGCGCGCGCGCACCCGCACCGGGTCCTTCAGGTGCGCTTGCTTGGCGTAGGTGGCGATCTCCTCGTAGTGGTAGCTGGCCTCGCTGCCATAGCGTTCGATGTCGCGCATCAGGCCGAAGTCCAGGGTCGAGAGGCGGAAATAGTAGCTGGCGCGCACGCCGTGCTTTTGTTCCAGCGCGAACATGCGGCGCGCGGTCGGCAGGTCGGTGTCGATGTCGTGGCGGTGCACCAGCACCCGGGCGTCGCCGGCGCGGCCGCCGCGCAACGACGCCAGCCAGGCGCGCACCGACGTCTGTCGGTAGCCTTGCTGGCGCGCCTGTTGCAGCAGCGCGTCGTAGTGGCGCAGGCGCGACGGCATCAGGTAGTCGCTGTAGAGGCGATTGAGGACGGTACCCATGATGTTCATCGCAGGCTGTACCGGACGCGGTAGGGGGTAAAGCCGAGCATGGTCTTGAACTGCCGCAGGCCGGGCTGGGCGCCGAAGAAGGTGTCGTACATCAGGAACTCCGGGCCGTCGCCGGCCTGCAGCTCCATCAGCAGCAGGCTGACGATGTCGGTCACCAGCAGGTGCATGACGCCGTCGTTGTTGCGGTAGCCGAGCAGCTGCGAAAACGCGGCGAAGTTGCCGTAGCGCCCGACGTTGCAGTAGGCCATCAGCTTGCCCTGTTTGCTGAACACGCCGAAGTAGCGGTAGTGGCTTTGCGTTTCGTAATGGGACTTCTTTTCCCGGTAGCTGGCGTCCATCGGCCGGCCTTGCCGGCTGGCCATGCTGGTGTTGATCTCGTGGATGGCGTCGACGTGGTCGTTGCGGTCGATCTGCGCCAGCGCGTAGCCGCGCCGGCGCGCCTTGCTGACGTAGGTGGCGGCGCCGCTTTGGCCGGTGACGCTGTCGAGGCAGGCGACCGGTCCGGCCAGGCGGCGCAGGTCGATCAGGGCCACGCCCAGCTGCTTGTAGCCGAACACCTTGTATTTCGGATGGGGGCTGGTGAAACGGCGGTGCGTTTCCCTGACATCGTCCGGGTTGAAACGGGTGTCGAAGCACAGCTTGGCGACGGGCAGCCTGACCACATCGAGCACCAGTTTGCATTGATTGGCGAGCTTGTTGATCATGTGAACCTCAGCAGATGGAGTAACGAATACGGTAGGGTTGGAAGCCCAGCTTTTTCTTGAAGTTGCGCAAGCCCGGCAAGGCGCCCAGATAGGTGTCGTACATGAAGTAGTTCAGGCGGCCGTCGTCGATCAGGCGGCAGGCGATGTCGGCCAGCAGCAGGTACATGACGCCGTCGCCGTTCTTGTAGCCCAGCAGGCGGTCGGTGGCGGCGAAGTCGCCATAGATGCCGACGTCGCCGTAGGCGACTAGCCGGCCATCCTTGTCGAGCACACCGTAGTGGCGCAGGCCGTCGACCGGGTCGTAGCGCTCGGTCCTGGTGGCGTAGGCGGGGTCCATCGGCCGGCCCTGGCGCTCGCCGGCCGAGGTGTTGATGCTGTGGATCTCGTCGATGTAATCGTTGCGGTCGATCTCGACGACCGTGTAGCCGCGTTCGCGGGCGCGCCGGCTGTGGTAGCCGGCGTAGTCGCGCCGCCGCAGCGACCGCAGATAGGCGCCGCCGCTGTCGTAGGCGCGCAGGTCGATCAGCGCGATGCCGAGCGACTTGTTGCGCACCAGCCGGCAGCGCGGATGCGGCTGCGTGAAGAGGCGGTAGGTGCGCCGCACCAGCTCGGGGTTGAGGGCGGTGTGGAAGCGCAGCCGCGCCCGCGGCAGGCGGACGATGTCGCCGATCAGCCGCAGTATTTTCCGCAGGCGCGCGATGTGGTTAGAGATGTTCATAGAAGTGGATCAGTTTGGCCGCTTCGCGCGGCCAGTTGTAGCGCGCGCACACCGCCTTGCGGCCGTTCTCGCCCATGCGGCGGGCGATGTCGGGGTGGCTGGCGAGGTAGTCGATGGCGGCGGCGATGGCCGGCGGATCGCGCGGGTCGACGCACAGGCCGCAGGCGTGCGCCTCGACGACGGCGCGCCACAGCGGAAAGTCGGAGGTGATCACCGGGATGCCGGCCGCCATGTACTCGAACATCGTCGCCGGCGGCGCGTCCAGGTGGCCCGGCGTGGCGTGCGGGGTGATCAGGCCGGCGCGCGAGGAGGCCCGCAGGTCGCCGATGCCGGGCCGGCCCAGCCGGCCGAGCGCGTCGATGCGGCGCCAGCCCGGCCGCGCCAGCATGCGCGTGGCCAGCGCGGCCTCGGAAAAATCGCCTGCCAGGCTCAGGCGCACCGGCGATTGCAGCAGTTCGCAGGCGCGCACCAGCTCGACGATGCCGCGGATGGCGCTCAGCGCGCCCTCGTGGCAGACCCGCAGCGGCTTGTCGGCCCAGGCCGGTCCGGCGCCGACGTCGTCCGGCACGGGAAAGTCGCCGACGTCGATCGTCGCGCTGTTGACGGCCAGGAATTTGTCGCGGACCAGCGGCGTGGCGGCGATGACGCCGTCGAGGCGGCGGCAGGCCCGCCGTTCGAGGCGGCGCCAGAGCGCCGCCGGCGCGCAACGCGACCAGGCCTCGGCGGCCACGGACGCCGAGCCGGAGTCGCGCGCGCCGCGCGGCGGCACGGGCAGCTCATGGCCGGCGTCGAACACGACCTTGCAGCCATGCCTGCGTAGTGGTGGCCCGAGCGGCAGCAGCGCGGCGTGGTGCAGCTGGACGATGTCCGGACGCAAGGCCAGCGCGCGCAGGTACATGCGACGGGCGGCCGCCACCAGACCGTTCAGGCCATCCGCGCGCGCGCCGGCGTCGACGATGGCGACGCCGGCGCGGCTGGTGTCGCCCAGGCCGTCGGCGACGACCAGCGTGACGCGGTGGCCGCGCGCGGCCAGGGCGCGGCACTGCTTGTCGAAAATGCGGGCGTCGTCGCGCGCATGGACCGCGCTCAGGTGGACGATCTCAAGCATCACGGCCTCCGGAACGGTAGCGGGCGTAGGCGCCGAGCGCGGCGCCGATCATCATGTCGCTGAAATAGTGCGACATGCACAGCAACAGCAAGGTCACCGCGAGCAGGGACCACGCCAGCACGAAGCGCTGGCCGCGGCTGGCTCGACCGCCCAGCAGGTAACCGTGCACGGCCATCTGGACCAGCGGGTATGTCAACAACGTCAGCAGCCCGAGAAAGCCGAACAGGCCCAGGTCGACCCAGGCCGACAGGATGTTGTGCGCGTAGTTGCCCGGCGGGTAGCTGGCGTAGTCGCCCAGGATGGGATGCAGGTCGATGGTGTGCAGCGCCTGCTCGGTCAGATGGTTGCGCGCGCTCACCGACGACGAATGCGACAGGTCGAGCAGCTCCAGGGTGCGGTTGCTGGGCACGGCGGCGATGATCGCGTCCAGATTGAACTTGAGCAGCAGGAACAACAGCAGCAAGGCCGCCACCATGGCCATGCGGTGGCGCGAGGCGTGGAATTCGATCAGCGGGATCAGGAACAGCAGCGCGCCGAACTCGCTGCGGGCGGTGTTGATGTACAGGGTCGGCAGCCCGAGCGCGTAGAGCGCCCAGCGCATCCCCCGCTGGCCGGTGCAGGCCAGCATGACCACCAGCGGCACCAGGTAGGAGCGCGAGAAGCCCTGGTAGGTGGCGACGCTGTCGGGGTCGCGCGCGGCGCCCAGCGCGGCCAGGTAGAACGCGCCGTCGACGGAAAAGATGAACACCACGGCCGACATCGCGGCCAGGCTGGTCAATTGTGTCAGCCGGAAGCGCCGGCCCTGGAAGTCCAGCGTCTTGAAGATGATGAACAGGCTGAGCATATACACCATGCCCAGCGCGTGGTAGCCGATGATGCCGGGGTTGGCGCTGCCCGCGTTGCAGGCGATCACCGCCGCGAAATAGGCCAGGAAGCCGAGGAAGGCGGCGTCGACGCCGTGCAGGCGGTAAGCCTGGGCGTGCAGGCGGCGCAGATAGGACAGCAACAGCATCGGAAACATCAGCAACGCGACGATGGCGAAGTAGCCGCCCAGGTAGGCGCGGATCACGCCCAGCCCCAGCAAGGTCTGATAGGCGAAAAAGCCGGGGAACAGCAGGAAGAAGGCCAGCTCCGCGCAGGCCGGGCCGAGCAGGCCGGTGGGCGCCGCGTCGGCGCGCGCCGCCGCCCCGGTCGCTCCGCGCGGCAGCGTGATGCGCGGCGGCGCCGGCACCGTCGGCGCGCCGGCGGACGCCGCCCCGGGCATGGCGCCGGCCGTCTCGCCGTCGAGGCGGTCAACGGGCGGCATGCAGGCCCCCGGTCGGGTTGCGGTTGACGCTGTAGCGGTAGGACATGCGCAGATACAGCAGGTACAGCAGCGAGTAGCCGATGGTGTAGGCCAGCACGTTTTGCTTGAGCGTGAGCGGGGCGGCGAACACGCCGACGGTCATGATGAACAGGGCGATTTGCCAGACCAGTTCGATCTTCTGCCGCCCGGCGACGAAGAACACATAGCTCAGCGGGCTGGCCAGGAAGTTGAGGAAGTACAGCGGCGCCAGGATCTGGGCCAGCTCGCCGGCGCCGCGCCAGGCCTCGCCGAAGGCGAAGGCGAACAGCGCCGGCGAGGCCACCAGCAGGATCAGCGACGGCGCGCAGCCCAGCAGCAGCAACACGCGCAGCGCGTGCATATAGGCGGGACGGCAATTGCCGGTGTCCTGGAACTGGCGCACCGATTCGCGCTTGAACACCTCGTGCACCGACGCGGCCAGCAGCGAGATCGGCGCGGCCAGCACGCGCTGCGTCAGCGCGAACAGCCCGGCGGCCATCACGCCGTGGCGGGCGCCGATGATCAGCAGCGGCAACTGGCCCACGCCGGTGTTGAGCAGATTGGCCGGCAGGGTGAAGTTCCACAGCGCGCGGTGGGTGCGCAGGAAGGCGCGCTGCGTTTTGGACGGCAACAGCGCCGACAGGCCGTGGCGCGACAGCCGGTGCGACAGCGCCAGCGCCTTGGCGCGCAGGCCATCGCGCCAGGCCCGCCAGTCCGGGCGCCGGCGCCACGACGGCGAGCCGCCTTGCCGGCGTCCCAGCGGCGGCTTGAGCAGGATGCGCGCGGCCACCAGGCCCAGCGCCAGGCCGATCAGATGGCCGGCCATCAGCGCGCCGGAGCCGACGCCCAGGCTGAGGATGCCCAGCTGCGCCAGCGCGATGCCGCCCGCGGCGACGATCCTGGCCTTGGCGGCCGGGGCGAAGGCGTTGTGCGAGGCGGCGTAGGCGAGCGTGGTCTGCATCGTCGCCGTCAGCCAGGCCGCCATGCCCAGGGTCAGCGCGCCCGGCCAGGACATGCCGCCCAGGCAGCACATCTTGATCAGGGCGGCGGCCACCGTCAGCAACAGCGCCAGCCAGGTGGCCGACCAGGCCACGACGCCGAAGCACAGGTGCTGGCGCTGGCGGCGCTGGTCGAAGATCATCGCGTTTTCCATGCGCAGGGTGGCGATCACCGCCGCGATGGCGACCACGCCGAACCAGACGCTGAAAGCCCCCATCTCCGCCGGCGTGCACAGGCGCGTGATCAGCGGCGCGGCCAGGATGGGCAGCGCCTGCGCGGCCACCGAGCCGCTCATCACGGTGAGCAGGTGTTTCCAGAATGTGGGCAGCTTGGGCAGCGTAGGCATACACATGGCGGGGTCCTAGCGTCCGGCGGCGGCCAGCACCACGCCGGCCACTTTTTCGGCGTCGGCGCTGGCCAGGTAGGGGCCCATCGGCAGGCTCAGCACCTGCTCGGCCAGCAGTTCGGCCACCGGACAGGCGGCGTCGTCGAAGCGCGCGTAGGCCGGCTGCAGGTGGATCGGCAGCGGATAGTGGACGGCGCTGGGGATGCCGGCCTGCTCCAGCGCGCCGTGCACGGCGGCGCGCCGCGGCAGGACCACCGTGTACTGGGCGTAGGCGCTGTCGCGGTCCGGCGCCGGCGCGGCCGTCTCGACGCGGCCGGCGAACAGCCGGTCGTAGACGGCGGCCACGCGCCGGCGGCGTTCCAGCTCATCGTCGAACACGCCCAGCTTGGCCAGCACGATGGCGCACTGCAAGGTGTCCATGCGGCCGCCGACGCCGATGCGGGTGTGGCGGTAGCGCTGCGACTGGCCGTGGACGCGGATTTCCCGCATCGCCCGCGCCAGCTCGTCGTCGCTGGTGAAGATGGCGCCGCCGTCGCCGTAGCATCCCAGCGGCTTGCTGGGGAAGAAGCTGGTGCAGCCGATGGCCGACAGGTTGCAGCTGCGCAGGCCGCGGTAGGTGGCGCCGAAGCTTTGCGCCGCGTCCTCGATGACGGCCAGGCCGTGTTCGCGCGCGATGTCGTTGATGGCGTCCATGTCGGCCGGCTGGCCGTACAGCGACACCGGCATGATGGCGCGCGTGCGCGGGCCGATGCGCGCGGCGATCAGCGCCGGATCGAGGTTGCCGCTGGCGCGCTCGACGTCGACGAACACGGGCCGCGCGCCCAGCAGCACGATGGCCTCGGCGGTGGCGATGAAGGAGAACGGCGTGGTGATGACCTCGTCGCCGGGCTGGATGCCCAGCGCCATCAGCGAGATCACCAGCGCCTCCGTGCCCGAGGACACCGTGACGCAGTGGCGCGCGCCGCTGAACGCGGCCAGCTTCTGTTCCAGCCGCGCCACCTCCGGCCCCATGATGTACTGGCCGTGGTCGAGCACGCGCTGGATGCCGCCGTTGATGTCTTCGCGCAGCAGTTGATACTGGGTTTTCAGATCGATGAATTCCATTTGGGGGGCTCCGTGGCCAGGTTGTGGCAAAAGGTGGGTTCAGGCGGCCGGTATCAGCGCGCAGACGCCGTCCTGGAGCACATAGAGGTCGTCGCTGTGCGGGCAGGCGGTGCTGCCGCCGCCAACCAGCGGCAGGTCGAGCCGTTCGCCGTGGCGGCTGATCCAGCCGATCTGGCGCGCCGGCACGCCCGCCATCAGCGCGAAATCGGGCACGTCGCGGTTGGCGACGGCGCCGGCGGCGAGGAAGGCGTGCGCGCCTATCGTCACGCCGCACACCACGGTGGCGTTGGCGCCGATGGTGGCGCCACGGCGCACCAGGGTGGCGCGGTACTCGCCCTTGCGGGCGACGGCCGAGCGCGGGTTGTAGACGTTGGTGAACACCATGCTGGGGCCGCAGAAGACGTCGTCCTCGATGGTGACGGCGTCGTAGACGGAGACGTTGTTCTGGATCTTGACGTTGTCGCCGATTACCACGTCGTTGCCGATGTAGACGTTCTGGCCCAGCGAGCAGCGGGCGCCGATGCGGGCGCCGCCGCACACGTGGCTGAAGTGCCAGACGCGGGTGCCGGCGCCGATGACGGCGCCTTCATCGACGATGGCGCTGGGGTGTACCGTCAAATCCATGTCGTTCTCCCTCGGTGTGTCCATATCCGTGTCCATGTCCATATCAATAATCCAGCGGCAGCGCCACGCGGCGGCCGTCGCGCGCCGAGCGGTAGGCGGCGATCAGCACCTCGAGCGACTTCAAGCCTTCGCGGCCGTCGGTCTCCGGCTCGGCCTCGCCGCGCAGCACCTTGATGACGTTGTCGTAGTACAGCGGGTGGCCGAAGCCGTAAACCGATGTGGTGGCGTAGCTCGCTTCGCGCACGCGCGCGTCGTCCTCGTCCGGCTCGGCGAAGTCCCACTGCTGCACCTCGTTGACGGCGACGCCGCCGATGCGCGCCGTGCCTTTCTCGCCGAGGATGGTGATGCTGCCCTCGAGGTTGTGCGGATAGGCCAGCATCGTCACGTTCATCGAGCCGAGCGCGCCGTTGCGCCAGCGCAGGCTGATGACGCCGGTGTCCTCGACCTCGATGTCGCGCGCCAGGGTGGCGGTGTAGGCCTGCAGGCTTTCGACCGGGCCGACGATCCAGTCGATCAGGTCGACGTAGTGGCTGGCCTGGTTCATGAACGCGCCGCCGTCGAACTCCCAGGTGCCGCGCCAGCCGGCGCTGTTGTAGTAGCTTTGCGGGCGGGTCCAGAACACGTTCAGGTTGACCATGTAGATGCGGCCGAAGCGCTTCTTGTCGACCGCGCTTTTCAGCAGCTGCAGGGTGGCGTTGCGGCGGTTCTGCTTGACGACGAACATGCGCACGCCGGCCGCGTCGCAGGCGCACACCATGCGCTTGGCGTCCTCCCAGCGCGTGGCCATCGGCTTTTCGGTGATCACGTGGCGCCCGGCGGCGGCGATTTGCACCGCCTGCTCGGGGTGCAGGCCGGACGGCGTGGTGATGATGACGGCGTCGACCTCGCTCTTGGCCAGCATCTGGTCGAGCCGCGAGAACGGCGTCGCGCCCGTCTGCGCGGCGGCGCGCGACAGCGCGGCCGGATCGACGTCGCACACGGCGACCAGCTGGCAGCGGTCGGCGTGCCGGGCCAGCGCGGCGAAGTGGTTTTGTGCGATGCGGCCGCAGCCGACCAGCGCGAAGCGCATTTTGCGGCCGGTGACGGCGGGGGCGAATTGGCGCATATGAGGTGCTCCTTGCAAGGGATGGGAGGGACGCGGCCCGGCATGGCGCCGTCAGGACGCCTGGGCCTGGGCCGGCGCCGGCGGCGCCATGCTTAGCTGCGCGATCGCGCGCAGCGCGGCCTCGCCGTCGCCGTCGCCGGTGCGGGCGCCGGTCTGCGGCGTGAACTCGTTCATGATGGTCTTGAGCATGGCCTCGATCAGCCAGCGGTCGTTGGTGTCGCAGGTGATCAACAGCAGCTCGATGTACTGGTCCAGCACCGCCGGCGGCAGCGCCTGCTCCTTCATGCGCAGGATGCGCGGGTGGCGGCTCGGCTCCGCGCCGTCGGCGGTCAGCAGTTCCTCCTGCAGTTTTTCGCCGGGGAACAGGCCGACGTAGCTGATCTCGATATCGCCCTGCGGATGCTCGGCCGTCTTCTCGGTCAGCCCGGCCAGCGCGATCATGCTGCGCGCCAGGTCGACGATGCGGATCGGCTGGCCCATGTCGAGCACGAACACCTCGCCGCCCTCGGCCATCGCGCCGGCCTGGATCACCAGCTGCGCCGCCTCCGGGATCAGCATGAAGTAGCGTTCCATGGCGGCGTCGGTGATGGTCAGCGGGCCGCCTTGCTGCAGCTGGCGGCGGAACAGCGGCACCACCGAGCCGGACGAACCCAGCACGTTGCCGAAGCGGACCATGCTGAAGGTGGTGCGGCTGTCGGCGCGCGCGGCGGACGCCTGCGCGGCGGCCTGGAACACCAGCTCGGACAAGCGCTTGCTGGCGCCCATGATGGTGCTGGGCCGCACCGCCTTGTCGCTCGACACCAGCACGCAGGTCTCGATCAGGTACTTGGCGGCGATGTTGGCGACGGCGCGCGCGCCGACGACGTTGTTGCGCAAGCCTTCGACCAGGTTGGTTTCGACCATCGTCACGTGCTTGTAGGCGGCCGCGTGGTAAATGGTGTCGATGCTGTCCTCCTGCATGATGCGTTCGAGCAGCTGTTCGTTGCACACCGAGCCCAGATGGGCGCGCACCGACACCTGCGGCCAGGTGGCCTGCAATTCCTGGCGTATCGTATACAGCGCGTATTCGGAATGGTCGAGCAGGTGCAGGCGGCGCGGCGCCAGGCCGGCGACCTGGCGGCACAATTCGCTGCCGATGGAGCCGCCGGCGCCCGTCACCAGCACGCTCTTGCCGCGCACGCAGCGGTTGAACAGCGCGCTGTCGGGCTGCACCGGCGCGCGGCCCAGCAACTGCTCGAGCGGAATGTCGGGTAGATGAGCGGGTAAATGAGCGGGGACGTGACCGCCATTGGGGCCGGACAGCGGGCCGCGCGGCAGGCCTTGCCGGCGCAGCGCGTGGTCGGCCAGGTCGAGCAGGCCGTGCAGGAACTTGATGCTGACGCCGGAGGTGCGCAGCATGCGCAGCACGGCGCCGAGCCGCTCGCCGGAGGTGGCCGGCAGCGCGACGACGATCAGCCGGATCGACGAGGCGGCGACGATCTCGCCCAGCCGCTCGGGCGGGAACACGCGCAGGCCGCCGACGGTGCGCTGCTCGCCGCCGCACTTCTCGTCGATGAAACACACCGGGCAGTAGCGGCTGTCGCCGCGCATGGCCTGCGCCAGCCGCGCGCCGGTCTCGCCGGCGCCGTAGATGGCCACCGGTTCGCGCGCCTGCGCCGGCGCGCGGGTATGGCGCCGCAGGAAGGCGCGCACGGCGACGCGCGAGGCCACCAGATAAGACATGGCGATCAGCCAGTAGTTCACCAGCGCGCCGGACGGCATCGGCTGGTCGTCGCGGTCCATGGTCAATGCGGACACCGCCAGCACCGCGCCGCCCAGGCCGAGGCCGGCGATGGCCAGCATGCGCTGGTCCAGATAGCGCACCACCGCCGAATACAGGTCGCTCATGGCCAGCGCGGCGATCGACATGGCCGTCAGCAACAGCATGAGCGCCGGCGGCGCACTGATATAGGCGCCGGCACTGGCCAGCAGCGCCAACTGCAGGCACAGCGGCAGCGCCAGGCAGTCGGCGCCGAACATCAACAGGCTCTTGCCGGCGCGGCTGATGGCGATCAATTTCTCGCTGAGGAGGCGGGCAAGCGGGGCGGGGCTGCAGGTGAAATAGAGCATGGTGCACCTTCAACGAAGCAATCGGTGTGGTTGCCAGCGCGATGGGTGCGTGGCATGCAGTGATTGTCTTCTGACCAGCGTATTGCGGCTTGACTGCGATCAAACGGCCGAGCGTACCCCGGCCGTCGTGCTTGACTTCTAAATTTCCTATTCCACTTAATTTTCTTTGGAAATGATTTAGGCCTTATGGCATAAGGATTTCTTCGAAAGGTGACATCTTAAAATGAATTCCGAAACACGTAGGGCGGATTAGCGCAGCGTAATCCGCCAGTGCATGCGCCGTTGGCGGCTCATAGATGGCGGATTACGGCGTTCCGCCTAATCCGCCCTACGTGGTTTAGATTTTTTTGGGGCCGACGACGGTCTCTTTCGCGTCGGGACGGTCCGTCCCGGTCGTGGCGGACAATGTTCCGCGTCAAATCGGCTTGATCACATACACGCAGCGGCGCGCGCCGTTGAGCATGTGTTCGACCCGGCCGACCGAGCAATCGGGACCGAGCACGCGCTGGAACAGGTCCAGCTCCGAGCGGCAGAACTGCTGGCATTGGCGCGCGGCCGCGCAGATCGGACAGTGGTTTTCGACCAGCAGCAGGCTGCCGTCGTCGCGCGTTTCGACTTCGGCCATATAGCCCTCGCTGCTGCGCGCCTGCACCAGCGCGGCGACCCGCTCGGGCAGGGCGTTGGCGTTTTGCAGATGCTGCCGGTACTGCTGTTCGCTGACGGCCTCGCGCGCGGCGATCAGTTTGTCGAGGCCGGCGTCGCCGAACAGGCCGCGCACCTGGTCGATCAGTTGCACCGTCAGGTCGGCGTGACGGTCGGGAAAACGCGCGTGGCCGGCCTCGGTCAATAACCAGCGGCGCGAAGGGCGGCCGCGCTTGTCGGCCACCTCCTCGTACGTCAGCATGCCTTTTTCCTGCCAGGCTTCGAGCTGCCGGCGCGCGCCCATCGACGTCAGGTCCAGCAACGCCGCCAGCTGCTGCGCCGTTTGCGGGCCGCGCGTCTTGATCAGGAAGAGCGTCTGTTCGGCGGTGTTCATGGCAGCGCTCCCTTGAGGCCATCGTGGTCGTTGTCCTGGTTTTTATCCTTACTGCGCATGCTGGCGTGCCAGCCGCCCATGCGCCACGCCGACCACGTGGTCAGCGCCGCGCCCAGCAGCAGGATCAGGCGCGTGTCGATCAGGGTCAGCACCGCGCCGATCAGCGCCATCAGGATGTTCGCCAGGCAGAACGTGGTCGAGATCAATCCCATCACCGCGCCCTGGCCGTGGACGCCGAAGCGTTCCGCGCACCAGGTGGGCACGATGCCGTTGTAGAACGAGTGCGGGATGCCGAACAGCACGATCGCGGCGATGCCGATGTTGGCGTTGCTGGCCGCGAGCAGGGCGATCAAACCGGCCGTGACGAAGGCGAAGCGGCGTGCCCGCAGCAGCGGTTCGCCTTTGAACGGGCGGCCGGCGAAGATGGTGGTGGCGGTCATGACGGCGCACATCGCGGCCGTGGTCCAGGCGATGCCTTGCGAGCCGTAGCCGGGCACTTCCACCAGCCACAGCGGATAGAACTCGTAGAAGGCCGTGACGCCGCTGGTGTAGGCCAGGGTGACGATGAACAGATTGCGCAGGTCCGGTTCGCGCAACAGGTTGAGCGCGTGGCGGTCGCGCGCCACCTGCCACCACGAGGTGGTGGCGTCCGACGGGGCTTCGGACGGCAGCGCGATGGCCACCAGCACGGCCGTCATCAGCAGCAGCGCGACGGCGATCCAGAACGGCACCGTGATGCCCCATACCAAGGTGAAACCGGCCAGCAGCGGGCCGGCCAGCCAGCCCATATAGAAGGCGCCGTTGAGCCACGACAGCGCCTTGCGGCGCAGGTCGCCCTCGAGGCGGTCGGCCAGCATGGCGCGCGCGACCGAGCCGTTGCCTTCCAGCAGACCGGTGAAGAAGCGCGCGGCGATGAACAGCGGATACGATTCGAACAGCAGCGCCAGGGCGGTGATGGCGTGGCCGAGGGCGGCGCCGTACAGGGTGACCAGCAGCACCGGGCGGCGGCCGTAGCGGTCGGACATCGGGCCGAGCAGGGCGGAGCCGATCAGCAGGCCGAGCGGGTTGATCATCAGCGCCAGGCCGAACAGCAGCTTGGGCGGCAAACCGAGGAAACTGTTTAGATCGTTTGTGACGCCGGCGGCGAACAGCGGCGGCAGGATCGGGTAGGGCAGCGCGGCGCCGATGGTGGAGAGCAGGGCCAGCAGGCAGGCGGCGCTGATGAGCAACGATGTTTTCATGGGGAGGCGGTCGGTTTGCATGAACGATACTGTAAGCGGTCCCGGCAATTAAGTAAACAAAAACGTTTATTAAATCGGTGGTCGGCCCGCCGCGCATGATCCATGGACGCGGAGACACGTAGGGCGGATTAGCGCAGCGTAATCCGCCATTGCATGCGCCTCGTTGACGCGGGCATGGCGGATTACGGCGTTCCGCCTAATCCGCCCTACGTGATCCCTGATTGATTCGCACCCCTCTGGCCGCCGGCTCGTTTCGCACCGACCCATGTATCATGGCGCTCATCGCAACCATCACGACGCATCATGATTAAGTGGTACCAGGACCGCCGAGGCGGCTATTTTTTTCTGCTGCTCGGGATCGGCTTGATGCTGGTCTACGGCGCGCTGGAGTGGCGCTTCCCCACGGCCGAACGCCTTGAATCCGTGACCGGCCGCGTGACCTGGAGCTATACCAGCAGGGGCGCGCTGTACTACACCGTGGCCGGCGACACGCGCCAGTTCGCGCTGCTGGAAAAAGGCGACGGCGACGGCCGCATGCGCGCGGCCGTGCGCGACGCCACCATGCTCTATCCGGTCACGGTCAGGTTCGATCCGCGCCAGAGCACGCGTCCCGGTTTCCTGCCGGGCTTTTTCCATACCACCTTCGGCGTCGCCGTCGGCGGCAAGGACGTCACCGCCTTCGACGACGTGCGCGCCGCCCATCGCCGCGACAACCTGATCTCGCTGGTGCTGGGGCTGGTCTTCACCGCGCTCGGCATCCGCCGCCTGCATGTGCTCAGGGGCGAGGGCGCACCCGCTCCAGCGCAGCCACGTCGCCGCCGGCGATGAGCGCCAGGTGTTCGGTGATGTGCTCGACCGGCCAGTCCCACCATGCGATGGCTTGCAACGCCGCCGCCACGCCGGCCGGAAAGCGCTCCTTGATCACCTTGGCCGGATTGCCGCCGACCACCGTGTAAGGCGGCACGTCGGCCACCACCATCGCTCGCGACGAGACGATGGCGCCATCGCCGATGGTCACGCCCGGCATGATCAGCACGTCGTAGCCGATCCAGACGTCGTTGCCGATCACGGTGTCGCCCTTGTAGGGCAGCTCGCCGTCGGCCGGCATCACCTTCTCCCAGCCGTTGCCGAAGATCTGGAACGGGTAGGTCGAGATGCCAGACAGCTTGTGGTTGGCGCCGTTCATGATGAACTTGACGCCGCGCGCCAGCGCGCAGAACTTGCCGATGACCAGCTTGTCCCCGATGAAGGGGAAGTGGTACAGCACGTTGCGCTCGAAATTGCCGGTGTCCTCGGGGTCGTCGTAGTAGGTGTAGTCGCCGACGACGATGTTGGGATTGGTGACGATGTTCTTCAGATAGCAGACCTGCGGAAAGCCTGCCATCGGATGCGGATTGTCGGGCGACGGACCGTGCATGAATGTCTCCATGGATTGTGCCTCAGCCCATGTCGCGCTGGCGGCGGAAGGCCAGGAAGCCGGCGATGACGGTGAAGGTGGCGACGATCGCCACCACCACCCAGAAGCCGTGCGCGGCGTCGGCCAGCGGGATGCCGCCGACGTTCATGCCGAACAGGCCGGCGATGATGTTGATCGGCAGCGCGAGTACCGTGACGACCGTCAGCACGAACAGACTGTGGTTGTTGCCCTCGTTGACCAGCGCGGCGATCTCTTCCTGGATCAGCTTGATGCGCTCCTGCAGCGAGGCCATGTCGGCCAGCACCATCGAGAATTCCTCGGTCGACTGGCGCAGCTCCTGGGCGTCGATCTCGGCCACCCAGGACGGCGGCCTTTGCAGCAGCCGGAACAGCGCGGCCGGTTCCGGCGCCAGCAGGCGCTGCAGCCGCACCAGCACGCGCCGCAGGTGGCCCAGGCTGGCGCGTTTGGTGTTGAGCTTGCCTGCCAGCAGATTGTCCTCGATACCGTCGACGGTGGCGATGGCGTCGCGCACGATCTTGATCAGGGCGTCGGCCTGGTCGCGCAGCAGGTGGATCAGCAGCTCGACCGACGAACGGATCGGCTCGCCGGTGCGCACCGCGTTGCGCAGCACGTC
The DNA here is from genome assembly GCF_059418705.1 of Duganella sp. GW821-FHT07F09. Lineage (NCBI taxonomy): Bacteria > Pseudomonadati > Pseudomonadota > Betaproteobacteria > Burkholderiales > Oxalobacteraceae > Duganella > Duganella sp. GW821-FHT07F09. The sequence goes on along the minus strand of NZ_JBWKQJ010000008.1, from coordinate 329,271 downwards.
GACCGCCTTGAGCGGCTTGCGCCGCGCGCTGATGACGACCTGCTTGTCGACGCTCAGCCACAGGGTCGATATGTCGGACGGTTCGAACGTGAAGTCGTGCAGCACGTCGTTGACGACGGCGATCAGGGTGTTGTCGGCCAGTTCGATGCGGGTCGAGCGCGGGCCCTCATGCAGGCTCTCGTAGAATTCCTCGGGCAGCGCGGTGTGCTCGTGCAGCCATTTCTCGCTGGCGGTGTTGGCCAGGTTGTAGTGCAGCCAGATGAATTCGGTAGGATGGTGGGCGCGGTTCTTCAACCATACGCGCGCTTCTTCGGTGTCCAGCGGCCGGCCCGTGCCGTCGGCCTCGCGGCCGAATACGTAGCCGCAGACCAGGCCGGATTGGTCCGACCCGTAGGACAGGGGGGCAGTCTGCATGCATCATCTCCATGGGGAGGGCCGGGCGCGCGACCGCGACACGCCGGCCCGGTTGCGTTCAGACCAGCAGCGCGGCGTTCATTTCGGCGGCGTCGTTGGCCGCTTCCTTCAGCATCTCGGCCAGCTTGTCGGCGTCGATGAACAGGTCGATCGCCGAGTCGGAGTGCGGCGGCAGCTCGCGCTGCGGCTCTTGCAGCGGCGAGCGCACCGGCGTCAGGTGGTTGGCCAGCAGCAGCGTGTCGAGCAGCGAGTCCGGCGGGATCGACATGAAGCTGTCGCGCAGGCCTTCGATGGCGTCGGCCACCGGCTCGGGGATGCACAGCTTGCGCATCACTTCGCGGGTGATGATTTCCTCGCTGGCCGAGTGCCAGTTCTCCGGGTCTTCTTCGAGCAGGCCGGGGAACTCGTCGGCGCGCGACAGCAGGTAGAAGCCGCCCACCTCGTGGACGATGCCGGCGAACAGCGCGGTGTCCTCGTTGACGCCGGTGACGTGGCGCGCGATCAGGCGCGCCAGCGCGGAGACGGCGATGGTGTGGTCCCACAGCGCCTCGGCCTTGGCGCGCAGTTTGGGGTCGGTGATCTTGCTGCCGAACTGGCGCACCACCATGGCGGCGGCCAGCGCGAACAGGTTTTGGTAACCGATCCGCATGATCGCGCCGCGAACGTTGGTAATCACGGGCGCGCCGGAGCGGTTGAACATCGCCGAGTTGGCGATGGCGACGGTGCGCGCCGCCAGCAGCGGTTCGGCCAGTACCAGGCCGATCGCCTTATCGACCGGGCATTCAGGATCGTCCAATGCCAATTGAACGCGGAGCGCCGCGTTTACGCTGGTGGGGAACACCAGTTCGCCACGGATGGCCAGGGCCGCGATATGGCCGAATGCTTCAAGTTTGTTCATGATTAAAATTATACGCACGCTACGGCCCATTCTCAACGCCATGATGACGATGTTGTGGGTTCCGGGTGCGATAGAGGCGGGGATGCGACAGTGGCGAATAGATACGTGGTCCGCGTAACAACGGAATCACGTAGGGCGGATTGGCGCGCAGCGCGTAATCGGCCATGCAAGCGCCGCCGGCGGCGCCTGCAAAGAGGGCAAGGCCCGCGTTAAGCGCTCGCCAACTGCGGCTGGCGCGGGGCCGCGGCGCCGCTGTACCGGGCCACCGACAAATCATCGGCCAGAATCGCCGGACGGCGTGCCGAAATGATATCGGACAGCAGCTGCGCCGATCCGCACGACATGGTCCAGCCCAGTGTGCCGTGGCCGGTGTTGATGAACAGGTTGCGCAGCGCGGTGCGGCCGACGATGGGCGTGCCGTCCGGCGTCATCGGCCGCAAGCCGGTCCAGAAGCTGGCCGAGGCCGTGTCGCCGGCGCCCGGGAACAGGTCGTTGACCACCATCTCCAGGGTCTCGCGGCGGCGCGGATTGAGGCGCGTGTCGAAGCCGGCGATCTCGGCCATGCCACCGACGCGGATGCGGTCGTCGAAGCGCGTCACGGCGATCTTGTAGGTCTCGTCGAGGATGGTCGAGACCGGCGCGGCGGCCGCGTTCACGATCGGCACCGTGATCGAATAGCCCTTGAGCGGATAGACCGGGATGCTGACCAGGTTCTTGAGCAGGCTGGTCGAATACGAACCGAGCGCGACCACGTACGAGTCGGCGGTCACCACTTCGGCGCCGCAGCGCACGCCCTTGATGTCGTCGCCCGAAGTGATCAGCCCGGTGATATCGACGCCGTAGCGGAACTTGACGCCCAGCTTTTCGGCCATCGCCGTCAAGCCGGTGGTGAACAGCTGGCAGTCGCCGGTCTCGTCGTTGGGCAGGCGCAGGCCGCCGACCAGCTTGTTCTGGTCCAGGCCCGGCTCGGCGCCGGCCAGTTGTTCGCGGCTCAGCAGTTCATAGGCCACGCCGGTGTCCTCGAGCACGGCGATGTCCTTGGCGGCGTCGTCGAGCTGCTTCTGGGTGCGGAACAGCTGCGTCGTGCCTTGCTGGCGGCCTTCGTATTCGATGCCGGTGGCCGCGCGCAGGGTCTTGAAGCAGTCGCGGCTGTACTCGGCCAGGCGCACCATGCGTTCCTTGTTGACCGCGTAGCGCTCGGTGGTGCAGTTCTGCAGCATCTGCCACATCCATTGCAGCTGGAACAGGGAGCCGTCGGGCGTGATCGACAGCGGCGCGTGGCGTTGCAGCATCCATTTCATGGCCTTGAGGGGGATGCCGGGGGCGGCCCACGGCGACGCGTAGCCGGGCGAAATCTGGCCGGCGTTGGCGAAACTGGTTTCCAGCGCGGGGCCGGGTTGACGGTCCAGCACGGTCACGTCGTGGCCGGCCTGGGCCAGATAATAGGCGCTCGTGACGCCGATAACACCGCTACCAAGAATGACAACGCGCATGCGAACCCCTATTATTTATAGATAACCAGATATTCCACTATGGTATTCTTGTATCGTCAGCATTTGTTACTGTATAAAACCAATTATTTAGTGGAATATCATGCGAATTCAGAAAGAATCGGTCCGCGCATTGGACAAGCTCGACCGCAAGATCCTGCACATCCTGCAAAGCGACGGCCGCATCTCGATGAAGGACTTGAGCGAGCAGGTGGGCCTGTCGATCACGCCGGCCATCGAGCGCGTCAAGCGCATGGAGCGCGACGGCGTCATCACCGGCTACCACGCGCGCATCGATCCGCCGGCGCTGGGCGCCAAGCTGCTGGTGTTCGTCGAGATCACCCTGAACCAGAAGTCCGGCCCGGTGTTCGAGCAGTTCCGGCGCGAGGTGCTGCGTATCCCGGAGGTGCAGGAGTGCCACCTGGTGTCGGGCGACTTCGATTACCTGATCAAGGCGCGCATCCACGAGATGGCCGAATACCGCAAGCTGCTGGGCGACATGCTGCTCAGCCTGCCCGGCGCGGCGCAGTCGAAGAGCTATGTGGTGATGGAGGAGATCAAGGAAACCCTGTTCCTCGCTACCGGGGCCGCGTAGGACGGATTGGCGGGCCTCGCCCGCTAATCCGCCCTACGTGAACAGCATCCATGCCGCGCTTCAGTTAAAATCGCAGCCAGGTAATTTTATGAATCGGAGCAAGTGTGAATAGTCACCACGGTACTCCACCGACCGCCCACGTCGTGACCGTCCGCTCGCTGGACGAGCATCTGTCGTCGGACCAAAGCTTCAGCTCGGCATACGCGCGCGCGGTCGGCGCCATCGCCGGCAACGAAGGCAGCCTTACCCTGGCGCAGTTCGCCGCCGTCACCGACATCGCCGGCGACGGCAAATCCTCGGCCGTGTTCACCGCGCTGGTGCTCAACGCCATCGAATCGGGCATCGACGTCGACTGGGCCCTCAACGCGCTGGCGCGCAGCTGCGCCGGCATCGACCAGGCCGCGCGCGAGAACGCGCTCGGCATGACCATCCCGCTGCTGGCCCTGCACGGCGGCGACGCCCGCCTGCTGGCGCAGCGGCTGGCCAAGGCGCTGTCGGTGCGCCTGTCGCCGGACGACCTGCAAAAGTTGCCGGCCACCGAGCAGCGCGGCATCCTCGCCAACCTCGGCGAGCAGGCGCGGCGCCTGGTGCGCGGCCGTTCGCTGGCCGACACCGTCGCCGAGTTCGGCCGCAACGCCGGCCAGCCGGAACTGGTCGAGCACGCGCGCAATTTCCAGTCCGGCGACATCGACCACGGACAGTTGAGGCAATTGGTGAGCAGCACCACCGCGTCGATCACCAGCGACATCAGCGCCTACCTGGACCAGGCCCGCCTGCTGTCGATGGGCGAGGCCACGGCCGCCACCCTGGTGAGCGCCGCCAACGACCTGAAGAACCAGGTGCTGCAACGGCTGACCCTGGTCGACCAGCGCATCGCCCATGAGCGCCGCCTGCTGGCCGAGGAGATCGACGACGCCGTGCACGACGCCGGCAACGCCATCGAGCTGGCGATCGGCGACCGCCTCAACACGGATCAGTGGAAAGAGGAGGAGGTCTGGGCCAGCATCGGGCGCCAGCAGTTCGGGCAGGAGATGGAGCGGCGCCTGGACCGCATCGTGCGCCGCAAGGAGCAGTCGCTGCACTTGATGCAGGAGGATTTGCGCCTGTTCCAGTCGGCGATGCGGCTCAACCAGTCGTCGGTGTTCCAGCGGCAGCACCATTCGACCCTGGCCAAGCTGATGCCGCGCCTGCGCATCGGTACGCGCCTGGTCAACAAGGTCGACACGGCGGCCAACGTCACCTTGATGAGCGGGGCGGTGGTCGCGGCCGGCACCGGCACGGCCGCCTATCTGATCGGCGCGGCGGTGGTGCTGCCGGTGGTGGCGCCGGCGGCGCCGTTCGTCGGCGGCGCGGTGCTGCTGGCGGGCGCCTTCAAATGGTTCACCGATGGCGGCAAGCGCAAGCGCACCGAGATCCGCGACAAGCGCGCCGCGTTCGAGCAGGAGTTGCGCAAGCAGTTGCAGGCGGCCGAACAATCGTTCAACGACCAGCTGAACCTGGTCGCGCAGGGTTTCCACGAGTCGGCGCTGCAATTGCTGACGCCGCTGTTGCTGGAGGCGGAGGCCGCCGCGCGCGTGCCCGGCATGCGCCAGCGCATCGCCGACCGCGTCATCACGCAGGCGCAGACGGCGATCCGCCAGCTGGACGCCGAGCTGCGCTGACCCGGCGCCGGTCGCGGTCGTTGCCTCTACGGCAAACTTGCAAAAGAGTATGTACGCTGGCGAACGGAAGTAGTGCTCCAGACTTGTTATTATGTTCCCTGAGCAACTTCGCTCAACAATAAACAACAATATGGGGCACATCATGAAAGCCAAACTCATTGCGGCCAGCTTGCTGGCTTTGTCCGCCGCGAGCGCCTTCGCCGGCAGCACCAACGTCTCGGTCAGCATCGGCCAGCCGGGATTTTACGGCCGCATCGACATCGGTGACTATCCGCAGCCGCAAGTCATTTACCGCGAACCGCTGATTATTCAGCGTCCGACGCACTATGTCGAGCGCGCGCCGATCTACCTGCGCGTACCGCCGGGCCACGCCAAGAAGTGGTCCAAGCACTGCCGCGCGTACAACGCCTGCGGCCAGCCTGTGTATTTTGTTCAAGATAGCTGGTATAACAATCAATATGCGCCGGTGTACCGCAGCCGCCATGGTGGTGACCGCCACGACGACCGCCGGGACGACCGGCGTGATGACCGCCGCGACGACGATCACGGCAAGAACAAGCACAAGGACAAAGACCACAAGGGCCATGGCAATGGCCATGGCAACGGAAACGGTCGCGACCGTTAAAACATAACGCGGTGCGGGCCGCCGCCACAGGAGAAGCATTTGCACAGCAAAATAGTCATTGTAGGCGGCGGCGCGGGCGGGCTTGAACTCGCCTGCAAACTGGGGCGCAAGCTGGGCCCGGAAGCGGTGATGCTGGTCGATAGCCGGCTCTACCATATCTGGAAGCCGTCGCTGCACGAGGTGGCGGCCGGCACCCTGGACGTGCATCAGGAAGGCTTGTCCTACCAGATGCTGGCGCACGACAATGGCTTTACGTTTGCCTATGGTCCGATGGTGGCGCTCGACGCCGCGCAGCGGCTGGTGACGGTCGGCGAGATACGCGGCGCCGAGCCGTCGAACGAGTTGATCCTGCCCGAGCGGCAGATCCGCTTCGACTCGCTGGTGCTGGCGGTCGGCAGCACCTCCAACTATTTCGGCGTGCCGGGCGCCGCCGAACATACCATTTCCCTCAACGCGACGGAGGACGCCGAGCGTTTCCGCCTCACGCTGCTCAAGCTATTGACCCTGGCGTCGCTGAAAAAGAGCGCGCAGCCCGATGCCGGCATCGATGTCGTCATCATCGGCGGCGGCGCCACCGGCGTCGAGCTGGCGGCGGAATTGCGCGAGGCCAGCGGCGTGTACGCGGCCTACGGCTTCCGCCAATTGCAGGCCGAGCGCGACGTGCGCATCACCTTGATCGAGGGCGCGCCGCGCATCCTGGCGCCGCTGCCGGAGAAGGTGTCGACGGCCGCGCTGGAACTGCTGCATCAGCGCGCGGTCACCGTGGTCACCAATACCCGGGTGACGGCGATTTCGGCCACGCAGGTCAGCGCCGGGGATGTTTGCTATCCGGCGCAGATCGTGGTGTGGGCGGCCGGTATCAAGGCGCCCGATTTCCTCAGGGAGCTGGGGTTGCCGACGGTGAAATCGGGGCAGATCGATGTCGGTCCTGATTTGGCCGTCAAGGGCTTCGATTATATTTACGCGCTGGGCGATTGCGCCGCGTGCGCCGGGCCGGACGGCAAGCTGGTGCCGCCGCGCGCGCAGGCCGCGCACCAGCAGGCGGATTATCTGCTGACCGCCTTCCTGCGCCAGCAGAAGGGCAAGCCGCCGCAGGGCAAGCCGTATGTGTACCGCGACTACGGGTCGCTGGTGTCGTTCGGGCAGACCACGTCGGTGGGGAGCTTGATGGGATCGCTGAAGGGACTGAGCTGGTTTGTCGACGGCTTTGTCGCGCGGTTGATGTACACCAGTTTGCATCTGATGCACCACCAGGCGGTGCTGGGGACGATACGCACCGGGGTGCTGGCGCTGGCGCGCTTCCTGATCAAGCGCAGCACGCCGCTGGTCAAGTTGCATTGAGCCGGGATCGGCTGGCGGACCTCGCCGGTGATGGCATACCGGCCGCGCCGGGGGATGGCATCGTTCATGTCACCCCGCAGACACGTAGGGCGGATTAGGCGGAACGCCGTAATCCGCCATCCACGGGCCGCCGACGGCGCATGCATGGCGGATTACGCTACGCTAATCCGCCCTACGTGGTTTAGACGTTGGTTGGTTTACTGGCCGCCGCACATGCGCCGGCCCACGCCTTACAGCGCGTTGACGGGCTTGGGCAAAATCATCGTCAACGCGACGCCGCCGTCGGCGCCTCCCGCCAGGGTCAAGGTGCCGCCCAGGTAGGCGGCGCGCTCGCGCGCCATGCGCAGGCCGTACTTGCCGCCGACCTGGCCCGGCGCGGTCGACGTCGGACCGCCCAGGCCCACGCCGTTGTCCTTGACAGTCAACATCACCTCGTCCTCGTTGTCGTCGACAATCACGTCCACCTCGGTCGCCTTGGCGTGGGTGGCGATGTTGCGCAGCGCCTCTTCCAGGGTGTGCAGCAGCACGATGCCGTGGCTGCGCGGGCAGTCGAGCTCGTCGTCCGGCAGGCTGCAGCGGGCGGTGATCTTTTGCTGCTCGCCGAACTGCTCGACCAGCTCGCCGAGGGCCACGCGCACGCCGAGGAACTCCAGCTTGTCGTTCCATAGTTTGAGCTGCATCTGGCGGTTGGTCTCGACGATCTGCATCAGCAGCTGCTTCATGTGCGCGGCGCGGTCCTGCAGCGCCGGCTCCTGCGGCATCTTCTGCATCAGCAGGCCCAGATGCATGGTCAGCGCCGTCAGCGACGAGCCCAGGCTGTCGTGCAGCTGGCGCGACAGCGAGCGCCTTTCGTTATCCCAACACGTATGTACGTGGCCGAGCAGTTCGCTCAAATCCGCGCTGCGCAGCGCGTCCTGATGTTCTTGTGGAGCCGGTAAGGACATGGTTTTCTCTGAAGTGATGTTAGCGGACCGGAGTTGCGGTGGGTAACCGCTTTTTTTCCGGCAGACTTATCGTGTTCGGATGATACCCGAGCTTCGCAAAGCATGGCGCACCGTGGCGCGGGCGGCCACGGCGCTTTTTTCGCCGATTATTCGACGGCTTATTTGACCGGCAATTCGGTGCAGCTGCCGATCACTTCCATCAAGTGGTCGATATCGACCGGCTTGACCAGATGGCGGTCGAAGCCGGCGTCGAGCACCCGCCGCAGGTCCTCGGCCAGGCCGTAGCCGGTCAGCGCGATCAGCTTGATGTCGCGCGTGGCCGGGTCGGCGCGCAGCCGGCGCGCCACCTCGTAGCCGTCGATGCCGGGCAGGCCGATGTCGACCAGCGCCAGGTCCGGCCGGAAGCGCGCCGCCGCCTCCAGCCCGCGCAGGCCGTCCTCGGCGTACTGCACCTCGTAGCCGTAGCAGCTGAGCATCATGGCCATCATTTCGCGGCCGTCCTCGTTGTCCTCGATCAGCAGCACGCTTGGCTTGCTTCGCCCGCGTTCCTGCGCGGTCGGCGCCGGGGCCGGCGCGGGGGCGGCCTGGTGCTCGATGCGCGGCATCCTGAGCGTGAAGGTGCTGCCGCCGCCCGGGCCCTTGCTTTCCGCCTCGATGCTGCCGCCGTGCAGTTCGGTCAGGCGGCGCACCAGCGACAGGCCGATGCCCAGGCCGCCCTGCGCGCGGTCCAGGGTGCTCGAGCCCTGGACGAAGACGTCGAACACATGCGGCAACAGGTCGGCCGAGATGCCGACGCCGGTGTCGCGCACGCTGAGCACGACGTCGTCGTTCTCGGTCCAGGTGCGCACTTCGATGCGGCCGCCGGGCGGCGTGTATTTCAGGGCGTTGTCGATCAGGTTGCTGGCGATCTGCTCGAGCCGCGTCGGGTCGCCGTCGATCCAGCCGGGGTCGAGGTCCTGGATCAGCTGGTAGTCGCCGCTGCGGCCGGTGGCGCGGAAGGTTTCGAGCGTGTGCGCGACCAGCGCCGACAGGTCCAGCGGCGCGCGGTTGAGCAGGATCTTGCCGGACATGGCGCGCGACAGGTCGAGCAGATCGTCGACGATGCGGCCCAGGTGCTGGCTCTGGCGCTGGATGATTTTCTTGGCGCGCTGTACGCCGTCGGTGGACACGCCCGGCAGGCCGATCAGCGAGGCGGCGCTGCTGATGGCGCTGAGCGGATTGCGCAGCTCGTGGCCCAGCATCGCCAGGAACTCGTCCTTGGCGTGGTTTTGCCGCTCGGCCACCTGGCGGTCCTCGATCTCGCGCGTCAGCCGTTTATTGGTGGCGGTCAGTTCGGTGGTGCGCTGGCTCAGCTGGCGCGCCTGCTTCTTCAATTCCTCGTTCTTGACCGCCAGCGCGACGAAAACGGCGATCTTGGCGTACAGGATCTGCGGAATCACCGGCGTGAACAGGAAGTCGACGGCGCCGCGCTGGTAGGCCTTCAAACGGTCGAGCTCGTCGGCGAGGAAGGCGGTGATGAAGATGATCGGGATGTCGGCCGAGCGCGCGCGCTGGTGGATCGCCTCGGCCGTCTCGAAGCCGTCCATGCCGGGCATGTTGACGTCGAGCAGAATGACGGCGAAATCGTGCATCAGGACCTGCCGCAGCGCCTCCTGTCCGGAACGCGCGGCCAGCACCTCATAGGATTCCTGCTCGGCCCACTGGGCAAGCAAACTAGTCAACGCGAACAAGCTGTTCGCGTCGTCATTGACGACCAGGATCTTTGGTTTTTCTATTTTAGGCACGGGGTCTCTGCTCATGCTGATACTGCGAAATCTTCGCGGCGTAAAGGCAGCCAGAGAAGCACCTGGGGATCATAGCAATTGCCTATATGAATGTCAAAACCTCAACCGGCAATCGAACCGGTCCTTGCGCGTGGCGACGCCAATGTTTGATTCCGCACAGACCCGTTGTGGCGCGGCTGTCACAGTGCGGTTGTAACCCCCACTAAAGGAAAACATCATGAATATCGATACCATCGTCGACAAGGAATATGTAGGGCTGAGTTTCCGGGCCTTGGCCGAAGCGCCGGTGAGCGCGCTGCGCGGCATCAGCCCCAAGGACGCCAAGGCGCTGGCCCAGGCCTTCGACGTGCACAGCGTGCGCGACCTGTCCAAGCTGGAGTTCGTCAAGTGGGCGCAAGCCATCGCCACCCTGGCCGATCACGAGCAGGAAACGCCGGAAGAGCTGGCCAAGGAAACGCTGCTCGATGGCGGCATCGAGATGACGTTCCCGGCCAGCGATCCGGTGTCGGTCGATTCGGGCATCACGCGCATCGAGGTCGCTCCGGACATGGTCAACGCCAAAGCCGACCATCAGAACGCCGGCAAGGTCGAAGAGAGCAACAAAGGCGCCAAGCAAAAGGCTGCCGCGCATTAAACGGCGCCGAACCCGCGCGGGTTTGTCCTGTGCAAAGAAGAAGGGCGGGTATATCACCCGCCCTTTTTTTTCCCGCGCGGCTTTCAGGCCGGCGCCGGCGACCTGACGTGTTGCCGCGTGGGCTGGTTGCGCAGGGTCTGCGCGGTGCAGCTGCGGTTCTTGCCCGAGCGCTTGGCCTCGTACAGCGCGGCGTCGGCCATGGCGATCACCGAGGCGACCGCGTCGGCGTCGTCCGGGAAGATGCCGATGCCGATGCTGGTCGACAGCTGCAGGGTCAGGCCGTTGATGAGGTAGGGTTCGGAGACCGCCTCGATCAGCTTGCTCGCCGGCTCTTGGGTGTCGCCCAGGTGCGCGATATTGCCCATTACGATGACGAACTCGTCGCCGCCGACGCGGGCCACGGTGTCTTCCTTGCGGGCGCAGCCGACCAGGCGCTGCGCCACCATCTTGAGGATGTCGTCGCCGGTGGCGTGGCCGTGGGTGTCGTTGATGGCCTTGAAACCGTCGAGGTCCAGATACATGACGGCCGCCTTGTTCTGCTGGCGCGTCGCGTGTTGCAGCACGGTGGCGATGCGGTCCTCGAGCAGGCGGCGGTTCGGCAGCCCGGTCAGCGGATCGTGCAGCGCCAGCTCCTGCTGCTGGCGGCTGTATTGCGCCAGTTCCTTGTAGAGCAGGCGCACCTCCAGCATGTTATGGATGCGCTTGTGCACCTCGAGCAGGTCGAACGGTTTGCTGATGAAGTCGCGCGCGCCCGCTTCCAGCGCGGCGATCTTGAAACTCGGTTGGGCGGTCAGGGCCAGCACCGGCAGGTAGCCGCCTTGTTCGATTTCCTTGAGGCCCTTCATGACCTGGAAACCATTGAGTCCCGGCATTTGCAGATCGAGCAAAATCAAGTCGTAGCACTGCTGGCGGTGCATCGGGCACACCTGTTCTGGCAGCATCGTCGACGCGACATTGGTATAACCGGCTTCGCGCAGGATCTCCAGCATCAGGTCGACGTTGTCGGCACTGTCATCCACCACCAGGATCTTGGCGTGCAGAATTTCGTCTCGGCTCGGCATATTTGTCTCTGTCTGTCTCTTAAAACGGCCGGAATGGCCGGGAAAACGCCCATAATAAATCGATAATATAGCAAACCGCTGTGCTGCGGCGCACACATCTGTAACTTATTGCCGCATGGAAATAATTGTACCCTTTTCCCGCGAATTTTTGTAGTGTAACAAGCCTCCAGCGAATTGCTTGTAGGACAGTGCCGCGTCTCAAAGTAGGAGGGGATATGTACTGTGTGGCAATAATGATTACGTGTGTTTATCGCAGGCCATCGCCGCTGTTCCCCTGTTGACCAGAGGATATCACGCGTGGCGGTGCGCGGCGCCCATGGCCGCCACTTTTGAGATCAGCTCACTTGGTTCGACGGGCTTGGAGATGTGGGCCATGAAGCCGCTCGACAGGGCGCGCACCCGGTCCTCCGAGCGCGCGAACGCGGTCAGCGCGATGGCCGGCAGGTCGCCGCCGTGCGCCGGGCCGAGCGCGCGGATGCGGTCGAGCAGGCCGTAGCCGTCGACCTCCGGCATGCCCAGGTCGCTGACCATCAGGTCGGGCCGCGCGTGCTGCAGCAAACTGAGCGCCTCGGTGGCGGTGGCGGCGGTCAGCACGTCGGCGTTGCAGTCATTAAGTATGCGTTTGATCAACTCCCGTGCGTCGTCTTCGTCGTCAACAACCAACACTTGCAAACCGGATAAATCATGCGTTGCAGCAGAAGGCAGGCCGTCGGCGCCGGCCACCGCCTCGTTTTGGCCGGTGCGGCGCGGCAGCCGTACCGTGAAGCAGGCGCCCAGGCCCTCGCCGGCGCTCTCGGCGCTGACGGTGCCGCCATGCTGTTCGACCAGATGCTTGACGATCGACAGCCCCAGCCCCAGTCCGCCGTGCTGGCGGGTGGTGGTGGCGTCGGCCTGGCGGAAGCGCTCGAACACATGGGCGATGAAGCCCGGCGCGATGCCGATGCCGGTGTCGCGCACGAAAATGGCGACCTGGTCGCCCTCGCGCCGCACGCCGACCGTCACCATGCCGCCGTGCGGGGTGAACTTGATGGCGTTGGTGAGCAGGTTCCAGATGATTTGCTGCAAGCGGTTGGCGTCGCCGGCGACCGTGCCGGCCAGCGCCTCGAACTCGGTGTGCAGGCGGATGTGCTTGGCCTGGGCGGCCGGGCGCACCGTCTCGATGGCGGCGGCGGCGATGGCCGACGGCGACAGCGACAGCATTTCGAGCTGCACCTTGCCCGAGGCGATGCTGCTCATGTCGAGCAAATCCTCGATCAGCTGCGCCTGCGCGCGCGCGTTGCGCTCGATGGTCTGCAGGCCGCGGTGCAGGTCGGCCTGGTCGCGGCTGCCCCGCCGCAACACCTGGGCCCAGCCCAGGATGGCCGTCAGCGGCGTGCGCAGCTCGTGCGACAGGGTGGCCAGGAATTCATCCTTCATCTGGCTGGTGCGCTCGGCCTCGGCGCGCGCCTGGCGCTCGCTGTCGAGCAGCACCTTGCGTTCCTCGGCCGCCTGCTGGGTGGCCTGGTAGAGGCGGGCGTTGTCGATCGCGATGGCGGCCTGGGCGGCGACGCCGCCGATGATGCGCTCGGTGCGTTCGGAAAACATGTCCGGCTCCGGGTGGCCGAAACACAGGCAGCCGATCACCGTGCCCGAGCTCAGCGCCACCGGCACGGCCAGGTAGCTGCGCACCGGCGGCTGGCCGGGCGCCGTCTGGCGCGCCGCCGCTGGCAGGTCGTCGCAGCGCACCGGGGCCTTGCCGCCCGCGTTCGGCCCCAGCAGGGCGGCGGCGCGCGGTTCGCCGAAGCTGGCGAAGCCGGCCGGCGCGCCGCGCGACAGCGTGTGCAGCAGGGCCGCCGCGCCGTCGCCGTCCAGGCCTTGATGGAAGAAGGCGCCGAAGCGCGCGCCGCTGATGCTGGTGGCGGCGTCGGTCAGTTCCTGCAGCAGCGGATGGAGGTCGCGGGTGGAGGCCAGCGCGGTGCCGGTGCGGTTGACCAGTTCGAGCACGGCGGTTTCATCGCGCAGCGCTTCCTGCGCGCGCTTGACCTGGTCGACGTCGGTGCAGGTGCCGAACCAGCGCAGGATCAGGCCATTGCTGCCGCGCACCGGGTTGGCGCGCGTGAGGAACCAGCGGAACTCGCCGTCGGCGCTGCGGATGGGCACTTCGAGCTCGAACGGCGCGCCGCTGGCGCGGCACTGCTCCCACAGCTGGGCCATCGGGTCCAGGCACTCGGGGGCGTAGACGTCGCGCCAGGCGCCTGCGGCCATCTGCTCGGGCGAGGTGCCGGTGTAGTCGTACCAGCGTTGGTTGTACCAGATCATGGTGCCGTCCTGCTCGGCGATCCAGGCCAGCTGCGGCATGGAATTGGCCAGCGCGCGCAACTCGAGCTGGCTTTGGCGCAGCGCCTCCCGCGCGCTCAGTAACTCCTCGTGGGCGCTGGGGGCGGTGGCGAGCATGGCGTCGTCCGCCAGCGAGGCGGAGGGTAGGACGTCGTTGGGCTCGTTGGGAAGAATCATGTGTCGCTTCAGGCTGCCGCGATGCCTGTGCCGCCGGATGGCGGCCGCAGGGTCGCCAGGCTAACGCTTGACGGTTTACGGTGTCTTCATTGTAACGCTTTGCTAACGCCGGCACCGCACGGTTGACGCTATCGCCCCCGGGCGGGGGGCCGTTGTGGCGCTATCACGGGGCGGTTCCGCGCAGGCGCCTGGCGATTTGGTCGAGTGCGCTCTGCAGTTGTTCGATGTCGTATGGTTTCTGCAACGATCTTGCCGGAAACTCCAGATGGCGGGTCAGCTCGTCGCCGTAGCCGGAGGCGAACATCAGTTCCAGGCCGGGCGCCAGCTGCAGCGCCCGGCGCGCCAGGTCGACCCCGGACATGCCGGGCAGGCTGACGTCGGTGAACAGGATGTCGAACGATTGACGCGACAATTCCGGCAGCGCCTCCTCGCCGGAGGCGGCCGGATGGACCTCGTGGCCGAGCGCGCGCAGCGTCTCGCACACCAGGTAGCGGGCGTCGGCGTTGTCCTCGACCACCAGCAGGCGCAGCGGGCGGGTGTCGGCGACGGCGGCCGTTCCCTGCATCGCCTGCGACGGCGACAGCGCGCACAGGATGCCGGCCACGTTGTCGCCGTCGTCGCGGATCGGGGTGTAATACAGGTCCAGCGCGAGCTGGACGACGCCGCCGTTGCGCCACACCGGCAGTTTGTGGCCGAGGTAGCTGGCGCTGTGGCCGTCCCAGGCCTGGCCGATGGCGGCGCTGTTCCAGCTCCACGCGGCAGGCTGCATCGACGGCACGTTGGCGCCGGGCGCGCGCAGGCTGGCCAGGCCGATCAGCGACGCGTAGGCGTCGTTGTAGACCATGACTTGCTCGCGGCCCCACATCAGCAGCATGGGCAGCGGCGAATTGAGCAGGATATCGACCGTCAAGCGCAGGCAAGGCGGCCAGCCGTCGCGGGCGCCCAGGGCGGTGCGTGACCAGTCGATGGCGGGGGACGGCGCGGAGTCGGTTTGCTTCATACTGTGTGGACGGCCCTGTTAGTGATCTGTTATCTGTTCTTATGAGAAGGCAAAGCTGATCGAATCGTACACGGTAAAAAAAAAGCCCGCTACGGGAGCGGGCTAAATCTATTTCCTTGGAGGAGAATAGAGGAGACAGGTCAATGATGCTGCAACGCGCAATCGAATGCAAATTTTTATTGATGATGATCGAGATCACGGCCGTGAATAAGGCCTGAAGGGTGGATTTTTTGTCTATGTTGCGGTGCATCCGGCGGGGTGCTTGGGATACACTGCGGCACTGTCTACATAGCGGCCGAGGCCGCAAACAGGGAGGTTTGCCATGGTTACCGTCGTGCGTCATCGTAAAGTAAATATTGTTGTACTGGAGCAAAACGAGCAACTTGCCAGTCACTGCAAGGCTGGCGATATCGGCATCGTTTCCGATAACGCGGGCTGGTGGGTCAAGTTTGTCGGGGAGGGCGGGCAGGTCGATTGTTACGGCGTACCGTATCCTTCCTACAACGAGGCGTTGTGGTCGGCCAAGGCGGCGGCCGAATTCGGCGTGGGCTAGACAAGCCGGGAAAGTGTCCCTATAATGCTGCTTCTTTCGAACGGCACGCCGGTTGAAAGAGGTGCAACGGAGTGTGAAATGGCGGTGCGCAAAGAAGTTGATTTGGTGATGTCCATCCCAGGCCAACTAAACGATAGAAAAAATCGAACTTTGCAAAACGAAATTAATGCTCTATAATGTTGCCAACGCGGCTGTAGCTCAGCTGGATAGAGTACTTGGCTACGAACCAAGGGGTCGTGGGTTCGATTCCTGCCAGCCGCACCAAAAATTCGTAAGTGGAAGGGCCTGAAGAGAAATCTTCAGGCCCTTTTGCTTTGCGGGGCAGATGTATGCGATCAGTCTTTATAGATGCCGCAGGCGACGGTCATGTCTTCGTAACGTTCGACGTACATCGATTTTTTCTGTACCGCCTTGGTCACCGGATCGGGCCATTTATAGTCCTGCCACCCCGAGCCCTTGGTTTTAGCGATTTCGATGCGCTCGCGCGTGATCAATTTGCCGTCCAGGTCTTTCAAGTCGATGATGTTCTTGCCGGCCATCTTGGCGTTGTTACCGTTCGCCAGGTTGACGCCTTCCAAAGTGCCCACCGAAACGTAGAGGTCGCGGTCGCGGTATTGCGGGCTCTGCGCCTGTATCTCCTGGATTACCTTTTCCTTGCCCAGCTTCTTCATATCGGCGATGACCTTCTTCACCATCGCCACGGCGTCTTTGGCGCTGGCGCGCTCGGCGTCGGCGGCCCCGGCGCTGCCCACGGCGAAGGCCGTCATCATCACCATGATCTGCAAAAAGCGTTTCATCGTTGTCTCCTCGGGTTAAAAGTGGTCGTTCATCATAGTTGCGACTCGGTTCCAAGGAAAGACAAATAGTTGGTTTGCGGCAAAACTGGAATTTCCTAAAAGGAATGCTTCTCCAATCAGGAAAACGCTGCTATAATCTTGTCTTTCGCGGCTGTAGCTCAGCTGGATAGAGTACTTGGCTACGAACCAAGGGGTCGTGGGTTCGATTCCTGCCAGCCGCACCAAAATTCGTAAGG
>NZ_JBWKQJ010000008.1:0-312647 GCF_059418705.1 Duganella sp. GW821-FHT07F09 | reverse complement strand
CTCAGCTGGATAGAGTACTTGGCTACGAACCAAGGGGTCGTGGGTTCGATTCCTGCCAGCCGCACCAAAATTCGTAAGTGGAAGGGCCTGAAGAGAAATCTTCAGGCCTTTTTGCTTTGTGGCGCCGGTTATTTGGCGTTTGCGCCCATGGTGGCGGGTTGTTTGGCGCACTGGCCGGACAGAATCGCCCGTTCCATCGGATCGTCGACCTGGCGAATGGCATCCCGGGTGCAGTTGCCCTTCGTTGCCGGCGGCGGCGCCGGAACCTTGGTCATGTTCTTATAGGCGAGGGTGCACAGCAAAGCCGCCGCCATCACCACGATCACCGTACTTCCCTTGCTGCCCGCTCGCGCCAAAATCAACTCCTTGATTATCCTGCCTGGATGGCTATTGTAGCCGCACATTCTTATTGGCATTTTCACCAAAATGCCCGATGATTTGTCGATTATCGCCCAAGGAGTGTGCATGACCATCATCACCAGTATCGAAGACCTGCGCGTTCTGGCCAAGAAGCGCGTTCCGCGCATGTTCTACGATTACGCCGATGCCGGCTCCTGGACCGAATCGACCTACCGAGCCAACAACGAAGACTTCGCGAAGATCAAATTCCGCCAGCGGGTCGCCGTCAATCTGGAGAACCGCACCCTGGCCAGCACCATGGTCGGCCAGAACGTCACGATGCCGGTGGCTCTGGCGCCGACCGGCCTGACCGGCATGCAGCACGCCGACGGCGAAATCCTCGCCGCCAAGGCCGCCGAAAAATTCGGCGTGCCGTTCACCTTGTCGACGATGAGCATCTGCTCGATCGAGGACATCGCGGCCAACACCAGCAAGCCTTTCTGGTTCCAGCTGTACGTGATGAAAGATCGCGAATTCATCAACCGCCTGATCGACCGCGCCAAAGCCGCGCGCTGCTCGGCGCTGGTGCTGACTTTGGATTTGCAGGTGCTGGGACAGCGCCACAAGGATTTGCGCAACGGCCTGTCGGCGCCGCCCAAACTGACCATCGCCAACATGATCAACCTGGCCACCAAGCCGCGCTGGTGTTTCGGCATGCTGGGCACCAAGCGCCGCAGCTTCGGCAATATCGTCGGGCACGCGACATCGGTGTCGGACATGTCGTCGCTGTCGTCGTGGACCAGCCAGCAGTTCGATTTGAGCCTGTCGTGGAAGGACGTCGAGTGGATCAAGCAGCGCTGGGGCGGCAAGTTGATCATCAAGGGCATCATGGATGCGGAGGATGCGCGCCTGGCCGTTGACAGTGGCGCCGACGCGCTGATCGTCTCCAACCATGGCGGGCGCCAGCTCGACGGCGCGCAATCGTCGATCGGCGCGCTGCCCGCGATCGTCGAGGCGGTCGGCAAGCAGATCGAGGTGCACATGGACGGCGGCATCCGCTCCGGCCAGGACGTGATTAAGGCGGTGGCGCTGGGCGCGAAAGGCGTCTATATTGGGCGTCCGTTCCTGTATGGACTGGGTGCGATGGGCGAGCAGGGCGTGAGCAAATGTCTGGAGATCATCCGCAACGAGGCCGATCTGACGATGGCTTTCTGCGGACTGCGCGATCTGCAGCATGTCGACCGTAACATTCTTCTTCCCAGAACCTATTGAGAGGCGAGCCATGACAGAACACGCCCTGAATCCTAAAGTCGATGCCTATGTTGAACGGCTGAAGAACTGGGTGGACGAGGTGCGTGAGCTGCGGGCGGTTTGTCTCGATGGCGGCCTTGGTGAGGATTTGAAGTGGGGCGTGCCGTGCTACACGCTGGAGGGACGGAACGTGGTGTTGATCCACTCGTTCAAGGAGTATTGCGCGCTGCTGTTTTTCAAGGGGGCGTTGCTGAAGGATGCCAAGGGCATCCTGATCCAGCAGACCGACAACGTGCAGGCGGCGCGACAGGTGCGCTTCAAGAACGTCGAGGAAATCCGCAAGCTGAAGGCCGTTTTGAAGGCGTATATCGCGGAAGCGGTGAAGGTGGAGAAGTCTGGGCTGAAGGTCGAGTTGAAGAAGACCGAGGAGTTTTCCGTGCCGGAGGAGTTCCAGGCCAAGCTTGATGAGATGCTGGATCTGAAAACCGCTTTCGAGGCGTTGACGCCCGGCCGCAGGCGGGCCTACCTTCTACACTTTTCGTCGGCCAAGCAGTCGAAGACGCGTACCGCGCGGGTGTTGAAGGCCATTCCCGATATTTTGAGCGGGAAGGGGCTGGATGATTAGCGGTTGGCGGAGCTTGGGGAAGATTCCGCTTCGCTAATCTGCGCTGGCGCATACTTGACCTCGTATATTGAAGTTGCCGATCCAGTGGTATCGTGTTTCCCAGATGGCGCGGCTGGGTAAGGTGACACAGAACTTGACCTTAGGGTTCGACTCTGCTTGTCAGATCGGTGCCCTTGCCCATTTCCATCTAAAAGTCCGGACAGTATCTGAGGCTAACGCACCTCGCGTAAGCCTGCATACGAGGAGGGAAAGCCATGGACAAGGAACTTACTGCCATCGGAATAGATGTCGGCAAACATAAGTTGGACTTAGCTATGATCTTCAAAGGAATGGTACGCAAGAAGTCAGTTGCGAATTCCTCTCGTAAGCATAGTTAATCCAGCCCGTATCAAAGGATATGGTCAGAGCGAACTGGTACGGAACAAAAATGATGCGATCGATGTGGCCTTGATCGCCAGGTATTGCGCAAAGATGCAGCCGTAGCCTTGGGCGTCTCCTACACCAGAACAGCGACGGTTAAGGTCATGGTGCGATCGCTTAAAGGCATTAAAGGACATGCGCCAGCAAGAAGAGAATCGACTGGAGGCGTGTACCATTGCTGCGAATCTGGAGTTGGTGGACCATATCGAGCAGCATATGGAATGGCTAAAAGTTCAGATCAAGATGGAATAAATCTCTAACGGCCAGGGCCCCTTGGCTGCGCAACTACAAGTGTAGTGAAACACAATCTAAAGATAAGTTCGGTATTAGCTGTATTAGCGTACATTAGTTCAACTAATGACGTTGCGGATGAAACGCGTGCGTACAGTCTCCGGGTTAACGTAAGCATAGTGTTGGGAACTGCTAAAGATGGCAAATTCACCGACATTCAGATGTTTCGTCTCGTGCTCAAAGACGATGTGGAGCGTGCCTTCGGTGACGACGATCATTTCTGAAAAACCCTGCATGTCCGGCTGGGCGTCGTAGCGGTCGCCGGCATGCAAGGTCCAAGTCCACAACTCCACCATATTGGCGGCAGCCGTCGCGCCCAGCAAAATTGCTTGGCTCTCGGCCCCAGCACCCCGCCACATCACATTGCGCATGTCTCTGTTATCGGCGTTAGGGGCACGCACCAAGTCCACAAAGCGAACGCCCAACGTCAATGCAATCGCGTCCAAATTCGACAAGCTGATATTTGCGCTACCTGCCTCTAGACCGTTGATCATGCGCCGACTTAAGCCCGAGCGTTTGGCCAACTCGTCTTGGCTTAACCCTTGCTGCAACCGGTAACGGCGCACGTTTTCTGCCGCATGCGCAAGCGCTGGAGACGAATTTTCTTGACTGTGCATTATATTGCGCACCATAATATGAGAAATATTTTGCGCATATCTTACCATGAAATTTAATCACTCCCGTTGGGCCGAGCTGTCGCTGGTCATTGTCACGATGATCTGGGGCGGCACCTTCTTAATCGTACAGACCGCTGTCCATACCTCTGGTCCTCTTGCCTTTGTCGGCACCCGCTTCGCTATTGCGGCCATCATCGCGGCGATCCTGAGTCGTCGCCACCTGCGCGGCTTCAGCTCCCTAGAGCTGGGCGCGGGCATCGCCATCGGCTCTTGTATTTTCGCTGGGTACTCGTTGCAAACGCTTGGTCTGCAATACATCACTAGTAGCAAATCCGCCTTCATAACTGCCTTTTATGTGCCGATGGTGCCCATGTTGCAATGGCTGTTCCAACGCCAGCAACCTCATGTGGCAGCACTGGCTGGCGCGGCTATTTCGTTTGCTGGGCTGGCATGCCTCGCAGGGCCAGAAGGAATCCGTGGCGGCTTCGGGTATGGTGAAATGCTAACTGCACTCGGTGCATTGGCGATATCGGCTGAGATTATCCTGATAGGCCACTTTGCTCAACGCGTCAACATCGCTCGCGTTACGGTGACACAGTTAGCAGTAGCTTCGTTGTTGTCCTTCGTGGCGATGCCTGTGGTCGGTGAAAGTCTCCCTGGATTCGCACCGTTGTTCGTTTTATGCGCGCTGGCTTTAGGCGCGGCTAGTGCAGCAATCCAGTACGTGATGAACTGGGCGCAGCGTCAGGTTAGTGCTACGAAGGCAACGCTGATCTACGCCGGGGAACCCGTTTGGGCCGGGCTAGTTGGCTTGCTAGCGGGAGAACACATCCCCGCACTGGCAGGGTTAGGCGCCGCGATGATTATCTTCGCCAGTTTGATGAGCGAATGGGGCAAACATAAGCCCACGGATGCTTAATCAAACGCAGCCGTTCGCATTAGAAGACACAATTGTCTGAATTGACGGCGTGCCGATGGCCGTAAGCCGCTCCAGGCCCAACACAGCACTTGAGGCGAAGCCGGATATTCATTCGGCTTACACATTCCAGGAGCCTTCTCTTTGGATCGCCGGCACAAGGGAGAACCGCAAAAAAAGTCGTGTCGGAAGCCGCCGTTCCTGACGGCTTCGAGGAGAGCAAGGCGGATCGATTAACGCTCCCCACTGCGGGTATAGACGGGCTTCTCGGTTTCTCCCTTCTCCACCATGGCGAGAAGGCGTTGCAGTTCCTTGCGCTCGTTGCCCTCCTTTGCGGATGACACCAGGTTGCGCAGGATGGCGACATGCGCCGCCTGCAACGCCTGCGCTGCTGGCACTTCGACGTCCGGTTTCACGCCGACATGCTCCCAGTTGGTTTTAGTGACGAAGTTGATCATGCGCGACGTCGGGATCGAGACCGCGATGTCGTGTCCCAAGCTGTACCAACTATTGGGGTTGGAAGCGCCGATGGTGGTTTCACCGACCAGGGTGCCGCGCTTCAGCACCTGGAAGTCGTAGGCGCAGTCCTCGGCGGCGGAACCTGTCCGAGCCGAGATCAGCACATATACGGGCTTGTCGTAACGCTGTGTTACCGTCGGCACGGTCCAGATCTGCTGCGTCGTGCCGGTCGGGCGCTCATAGATATCGATCAGGTGGAGCACCTCGCCCACCGGGAAGAAATGGCTCATCAGATAAGCCACGCTATCCGTGCTGCCGCCGCCGTTGCGGCGCAGGTCGAGGATCAGCGCATCGGTGCCCGCCAGGAGCGACATCGCCGCCGTGTACGCCGGGCCGATGAAGTGCGCTCCCGCGAAGCCGCGCAACTCGATATAGCCGACGTTGCCGGGAAGGCGTTCGATCTTCTCGATGCCGTAGCCGCGCCGCGCGGTAGCGGCGCGCCGTTCCTCTATCTGGGCGCGGCTCGGCGGCTCCTCGGTCGCGCTGGGCTCACTGAAGCCCTCGTAACGCCCCGCGCTGAAATGCATGTCGCCGCTGAATTCGCGCAAGTCCTTCTTCAGCGCCGCACTGAATGCCGTTGCGCTGGCGGCGGCCGCATAACCTCCTTCGGCATTTTTCCTGATGATCGCACTGCCCACCTGTTCGGCCCGCGTTGAATCGATGTAATTTGCTTTAATTTTTGCCGCCAGCGTCTGCACGATTGCGGCGCGATCGGACGCACTCAACGCCGTGTCCTCCGCCGCCAGGGCGGGCAACGACCACAGCGCGCCCAACACGACCGCTGAAACAAGCTTCCTGCTACCTAACATACATTCCCCCAGGTTGGACTACGAATCGGTTTTTGCGTTGAGGTGTTGCAGCGCCTCCGTCAGCGCCGGCACGTAGGAGCGGCTGGCGCGCAGCACACTGCCGTCGCGCAGGCGCAGCATGGCGTCGCGGTTGGTCAGGGAACGCAGTTCGGCGATCATGTCCAGCCGCACGATGGACGAGCGGTGCACGCGGTGGAACTGGCGCGGATCGAGCTGCATGGCCAGGTTGTGCAGGCGTTCCCGCACCAGCCAGGTCTTGCCGTTCGCATGCAGGGAGGCGTAGTCGCCGTCGGCCTCGATGCGCTCGACGTCGGCCACCGGCACCAGCACCGTGCGCGATCCCACACGCACGCTGAAGCTGCGCATTGCCGTTGCCGCCGGTGCCGCGGCACGACTTTGGCAGCGGTAGGGGAACGCCTGCTGCGCGCGGTCCAGGGCTTCGTCGAAGCGCTCGTCATCGACCGGCTTGAGCAGGTAATCGAGGACGGCCAGTTCGAACGCTTGCAGGGCGAAGCTCTCATACGCGGTGAGCAGGATGGTCATCGGCCGTTGCGCAGGCGGCAGGGCGGCCAGCACGTCGAGTCCACTCTTGCCCGGCATCTCGACGTCGACGAACGCCAGGTCAGGCTTCAGCGTCACAATCCCTTGATAAGCGCTGTCGCCATCACCGAATTCTCCCACCAGCTCAAAGGCGCCGCGCTGCGCCAGCCTGACCTTGACCGCCAGTCTGGCCAGCGGCTCGTCGTCGACGATCACCACCCTGATTTTCATGCCGCCACCTCGGCGCCGCGCAGCGGCATGGAAATCTGCACGTGGAAGCGGCCGTCCGGACGCCAACCTGCATCCACCTCTTGTTCCGCGCCGTATAGGTGGCGCAGGCGTTCCCGGACGTTGGCCAGGCCGATGCCGCTATCCTTTTGCGCCGACGGCTGGCCGTCGTTCCGCACGCCGATGAGCAGGCGCGTGCCGGCGCGCTCGACCAGAATATCGAGCTGGCCGGGCGCGGCCAGCGGCGCGATGCCGTGGCGAATGGCATTCTCGACCAGCGGCTGCAGCATCAGGTAAGGCACGACGCTGTCCAGCAAGTCGGGGCCGGTTTTCATCGTCAGGCGCAGGCGCTCGCCGAGGCGTGCTTTTTCGATGGCCAGGTAGGCGTCGAGCAGCGCCAGTTCATCGGCCAGCGCATGCTCGTGGCGGCCATCATGCGCCAGCGTAGCGCGCAGGAAGTCGGCCACGCACGCGAGC
The DNA here is from genome assembly GCF_059418705.1 of Duganella sp. GW821-FHT07F09. Lineage (NCBI taxonomy): Bacteria > Pseudomonadati > Pseudomonadota > Betaproteobacteria > Burkholderiales > Oxalobacteraceae > Duganella > Duganella sp. GW821-FHT07F09. Next base: position 305,615 of record NZ_JBWKQJ010000008.1, on the reverse strand, counting down.
ATGCGATTGGCTTCACGGTTGGACTGGGCCGACACCAGCGCTGAGATCGCGTTAAGCGAGTTGAACAGGAAGTGAGGATTGACCTGCAGGCGCAGCGCGCGCAACTCGGCGTCGCGGGCCGCGCTTTGCGCCTGGGCCAGATGCAGCCGGACCTGTTGCAGAGACAGGTAATAGGCCGCCACCGCATGGGCCGCGCAGAACGCGACCAGCGCCAGCCAGCAGCTATCCAGGCCCCGTGCCAGATATTTCCATTGGTAGCCCGTTTCCCGTCCGATCGCGATCCCAAAGCTCTGACCCAGAAAAGCGTTCGTAATCGCCATGGCATAGGTGGTCGCCAGCAGTATCGATCCCATGCGCAGCCAGGACCAATCGCGACGCCACATGGCCCGCTGAAGCAGCGTCAGCGGAATAAGCCATAGCAGGCAGGCGACCAGGAACAGCGTACGAAAGGCTACGATATAGTGATCACTGACCGCGGGCAGGCCCAGAATGACCATGCAGGCTGATACCGGCAGTGCGGCCAGCACGGGAACGAGCAAAGGGGTTTCGACTTTCACGCGGGGTTTCCAGAAATGCAATTCTGCAATTGTAGCGTTTCAATCACCCAACTAATAGTAAGCAATACACGCATGGAAGGTCCGGAAGCAGGGAAGCCTTGACCTTAGGTGATGGCTTGGCGGCGGTCGAGTCAATTGCGGCGACCCGTGCATATATTGCGGCGAGTCGGTCGAAGATTGGGGTAAGGGACGCGTGGGGCCAATGCGGCTTTTAGTTTAGGTCAGTGTGATTGAGGACCACGAACGTCTGCAACCGGGCCGGAAGCCGAACTCGGCATGTCGCTGATCGCGGCAGCTTCAAGTACGCTCACGCATGTAACTATCGATTCGCTTGCCGTGCAGCTCAGTTTCCATTTCGTACGTCATTCCCAAGCGTTCGGCAACGCGGCGCGACGATTCATTCCCGGAAGCGATCAGCGCCCGAACCTTGGGCTCATGACGCACCTCGAACGCATAATCCAGGACTGCCGCAGCGGCCTCGTTCGCAATTCCTTTCCCCCAGAATGCCCGATAAGTATTCCACCCCATCTCGATCACGGTTGATTCGTCGCGGAAGAACGCTCCCACGCTCCCAACCAGCTGCCCCGTCTGCCGATCTTCTATCGACCACCAACCAGCGCCGCTCAGCAGCCATAATCCAGCATGTGAACTGAAGATGCGCCAAGCGGTCGCGCGGTCTGCCGAGCCCAAATGGGCTGAACTTTCAGCATTCGACAAATGGTCTGCAAATAACTCGAAGTCTTCCACACGATATTCACGGAGCGTAAGCCGCTCTGTGCGAAGGTGCGGCACCGAAATTGTGAAGGCTTGATTCATCAGAAGTGGCATCCTTGGATATTCTTATGGGATCAGTGGCTTTAGCCCACCACGTTATTTGGCGTGCCGGCCTGCCAGGCTTCGACGTTGTCGATCAGTTGATCCGCCAGCACCTGCATCGCTTGCGAACTGGCCCATGCCGAATGCGGCGTGAGGATGAAGTTCGGCAGCCGCAGGTTGAGCAGCACGTTGTCCTCCGGCGGCGGCTCCTTTGTCAGCACGTCGAAGCCGGCGCCGCCAATCACGCCGGTGCGCAGCGCGTCGGCCAGCGCCACTTCGTCCACCAGGCCGCCGCGCGCGGTGTTGATCAGCAGCGCCGAGCTTTTCATGCGTATCAATTCCTTGGCGCAGATGATGTTGCGCGTCTTGTCGTTGAGCGGCAGGTGAAGGCTGAGGACATCCGACGTCTCCAGCAGCTCGTCCCACGACACCTGCTTGATGCCTTCGTCCGTCACCGGCGAGCGGTTGAACACCACCACCTCCATGCCGAACGCGCGCGCGATCCGCGCCACCGATTTACCCAGCGCGCCATAGCCGGCAAGGCCAAGGCGGCTGCCGGCCAGGTCGGAGATCGGATGGCCGAACAGGCAGAATCGCTCCGACTTTTGCCACAGGCCCGCTTCGATGTCCTCGCGGTAGGCCACCAGTTGGCGGCGCAGCGCCAGGATCAGCGCGAAGGTGTGCTCTGGCAGCGTGTGCACCGCGTAGTTGCGGATGTTGGAGACGACGATGCCGCGCTCGCGGCAGGCCTGCAGGTCGACGATGTCGGTGCCGGTGGCGGCCACCGCGATCATCTTCAGGTCCGGCAGTTGCGCCAGATCGTCGGCGCGCAACGGCACCTTGTTGGTGATGGCAATGGTGGCGCGCGCATCGCGCAGTCTTTGCATCGCGTCGGCCGCCTTGGTGGCCGGGTATTCCTTCCACTCGTGCGCGAAGGATGGCTTGCGGACGTTGGCGATGACGCTGTCGCGGTCGAGGAAAACGATGCGGTGAAGGTCGGTCGTAGAGTCGGTCATAGGGCTACCTCATAGGATGTGGCGCGCGCCGCCGGTGGTGGTGCCTTCGGCAGGCGCATGCCTGGGTGATTGGAGAACAGTTCGGCGACCCATTCGACGAACACCCGCACCTTGGCCGACAGGTGGCGGTTTTGCGGGTAGACCAGGTGCACCGGTATCGAATCGGAGCTCCATTCCGGCAGCACCTGTTCGAAGGTGCCGTCGGCGAGCAGCGGTTCGAGCAAAAAATTCGGCATCTGCACAATGCCCAGCCCCGCCAGCCCCGCCGCCGTGTAGGCGGTGGTGTCGTTAAGGGCGATGTGGCCGGGTAGCGCGACCTGCACCCGTTCTGCGCCGCGCGAGAAATCCCAGCCGACGATTTTACCGGTCTTCGATGAGAAATAGTTAACGCACAGGTGGCGCGTCAATTCGTCCGGGTGGGAAGGGCGGCCATAGCGGTCCAGATACGATGGCGCCGCGCAGGTGACGAAGTGCAGAATGCCGACGCGCCGCGCGATCAGGCTCGAATCGACCAACTGGCCGGCGCGCACCGCGCAATCGACGCCTTCCTCGACCAGGTCGACGGCGCGGTCGCTGCAGCCCATCTCCATCTGGATGTCCGGATAGCGGGTGAAGAAGTCCGGCAGCGCCGGCACCAGCACGCTGGCGGCCAGCCCGGTGGGGACGTCGACCCGCAGCCGTCCGCTGGGGCTCAATCGCGTGCGCGATAGCGATTCCTCGGCGTCGCGCACGTCCGATAAAATGCGCAGGCACCGCTCGTAATAGGCGGCGCCGTCGGCCGTGACGCTGACGTGGCGCGTGGTCCGGTGCAGCAACTTGACCGCTAGCGACGCCTCCAGCGACTGGATCAGGGTCGAGACCGTGGCCTTGGGCAGTTGCATGATTTCGGCCGCGCGCGTGAAGCCGCCGGAGTCGACCACGTTCACAAACACTTCCATCGCTTGCAGTTTATTCATCTATTCGCTCCATTGTTCGGAATCCTGAACAATCAATTCAACTTTAGGCTATTTATCGGATTGTAGAACAAGTTTAAGATTGCTGTACTGCACCAAGGAAAGCATGGGCTGTTCCGGGGCAGAGGCAAGTTGTTACACCACGCGGGAGGGAATCATCATGAAATATCGGGACGGAATTTTTGCAACGGTTGCGATCGCGCTCACATCGTTCGCGCTGGCGGGCGTCGTCTATACCGATGCCTACTTGCAGACGGCCAAGGCCGAAGTGAGCGGCGTTCGTGCCCTGACCGAAGTGGCCAGTGGCGACGTGCTGGCCTGCGCCGACACGTCGCTGATGTCGGCCGACGCGACTGGCACGGTGCAGCAGTGACCATCAAGCCACAGGACGAAGCGCTGCCGGAGCTGTCGGATCGGCTGAAGATCCGCAGCCTGGAAGTACGCGGCGCCGAAGGCCCGCTGCCGGCACGCCTGTACACCAGCGGCGACGCTGCCAAGCGCGATACGCTGACGGTGTTCTTCCACGCCGGCGGTTTCGTAGGCGGCGACCTGGAAGACGCGGACAGCTTCCTGCGCCACCTGGCCGACGACCATCCCGGCATGGCGGTGCTGGCCTCCGGCTACACGCTGGCATGCGTGCGCCCGTTCCCGGCGGCGGTGGAAGACGCCCACGCGGTGCTGATCTGGGCCAAAAAGAACAAGGGCAAAATCGGCTGGACCGGCAAGCAGCTGATGGTGGCCGGTATCGAGGCCGGCGCCAATCTGGCGGCGGTGTGCGCGTTGATGTCGCGCGACCGTGGCGGCCCGGCGCTGACCGGCCAGATCCTGATCATGCCGATGCTGGACCCGGGCCTGACCACTTGTTCGATGCGCGAGATGCAGCAGGCGCCGGAGTTGCTGGACGTGGCCGACGCCTGCGCGGCGGCCTACCGTGGCTACCTGCCCAACGCCGCCGACCGCACGCACCCTTACGCGTCGCCGCTGCAATCGAGTCGTTTGAAAAACCTGCCCCCCGCGCTGATCTTGTCGTCCGAGGACGATCCGCTGCGCGACGAGGCGGAACAATACGGGGCCAAGCTGATTTCGTGCGGTGTCAAAACCACCGTCATCAGGATGGCGCCGCAGCCCCTGCAAGATCCGGGGGCCCGCAACGACTGCGCGTGTAAATGCGCAGCCCTTGGAGAAATCGCCAGCTTTGTCACCAACCTGGAACGGTCCGAGACGCCGCCAGCTTCATAGCTCATTAGGGACAGCACCCTAACCATTTGCAGTATCTGTAGTCACGTCCCCACTGGCTTGCCGGCGGGGCGCTAGTACCGTGTTTTCTCGATTTTTGTTGAGGCAGCCGGTGCCGCCATTTCTATTAATTATTTTCATGCACAAAGGGATAAAAATGAAAAACATTAAACAATTCACCGCTGTAGCCCGGCCGCTGGCCGCCGCTATGGCGCTGGCGGGACTGGCCGCTTTCGGCCTAACTGGTTGCGACGATGCGACGGGCAAGACGGAATCGCCTGCCGCGGCGGGTGGCGGGCCACCGATTTCGGCGGCCACCGTGGTCGAGAAAACCATCACCGAGACGCAGGAGTTCTCGGGTCGTCTGGAGGCCGTCGAGCAGGTGCAGATCCGTCCGCGCGTCGGCGGTTTCATCACCGCGATCAACTTCAAGCCGGGCAGCCAGGTCAAGAAAGGCGATGTGTTGTTCGTCATCGACGCGCGCCCTTACCAGGCCGAAGCCAATCGTGCCGAGGCCGCCGCCGGCTCCGCGCGCGCCAAGGCCGAACTGGCAAAGCTGGAACTGAACCGCGCCGAAAAACTGCTGGCCGATAAAGCCATTGCCCAGCGCGAATACGACGAACGCGCTTCGAACCAGAAGCAGCTCGATGCCGATGCCCGCGCGGCGCAGGCGCAGTACGAGGCGGCCAAGCTCAATCTGGCCTACACCCGCGTCGAATCGCCGATCAACGGCCGCGTGTCGAAAGCTGAAATCACGCTCGGCAACCTGGTCGACGCGTCGGCCGTGCTGACCTCCGTGGTCTCGCTGGAAAACATCTACGCCTCCTTCGACGGCGACGAAGATACCTACCTGCGCGTCGGCGCCGCCGCCCACAAGGGCGAACCGGCGATCGTCAAGATCGGCCTGGCCAACGAAACCGGCTTCCCGCACGAGGGCAAACTGGAATTCGTCGACAACCAGCTCGATCCGCGCAGCGGTTCGGTGCGCATGCGCGCAACCTTGGCCAACAAGGACGGCACCCTGGTTCCCGGCCTGTTCGCCCGCGTGCAGCTGGCCGGCACCACCGGCGCCAAGCCTACGCTGTTGATCAACGAGCGCGCCGTCAGCACCGATCAAAGCCGCAAGTTCGTGTTCGTGGTCGGCGCCGGCAACAAGGCCGAGTACCGCGCCGTTACGCTGGGCCCACAGGTCGATGGCCTGCGCGTGGTGCGTGAAGGCCTGAAAGCTGGCGACAAGATCGTCGTCAACGGCCTGCAGCGCGTGCGTCCCGGCGCGCCGATCACGCCGACCGTGGTGGCGATGGATTCCGATCCGCTGGCCGCCAACGTGGCCAAGCCGGAGTCGAAGCCCGACGCCAAAAAAGATGAAAAAGTAGCAGCCGTCGCCGACACCAAGGCCGGCACCTCCAAGGAATAAGAATATGAACATCTCACGATTTTTTGTCGACAAGCCGATTTTCGCGGCTGTACTGTCGATCATTATCTTCGTCGCCGGCTTGATATCGATCTTCAAGCTGCCGATCTCGGAGTATCCGGACGTGGTGCCGCCATCGGTGGTGGTGCGCGCGCAATATCCGGGCGCGAATCCGAAGATCATCGCCGAAACCGTGGCCGCGCCGCTTGAGGAACAGATCAACGGCGTCGAGAACATGCTCTACATGTCCTCGCAAAACACCTCGGACGGCGCGCTGGCGCTGACCGTCACCTTCAAGATCGGCACCAACGTCGAGCAGGCCGAAACGCAGGTGCAGAACCGCGTCCAGCGCGCGCTTCCGCGTCTGCCGGAAGAGGTGCGCCAGATCGGTGTGACGACCGTCAAGTCGTCGCCCAACCTGACCATGGTGGTCCACCTGTCGTCGCCGAACGGCCGTTACGACGACCTGTATCTGCGTAACTACGCGGTGTTGAACGTCAAGGACCAGCTGGCCCGCCTGCCAGGCATGGGCGAGGTGCAGCTGTTCGGCGCCGGCGACTATTCGATGCGCGTCTGGCTCGATCCGCAAAAGGTCGCGCAGCGCAACCTGACCGCCGGCGATATCGTCGATTCGATCCGCGAGCAGAACGTGCAAGTGGCGGCCGGTGTGATCGGCCAGGGCCCGAGCAAGGGTGCCGACTTCCAGCTGACCGTCAATACGCACGGCCGCCTGCAAAGCGAAGAAGAGTTTGGCGACATCGTCGTCAAGACCAATAGCGACGGCGCCGTGACGCGTCTGCGCGATGTGGCGCGCCTGGAAATGGGCTCGAACTCGTACGCTTTGCGCTCGCTGCTGAACAATAAATCGGCCGCCGCGATTCCAATTTTCGAAGCACCTAACGCCAACGCCTTGCAGCTGTCGGCCGACGTGCGATCGACCATGGAACGCCTGTCGAAAGATTTCCCGGAAGGCGTCGCTTACGACATCGTATACGACCCGACCCAATTCGTGCGGGAGTCGATCCGCTCCGTGATCCACACTTTGGTCGAAGCGATCATCCTGGTGGCGCTGGTGGTGATCATCTTCCTGCAAACCTGGCGCGCATCGGTCATTCCGCTGCTGGCCGTTCCCGTCTCGGTGGTCGGTACCTTCGCCGTGATGCTGGCCTTTGGCTTCTCGATCAACACGCTGTCGCTGTTCGGCCTCGTACTGGCCATCGGTATCGTGGTCGATGATGCGATCGTTGTGGTGGAAAACGTCGAACGTAACATCCACGACGGCCTGGCGCCGCGTGAGGCGACCATCCAGGCGATGAAAGAGGTGAGCGGTCCGATTATCGCCATCGCCCTGGTGCTGTGCGCCGTGTTCGTGCCGATCGCTTTCGTATCGGGCCTGTCCGGCCAGTTCTACAAGCAGTTCGCGCTGACCATCGCCATTTCGACCGTGATCTCGGCATTCAGCTCGCTGACCCTGGCCCCGGCGCTGGCCGCCGCGCTGCTCAAACCGCACGACGCGCCGAAAGACGCGCTGACCCGTGGCATGGACAAGGTGTTCGGCCGTTTCTTCGGCTGGTTCAACCGCTTCTTCAACCGCGCCTCCGATCGTTATGAAAAGGGCGTGACCGGTGTCTTGAAGCGCAAGGGCGGTTCGCTGGTGGTCTACGCGGTGCTGGCCGTCGCGGCAGGCTTCATGTTCAAACTGGTGCCACCGGGCTTCGTTCCGGCGCAGGACAAGCAGTACCTGATCGGCTTCGCCCAGTTGCCGGACGCCGCCTCGCTGGACCGCACCGACGCCGTGATCCGTAAGATGTCGGACATTGCCAAGGACATCCCGGGCATCGACAACTCGATCGCTTTCCCCGGCCTGTCGATCAACGGCTTCACCAACGCGCCGAACGCCGGCATCGTTTTCGTCGGCCTGAGCGCCTTCGACAAGCGTCACGGCAAGGAGCAGTCGGCAGAAGGCATCGCCGCTGAAATGAACAAGCGTATGGGTTCGATCGAAGGCGCGTTCGTGATGGTGCTGCCACCGCCGCCGGTCAACGGCCTCGGTACCACCGGCGGTTTCAAGCTGATGTTGCAGGACCGCGAGAACCAGGGCTACGACGCGCTGTACAAGGCTGTTCAGGCGGTTCAGGCGAAAGCGGCCACCAATCCGAAACTGGCCGGCGTCTTCTCGGGCTACCAGATCAACGTGCCGCAACTGTTCGCCGACGTCGATCGCGTCAAGGCCAAGCAGCTGGGCATCCCGCTGCAGACGATTTACCAGACCTTGCAGATCAATCTGGGTTCGCTGTATGTGAACGACTTCAATCAGTTCGGCCGTACCTATCAGGTGCGCGTCCAGGCCGACCAGCAGTTCCGGTCGCACGCTGAAGACATCGCACAGCTCAAGGTGCGTAACGATAAGGGCGAGATGATTCCGCTGTCGTCGCTGATGCGCGTCAAGGACACCTATGGCCCGGACCGCGTACAACGCTACAACGCCTTCGTCGCGGCCGAAATCAACGGCGCACCGGCTCCCGGCGTGTCGTCTGGCGAAGCGCAGGCTGAAATGACCAAGATCGTCGAAGAGGTCCTGCCGAAGGGTATCGGCTACGAGTGGACGGAACTGGTGTACCAGGACATCCTGTCCGGTAACACGATGATTTACGTGTTCCCGCTGTGCGTATTGCTGGTGTTCCTGGTGCTGGCCGCCCAATACGAAAGCTGGACCCTTCCGCTGGCCGTGATCCTGATCGTGCCTATGTCGATCCTGTGCGCGCTGATCGGCGTCAAGCTGACCGCTGGCGACAACAACGTCTTCACGCAGATCGCGCTGTTCGTGCTGGTCGGGTTGGCGTCCAAGAACGCGATTCTGATTGTGGAATTCGCCCGTGAACTGGAGCACCAGGGTCGTACCGTCGTCGAAGCGGCGCTGGAAGCTTGCCGCCTGCGTCTGCGTCCGATTCTGATGACGTCGATCGCATTCATCATGGGCGTGCTGCCACTGGTGTTCTCGAGCGGCGCCGGTTCGGAGATGCGTCATGCGATGGGTGTGGCGGTGTTCGCTGGCATGCTGGGCGTGACCTTCTTCGGCCTGTTCCTGACGCCCGTGTTCTACGTCCTGCTGCGTAACCTGGCGATCCGCCTGGAGAAAAAACCTGCCGTCGCCGGCGACGGCGCGGTGGTCAAACTGGAAGGGACCCACTAATATGAACAAGCTGCAAATGATCGCCAAAGGTGTGGCGCCGGTGCTGGCAGCGTTGCTGATGACGGCATGCGCCGCGCCGGAATTCAAACAGCCGGCGGTGGAAGTGCCCACGGCCTTTAAGGAATCGCAAACGCCGACCGCCGCCGACGTCTCGGTGGCGGTGAAAACCGCCGCCGACGGCAGCACCTGGAAACAGGCGCAGGCCGCCGAGGCGCAACCGCGCGGCGAGTGGTGGCTGGCCTTCAACGATCCGGCCCTCAATGAGCTGATCGCCGAGGCGACACGCGCCAACGCCAACCTGTCGGTGGCGGCGGCCCGCGTCAAGCAGGCCCGCGCCATCGCCGGCGTGGCCGAAGCGGACCGCATTCCGCAGGTCGGCGTCAACGCCGGCGCCCAGCGTCAGCGCCAGTCGGCGACCTCGCTCGGCCTGCCGCAAGGCACCGATGTCGCGCCGGGCAAACTGTTTAGCGCCAATCTGACGGCCAGCTACGAGGTCGATCTGTTCGGCCGCGTATCGTCGAACGTCAGCGCCGCCCGCAGCGACGCCGCCTCGATCGAGGCGACCTACCGCTCGGTGCTGTTGTCGGTGCAAGCCGACGTGGCGCAGACCTACTTCCGTCTGCGCGCCACCGATGCCGAACTCGAAACGCTGAACCGCACGGTGCAGACGCGCGAGGAGGACGTCAAGGTCAATCAGCGTCGTTTCGACCTGGGCGACATCGGCGAATTCGATCTGGCGCGCGCCAAGACCGAACTGGCGACGACGCGCTCCGAGTTCATCGGCCTGCAGCGTCAGCGCGTGACGACCGAGCATGCGCTGGCGGTCCTGCTGGGCAAACCGGCGGCCAGCTACACGGCCGGCGTTTCGCCTTTGCTGGACACGGCGCTGCTGCCGGTGATCCCGGCCGGCATGCCATCGTCGCTGCTGGAACGCCGCCCGGACATCGCCGCCGCGCAGCGCACGATGGAGGCGTCCAACGCCCGCATCGGCGTGGCCCGATCGGCCATGTTCCCGGCGCTGACGTTGAGCGCGAGCGGTGGCGGCTCGTCGGCCGACACCGTGGCCGAAGTGTTCAAGTGGAGCAGCCGTTCGTGGGTGCTTGGCGCGCTGATGTCGATGCCTATCATCGACGGTGGCCGCAACAAGAACAACATCCTGCGCAGCGAAGCGGCGCTGGAGGAGTCGGTCGGTACGTATCGCCAGAGCGTGCTGGTGGCCTTCGCCGAGGTGGAAGACAACCTGGCCGGCCTGCGCATCCTCGCTGGTCAGACCGCGCAGATGGAAGCGGCGCTGGTGTCGGCGCGCCGTTCCGCCGACCTGGCGCAGAAGCTGTATACGGCCGGTCGTTCGAGCTATCTCGATCTGCTGGACGCGCAGCGCAACCTGGCGGCGGTGGAACGCACCGCCGTGCAGTTGCGCGGCACGCGCGCGGTGACCACCGTGGCGCTGATCCGCGCACTGGGTGGCGGCTGGGACAGCGTCGGCGGTACAGCCGGCGCGCCAACGGCACCGGCGGTCGCTCAGCAATAATCTGATCGCCCATGGAAAAAGCGGACCCGAATCAAATCGGGTCCGCTTTTTTTACGTCTTACAGAATAAAGATTATTTCACGACGGCTGGAGCGGCCACGCCATCGGTTGCTTCGGTCTTGGCGGCCTTGGCGTGTGCCTTGGCTTTGGTCTTGGTGGCCTTGGCGTGGGCGTCGGCCTTGTCGGCTTTGGCTTCGGCGTGGGCGACGGCGACGTCTTTCTTCGCGTCGGCTTCTACCTTGGCGGTTTTTGCGTCGGCCTTGATTTCAGCTTTGGTTTCTTTCGCTTCGGCTTTGACGGCGGCTTTGGTTTCTTTAGCCTCTGCTTTGGCAGCTGCTGGAGCGGTCGGGGTGGTGGCAGGAGTTTGTGCAAAAGCTGCGGTTGCAAACAGGCCGGCGATCAGGGTAGCGATAAGTTTGTTCATGATGAAATCCTCATTCAGGTTTTGATTTAGGGCCGGGACAATTCCCGTGTCACTGAGCAGAAAACGCGGGCCGGATCGCACTCGTTGACGGCCTTTACAATCGCTTACATGTTCGCCAGCGCACAGAGTGCGCGGCCGCCCGGGGCTACGCTGGCGTCATGAGCGAATCCCTGAAAACCTATAAAGCCAAGCGTAACTTCGCGATCACCCCCGAGCCGGCCGAAGGAGGCCAGGAGGGCGGCGAGACGCTGACGTTCGTCATTCAAAAGCATTGGGCCAGCCGGCTGCATTACGACTTCCGGCTGGAACTCGACGGCGTCATGATGAGTTGGGCCGTGCCTAAGGGGCCGAGCTACGACACGCACGACAAGCGCATGGCGGTGCATGTGGAGGACCACCCGATCTCGTACAACGATTTCGAGGGGACGATACCGCCCAAGCAGTACGGGGCGGGGAAGGTCATCATCTGGGACAAGGGCTATTGGAAGCCGCTGGACGATCCACGCAAGGCGCTCGCCGCCGGCAATCTGAAATTCGAACTGACCGGCCATAAGATGCACGGCAAGTGGGTGCTGGTGCGGATGAAGGGCAAGGGCGAAAAGCAGGAGCCATGGCTGCTGATTAAAGAGAAGGACGATTATGCGCGGCCGGCCGAGGAGTTCAGCGTGGTCGATGAGATGCCCGACAGCGTGAAAGCCTTGCCGCTCCCCGGGGGCGCCGCAGCGGCGCCTGCGAAGGTGGCGAAGGGCGTCGCGAAAGCCGCGCCCAAGGCAGCAGCGAAGGCTGCACCCAAGGCCGCCGCTCCGAAAGCCGAACTGCCCGAGACGTTGACGCCGCAACTGGCTACGCTGGTCGACGCGCCACCGTCCTCGCCGGAGGATTGGCTGTTCGAGATCAAGTTCGACGGCTACCGCATTCTCACGCGCGTGGACGGCACGGACATCCGCCTGGTCACCCGAAACGGTAACGACTGGACGCACAAAATGCGTCCGCTGCGCGACGCCATCGCTAAAATGAAGCTGCCTTCGGGTTGGTACGACGGCGAGATCGTCGTCCACGACGACGACGGCCGTCCCGACTTCGGCCTGCTGCAAAACGCCTTCGACGAGAATCACCCCGGCGAGATGGTCTACTTCATCTTCGACATTCCGTTCCACGACGGCCGGGATCTGCGCGACATGCCGCTGGAGGAGCGCCGTGCCATACTCGAAAAGGTGATGGCGAAGAAGGCCACGGACACCGTGCGCTATAGCGCCGCGCTGAACGCCACGCCCCAGGACATGATCGCCGCCGCCTGCAGCATGGGGCTGGAGGGCATTATCGGCAAGCGCCGCGATTCCGCGTATACGTCGCGGCGCGGCGGCAGCTGGATCAAGCTCAAATGCGGCCAACGCCAGGAATTCGTCATCGGGGGCTACACCGACCCGCAAGGCTCGCGCAGCGGCTTCGGTTCGCTGCTGCTGGGCACTTACGACAAGGACGGCAAGCTGCAATACGCCGGCAATGTCGGCAGCGGCTTTAACGGCGCCTCGCTGAAGGAGCTGAAGTCCAAAATGGATGAGCTGACGGCCGATAAGAGCCCATTTGTGCCGAACAAAGAGATCGACAAACGGGCGCACTGGCTTAAGCCCACCCTTGTGGCGGAGGTGGCCTTTGGCGAATGGACGCGCTCAGGTTCGATTCGTCATTCCGTATTCAAAGGGCTGCGCAAGGATAAGAAAGCCAGCGCCATCACGCGCGAGCTGCCGGCCCACTTGCAGGAGAAGGAGAAACCCGACATGGAAACCGCGACCGCCGTGCATGGCAAGCTGCCGGCCTCACTGAAAGTGACCAATCCCGATCGCGTGATCGACAAACAAAGCGGCGCCACCAAGATCACGCTGGTGCGCTACTACGCGCTGGTGGGCGCGCTGATGCTTCCGCACCTGAAAGGCCGGCCGGTATCGCTGGTGCGGGCGCCGGCCGGTGTGGGCGGGGAGCTGTTCTTCCAAAAGCACGCGGAGACCAACAAGCTGCCGGGGGTGAAGAGTCTCAAGCAGGCGTTGGACCCGGATCATCCGCCAATGCTGGAGGTGTCGACGGAGCAGGGCTTGCTGTCGGCAGCGCAATGGAACGTGGTGGAGCTGCATACGCAGAACGCCGGCGCCGCCAGCTACGAGAAGCCGAACCGGATGGTGTTCGATCTCGATCCCGGCAAGGACGTCACGTGGAAGCAGGTGCAGGAGGCGGCGCAGTTGATGCGCGCGTTCCTCGATCATCTCGGGTTGCCCGCGTTCTTGAAGACCAGCGGGGGCAAGGGCCTGCACGTGGTGGTGCCGATCAAACCGGGGTATGGCTGGGATGACGTTAAGGCGTTTTCGCAGGCGATCGTGGCGCATATGGCGCAGAATATTCCGGAGCGGTTTGTGCTCAAGAGCGGGCCTAGTAATCGTATCGGGAAGATCTTTATCGATTATTTGCGTAATGGACGTGGAGCGACGACGGCTTGCGCCTGGTCGGCGAGGGCGCGGCCGGGGTTGGGGATTTCGGTGCCGGTGGCTTGGGAGGAGTTGGATAAGCTGACCGGCGGGGATCATTGGACCGTGGGTACGGTGCATACGCGGCTCGATGTTGGCAATGCGCCTTGGGATGGATACGCGAAGGCCGCCAAGGGGCTGGCGCCGGCAATGAAGATGCTTGATTTCAAGCCTGGAACGTGAAGTTGATATAACGCGGGGACACGTAGGGCGGATTAGCGTAGCGTAATCCGCCAACGCGTGCGTTTCGACGGCGCATACATTGGCCGATTACGGCGTTCCGCCTAATCCGCCCTACGTGTATCAGTGGTTTTTGATGTCGCGTGGCTACGGTCATGCCGCCTTGCGCGACGGCGATGACTTGGCCGTGCTCTTGGCCCTGGCGGCCGCCGTCGGCGTCTTCTTGGCGGAGGCCGTCTTGCGCGCCGCCGGTTTGGCGGCGGCTTTGGTTCCAGCCTTGCCCGGCCGCTTGCCCAGGCTGTCCTGCAGCAGCGCCACCAGATCGACCACGTTCGACGCCTTGGCCGGTTTGTCTTCAGGCTCGGCGGCGGTGATGGTCTTGGTCTGACCCGCCTTGACCTTTTTCTTCACCAACGCCAGCACGTCGTCCTTGTAGGTGTCGCGGTACTGCTCCGGTTTCCATTCCTCGCTCATGCCCTCGACCAGCGACAGCGCCATCTGCAGCTCCTTGTCGCTGATGCCGGCCGCCTTGGCGGTCGCCGGCGGCAGCTTCAATTCCTCGGCGCCGCGGATCTCCGCCTCATACCGCAGCGTATTGAGCACGATCTTGTCGTCGATGCACACCAGCGCGCACAGGTGCTGCTTGGTGCGGATCACCACCGTCGCGATGCCGATCTTGCCGGCCTTGCGCAGCGTTTCGCGCAGCAGCGCATAGACCTTGGCGCCGCCCTTGGATGGCGCCAGGTAATAGGGCTGCTCGTAATACGTGAGCGGCACGTCGGCCGCATCGACGAAGGCCTGAATGTCGATCGTGCCCGTGGCTTCGACGTTGGCGCGCTTCAGGTCCTCGTCCGACAGGACGACATATTCGTCCTCCTCGTACTCGTAGCCTTTGACGATGTCGTCCCAGGTCACGTCCTTGCCGGTTTTTTTGTTATAGCGCTTGTAGCCCACGGGGGAAAAGTCGCGGCGGTCGAGCATCGTCAAATCCAGCTCGTGCGCTTGCACCGCCGAATACAACTCGACCGGAATGTGCACCAGTCCGAAGCTGATGGCGCCTTTCCACAACGCGCGGGCGGCCATGGCTCAGGACCCCACGGAGCCGGTCACCGGCAATACGATGCCGCTGATATAGCTGGAGCACGACGGTGCGGCCAGGAACACGTAGGCCGGCGACAGCTCCTGCGGCTGCGCGGCGCGGCGCATGTCGGTGGCCTGGCCGAATTCGGCGATCTTCTCGGGCGACTGGTCGGCCGGGTTGAGCGGCGTCCACACCGGTCCTGGCGCCACCGCGTTCACGCGAATGCCCTGGTCCAGCAGGTTGGAGGCAAGTGACATCGTAAAGGCGTGGATCGCGCCCTTGGTGGTCGAGTAGTCCAGCAGGTGCTTGGAGCCTTGCAGCCCCACCACCGATCCGGTGTTGATGATGGAAGCGCCGCGTTTCAGGTACGGCACCACTGCCTTGGCCATGTGGAAGTAGCCGTAGACATTGGTCTTCATCGTCATGTCGAAGCGTTCCTCGGTCAGGTCGGTGATTTTTTCCGCGTGTTCCTGGAAGGCGGCGTTGTTGACCAGGATATCGAGCCGGCCGAAGTGCTTGTGCGTCTGCTCGGCGGCGTCGCGGCAGAAGGCGGCGTCCCGCACGTCGCCGCGCAGCAGCAGGCAGCTCTGGCCCTCCGCCTCGACATAGCGTTTGGTGTCGTTCGCGTCCTGGTCTTCTTCCAGATAGACGATGGCGACGTCGGCGCCCTCGCGCGCGTACAGCACCGCCACGGCGCGGCCGATGCCGGAATCGCCGCCGGTGATCAAGGCCACCATGCCGGCGAGTTTGCCGCTGCCGGCGTAGTCGGGCGCCAGGAACTCCGGCTTGAGCTGCATCTGCGCCTCCAGCCCCGGCTTTTCCAGGTGCTGCGAGGGCATCGTGCCCGGGTACTCATGTTCGGTGGTTTGCACCGGCCCCTGGCGCTGGCCGGACTGGCTGCCGGATTCCTTCTGCTGGTCGGCCTGGTCCTGCCGTTGCTGGATCTCGCGCTGTTGATTGGCGGTGCCCGCATCGGCCCGGTTTTCGTTGTTTGTCATCATTCTCTCCTTGTGCATCGAAGGAACAGTATTGGCGCCCAGCGCCAGAATGACGGTGCGCTTTTTCACACATGCGCGTAGATGGCCGACCGTGCAAGCGCCCGGTTTTGTGGCACACTGGAAGGAAGCGGTTCCGCACAAGAATAGAAATACCTAGGGGCAACAAAAATGACCGAGAATCCAGGCCGGTCCGGCAGCGTCGGCGCGTATTTCAATCCCAGCCGCGACCGGCGCGCGCACTTCCAGGCGATCTGTGGGGAGATGTTCTCCCGGCTGGTGATCGTCGACACCATCGACGACATGGCCGCCGAGTTGGCCCGCCAGCCCACCGACTTGCTGGTGCTCGATTTGAACGGCTACGCGCGTCCAGGCGGGCTGGCCGCGATCGGACAGTTGATCATCGACCGCGCCGGCGCGCCGATGATCGTGTTGTGCGGATATGAGCAGTGCGCGTGGCTGCCGGAGCTGATGGCTTTCGGTTCCTTCGACTATCTGATTTGCCCCGTGCTCGATGAAGATCTGCGGCATGCCGTGCGCCGGGCGTTGTCGATATCCGACGATCCCGGCGCGGCAACGCAGCAGCGCCTTTTCGACAGGGAGCGCGAGCTGCGCGATTTGGTGGGTCTGCAGCGCGGCGTGCAGCACGCCATCGGCGCCATCGACAATATCGACAGGATGGCGGCCAAGGTGTGTCATGCGCTGTGCGGTTTTCCGGGCGTGTATCACGCGTCGCTGCTGCATATGAAACAGCACGGCGATCTGCGTCTGGTCGCCCAGGCGTCGCCCGACGATCTCAATCTGGCCACTCTGATGGGGCGGAGCGACCATCTGCTGCAATCGGCGCTGCGGGACGTGTTTCCGCCGTTGATGGCGGTGTCCGCGGGGCGCATGGTGCTGTTGGACGCGCCCGAGAAGACCGGCGATCCGGAACTGGCGATGCGTTTGCACGACCGTTACGTGCGCATGGTGCTGGCGCTGCCGCTGCGCTCCGAGGCGGGCAATCCGGAGACGGGATCGGCCATGGGGGCGATCTGCCTCATGTTCGACCGTCACATCGCTTTCTCGCGCGAGCAGTTTGCCGCGTTCTCCAGCCTTGCGCAGTTTGTCAGCCTCGGGTTGGGCATGAGCGAATTAAAGCACCGGAACGACGAACTCTCCGACCAACTCTCGCAGCTGAGTAGCGTCGATCATTTGACGGGCGCCGCCAACCGCCGCGCCGGCGAGACGATGCTGGACAACGAACTACGGCGCGCGCGCCGTTACGGCCTGCCGCTGGCGGTGATGTCGTTCGAGGTGAGCAGCTTCCGCTCGTTGGACGATCCATACGGCCATCCGCTCGGCGACGCGGCCTTGCGCCTGGCGGCGGAGACGGTGATGCGTCGCCTGCGCGCCTCCGACATGCTGGCGCGCACGCGCGGGCAGGAGTTTTTGATCGTCGCCACCCATACGACGGCCGCCGACGCCATGCTACTGGCCGAAAAGCTGCGCCTGGCGATCGTCGAGGCGGATTTGCCGGGCTGCGATAGCGTCAACGTCAGCCTGGCCATCGCCCAGACCGGGCCGGAGGAGGGCGTCGACACAGTCCTCGACCGGCTCGACGCGGCTTTGCAGCGGGCCAAACGCGCAGGACGCAATCATATCGAGTTGGCGAGATAAAAGACGCAGAAAACGGCCGAGAGCCGACAGTGGTAATTTGCTGAGCTATCAGATGAAGGGGAGCCATGTTCCTTGATGCGTGGTTGAAACTCAGTATTTTTGGGCCGATTATTTTGCTTGCTGTCCTGCTTGGCGGAAGCTTGTATACGGTCGCGTTGTTTCGCGCCGTTACGAGTTGTCGCAGGCTGTTGCGTGAGGGCGAGTTAGAAGAGTTTTGGCTCAGGGTGGTTCTGGTGCTATTGTTGACTGTGCCAGTTGTCGCACTAATCTTAAGCTGGAACGCCTTAGGGTGAGGTGACGGTAACCGGCCAAGAGCGGTCCGAGAGACTTGTAGCGAGAGCGATAGCCGGCGCATTGGCCCCTCTGCGATGTACTGCCGTTAATAAAAAGCACCATGGATGACCGCGATTGCTACGCTCCTGATTGCTAACTGGTAAATGATATGCTTAGAAATAAACAGGCAGGTTTATTTGCGATATACGGTTCGATGCTTGCCTTGGCCCTCATCGGAGTTTTGCTGGAGAGCGCAATCTATATCGTGGTGATTGTTGGACTTTTCACGGCTGCGCTCATTGCAGTGTACGGGCAAATGAACTCGGCGGCCAGGGAAACAATGAGCGAGTCGAAAAGGGCTGTTCAACTTAAGGTGATTCTGTCTCTTTTGATATGTTCATTTATTGGTTTTATGGCATCGTATTTCTTTTTTGGTAATTTAGGTTTTTCGGGAGTCATGCTCGGAACCGCCGCTGCGTGCGCCCATATGTTGGTACGCCCGTACAGTTGGTAATTCGTATGCCAACCACCAGAAATAGATGCCTGCCGTTAGATGATAAATGAACACTGCATTTTTTAATCGGAACACGAAGGTCCGCAACGGGGCGGAATAGGGCAACGACCGTAACCGGCCAAGAGCGACCGTTCAAATTCATGCGGTATGACTGGCAAGGCTAATCATGAATGAGGATGAAGGTTCACATCGTACGAGTCCTTGGTCGTCGCTGCTGAAGACCAGTTTGAAAATTCTCGTAACATGGCTACTTTTGGCTCTTTTTGCATACGTCATGTTCTGGATTTCTCGAGCCCTAGGTTGTGATGTCAACGAAGGAGGAACCAATCCATGTTATGTTCACGGAGTTGATGTTCAACCATTGATTATGATTCCTGAGATGATTGTAACGTTCGGAGCGCCTCTATTCTTGTTGGGAATCTGCGCTTGTGTTTCGTTAGCAGCAGGTGTGTTTGTAATGGGAAAAATATTTAAAAAATGACTCTTAACGGCCAAAAGCGGCCGCTGACGCAGGTAAATACAATAATTGATATGACTAAGACTTACTTCGGAGAGTGTCCAATTTGTCGACAAGGCCAGCTTATAGCTGTGGAGAGTGTTCTCTCCGGAGTCTTACTGCTGATGTGCGATGACTGTGAGTCGCAATGGAAATCTCCCGCAGCAGCCAGGTCTTTCGAGAATGCCCTTCGCAGCGAGGAGCAAGTTAAAGAGGCATCCGAGGAAAAGGTTTTAGCAGCAGGTTGGGCTGAGTTTGGAAATTGACCTGCCGCATCCGGCCAAAAGCGGTCGTAGAAGAACAAGGAAACCGATTATTTATTTCGACTGTTCGAGCGTGCTTTTTGGGTCTCAGCTCGACGAGAAGCATTTGTTCCAGTGGGCGATAGAGATTCCCGGTGTTATTCGGTGGGAACAAGGTAGCTTGGTGGTCAGAACGAACCTCTCGCAGGCGTCGATTAGAGACCTATTGGCATTGTTCAGTCGCCATCAAATACCGATGGCCCAACTTGCTCAACTACGAACGTTTAGGAACGAAAGCTGGTTTGCCGCACCACAGATGTATTGGCACGCTCGCGTGTTCGGTAAGTCTGCCCGCTAACATCGTTGTGGCCTGAGGTTTGCAGTGGGGCGACAGTCGCCGAGATCGGAGCGCACCGTAGGCGTCGAATACAATCGGCGGGGATCGGCCAATTCGGGACGTTGGCCATCTCCGTTAGAAATCTTCGTTTCTTGTATGCTCTGACCATAATGAACAAAATACCCCGCGTTAACGCAGTATCGGACCAAATGGTTTATGACAAAATCGTTTTTCCAGCCGGTGGAATTGAAAAATTTCGACTCGTCATCTGCCCTGGATTTAAGCTAATTCAGTACTCTTATGAAGGAAAATTTTTGGATCTCATCATTGAAGAGGACGATTTGGCAGATGCAACAATTGCGCTGTTGGAGCGATCTGGTGTACTAGAAATTCCTAGGGAAGCAAGGTAGGAGCATGCCGGTAAGCGTGAGCCTCACCAAACGTTCCGGCTGACGTTGAGTATCTGCTCGGCAGCATCCGAACTTCCGGTTTGGGGCGGAAGCCGCGGCCGGTCAAAAACCGACGATGTCCCCATCCAGCGGCATGCGCAGCTTGCGCCTCTGGGCTCTCGGCGCGACTTGTACAGTCGAGGTGTTGTTCATCGCCTCGCTTTCGGTGGCGTGGCCTGCGCGCGTGTAGCTGTCGAACACGAAGGGTAGGCCTTGCGAATCGGCGAAGGTGGCCTTGTCCGCGACGTGGAAGTGTAGGTGGGGCGCGCCGGCGGCGCCGGTCAGGCCTAAGTGGCCCAGCACCGCGCCGCGCTTGACGCGCTGACCCGGTTTGACCGCGACGCTGCCCTGACGCAGATGCGCGTAGTGCGCGAACACGCCGGGCGCGACCTCCAGCACGACGAAATTGCCATACAGGCCCCGGGCGCTGAGCTCTTTCGGCTCCTCCTGCGGGGACAAAGGCTTGCGGTCCGCGACGCCGTCGCGCGTGTCGCGCACGATGCCGTCGGAGACGGCCAGTACGTCGCTGTTCCAGCCTGTCCAGTCTTCGACGCGGCTCTCGGCCAATTTCTCCACCGCGACGTTTACCGCGTGTCCGCGCGGGTCCAGGCCGAAGAAGTCAATGGCGTAGCGCTGCGGGATGGTGAGGCGGCCGTTTTGTGCGATCACCCCGCCCCAGTGGTGCGATTGGGCGTGGCCCGGGCCTTCGTCGGCCAGCCACAGGCCGCCGCGCAGAGGCGCACCCAATACGACAGGCGGCTGGAGCGCGACCGTGACGGGAATGTCGTCGGCGGTTTGCACTTCGCCGTTGGCGCTCTTGAAGGTCAGCTTATGGCGTAGCGCTTGCGCCGTCTTGCGTCCATCCGGCAGCTCCGCAGCGATGAAGATCAGCGCTTGGGCGCCCCCTTTGATGGCGAGGCTGTTGTCGGCCTCCAGTTCCTTGTTGGGGCCAAGCAGGCGGGCGAGGTCTGCGCCGCTGTAGGTGGTGAGCGGCTTGGCGCTGTCACCGGCGTAGACCTCGGCCCTGATAAGGTTCAATGTCCCGGTGCCGGCGTAGAAGTTGCCGATGTCTAGCTCGTAGAACAGATAACGCTTGCCGTCGTTGCCCGCCACCGGTTGCGGCGCGTGCAGGGCGTGGACCTCCACCGGTGCCGGGGGCGGGGAGGGCTGGCCGGCCGCAAGGGATGCGGAGAGCAACAAGGCGGACGACAAGGCGGAACGGCGCATGGCGGGTACTCCGAGGGCTGGCGAAGCCCCGACGGTGTCATATTTAAACTGTACTTGTCAATCGACAGTGACCTTGAAGTAGTGTCATACATGACGATCATCATGTATGATGATGCCGATTGGTGCAGCATTTGGGAGTCGCATATGAAAGTCAGCAGGGAGCAAGTGGCGCTCAACCGCGAGCGCATCGTCGAGACGGCGGCGCGGTTGTTCCGCCAGAAGGGCTACGACGGCATCGGCGTGGTCGATCTGATGAAAAGCGCCGGGTTGACGCATGGCGGGTTTTACGGTCACTTCGCCTCCAAGGAGGATTTGCTGGCCGAAGCGACCGCGCATGCGTTCAAGAAGTCGGTCGGGCGCTGGCGCGAGAGGGCGGCGGCAGCCCTCAACGCACCGGAGACGGCGATGGCGAGCATCGGCGATAGTTATTTGTCGGTGCGTCATCGCGATGGGCCGGAATCGGGTTGTTCGATTACCTCATTGGGTCCGGATATCGCGCGGTTGGGGCCCAAGGTGCGCCAGGCGCTGACCGAGGGGGCTAAGGGACAGATCGCGGTGCTGGAGGAGTTGGTGCCGGGTGAGGACCAGGCGGCGAAGCGTAAGCAGGCGTTGACCACTTACGCGGCGATGGTGGGAGCGATCGTGCTGGCAAGGGCGGTCGATGACGAGGAGATGTCGCTGGAGATTCTGGAGACGGTTCGCGCGTCTTTGCCAGGGACTTGACGGGACCGGTGCAAACATGACACCACAACAACTGTCGTCGTTTAACGAGCAAGGGTATCTATTCCTTCGAGGAGCGATACCGAAGAAACAGCTAAGTAACGTGCGAGACGACGTTTGGGCTGAGTTAAAGCGATTGAACCTGTGGTCGTCGGGCAAACGTTTGTCGGCGGTGAACAAGACCCTTACGCCATTTCAGGAAACGGTAAAGATATCCTCCGCGATCAGGGACGAGCATCTGCACAACCGACTTTTGCCAGAGCAAGTCGTCTCCATGCTGCCTAAGCTGGCGGGACGGGAGCTAGCTTTCGCCCACCAACAAATGCTGATTTCCTTGCCAAATCAGGGCGCCTGGTCGCTAACCGGCTTGAACTGGCATACCGATGTCGCCTCGTCGTCTTCTGAACTCGTCCCGGGCATCCAAGCCTTTATTCTGATCGATCAGGTAAAGAGTCATGGTGGTGGCACGCTGGCATTGGCAGGTTCACACCTCTTCAATCGTCGCAACAATCTACGCGGACAAGCTTGCGAAATTTTGCGCGCTGGCGGCGATGTGACGCAACTGGCACCTAATATTTCTATCGTTGAAATGTCGGGCGACGCAGGTGACATCTACTTAATGGATATGCGTGTGTTGCACACACCATCGATCAATGCGACGCATAACGTCAGAATCATGGCCACGGCGCGTTATCTCAGGAAGTAAGGTCGCCCGTCGGGCTTCGGGCATCGCCCGGTGCTGCTTATGTGTTTTTCGCATTACGTAATGTAAAAAACGAGTTTGGCTCTGGACCGGCTGTGCCCGATCGCGTACGCTGGCGGTTTTCAGTTTTCCGGAACCACGATGCTGCATTGGTTGAAGCACTACCGGCGCGCGCTGCTGCCTGGCGATATCAGCGCCGGCCTGGTGGTCGCCATGATGATGATCCCGCAGGGGATGGCCTATGCGCTTGTCGCCGGAGTGCCGCCGGTGGTCGGTATTTATGCCAGCATCCTGCCGCCGGTGGTCTATGCGCTGTTCGGTAGCAGCATGACGCAATCGGTCGGGCCGATGGCCATCGTGTCGCTGATGACGGCGGCCGCCATCGGGCCGCTGGCGCCGGCCGGCTCCGCGCTGGCCACCGTGCTGGCCGCGCAACTGGCGATGGTCTCCGGCGCCGTGCTGCTGCTGTGCGGCTTGCTGCGCATGGGCTTCCTGGCCAATTTCTTCTCCCGCCCCGTGATGAGCGGCTTCACCGTCGGCTCGGCGATCGTCATCGCCTTCGATCAAATTCAGACCCTGCTTGGCGCGCCGCTGCCGCATTTCCACACCCCGAGCGCGGCGCTGGGCGTCGGCTCGCTGCTGCTGCTGGTGCTGTCGAAGTTTTATCTGGCCGGCCTGCTGCGCCGCTGCGGCCTGCCGCCGGCCGCCGCCGATATCGGCGCCAAGCTGGCGCCGATGCTGGTGGTCCTGGGCGGCATCCTGCTGATGGCGACCACCGGCCTTGCCGAAATGGGCGTGCGCACCACCGGCTCGGTGCCGCCAGGCCTGCCGCGCCTGAACCTGGCCACCTCCAGCGCC
The DNA here is from genome assembly GCF_059418705.1 of Duganella sp. GW821-FHT07F09. Classification (NCBI taxonomy): domain Bacteria; kingdom Pseudomonadati; phylum Pseudomonadota; class Betaproteobacteria; order Burkholderiales; family Oxalobacteraceae; genus Duganella; species Duganella sp. GW821-FHT07F09. Next base: position 282,226 of record NZ_JBWKQJ010000008.1, on the reverse strand, counting down.
CACTGGCCGCAGTTGCTGCAACCGGGGCTGCTGATCGGCTTCATCGTGTTCCTGATGTCGATGTCGGCGGCGCAGTCGCTGGCGCTCAAGCGCAACGAGAAACTGGTCAGCAACCATGAACTGGTCGGCCTCGGCGCGGCCAACGTCGCCAGCGCGCTGTCGGGCGGCTTTCCGGTGACGGGCAGCCTGTCGCGCTCCGCCGTCAACTTCGCCGCCGGCGCCAACACGCCGCTGGCGAGCCTGATCACGGCGGCGCTGCTGGCCTGCGCGCTGCTGGCACCAACCGGCTGGCTGGCGCTGCTGCCGCTGCCCACGCTGGCCGCGACCATCATCGTCGCCGTGCTGGGCATGCTGGAACTGGGCATCCTGCGCACCGCCTGGCGGTACGACCGCAGCGACGCGCTGGCCTGGGGCGCGACCTGCCTGGGCGTGCTGGCCATGGGCGTGGAGGCCGGCGTGATCGTCGGCGTGGCGCTGTCGATGGGCACCCTGATCTGGCGCGCCAGCCGGCCGCACATCGCGGTGTTGGGGCGCATCGCCGGCAGCGAGCATTTCCGCAATATCGAACGCTATCCCGCCGAAACCAGGCCGGAACTGCTGGTGCTGCGCATCGACGCCAATCTGTTCTTCGGCAACGTCGAGGCGGTGTCCGAGCGTATCGAGTGCGAACTGGCGACCCACCCGAGCGCGCGCCATCTGGTGCTGGTGATGACGGCGGTCAGTTCGATCGACACCACGGCGCTGTTCGCGCTCTCGGAGCTCAATCAAAGCCTCAAGCGGCGTGGCATCGGCATGCACCTGGCCGAGGTGAAGGGGCCGGTGATGGACCGCCTGCGCCAGAGCGAACTGCTGCGCGAGCTGAACGGCAAACTGTTCCTCAGCACGGCCATGGCGTCCGACCATCTGCTGGCGGCCGGAAAGGACGGGTGAGGCGTTGTGCAAATAACCATTATGAATATTATTTATACATTTAATGCCTGTGGGTAATAATACGCATGGACTTCCGGTCGGTTTGAAACTATGATTTAACTCCTGGGTTCTCGGCCTCGCCAACGGAGCCCCACAGACTAACTATCGACTGGTTGCCGATGCTGTACCGACTTGCCCGCCGCGCAGGCAGAATCTCCATCGCCATGTTTGTCAGCGTCACGCTGACGGCCGTGGTGACCTTGGTATTGACCACCTTCGCGCTGTATTTCTACCAGGTGGAGAGGGCGCATCGTTGGGAGCAGCTGCGCCAGACGCTGTCCAACAGCGCCGACGAACTGGCGTCCGCCGTGGCCCTGCCGGCCTGGAACTTCGACGAGACCCAGATCACCACCATCATGCGCAGCGGTTTGAGCAACCGCGATCTGTACGCCAGCGCGGTGGTGCCGGCCGCCGGCAGCCGTCCCTTCATCCTCACCCGCGACAACGCCGGACATCTGGTGGAGGTGGCGCGCGAGCCGGACAACCCGGAGCTGCTGTCGGAGCGGCGCCCCATCGTCGCCGCCGGCCGCAACATCGGCACCATCACCGTGTACGCCTCGCCGGTGCTGCTGCTCGAGCAACTGCGCCAGCGGCTTTACACCATCATCGGCATGATCTTCGTGCTCGACGTGACACTTGTTTTCAGCCTCTATCTGCTGCTGTCGCAGCTGATTTTCAAACCCATCACCACCATCGAGCGTTACGCCGCCAACGTCAAGGCGGGCCAGAATCCGGGCGCCTTGCCGCCGCGCGACTGGTTTTTCGGCGAGCTGAAAACCCTCAATTCCTCGATCCGCGACATGGTGCGCCTGATGGACAGCCGCTACGTGGCCATGCACGCCAGCGAGGAGCGGCTGCAGATCGCCAGCAGCGCGGCGGCCATCGGCATCTGGGACTGGAACATCGTCAGCGACGAATTGGTGTGGGACGAGCAGATGCACCGGCTGTACGGCATGGACCACGCCACACCCGCCGGCGCGGCCGGCTCCATGGACGATTGGATCGCGCGCATACATCCGGACGACGCCATCCCGGTGCGCGCGCTGCTGGACCGCGCGATGAGCGGGCGCGGCGACTTCGACGTCGAATTCCGCGTGGTCTGGCCGGACGGCTCCTTGCACTACATGAAGGGCGAGGCGATGATTTTCCGCGACGCCGACGGCCATCCGGCGCGGGTGGTGGGCGTCAACTACGACATCACCGGGCACAAGGTGGCCGAGCAGGAACTGCGCCGGCACCGCATCCATCTGGAGGAGCTGGTGGCCGAGCGCACCAACGCGCTGTCGGTGGCGGTGCGCCAGGCGCAGGCGGCCAACCAGGCCAAGAGCATCTTCCTGGCCAATATGAGCCACGAGCTGCGCACGCCGCTCAATTCCGTGATCGGCTTTTCGCGCCTGATGGCCGATTCGAAGAACATGCTGCCCGAGGAAAAACGCAACCTGGCGATCATCCACCGCTCCGGCGAGCATCTGCTTACCCTGATCAACGATATCCTGGAGCTGTCCAAGATCGAGGCCGGGCGCGCGGTGCTGCAGACGGAGATCATGAGCATCGACGAGATCCTGCAGGAAGTGATGGACATGGTCAGCATGCGCGCCGGCCAGACCGGCGTCGAGCTGGAGCTCGACAGCGCCGGCGTGCCGGCCGGGGCGCGGGTGGACGGCACCAAGCTGCGCCAGGTGCTGCTCAACCTGATGTCGAACGCGGTCAAGTTCACCGGCCAGGGCAAGGTCACCTTGCGGGTGCGCGGGGCCATGGGCAAGGTCGACGGGACCTGCCAGTGCGAACTGGCGTTCGCGGTGATCGACGACGGCCCGGGCATCGCGCCGATCGACCAGACCCGCATTTTCGAACCCTTCGTCCAGGCCGAGGGGCCGGGCGCGAAAGAGGGCACCGGCCTGGGACTGGCCATCTCGCGCGAGTTCGTCCAGTTGATGGGCGGCGTGCTGTCGGTGCAGTCGGTGCGCGGCGACGGCGCCACGTTCCAGTTCACCATCAAGGTGCCGGTGGCCGACGCCGAGGCGGACGAGGACACGCCGGCGCTGGAGGCGCCGCAGCGCGGGCGCCGCGTGGTGGTCGCCGACGACGGCGCCGACGCCAATGCGCCGCTGTCGGGCGCCGACCTGGCGCGGCTCGACCCGGCGCTGCGCCGCCAGCTCAAGGTGGCGTTGCAGGAGCTTAACCTGGGCCGCGTGGCGCTGCTGTTGCGGCCCTTGCCGGCGCAACTGGGCGGCGTGGTCGTGCGCATCGAGCATATGGTGCGGCTGCACCAGTACCCGCAGCTATGCGCCTTGCTGGACCAGGCGGATAGCGAACTGGAGGCATAGGCCCGACAGGTATATGATAGTAGTTAGTATATATATTAGTAATATTAATAGTACATGTTAATGGCAAGAGTGTAGAGGCGGGCATCAGAGGCAAATAATAGAGGCAAGTAATAGAGGTAAGTAATCGAGGCAAATAAGCGGGGCGATGCGTGACATGACATCGCCGGTATCCTTTGGCGGACAGCGGCGGCGAAACAAGGCGAGAGAGTTTTACATGCACCGGGATTTATCGGAACAACACACCAAGGGCGAAGTGCTGATCGTGGAGGACACGCCGGCCTCGCTCAAGCTGCTGAGCGACCTGTTGACGGAGGCCGGCTATTACGTGCGCCAGGCCCCCAACGGCGAGCTGGCGCTGTGGACCGCCCAGTCGCGCCCCCCGGAGCTGATCCTGCTCGACATCCGCATGCCCGGCATCGACGGCTTCGAGGTATGCCGCCGCCTGAAGGCGTCGCCGGAGCTGTGCAACGTGCCGGTGATCTTCCTGTCGGCGCAGCACGACACCGACGACAAGGTGCGCGGCTTCGCGCTCGGCGCGGTCGATTTCATCGCCAAGCCCTTCCAGGCCGAGGAGATCCTGGCCCGCACCGACGCCCATGTGCGCCTGAGCCGCGCGCAGCACGCGCTGGCGGTCGAACGCTCGCTGCTTGAGCAGCGCGTGGCCGAGCGCACCGAGGAACTGGCCAAGGAGGTCGAGCAGCGCCGCGCCAACGAGGAGTTCCTGCGCCTGGCCAGCCAGGTGTTCGAGGCCACGCAGGACGCCATCGTCGTCACCGACCGCGAGGCGCGCATCGTCGCCACCAATCCCGCCTTCACGCAAATCTCCGGCTACGAGGCGCAGGAGGTGATCGGCAAGAACGTCGTCATGCTGCACGCCGGCGGGCAGGACGCGGCAGCCTTCGACCAGATGCTGCAGTCGGTGATGAGCACCGGCCTGTGGTCGGGCGAGATCATGGCGCGCCGCAAGAACGGCGACGTCTATCCCGGCCTGCTGAGCGCCTCCGTGGTGCGCGACGACGCCGGCCAGGTGGTCAACCACGTGGCCGTGTTCATGGATATCACCGAGCGCAAGGCCGAGCAGCAACTGATCGACTTCCTGTCCAACCACGACGCGCTCACCGGGTTGCCCAACCGCCTGCTGGCGCGCCAGCGCTTCGACCAGACCCTGGGCACGGCGCGCCGCGAGGGCGGCTGCGTGGCCGTCATGTGCCTGGACATGGACCGCTTCAAGGGCATCAACGACTCCTACGGCCACGATGTCGGCGACAAGGCGCTGCAGGTGATCTCGCGCTTCCTGACCGATTGCGTGCGCGAGGGCGACACCGTCACCCGCCAGGGCGGCGACGAATTCCAGATCATCGTCGCCGACGATGCGCAACTGAGCGCGACGATGCCGATGGCGCAGAAGATCCTGGCCGGACTGCGCAAGGAGCTGGTGATCGAGGGCCAGCAGATCACCGTCACCTCCAGCATCGGCATCGCCGTCAGCCTGACCGACGGCGACAGCTTCGATGAACTGGTGCGCAACGCCGACACGGCGCTGTTCCGGGCCAAGGAGATCGGCCGCGACAATTACGCCTTCTTCACCGAGCGCATGGACGCCGAGATCCGCGACAAGCTGGCGATCCAGGGCCAGCTGCGCGGCGCCATCGCCCGCAACGAGTTCGAGGTCCACTACCAGCCGCAAATGTGCCTGAAAAGCGGCGTGATGGCCGGCGCCGAGGCGCTGCTGCGCTGGAACAACGCGGTGCTGGGCCGGGTACCGCCGAACCGCTTCATCCCGCTGGCCGAGGAGTATGGCCTGGTCAACTCGATCGGCGAGTGGGTGCTCGAAAGCGTGTGCGCGCAGATCAAGGTGTGGCAGGACCAGGGGCTGGGCGACATCAAGGTGGCGGTCAACCTGGCGGCCGGGCAGTTCGCCAACGATGCCACGGTGCCGTATGTGGAGGGCACCTTGCGCAAATACGGCATCGCGCCCGCCTGCCTGGGCCTGGAGATCACCGAGGGCACGGTGATGGGCGATCCGAACAAGGCGGTGGCGGCGCTGCGCAAGCTCAAGGACATCGGCGTCAGCATCTCGCTCGACGACTTCGGCACCGGCTATTCCAGCCTCAGTTACCTGAAACGCTTCCCGATCGACGTGCTCAAGATCGACAAATCGTTCGTCGACGACGTCACCACCAGCGCCAACGACGCGGCGATCGCGCTGTCGGTGATCTCGCTGGCGCACAACCTGAACATGCGCGTGATCGCCGAGGGTGTGGAGACGCGCGAGCAGGTGCGCTTCCTGACCGAGCGCGGATGCGATGAAATGCAGGGATATTATTTCAGTCCTCCGCTCAACGGCGAGGCCTTCACCGCGCTGCTGCGCGAACGACGCAATTTGTTGGACATGTAATCAACCTTCCACCACTGGAGCTCTATGGAAAAGAAGTTCGGCGCAGTCATCGCTGGCGCATGCATGGTCTTATCGTTGAACGCGGCATTTGCTGCCACCCCGGCCACCGCGCCGGCGGCCAAGGCCGGACCGGCCGATGCGCAATTCAAAACCATCTACACCCAGGAGTGGACCTGGCGCCTGGGCCAGAAGATGGAGGAGGGCGAGGACGACGAGAAGGGCGGATCGACGACTTTGCCCCGCATCGATCCGGCCACCCAGCAAAAGCGCCTGGCTTACTGGCAGGACGTGATGAAAAAGCTCGACGGCATCAAGCAGGACAGGCTGTCGGCCGAGGAATTGATCAACTACCAGGTCTACAAGGCGCAGATCGGCGCCCTGATCGACGCCCAGAAGTTCCGCGAGTATGAAAAGCCGCTCAACGCCGACACGGCCTTCTGGTCCAACATGGCGGGCGCCGCGCGCAACGTGCTGACCAAGGAAAAGGAATACCAGGACTACATCAAGCAGCTGTCGGACGTGCCGCGCTACTTCAACGACCAGATCGTCAACATGCGCGCCGGGATGGCGCGCGGCTTCACGCCGCCGAAGGTCACGCTGATCGGCCGCGATGGCTCCATCACCTCGGTGACGGACGCCAAGACGCCGCAGGAGACGGTGTTCTACATGCCGTTCAAGGCGATGCCCGTGACCATCCCGGCGGCCCGGCAGGAGGAATTGCGGGCGGAAGGCGTCAAGGCGATCGAGACCTACGTGCTGCCGTCGTACCGCAATCTGCTGAAGTTCATGCGCGAGGAGTACGTGCCCGCGTCGCGCGAGGACCTGGCGGCGGAGAATCTGCCGGACGGTAAGGCCTACTACCAGTCGAAGATCGTCGAATTCACCACCACGACGATGAGCGCCGACCAGATCCACCAGATCGGCGTGAGCGAAATGGCCAAGATCCGCGCCGAGATGCTGGACGTGATCAAGCAGACCGGCTTCGAAGGCGACCTGCCTGCCTTCCTGCAGTTCCTGCGCACCGACTCGCGCTTCTACGCCAAGACGCCGGAGGAGTTGCTGATGCGCTCCGCCTGGGTCGCCAAGAAGTTCGACGCCAAGGTTGGCCAGTACTTCGGCTATCTGCCGCGCCGTCGCTTCGCCGTCATTCCGGTGCCGGACGACCAGGCGCCGTTCTACACGTCGGGGCGCGGTGGTCCTGGTGTTTATCTGGTCAACACCTACAATCTGCCGTCGCGGGCGTTGTACAGCATGCCGGCGCTGACCCTGCACGAATCGGCGCCGGGCCACGCGTTCCAGATGCCGGTGGCGATGGAGCAGAAGGGCCGTCCGGCGTTCCGCAACGCTTATATTTCGGCCTACGGCGAGGGCTGGGCGCTGTATAGCGAGCGGCTTGGTGTCGAGATGGGGATGTACGAGACGCCGTATGAGGTGTTCGGCATGCTCAGTTACCAGGCGTGGAGGGCTTCGCGGTTGGTGGTCGATACCGGCATCCACAGCAAGGGCTGGACACGTAAACAGGCGCAGGATTATTTGAAGGCCAATACGGCGTTGTCGGAGCACGAGATCGAGACGGAGGTGGACCGGTATATTTCGTGGCCCGGTCAGGCGCTGTCTTATTATTTGGGCGAGATGAGCATCATCAACGCGCGCAAGAAGGCCGAGGCGGCGCTGGGATCGAAGTTCGATATCCGTGCTTTCCACGACACGGTGCTGCAATTGGGTTCGGTGCCGCTGCCGGTGCTGGAGGCGCGTATCGATTTGTTCATCAAGGAGGGTGGCAAGAGTCCTTATCCGAATCTGGATTAAGGCTGCCGACGGCTCGTAGATGGCGGATTACGCTTCGCTAATCCGCCCTACGTGTTTCAGATTTTAGTAAGTGGGGTGGCCACCGCATGTTCAGCATGCGGTGGCCACTCTGGTTATAATCCCTCGTTGATCCACGTAGGGCGGATTAGGCGGTACGCCGTAATCCGCCACAGATCCGCCAGCGGCTCTTGCGGAGTCACGCGCCACCCGCGCGACCCAACATATCCTCGCTGATCCATTCGAGCACCGACGGCCGGTGCGGCTTCCACCCCAACTGCTCGCGCGCCCGCTTGCCCCGCACGCGGCTATTGGACCCCAGCCCGTACGACGCCATCTCATAACCCCATTCCTCCCTGGCCTGCTCCAGCGGCCAATCCTGCGCCTCGCCCAGGCCGAGCGCGCGTGCCATCGCCGCCGTCATATCGCGGAACGACGCCTCGCCGCTTTCGACGAAATAAAACGCGCCGGCCTCGGTCTTCTCCAATGCCAGCAGATACAGGTCAACCACATCGTCGATATGCACATTGGACCAAATGTTCAGCCCCGGCCCCACATGGCGCACGATGCCGCTCTTGCGCGCCTGCTTGAGCAGGCGAGGCAACTGCACGCTGTCGCGCGGCAGCGCGCCGTGGCCGTAGATCAGCGTATTGCATAGCACCGCCGAACGCACACCCTTGCCGGCAGCGGCCTGCACCAGGTTGTCGATGGCCACGCGGGCCGCCTTGTCCGCCGTCGGTTCCGGCAACCGGTCCTCGTAATACACCTTATCGGTGCCCAAACCACCGGAGGCGTCGCCGACGATGCTCGAACCGCTGGTGTGCAGGAACACCTTGCCCGAGCCGGAAAGACCCTCGATGATGGCTTCCACCGCCGTGCGGTTGTCACTGCTGGCCGCGTTGATGACGGCGTCCGCCGACCGCGCCTGCGCGATCAGCAGTTCGCGGTCGTCGAGCTTGCCGACCACGCCGGTCACGCCGATTTTTTTGAGCTCCTCGATTTGCTCCGGTTGGCGAACCAGCCCGATAACTTGATGGCCGGCCTTGACCAGTCCCGCCGCGATCGAACCGCCGATAAATCCCGCCGCGCCTGTGACGAATACCTTCATGTCGTGCTCCTGTTGAATTTGGATGCATCCAGTATGGCGGCGGAAGCGTTGCGCACAAAGACCTGACAGGGCAAAGCATACTTGCGGCTGAATCAATAGTTGATCCACGTAGGGCGGATTAGCGAAGCGTAATCGGCCATGCAGGCGCTTCGACGGCTCATAAATGGCCGATTACGGCGTTCCGCCTAATCCGCCCTACGTGACCATGTGGTTGTTTGCACCGCAATGGTGCATTTGCGCAAAATTGGTGCGTTAAATCCGGCTGTCCCAGGCCGTGCATCGCATTCTGCTGGCACACGGCTTGCATAGTACAGACATTATTTATAGAACCACCAACTCATGCCTGATTGCACCGCACCGTCCGACCTCGCCGCCAGCGCCGTCCACGCCGCCTGGCAGGCCAGTCTCACGCTCGGATTCGCGGACGACGCCGGCACCACACGGCTGTTCAATAACATCCACTACGGCCCGCTGCGCGTGCAGAAGGCGCTGTACCCGGAAGACGGCAAGGTGTGCCACGCCATCGTGGTTCATCCGCCGGGCGGCGTGGTTGGCGGCGACCAGCTGGCGATCGATATCGGCGTCGGCGACCGCGCCCATGCCTTCATCACCACGCCCGGCGCCGCCAAATGGTACAAGGCCAATGGCAAAGTCTCCCGCCAGGCCGTGCACCTGCACCTGAACGAAGGCGCCGCACTCGAATGGCTGCCGCAGGAAACCATCTTTTTTGATACCGCTAACGTGGTGCTCGAGCAGCACGTGGAACTGGCCGCCGGCGCCACCTTCATCGGCTGCGAGATCCTGTGCATGGGCCGTCGTGGCTCCGGCGAAGTGTTCAACACCGGCACCGTCACGCAGCGCAGCAGCATCCGCCGCGACGGTAAATTGATCTGGTGGGAGCAGGGCGCGATGGTCGGCGGTCGCCTCGGCAGCCCGCTGGCGCTGAATGGCCACACCGTCTGCGCCACCCTGATCGCCGCCGGCAAAGCGCTGCCGGCCGCCGTGCTGGCCGAGTCGTTGTCCCACATCCGCGCCGATATCGCCGCCGACGGCGACCACGCCTTCGGCATCACCCACACCAAGGGCGTGCTGGTGGCGCGCCATCTGGGCGACGACAGCGAAACCGCGCGCCGCCTCATGCTCACCGTGTGGCGCCGCGTGCGCCCGCATCTGCTGGAGCGCGAGGCCGTCACGCCGCGCATCTGGCAAACCTGATACTGGAACCCCGAACATGGATCTGACCCCAAGAGAAAAAGACAAACTGCTGATCTTCACAGCCGGCATCGTCGCCGAGCGCCGCCTCGCGCGCGGCCTGAAATTGAACTATCCGGAGGCGATCGCGTTGATCACCTGCGCCATCATGGAGGGCGCGCGCGACGGAAAATCGGTGGCCCAGCTGATGGCCGACGGCACCCAAATACTGACGCGCGACCAGGTCATGGAAGGGATACCGGAGATGATCCCGGACATCCAGGTGGAAGCCACTTTCCCCGACGGCAGCAAGCTGGTCACCGTGCACAACCCGATACCTTGAACCGCATCATGAATACCCATTTACGTTCCAACCCGAACCACCACATGACACCTTTTTTAAGGAGCTCACTATGATACCCGGTGAATATCTGCTCACGGAGGGCGAGATCGGCCTCAATGAGGGCCGCGAAACCGAGAGCGTGGTGGTGACCAACCAGGGCGACCGGCCGGTGCAGGTCGGCTCGCACTTCCACTTCTTCGAGGTGAACACGGAGCTCAAGTTCGAGCGCTGGAAGGCCTATGGCCGGCGCCTGAACATCGCCGCCGGCACCGCCGTGCGCTTCGAGCCGGGACAGCAGCGCACCGTCGAACTGGTGAAGCTGGGCGGGGACCAGAAGGTCTACGGCTTCAATGGAAAAGTGATGGGCAAGCTGGATACCAATCCACCGAAAAGCTAATAATAAAAGGCTAACATGGCTACAATCTCGCGCCGCGCCTACTCGGAAATGTTCGGTCCCACCAAAGGGGACCGCGTCCGTCTGGCAGACACCGAACTGTTTATCGAAATCGAGCACGATTACGCCATCTACGGCGAGGAAGTCAAATTTGGCGGCGGCAAAGTGATCCGCGACGGCATGGGCCAGTCGCAGCGCGTGCGCTCCGACCCGATGGTGATGGACACCGTTATCACCAACGCGATCATCATCGACCACTGGGGCATCGTCAAGGCGGACATCGGCCTGAAAGACGGCATGATCGCCGCCATCGGCAAGGCCGGCAACCCGGACATCCAGCCTGGCGTGACGATGATCATCGCCGGCGCCACCGAGATCATCGCCGGAGAGGGCAAGATCGTCACCGCCGGCGGCGTCGACACCCACATCCACTTCATCTGCCCGCAGCAGATCGAGGAAGCCTTGATGAGCGGCGTGACAACGATGATAGGCGGCGGCACCGGGCCGTCGGCCGGCACGTCCGCCACCACCTGCACGCCGGGACCGTGGCACCTGCATTCGATGCTGGGCGCGGCAGACGCCTTTCCGATGAATCTGGGCTTCCTCGGCAAGGGCAACGTCAGCCTGCCGGAGCCGCTGGAAGAGCAGGTGCGCGCCGGCGCCATCGGCCTCAAACTGCACGAGGACTGGGGCAGCACGCCGGCCGCCATCGACAACTGCCTGAGCGTGGCCGACAAGATGGATATCCAGGTGGCGATCCACAGCGACACGCTCAACGAAGGCGGCTATCTGGCCGACACGCTGGCCGCTTTCAAGGACCGCACCATCCACACCTTCCACACCGAAGGTGCGGGCGGCGGCCACGCGCCGGACATCATCGCCGCCGTCGGCGAGGGCAACGTGTTGCCGTCGTCGACCAATCCAACCCGCCCGTTCACCGTCAACACGCTCGACGAGCACCTGGACATGCTGATGGTCTGCCACCATCTGGACGCGGCGATCGCCGAGGACGTGGCCTTCGCCGAGTCGCGCATCCGCCGCGAGACCATCGCCGCCGAGGACATCCTGCACGACATCGGCGCCATTTCGATGATGTCGTCCGACTCGCAGGCCATGGGCCGCGTCGGTGAAGTCGTCATGCGCACCTGGCAGACGGCGCACAAGATGAAGGTGCAGCGCGGACCGCTGGCGCCGGATTCCTCGCGCAACGACAACTTCCGCGTCAAGCGCTACGTCGCCAAGTACACCATCAATCCGGCCATCACGCACGGCATCGCGCACGCGGTGGGTTCGGTGGAAGTGGGCAAGATCGCCGACCTGGTGCTGTGGAAGCCGGCCTTCTTCGGCGTCAAACCGTCGACGATACTCAAGGGCGGCATGATCGCCGCCGCGCAGATGGGCGACCCGAACGCGTCGATCCCGACGCCGCAGCCGGTGCACTACAGGATGATGTTCGGCGCTTTCGGCGGCGGGCTGAAAAAGTCGTTCACCTTCGTCTCGCAGGCGGCGTTCGACGACGGCATCGGCGACAAGCTCAAACTGAATAAAACCCTCATCGTCGCCAAGGACATGCGCGCGCTGCGCAAACACCACATGATCCACAACGGCGCCACGCCGAAGATGGAAGTCGATCCCGAAACCTATGAAGTGCGCGCCGATGGCGAGCTGCTGGTCTGTGAAGCGGCCTCCGTGCTGCCGATGGCGCAGCGTTACTTCCTGTTTTAAATACTTATGCTGACACTTCATACCAAACTTGCACCGGCCGACCACGCGGCGGCCAACATCGCCGCGCAGTTGGTGCTGCCTTACGAACTGCGCGAGAAATGCCGCCTGCGCGCCACGCTGGACACCGGCGAGGACGTCGCCGTCTTCACCGTGCGCGGCACCGTGCTGCGCGATGGCGACCTGCTGACCGGCGAGGACAAGCGCGTCGTCAAGGTGGTGGCCGCGCCGGAACCGACCTACAAGGTCACCTGCGCCGACGCCCACACCTTGCTGCGCTGCGCCTTCCATCTCGGCAACCGCCACACGCAGGCGCAGGTCGGCGACGGCTTCCTGCGCATCCGCGCCGACGCGGTGCTGAAGGAAATGCTGGCCGGCCTGGGCGCCAAGGTCGAGGAAGAGCAGGCCGCCTTCGAGCCGGAATCGGGCGCCTATGGCGGCGGTCATGCGCACCATGACGACGGCGGCCATCATCCGCTGGCGCCGATCCCGCTGCGCCAGAAGATCCACCGTCCGAGCGATCCGAAGTGAGCCAACGGTGAGTCAACTCTGATGCAGGCATCCGCATTATTGAATCTGCTGCAGTTCGCCAGCCCGGCCCTGCCGATCGGCGCGTACAGCTATTCGCAGGGGCTGGAAGCGGCGCTGGAAAACGGCATGGTCACCAACGCCGAGCAGGCGCGCGCGTGGATACTGCGCCACCTGCACGAGGTGGTGGCGCAGTGGGAAGCGCCGGTGAGCTGGCGGCTGATGCAAGCCTGGTCGCGCCGCGACTGGGCGGCGGTGGCCGAGTGGAGCGAGCGTTTCGTAGCCTCGCGCGACAGCGCGGAATTCCGCGCCGAGACGATCCAGATGGGCTATTCGCTGACCAAGCTGGTGGCCGAACTGGGTATCGTCGATGCCGGGATGCTGGCGCAACTGCAAGGCGAGCCGGAAGTGGCTTTGCCGACGGCCTTCGCCTGCGCGGTGGCGGCGCTGGGGATTCCGCACGACGCCGCGCTGCTGGCGATGCTGTTCGCGTGGGCCGAGAATCAGGTGCTGGTGTGCGTCAAGTCCGTGCCGTTGGGGCAGGTGGCCGGCCAGCGCATGCTGCTGTCGCTGCGCGGGGATATCGAGGCGGCGGCGCGTTACGCGCAAACCGTTTCCGACGACGACATGTGCAACTGGGCGCCGGGATTGTCGCTGCTGTCGATGCGGCACGAGGTCCAGTACAGCCGTCTTTATAGATCATAACCAGATAAACAATATAAAACATATGAATACTCCCAATCCTTTACGCGTCGGCATCGGTGGTCCGGTAGGCTCGGGCAAAACCGCATTGTGCGAAATGCTTTGCAAGGGCATGCGCGACCAGTTCGATATGGCCGTCATCACCAACGACATCTACACCAAGGAAGACATGGAGATCCTGCTGCGCGCGGACGCGCTGCCGGCCGAGCGCCTGATGGGCGTGGAGACCGGCGGCTGCCCGCACACGGCCATCCGCGAGGATGCTTCGATCAATCTGGAGGCGATCGCGCGCATGCAGGCCGATTTTCCGAATCTGGATCTGATACTGGTGGAATCGGGTGGCGACAACCTGGCCGCCACCTTCAGCCCGGAGCTGTCGGATTTGACGATCTACGTGATCGACGTTGCCGGTGGCGAGAAAATTCCGCGCAAGGGTGGTCCGGGGATCACGCGCTCCGATCTGCTGATCATCAACAAGACCGACCTGGCGCCGCATGTGGGCGCGGATCTGGATGTGATGGCGCGCGACGCCAAGCAGCAGCGCGGCACGCGTCCGTTCATCTTCACCAATCTGCGCAGCGGCGACGGTGTGGCGGCCGTCATCGATTTCATCCGCGAGCAGGGACTTTTGGGACAGACCCCGCACGCCGCATAACCACAGAGACACGTAGGGCGGATTAGGCGGAACGCCGTAATCGGCCATTCACGAGCCGCCGACGGCGCATGCATGGCCGATTACGCTGCGCTAATCCGCCCTACGTGTATCTTCTAAACGCACACTTAAACAGGAGATCACATGTCCAAAAAATCCGCGCTTGCACTCATTCTGGCACTGGCCAGCACCGCCGCCGCCGCCCACCCTCAAGCCGGCGGCGCCCACGCGCACGACTTTCTCAGCGGCTTCGCGCACCCGTTCACCGGCCTGGATCACTTGCTGGCGATGCTTGCCGTCGGCATCTGGAGCGTACGCCAGTCCAACGCCAAATGGCTGCCGGCGACCTTCATCGGCATGGTGCTGGTCGGCGTACTGACCGGCGTGGCCGGCCTGACGATCCCCGGCCTGGAAACCGGCATCGCGTTGACGGTGGCGACGATGGGTGTGTTGATCGCGGTGGCCGCGCGCCTGCCGGCGGCGGTTGGCGTGACGATGGTGGGCGTGTTCGCGGTCCTGCATGGCAACGCGCACGGCCACGAGCTGCCCGCTGCGGCCAGCGCCTTTGGGATGCTGTTGGCGACCACGATACTGGTGTATAGCGGCAGGACGCTGGGCCGCATCAGCCCCGCCCTGGCGGTGAAGGTATCCGGCGCGGCGATCGCCGCCACCGGCGTGATGCTGGCGGCGACGGTTTAAGTTTATTCGCGCGGCTCGGCGCGGCGCTCGGACAGCACGATCGGCGCCGCGTTTTGCGGATACAGGCCCTTGTGGCCTTCGAAGCCCTTGCGGATGGCGGCCATGTCGGTTTCCTGGTCGCCGGTCAGGAAAACATGGTCGACCATGCCCAGCGTCTTGGTCGCGTAATCGAAATACACCAGGACCAGCGGCACCTTGGCTTCCAGCGCCAGATGGTAAAAACCGCTTTTCCAGTTGGGGCGATAGGCGCGCGTGCCCTCGGGCGTGATGCCCATCCAGTAAAAGTCGGCCGCGTTCATGCGCGCCGCCTGCGTCTTGATGGTGCCGCTCGGCGTGCCGCGTTCGACCGGCTCGCCGCCCATCGCGCGCAGCCATCTGCCCAGCGGTGATTTGAACAGCGAATCCTTGGCCAGAAAGCGCAGCGGAAGATTCAACGCCCATTTGCACAGCAACCCGATCGGAAAGTCCCAGTTCGACGTGTGCGGATAGATCACCATGATGCCGCGCGGCCCGGGCAGGGGGCGGAACAGCACGCGCCAGCCGACCAGCTTCAGCGCGCGCAACGACAGGCGCTGCGAGAAGGTCGGCAGCGCCGCCGGTTTCAATTCAAAATCGCTCATCCATTCCACCCTGTCTTTGTTTTATCTTTTTGTCACTCTTGACAGGCTGGTATGGACCTGGTCAAAAACCGCGCACGCATTCTATATTGGCGACCTCGACTGGGCAAGCTGTTCCGGCCTTACAGCTTGTAGTGCAAGGTCACGGTGGCCCCGCGCGGCGTGCCGTAGGAGTTGCCGCCGGCGGTCCAGCCGATCTGGTGGTACGACTTGTCGAAGGCGTTGTTCACGTTCAGGCGCAGGCTGAGATGGTCGTCGAACTGGTAGGCCGCGTGCAGCCCGACGACCGTGTAGCCACCCTGGCGGATGTTCGGATTGTCGGACGAGTAGACCGCGTTCTGCGTCGACAGCGAGCCGCCGACACGCCAGCGGTTCAAATCACCGGGCAGACGGTAGCTGGTCGATGCCTTGAACTGGTGGCGCGGCAGATCCGCGTCGAACAATTTGCCGATGTTGGCGGCGTCGGAATCGCTGACGAATTTGGCGGCGACATAAGTGTAGCCTGCCGTGGCCTGCCAGCCAGGCGACAGTTCGCCGCTGACCTCCAGCTCGATGCCCTTGCTTTCCACCTCGCCCGCCGCGCGCGAGCACCAGGTCGAGGCGGTGCCGGGGCAGGGCGAGGGGCCGGTCAGATCGGTCATCGCGCGGTTCTCCTGGCTGACCTGGAACACCGCCAGGCTGGCGTTGAGCAGGCCGTCGAAATACTCGCCTTTGATCCCTGCTTCGTAGTTGGTGCCGGTGACGGGCTTGAGCAGGTCGCCGTTGACGTCCACCGCGCTTTGCGGCTGGAAGATTTCGGTCCAGCTGGCGTACAGCGAGTGGCGCGCGTCCAGGTCGTAGACCATGCCGGCGTACGGCGTGATCTCGCGTGCGACCTTGTAGCCGGTGTTGTTGCCCTCGTTGGTGAATTGGTACCAGCTCGAGCGCGCGCCGACGATGACCGACAGCGGATCGGTAATGCTAAAGCGCGCCGATCCATACAGACCGCTCTCGCGCACCGTGCTTTGGGTGCGCCAGCGCTGGTAGTTGGCGCCTGGACGCTCGGCGGCGTGGGGATTCCAGTTGAACGGGTCCACCGCCAAAGGCGTGGCGCGCGCGCCCCAGTCGCCGAAGTTGTCGTTCTGGGCTTTGCGCCGGCTCACGCCGACGGACACCTCGTGCGCGCGTCCCAGCAGCGAGAAGGGACCGCCGACCGTCGCGTCGAAACTGCTCTGTTGGTTGTCCAGCTTGTAGGCCTGGGTGTTCTGCGTGGTTGAGCCCTCGCCGCCGCCGAAGCCGGAGAACATGGTGTCGACATCCTGCCATTTGCGGATCACCGAGACGCGGGCCTTCCAGCCTTTGCCGAAGCGGTGATCGACGTCGGCGAACACGGTCTTGTCGGTCTGGTCCCAGAAATCATAGGCGTTGCCGAGATTCGCCGTGCGTGGCAGGTTCAGGGACGATCCATCATCGCGGGTTGGAAAATCCGGGTAGCCGCCGGTGTGTTCGAGCTTGCGGTAGTGGGCGCCGACGGTCAGTGTGGTATCGCGGGCGAGGTCGGCCTCCAGGATGCCGTACAGCTGTTCGGTGCGGTCGTGCGCGACGTCGTAGAACATGTCCTTGTCCTGAACGCTGACCACGGCGCGCCCGCGCAGTGACTTGGCCTCGTTGAGGGCGTTGGCGGCGTCGAGCTGCAACTGATAGTCGTTCCAGCGTCCCGCGCTGGCGGTCAGCGATACCTGGCGTTCGGCGGTAGGGCGCTTGCGCACCAGATTGATGGCGGCCGACGGGTTGCCGCTGCCGCTGGTCAAGCCGTTGGCGCCGCGTACCACCTCCACCCGGTCGTAGATCACCAGGTCGGCGTTGTCGGCGTTGAAGGTGCCGTTGGCGCCCATGCTGGTGGGCACGCCGTCGAGCATCATGTTGGTGATCGGGAAGCCGCGCGCGCTGAAACTGCCGGAGTTGCCCGCGTAATAGCCCTTTTGCATGACCAATCCGGTGATGCTCTGGACCGCGTCGTCCAGCGTGACCAGGCCCTGGTCTTCGATTTGCTGCCGCGTCAGCACGCTGACGGATTGTGGCGTTTCGCGTGGCGACAACTCTAGCCGGGTCGCGGTGTTGGTCGCGGCGGTCGTGTAGGAGCCGGTGCCCTCGGTTGTCATCGGGCGCGTCGAGCTGACGGTCACCGTCGGCAGCGCGGTTTCCCTGGCGGCCTGTGGCCCGATGGCCCGCAGTACGTAGCCGCCGTTGTTCATCCGTACCGCTTCCAGCCCGGAGCCCTTCAGCAACTCGGCAAAGCCGTCCTGTGCGATGAAGACGCCGTGCAGGCCGGCGGTGTGTTTTTCTCCGGTCTGGTCGGCGGTGAAGGTCAGCGGGATGCCCGCCGTCATGGCGAACTGGCGCAGGGCGGGACCCAGCGGGCCGGCGGCGATGTTGAACTGCTGCGCCTGGTTCTGCGCCGGCGTGTTTTGCGCCTGCGCCGGCGGCAAGGCGCCGCCCAGACACATCAACAGGGAAATAGCGCAGGCGATCGGCCGCCGCTTGAACTGGTTTTGCATGGTTGTTCCTCAAGTAAGTGAAAGTGGGGTGCTTACCTGATAGGTGCCGCGAGAAAGCAAATCGGGCAGGAAAAGTTTTATTTTTTTTCGACGGTGACCCAATACGCCGTGCGCGAGCTGATGCGGACGGGCAGGGAGTTCGGCAGCATGGACAGGATCGCGCCGGTATCGGTGAGCGGAAACACGCCGGAGAAGCGCAAATCGGCCACCGCCGGATCGCAACGCAGCACGCCGTGGCGGTGGCGGCCCAGTTCGGCGAGGAAATCCGCGAGGCGCATATTGTCCGCGACGATGGCGCCCGCGGTCCAGGCGGCGCTGCCGGTGGAGGCCGGCGTTGGCGCCTCGATGTGGGTGGACGAGAACGTGGTTTGCTCACCGGCGCGCAGCATGCGTGCGGCGCGCGGCGCGTCTGCGGGCGTGGCTTGCACGGCGCCTTTCTGTACGCTTACTTCGGTTTGGCCGGCATGGCGGCGCACGGTGAAGGCGGTACCCAGCGCTTGCACGCGGCCGTCGGCCGTTTGCACGAGGAAGGGGCGCTCGACGCCGGCCTCGGCATGGCCGGTCACGATCATGATCTCGCCGGCGACCAGCTTCAGCAGCCGCCGCCTTTCGTCGACCTCGACGTTGACCGCGCTGGCGGTGTTGAGCATCAGGCGCGTGCCGTCCGACAAAGTCCACGCGCGGCGCTCGCCGACGCCGGTGTGCATGTCGGCGGCCAGCCGCTGGCAAGGCTCGGAGCGGAAAGCCAGCGCGCCGGCCGCGCCGGCCATGCCGATGCCCAGCAGCAGCGCCATCGTCTTGCGCCGGTCGGTCGCCACCGGCGAGAGGGCGCGGTAGGCGGCGGCGCCATGCAGGTCCCGCAGCCGGGCGCTGACGTCCTCGAAGACCTGGCGGTTGGCGCGCGTCAGGTATTGCTTGACCGAGCTGGCCGACACCCGCAGGCGCGCGGCGATCTGGTCGTAGGTCAAGCCTTCTAGCTGCGCCAGCAAGAAAGCCTCCTTGACGGCGGGCGGCAGGCCGTCCAGCGCGCGATCGATTTCCTGCAGCGCCTCGACCGCCATCAGGCGCTGCTCGGGCGCGGGCATGTGGGCGTCGGGCAGGGCGGCCAGCGCCTCCAGATAAGCGCTCTCCAGCACGTGGCGGCGGTGGCGGTGGGCCAGCAGGCGGCGGGCGATGGTGGCGAGGAAGGGGCGCGGCTCGCGGATGTCGCCCGCGTAGCCGGTGGTGATGACGTTGACGAAGGTATCCTGGGCCAGGTCGGAGGCGTCGCTGCTGTTGTTCAGCCTGCGCTGGAGCCAGCCGCGCAGCCACGTGTGGTGATCATGGTAGAGGGTTTCGACGGGATTGGAGGTAAGCTGATCGACGGACACCGGCTGCGTTTAAATGAGAATGATTATTATTCATAATATGCGACGGCAGGTGTTTTGTCGATGGCTTTTTGGACCGGGCGGGGCGGATTTACCACGGGCCGGCACAAAATAGTGCATTTGAGGTATTGTAGCGTTCCTGATAATTCTCAAAAAAAAGGGCTCCCATGATCTCGACAACCTTGACCCAACGTGCCGCCGTCGTCGTGGCCATCGCCGGCGCTTTCGCGGCAACGGCTGCCCAAGCCGCCGCGCCGATGGCCAAGTTCCAGGCGCCGGGCTTTTATCGCACCACCTTGGGCGACTTCGAAGTGACCGTGCTGAACGACGGCACCCTGGACCTGCCGGTCAACAAGCTGCTCAAGCAGCCGCCGGCCAAGACCGACGCGGCGCTGGCCAAGGTATTCGAGAAGAGCCCGATTCAAACCTCGGTCAACGGTTTCCTGATCAACACCGGCAGCAAGCTGGTCCTGATCGACGCGGGCGCGGCCAGCCTGTTCGGTCCGACCTTGGGGCAGTTGCTGGGCAACCTGAAGGCATCCGGCTACAAGCCGGAGCAGGTCGACGAGATTTACATCACGCACATGCACGGCGACCACCTCGGCGGTCTGGCTAGCAACGAGCAGCGCGTGTTCCCGAACGCAATCGTCCGCGCGGGCAAGCTCGACGCGGATTACTATCTGAGCCAGGCCAATCTGGACAAAGCGCCGCCGGAAGGCAAGGACGATTTCCTGGGGGCGATGTTGTCGATCAATCCGTACGTTAAGGCCGGCAAGTTCCAGCCCATCGTCGCCAACACCGAGCTGGTGCCGGGGATCAAGTCCTACTTCAACGGCGGACACACGCCTGGCCACATCACGTATGTGATCGAGAGCAAAGGGCAGAAGCTGGTGTTGCTGGGGGATTTGTTGCACGTGCAGGGCGTGCAGTTTGACGATCCGGGCGTGGGCATCGAGTTCGACACCGACAGCACGATCGCCATCGCCCAGCGCAAGGAAGCGTTCGCCGCCGCCGCCAAGGGAGGATATTTGATTGGTGCCGCGCACCTGTCGTTCCCGGGACTGGGCCACGTGCGCGCGCATGGCAAGGGGTATCAGTACGTGCCGGTCAATTACACCCAGCCGCGTTGATGGTTTGGGCCGTTGGCGGCTCGTGGCGGATTACGGCGTGCCGCCTAATCCGCCCTACGTGTCTCCTCGGATGATTTGATGTATATGTCATCTCGACAGACGGCGGATTTGCCGGGGATCACGTAGGGCGGATTAGCGTAGCGTAATCCGCCACGAGCCGCCAGCGGCCCACCCGAATTACGACGCCAAGGCTGGGTAGTCGGTGTAGCCGACGCCGTCCTGGCCGTAGAACGTCTCCGGCTTCCACTCGTTCAGCGGCGCTTCGCTTTGCAGGCGGCGCGGCAAATCCGGATTCGAGATGAAGGCCTTGCCGAAGGCGACCGCGTCGGCCGTGCCGGCGTCCAGCAACTTCTGCGCGCTCTGCTTGTCCAGGCTTTCGTTGGCGATGTAGACGCCGCCGAATTCCTTCTTCAGCAACGGCCCCAGGCTGTCCTCGCCCACCGCTTCACGCGCGCAGATGAAGGCGATCTTGCGCTTGCCCAGCTCGCGCGCGACGTAGCCGAACGTGGCCGCCGGAGTGGAGTCGCCCATGTCGTGCGAGTCGCGGCGCGGCGCCAGGTGCATGCCGACGCGGTCGGCACCCCATACTTCGATGCAGGCATCGGTCACTTCCAGCATCAGGCGGGCGCGGTTTTCGATCGAGCCGCCGTAGTTGTCGGTGCGCTGGTTGGTTTTGTCTTGCAGGAACTGGTCCAGCAGGTAGCCGTTGGCGCCGTGGATTTCCACACCGTCGAAGCCGGCCCTCTTGGCGTTTTCCGCGCCTTGCTTGTAGGCGGCGACGATGCCCGCCAGTTCTTCCGTTTCCAGCGCGCGTGGCACCGAATACGGGCGCATCGGACGCAGCAGGCTGACGTGGCCTTCGGCCGCGATCGCGCTTGGCGCCACCGGTGCTTCGCCGTTCAGCAGCTCCGGATCGGAGATGCGGCCCACGTGCCACAGCTGCGCGAAGATCACGCCGCCGGCCTTGTGCACCGCCGCCGTCACTTCCTTCCAGCCTTCGACCTGCTCGTCCGACCACAGGCCCGGGGTGTTGGCGTAGCCCACACCCTGCGGCGTGACCGAGGTCGCCTCGCTCAGGATCAGGCCGGCGCTGGCGCGCTGCTCGTAGTATTTGGCCATCAGCGCGTTCGGCACGCGGGCGCCGCCGATGGCGCGGGCACGTGTCAGCGGTGCCATGATGATGCGGTTTTTCAGCGTGAGGTCGCCGATGGTGATCGGGTCGAAGAGGTTAGGCATGTCGAATTCCTATAGTGTCATTTGGTCGATGAAGGCCTGGATGGTTGCTTCATCGCGTTTAAAGTAGTTCCATTGCCCGACCCGGTGAGAGGTGATCAGGCCGGCCTTGAGCAGAATGGACAAGTGCGCCGATACGGTCGATTGCGACAGCGCGGCGCGATGGTCGATCTGGCCCGCGCACACGCCGAACTTGTGCGGGTGCGCCTGCTCCGGGAAATAGTGCTCCGGGTCCTTCAGCCACGCCAGAATCTGGCGCCGCATCGGGTTGGCAAGGGCTTTGTGTATCGCGTCTATGTCCATCTGAGGTTTACCTGGGTCAACAATGAAATCGTCTTATGACGATATATGTATCGTGTTTTTCCGATTTCAATATCGGTATCTTACGATATAAGCGAAATTCGTGCTTGTGGCTGGCTTGCGGCCGAAAAATCCTTTATGTTACTGGAACATTGACCAAATTCTAACGGGGGCTGTATGTCGAGTCATTATCTGGATGTGGCCATCGGCTTGTCGTACACCTTCCTGGCCGTCAGCCTGCTGTGCAGCGCGACGCGCGAGGCGATCGCCTCGCTGTTCCAGACGCGCGCCAAGGTGCTGCTCGACGGTGTGCTGACGATGCTGCACGAGCCCGCCGGCAAACCGCGCCTGCGCGGCATTATCCCATCGATCAAGCGGCTGCTGCGCATCGACACCGGTTTCGGCCTCGACAAGCTGGGCGCCGGTTCGCTGACGGCCGCCATCATGGAGCATCCGCTGATCCAGGGCATGGCGCAGCAGGGCCGCATGCCGTCGTACATCCCGTCGACCATTTTCGCGCGCGCCTTCGTGTCGACCCTGACGTCCAAATACGGCAAGACGCAAACGGCGGCCATGCTACTGGCCCACGTCGGCAACGAAGGCCTGACCCGCACCTTGCTGGCGATCATGGGGGAGGGGCCGGACGACGTGGCGGCGCTCGAAAACGCCGTGCGCATCTGGTACGAAACCGTGATGGAGCGCATCACCGGCTGGTACAAGCGGCGCTCGCAGCTGGTGCTGTTTTGCGTCGGTCTGTTCTATGCCGCCTCGATGAATATCGACGCGATCGAGTTGAGCAAGCGTCTGTGGGGCGACGACCAGGTGGCCGCCCAACTGGCGCAGCAGGGCGCAGACGATGTCGCCAGCGGCCGCGTGAAGCCGCCGGCGGCGCCGGTCGCCGACGCGCCGGCCGCCACGCCGATGGAACGGGCCGCCATCGCCAAAAAAGAATGGCAGATGGTGGAAAAGCTGCCGATCGGCTGGCCGTCGGCGCGCTTTGACGCCGCCGCCGGCAAGGGCGTCGGCGCCTTCTTGGCCGCGTTGGCGTTCGCGTTGATGGGCTGGATCGTCACCGCCTTCGCCTCGTCGCTGGGCGCGCCGTTCTGGTTCGACGGTATCGGCTGGTTGCTGGCGCTGCGCGGCAGCGGCTCGCGGCCGCAGACCGAAACCACGCCGGTGGTGGTGCAGACCATCGCGCTGCCGAGCATGTCGGTCGTCAAGCCTCCGCTGGGGAGCTGACTACCGGTTCACCTCTTTATACTGTTTTATATTGTTTTACTCGCCCCGCCCGATGCCGCGCGCCTAACATGCTCCTACCCCCGATCCCCGCGACGAAGGAGTACATCATGTTCGGCCTGACCACACTCGGCGTTATCCATACCCTCATCAGCCTGGTCGCCGTCGGCGCCGGCATCGTCGGCTTCGTGCGCGACAAGCGCATCGACCTGGGCAACGGTGCCGGCAAAACCTATCTGGTCATGACGATCCTGACCTGCCTGACCGGCTTCGGCATCTTCCAGCATGGCGGCTTCGGCAAGCCGCACGCGCTCGGCGTGATTACTTTGCTGGTGCTGGCGGTGGCGTGGAAGGTTGCCGCCAGACCGGCGCTGCAAACGGTGCTGCTGTCGCTGACGTTCTTCTTCCACATGATTCCCGCCGTGACCGAAACCTTGACCCGCGTGCCGATGGGCGCGCCGATCCTGCCGAACGCGGAGGCGCCCGAGCTCAAGGTCATCACCGGCGCGATGTTCATGCTGTTCGTCATCGGCGCGACCTTGCAGGTGCGCCGGCTGAATCAGCTCGCCCGCAAACCGTTCGGCGGCGCGGCGGCGGCTTGAAGACCAGGCGGTGCGCGGACCTCGCTCAAACCCTCATGGACTGCAGTAGTGAGAGGATGTCATCGCCGCCGCACGCCGTGGCCTCGGCGGCGGCGAGTTTTTCGGTCGTCGGTGATTGGGGCGATGTCTGCAAAGTAGATACGTGTGCCGAAGATCGGCGTCAGCGCCTCAGCTACCATCAGCGCGACTGTGCTGTTGCCGCTGCCGCCCGCACCGACGATGGTGACGCACCGATGCTGGTGGCAGAGCGTCGTCAGTTGTTTGAGGGTTGGGTCGCGTCCGAGAATGTCGCGCGGCGGCTGTGGAAGCATCGGGTTACGCTGCATCATGGCGGCGTGGACGGAAAGGGTCACTGGCGCGACAAAACTGTATCCCCGGCCCACGACGTTCTCAATATACCGAAGGCCGTTCGGGTCGTCGGAGAGCGCCTTGCGCAAGGTGCCAACATGCACGCGCAGATTGTTTTCCTCAACGACCGTGCTGGGCCAGACGCGGGCGATCAGTTCTTCCTTGCTGACGACTTCCCCAGCCCGCTCGACCAGGGCCAGCAACAGGTCGAAGGCGCGTCCGTTCAGCGGTAGCGGTTGACCGTTTTTGGACAGGGTTCGGCTGGATGGCGCCAGCCGGTAGGGGCCGAAGGCAAGCTCCGGTTCGATCGGTGTACAACTGGTGTGTTGCATGAGCGTCTCCCGGTGCAGGTGTCCAACGATTGTTCCACGGTTGTGAACGAAATGACAATCTGCATTTGGAGAGAGGCGCCGATCGGACTCAGGCGGCGAAATGTAGCGCCAGCGCGATCACCGCCGGCAGCGTCTGGATCAGCAGGATGCTGCGCTTGACCGTCAAGCCGCCCCACACGCCGGCCACCGCCACGCAGCACAGGCCGAACACAGTGAAAGCCGACGCGATCGCCGGGTTCGGATGGACGAAGCCGATCACCAGCGCGGCGACCAGAAAACCGTTGTAGCACCCTTGGTTGGACATCGCAGGCCGCACGATGTCGGCCTTTTCCTTGCTCAGGCCGAAGACCTTGCGCCCGCGCGTCTCGAACAGCGCCGTCTCCAGCAGGACGATATAGATATGTATCAGTGCCACGACGGCGGTGACGATCTGGGCCAGTAAAAGCATGGTCGCTCCTTTTTATAGTTGAGCGCTGATTATCCCCGAGGCAAGACCGGCGTGGGCATAATTTTGTTGCAACTGTTATAGTTTCGCCTCACGCGAACTGGAGTAGCAATGACCTGGATCATCCTCATCATCGCCGGCCTGCTGGAAGTCACCTGGGCGGTCGGACTCAAATACACGCACGGCTTTACCAAGCTGATGCCGACCTTGTGGACCTTGACCGCGATGCTGGGCAGCATAGGTATGCTGGGTCTGGCGTTGCGCACGCTGCCGCTGGGCACGGCCTACGCGATCTGGACCGGCATCGGCACGGTCGGCACCGTTATCTACGGCATCGTCGCGCTGAACGAGCCGGCCAGCGCGGTGCGGCTCGCGTGCATCGCCATGATCGTCGGCGGCATCATCGGGCTCAAGCTCACCACCACCTAATCTAAAGCGTCAGAAGCCCGGATTGGCGCGGGTGAGGTAGTACCACTCGCTGTTGGCGCCGGCCGCGCTGTCCGGGAACAGGATGCGGCCTTCGAACTCGGCCAGCACCGGCGTGCCGTCGGCGCGCGTGCCGATCTGCTCGTCCTTGCGGACCGGATCGAAGCTTGACCAGGCGCGGGTGAAGGTATCGTCCGCGCTGACCTTGTCGTAGACGGCGACCATGCTCAGCGCCTCCATCGCCTCGTCGGCGATCGGTTGCGGCGAGGGCGCGTCGATCAGACCGAGGAAAGCCAGCGTGTTCATGATGGCGCGGTAGGCGACTTCGGGCGCTTGCGGATCGGTGTGTTCGCCGCATTCCAGCGTCAGGGCATAGCCGCCGGTGCTGCGCATGTATTCGGTGGTGCCCATGCCGTAGCGCAGGACGGTTTCCAGTTGGCTGTCGCCGCGCAGGCGGCGTTGCACGCCGGCGCCGTAGGTGCGCAGCCAGCCGTCGACGAAGCGGCGCACGCCGAGGCGGCGCGCCATCGCGCGTTCCTGTTGTTCGTGTTTGAAGGGTTCGAGCGGGCCGTCGTTGTTGCGCGGGCCGACCATGACGAACGGTTCGCCGGCGGCCTTGAACGAATGCAGGTCGAGCAGCACGTCGTGGCGGGCGAGGAGGGGGCACAGCCAGTTGGCGACGCGGTCCTCGAAATCCTGCGGGTTCTCGTTGGGGAATAGATTGCGGTTCAGATTGCGCTCGCCGAAGCGTTCGCCTTTGGCGTAGGCCAGTGGATTGGCGATCGGGACGAAGGTGACGGCGCCGTTACGGATGACGAGGGCGCCGCTGTCGAGTTCCTGCATCACGCGTTGGATGGCCTTGGTGCCGCAGGTTTCGTTGCCGTGGACCGCGCCGGTGACGATCAGGCGCGTGCCCGGGTGCTGGCCGCCGTATTCGACTGACTTGAATTGCAATTGTTGGGTAAGGGTCATGCAGTATTTATACCAGCTAAGGTCTGCCGACGCTATTCTACTGGCGCCGGCAGGAATAAAATGTTTAGGCTGGTGGACGGTTGCTGATCTGCGGATCGTGACTGAATACGATCTCTGGCGTGAGCCTGTCCTGGAATTTGAGAGTGATATTCAAGTTCATCTTTTCTGTGTTTGCGTCGCTGAACGTCAGCAATTTTCCGCTGACGCTGACACTGGCAGTGCTTAGTTGATTGTTGCTCTCCGGAATAGCGGACATGCCCGTGAAGATAATGTCGTACCCATCGGTGTCGAAAATCTGGTAGTTGACGACCGTGTCCGTTTCAGTGATCACTGGCACAGCTGGCGCCGTCACAACGTCGTAACTACCCGGGGTAATCGCACTAGGCTTGACGAACACCAGAATGTTGACGAACGAAGTAGATGCTGGAAATGTAATCATGAGGTCGCTTTCTTTGCTGGGTGGGTGGATAAATACTGCAGGTAGTACACGTCGCGATAGGACATCGCCTCGAGTTGTTTTTTGACGGTTTTTACTTGATCGTTTTGGTTGAGGCACGCATGAGCTTTAACCCATGGAGCGAGTAGTTGGAAATCCGAGCTTCCTGGGATAGACCGAACCAGTATTGCGCGCACGCTCTCGCAATGTTCAGTCCCATCTGATTCCTTTTGCAGGGAGCGCAGATCGGCAGCGAGCAGCAGGGCGTCAATCCGCGCGTCGCGAATAGTTATGTCAGTCGGAGATGTTGAGCTGAGTCGTGTTAGCGTATTGAGGGTGGGCTGCAAGCTTTGTGAAGCGAGCATCAACTGGCCTTGTTGCATCAGTAGCGCGGCTTTTCTTTGGTTTAGTTTCGCTATCGTTATTTGCAGGTTGACCGACTTGGGCTCGAGATTGCTCATTTCGGTAACAGCTTGCAGCAGCCTCTCCAGCCGATTTAATAATTGGGCTGGTTTTTGTTCGTTGTCCGTATCAATCACGCGCAGTTCAGCAACATGCATTTTGCGGCGCCAATCCAGATTGCCCGGGTCTTTCTCGACCATTTTTTGTGACAGCGAAAATGCAATTTTTGCATCTTTAAAACTGCCGCTTAGGTCGCCGCGCGCTTGTTTCAGCTCGGACTGACGCGACCATACGCCGGCCAGCTGTTCAATCCACAATGTATCTTCTGGATGGCTTTTGTGCAGCGATTCCAATGTGGCCAGGGCACGGTGGTAAAGAGACTCTGATTGAACAAGTTGTCCCAATCGCATTTGGGCGCTGGCTTGCCAGGAAAGGCTGTCTGCCAGGTCTGCCGCTAGTTGCTTTTCATCGGGCGTGATGGCGTAAGCGCGCGTTTTGAGCGCCACCGACAACCCAAACTCGCTCGCCGCGCTTCGGGTATCGCCACGTTGCAAAGCCAAGGTGCCCAAGCTGTTATGCGCATAGGATTGCTCTATCCAGGCACTAACGTCGTCGGGATACGCTTCCGATTGGCGGTTCGCATATGCCAAATACTCGTCGAAGTATCGCCGCGCTTCCGGCCATTCTTTTTGTTCATAATGAATCTGTCCAAGCCAAAATGCGTTTTCTCCAGCACTTTTTAGCAAGGCAGCGTCTATGGGCTTCGCTTGGAGCTGTTGCTGCAGAATCTGACGCCCCGCTAACAGGGCGGTCTTCGCGCCGGCTGGATCGGAGCGCGCGATCCTTACTTCGGAAATCAGCTGCAGTGATTTTGCGCGCTGCGCCAGCGCCGCCTCGTTATCGCCGACGCGCGATGAATCGGATAAATACGACAGAGCGCGAACACTGACACTGTCGAGCAAGTCCAGCTTTCCTAGCGGGCGCAGTTTCTCAACGAATTCGCCTAGCATATAACCCATAAGCCCCTCGGCTTCGGTCCTGTGCGTTTCTGCCTGGGTTTGGGCCGAGCGTGCTGCTAGGCCAAGGCCAACGGCTAACACTGCCAGCGTTGCCATTGCAAACGTGATTCCTAGTCGCAGCCGTTCGCCACGGCGTACGCCCATCAGGGAGGTCTGGACGAAGTCCTGCTCTTGTTGGGTGAAGCTGAATCCCGTTGTTTTTATTAACTGGCGCGCCTGATTTGCCTGGGTCCCGGACGGCAGCAGCATGTCGCGCTTGCGGCCGCTGTCTTGCCAGCGTTTGGCTTGGGCGCTGATGCGGCTACGGGTCTGCAGCGCTTGGCGGTGCTCGTCGATCCAGGCGACCACGCGTGGCCAGCGGCGCAGCAGCGCTTCATGGGCAATACCAAAAGCAGGGGCTCCGGCGTGTAGATCGCTGACGAAGAGGTGGGCGTCAACCAGTGCCTGTACGAGCTTGGTCTCATCGTCGCTGCTCAATGACGACCACAACACGCGGCGCGAGGTGACGGTCGATTCGTCTTCAGCCACGAGCACCAATCGCGACAAGAGCTGGGGTAGGGCGGCGATCTGGGATGTGCCCAACTCGGAAATCACTTGCTCGGCGCGCGCGCCGATGGCGCCCTCGAGACCGCCCATGTCATGGTAAGCCTCATGACTCAATTCCCCATCTTGACTGCGCTGACGATACAGCTCTTGCAGACAGTATTGCAATAACGGCAGCGTGTCCGGCCCGGCCTTTGCTGTATTGATCAGCAGTTCGTCCAAGCTTTCGCCATGCCCGTCAACCGTGTAGCGCAACTGCGCCACCTGCGCAGGATGGCGAATGATCTGCGCGATGTCGGCGCTACCCGGGGGCGTCAGGTCGAAATGGCCGCCGCGCAGTTTCATGCTCATCAGCGCGGGGTAGGCAGTCAAATGCGGGTAGAAATCGTTGCGGCAGGCTAAGACCAACAGCACGCAGCCGGAGCGAGCCAGTTGGTCCAGCACGTTGATGAAGACGGCGCGCTCTTGCTCACTAATATGTGGCAGGCGGAAGATCGCTTCGAAACGGTCGATGAAAACCGCCAGCCGGATTGTTGGCAGCCGCTTTTGGAGCTGTTCGATCAAACCGGGCAAATCCTGCGTCATATATTGCGCGAGGGTGGCGGCGCTGGTGTTTTCAAACAGCAGGCGATCGTCGATTTCCGCGTCGAGCAGCACACTGGCCAGCGTTTCCAGCAGACCAGATTGCCCCATGTCGGCGCAATCGAGCTGCACATGGTCGCTGATCGCCAGTCCGGATTCCGCCGGCGCGGCGCCCGCCTTGAGCGCGGGAATGAGCCCGGCCTGGACCAGGGACGTCTTGCCGGCGCCCGACGGTCCGAGCACCAGCACCATCGAGCAAGCGGCTTGGACCTGGCTCACCACCACCTGCACCAATTGGTCGACGCTGAGCTTGCGGCCGAAGAAGATGGCCGCGTGTTGTTCCTCGAAAGGTTCCAGTCCCCGGAACGGGGAGGCGTGCAGCCAACTGCCGTTGCTGACGTCGTCGTCGTAGCTGAGCTCGGCCAGCAGGCGGTAACCACGCTTACGAATAGTTTCGATATAGCGCGGCTCGGCGGCCGAGTCGTCGAGCGCCCGGCGCAGTTGGGTGATGATTTTGTGGACCGCGTTGTCGCTCGCCGGCGTGTCGCCCCAGCACGCGTCCAGCAGTGTGTCGGCGGAGATGACGTCGTGTGGATGCGCACAGAAATGTAACAAAACATCCATGGCGCGTGGCTCCAGTTGCCTGCTGAGCACACCAAAACTAAGCGTGTTGGTGGCCGGATCGACGCGCCACTGGCCAAAACGGAAGCTTTTACGGTTCACACTAACCTTCTTCGCCTATGAATAACAACTTTTAAATCAACGAGTTAGCAATCCGAAGGTTTCCAGAAGGCCATTTGTATAGCTAATGAGTACAGTTGCTTCAAATCTGTACCTTTAGTGAATATTAACATTAGGCTGGGGAAACTATTAAACATTCTGCTCTCACTGTTGTGTCTTCGCGCGGCGGCTACGCCGGCGCCGCATTCGCTCCCCATCCGGACGATGTGCGTGCAGAGCTGCGCCGTATTGCGGTCAGTCGCACCTTCGCCGCGTCACAGCGTTGCTGCGCGCTACTAGACCGTTTGGTCCGGGATATTTGTAACCAAAAGTATCAAGCTGGGAATGCGGCGATCACTCCCGGCAACCGTCCAAGGTCGGGTTCCGGTTTTGGAATGGATCTGGCCGCCGCAGTCCAGTTGGCGCGTTTGCGCAATCGGCTGAGTGATTATTACGAGGTCGAAGGCCAGCAAAATCCCTTGCGCATCCTGGTGCCGGACGACGGTTATCAGGTCAGCATCGAAGTCGCCGAGCCGGCCCAAAGAACATGAATTCCGACATCACCCTGCACCCCACGGAGGTCCCATGGTTGTTTTAACCGGTGTGAAAGCGCCGTTCGAGCTGACCCAGCACGCGATACCAATTAAGCAACAGGGAATCGATTTTGCGATCCGCTACTACAGTCATCAGGCCGGCAAGAACTTGTCGCTGGCCGAGGCCAGGGCGCTGACCGACGCTGGCATCCAGATCGGCGTGGTCTGGGAGACCATCGGCGCGCATTTGCATTCGTTCAGCAGGGCGCAAGGATTGGCGGACGGCGCCGCCGCGTATCTGATGGCGCAATCGGTCATTACGCAGCCGTCGGGTTCGGCAATTTACTTCGAGGTCGACTGCCATCCCACCGCCGAGGATATCGCCGGTCCGATCACGCGCTATTTCGAAGGCGTCAATCAGGCGTTCAACGCGGCGCGGCCGGGCGAGCCGCGTTATCAGATCGGCATCTACGGGTCCGCCGCCAGTTGCCAGGCGATTGTGGCCAACGGCTTGGCGTCGTTGAGCTGGCTAGCGCCATCGGAGCGGGAGGCGGTGGTGGGCGGGGGCTACAATCTCAGGCAACTCTCCCCGAGCATATTGCCCGTGGATGACGGCAAAAAAATCCATGTCGACCTGGCCCGTAGCAACGACGGCCTGCCAACCGGTTTATTCAGGGTGCTGTAGTGGCGACCATACAATTTACCGAAGTACCAACACTCAAGACCGTCAAGCCGTCCAAGACCGTCTTCCTGAACAACACCGGGCAGGACGTGGTGCTTAAGTTCGTCACCGCGCCGGATCTGATGCTGCCGGCGTACACCATCAGCACGCGCATCAGCGCGGCGATTGATTGCATTTGCCTGGGCGCGACCAATTATTATTCGACGCACAGCCAGAACTACGCGATCGCCGAGGATTGCACCGCCGTGCTGACCCTGGCCGATCAGGCGTTGGTCATGGTGATCTCGCCCTAACTTTGGGAAAACGGCGCGGCGCTGTAAGATGCGGGGCATGAATCTTCAGCTTACTGGCCGCGACCACGGCCGCAATTCCGGGCTCGACACCTTGCGCGCGCTTGCGATCGTTCTGGTGTTCATGAACCACTATATGATCTTTGTCAGCTTCCGCCCGACCTTCGGCTGGATGAGCGAGATCGGCTGGGCAGGCGTGGACCTGTTCTTTGCGCTGAGCGGTTATTTGATCGGCAACCAGATCCTGTCGGGAATACGGCGCCAGCAGACCGGGCCTGAGCGGTTTTCGTTGCCGCGCTTTTACGCTCGCCGCTTCCTGCGCACGCTGCCGAATTTTTACTTCGTGCTGGCGCTGTACGCCTTGTGGCCGTATTGGCGCGGCGACGCCGTGTTGCCGCCGCTGTGGAAGTTCCTCACTTTCACGCAAAATATTCAGCTGACGCCGGGAACGGCCTTTTCCCACGCATGGTCGTTGTGCGTGGAGGAGCAGTTCTACGTGCTGTTGCCGGCGGTCGCGTTATTGATTGCCGCTTGCCGTAAGTCCCTGCTGTGGGCGTGGGTGGCGGTGATCGGCAGCCTGCTGGCCGGCATGGCGGTACGTGGCTATTTGTGGAACGAGCAGGCGGGCGTCGGCGGCCTCTATTACTACACCAATATCTACTACGCCTCGTGGTGCCGCTTCGACGAACTGGTGTTCGGCGTGGCGGTGGCGCTGGTGAAAAACTACCACGCTGGCGCATGGAAGGTCATCACGTCGCGCGGCAACTGGGCGCTGGTTGCGGGCGCCGGCGTGCTGGCGCTGACCTGGTCGATGTTCCTGGAGGATCACTACGGCTACATGATGACGGTGATCGGTTACCCGATGCTGGGCGTGGGCTTCACCTTGTTGCTGATCGCGGCGCTGAGTCCCGGATCGCTGCTGCAGCGCTGGCGCGTGCCGGGGGCGGCCAGCATCGCGTTGTGGTCGTATGCGATTTACCTGACGCACAAGCAGCTGTGCGTGCTGTTGCGCGTGCCGTTGCGCGGTTACGGCTGGGGGCCGGACACGTGGCAGGCGATCGCCATCATGAGCCTGGCCAGTATCCTGGTCGGCTGGCTGCTGTTCCTGCTGGTGGAGACGCCGTTCATGAAATTGCGCGACCGTTTCGTTCCAGGCAATTTCGCCAGGCCGAAGGCGGCGCCGGAAGCGCTCACCGCCTAGTTCATCTCGATCACGTCGAACGGCGATTGCGTCGATCCAAGGAAGGCCATGACGCTACGGGCGCGCTCGCCCATGTCGTCCTGACGCGTGCCGGCGATGGCCGCGCGCAGGCCGGGGATGACTTCGGTGATGTGCGGGCTGTCGTAAGCGTTGACCAGCAAAACGGCCAGTTCGCTGGCGCGGCCACGGTTGTTGCGCATGCGCTCTTCCAGCATCGCCAGCAGGGTGCGCTGCATGCGCGGCGTGGGATTGGTGATATAGCCGAACACCAGCGGTGTGTTGCTGATGGCGTCGCACAGGCGGCTTTCGATCTGGTCGGGTTTGACGTCCGAGGCGATGTCGAAATAGGCGCCGTTCCAGCGCGTGCGTTCGTACGGGTGGCCTGGCGGGAAGGAATCGGCCGTCTCGAAGCCAAGGATGTGGCTGAGATAGCGTAACCATTTGAGAATAGTGGGGATCATGGCAGCATTTTAACGTAGGGCCGATTACGGCGTGCCGCCTAATCCGCCCTACGTTATTTAGACGACCTGGGCTTCCTCACCCAGTTTGCCGGCGCGGAAGTCCTCGACGGCGGCGAAGATCTCGGCCTGCGTGTTCATCACGAACGGGCCGTATTGCGCGATCGGCTCGTTCAGCGGCTTGCCGGCCACCAGGATGAAACGGCTGGCGTCGGTCGCATGGATGCTCACGCCGTCGGCGCCCGCCGTGTTGGCCAGGATCGCCATCTTGCCCGACGCCACATCCTTGTCGCCCACGCGCACCGAACCGCGATACGCGAAGATGAAGGCGTTGTGGCCTTCCGGCAGCGTCTGGCTGAACGAGGCGCCGGCCGGCAGATCGACGTCAATATAGATCGGCTCGGTCACTTCGCGCTGCACGGCGCCGTCGACGCCATGGCTGCCGCCGGCGATGACTTTCACCTTCGCGCCGTTTTCAGTGGTGAAGACGGGCACCTCGTCGCCGTTGAAGTCGCGATACCACGGCGCGCGCATCTTGTCCTTCGCCGGCAGGTTCAGCCACAGCTGGAATCCCGACATCATGCCTTCTTCCTGCTCCGGCATTTCCGAGTGGATCACGCCACGGCCGGCGGTCATCCATTGCACGCCGCCGTTGGTCAGCAGGCCTTCGTTGCCGCTGCTGTCCTTGTGGCGCATGCGGCCTTCGAGCATGTAGGTGACGGTCTCGAAGCCGCGATGCGGGTGGCTCGGGAAGCCGGCCAGGTAATCGCTGGCCTGGTCGCTGCCGAAGTTGTCCAGCATCAGGAACGGGTCGAGGCGGCGCTGCAGGGGCTGGGTCAAGACGCGGTTGATCTTGACGCCGGCGCCATCGGACACGGCCTGGCCGGTGATGATGCGTTCCACTGTGCGTTCTTGTTGTACGCGATCGCTAGTTACGTTGTTCATGACTCTCTCCTTTGCCGACCGCGCCACCCGGCGCGATCGATGAATTTATACCAGTACCGCGTTGATGTCGGCGTCAGCCTGGGCTTGCGCCTTGGCCACCGCGTCAGGACCCATGCCCATGCCCTCGGCGAAGAAGAACTGGACGTCGGTCAGGCCGACAAAGCCCAGGAAAGTCTTCAGGTGCGCCAGCTGGATGTCGCTGGGAGCGTCCTTGTGCATGCCGCCACGCGCCACGGCGACGTAGACTTTTTTGCCGGTCAGCAGGCCGACCGGGCCGGTCGGGCCGTACTTGAACGTCACGCCGGCACGGGCGATCGCGTCGAACCACGATTTCAGCTGCACGGTCACGCCGAAGTTGTACATCGGCGAGCCGATGACGATGGCGTCGGCCGCTTGCACCTGGGCGATCAGGGCGTCGTCCAGAGCCACGCGGGCGGCTTGTTCGGCGCTGCGCTGGTCGGCCGGGGTGAACAGCGCTTGCAGGGTCGGCTCGTCCAGCACCGGGTGCGGATTGGCTGCCAGATCGCGGCGGACCACGGTCGCGCCGGGATTGCCGGCTTGCAGTTTGGCGACGATGCTGTCGGCCATGCGGGTCGATTCGGAACCGGTGCTGCGGGCGCTGGAGTTGATTTGCAAGATGTTCATGGTGTTGCTCCTGTATGTGGGTTGTTTGTTTTGCTGCGATGGAGTTACTTTAATCGTTTCAAAACCAATGCGGAAGCCGTTAAAATGGATAACATTAGTCCATTGGTGGAACAATCGAGGAGGGTAGTGTGGAGATAGATCCTGGCGACCTGCTGTTATTCGCCCGCATCGTCGAGTGCGGCAGCTTCAGTCTGGCGGCGGAGCGGGTGCAGCTACCGAAGTCGACGGTGTCGCGCCGGATTTCGCTGCTGGAGGCGCATCTGGGCGAGCGCCTGCTTCAGCGCACCACGCGCAAGCTGGTGTTGACCGAGTTCGGCGCCAGCCTGCTGGAGCACGCGCGCAAGGTGGCCGATGAAACCGAAGCGGCCGGCGCGCTGGCGCAGCACCGGCAGGGCGCGCCGAGCGGCTTGCTGCGGGTGTCGATGCCGGCGGACTTCGCCAGCGTTAGTGTCAACGAAATGCTGGCCCGGTTCATGCACCGCTATCCGGCCATCTCGCTCGAACTCGATTTATCTCCGCGCCGGGTGGATCTGGTTGCCGAGAATTTCGATCTGGCCATCCGCATGGGTAATCTGCCGGACGACGCTTCGCTGGCCGCGCGGCGCATCACCTTCAGCTCGCTGGCGCTGTATGCCTCGCCCGCGTATACTAGCTTGCGCGGCCTGCCGGAGCACCCGGACGATTTGTTCAAGCATGATTTGCTGAGCTTGCCGCCGAGGGTGAACGGCTTGATCCGGTGGACGCTGTTGCGCGCCAAAGTGCGCTGGGAGCGCGATTTGCCGGTCAGGTTGTTGGGCAATTCGCCGGAGATGATCGTGCGCATGGCTAGCAACGGGGTGGGCATCGGCGTCTCGACCGAGGCGATCGCGGCGCCGTTTTTGAAGGCGGGGACGTTGGTGCGGGTGTTGCCGGAATGGTCGTTCCCCGAGGTGACGGGGTGGGCGGTGTTCCCGGGCCGGCGCTTGATGCCGGCCAAGACCCGGGTGTTCCTGGATATGCTGGAGGAGGCGTTCGACCGGCAGCTGGCTTAGTCGCTGGCCGCGCATGCAATGGCGGATTACGGCTTCGCCTAATCCGCCCTACGTGTCTCCGTTGATCAGTTAAAGCTTGAGGGCAATCGGAAACACGTAGGGCGGATTAGCGAAGCGTAATCCGCCATCTCCGCGCCGGCGATCACTTCAAATCGGCCATCATCTCGCCCAACTTGACCGGCCCGGCCGGCTGCCACGCGGGGTTGAAGCTCATCGTGTCCTTCGGGAACAGCATCACCACGGTCGACCCCAGCAGGAACCTGCCCAGCTCATCGCCTTTCTTCAGCACGATGTTCTGCTCGTCGTACTTCCACTCGCAAATCTGCGGCGCGCGCGGCGGGTTGACCACGCCGTGCCAAACCGTGGCCATGCTACCAACAATGGTGGCGCCAACGAGGGTCATGACGAACGGGCCGTTGGCGGTGTCGAACACGCACACGACGCGCTCGTTTCGGGCGAACAGCCCCGGAATGCCGCGCGCGGTGGTCGGATTGACCGAGAACAGCTCGCCCGGGATGTAGATCATGCGCGTGAGCTTGCCGTCGCACGGCATGTGGATGCGGTGGTAGTCGCGCGGACTCAGGTACAAGTTGGCGAAGCTGCCATGCTGGAATTTGGCGGCCAGCGCGGCGTCGCCGCCGACCAGCGCGGTGGTGCTGAATTTATGGCCTTTGGCCTGGAAGATCTGGTCATCGTCGATGGCGCCGAACTGGCTGATGCGGCCATCGACCGGACAGATGAAGTCGGCGTTGGCGAGCGGGCGCGCGTCCGGGCGCAGCGCACGGGTGAAAAACTCGTTGAAGCTGGAATAGCTGGCGATGTCCGGATTGAGCGCCTCATCCATATTGACGTTGTATTTGCCGACGAACCAGCGGATCAGGCGCGTGGTCATGGCGCCGCCCTTGGCCCCGGCCACGCGGCCGGCGAAGTTGGTCAACGCTCCCTTGGGAAGCAGATATTGCGGCAGTACGGCAAGACGGTCGGACACGATGGGAATCCATACAAAATAGCGATCGAGCATTATAGCGCCCGGATCGGCGCTACCAGCTCCTGCCGATTCGCGCCCATTCATTTTTTCACGACATATGATTATGAAATTTCTCTAAAACGGTCTCAAGTTATCTTGGATTAAGGAAACTTTTGCTTAAATCAGGGCATAATGAGCGATCTCCCTTCGTCTCCCGATGCCATTTTATGATGCCTGCCCGCCAACTCCGTTTGACGCAGACCGCTGCGGCCGTCCTTTGCCTATGTTTCGCCGCCGGCGCCCGAGCCGACATCGTGGCTGCCGCGACCGACACCGGCGACGCGGCCGCTGCGGCCGACGGCAAATCGACGCCCGTCCGGGCCGCCGTCGTGCCGATGCAGACGGTGCGCATCAAGGGCAGCGCCGCCAGCTACGACGCGCGCCGCGATGATACCGCTAGCAAGATCGTCGTCGGCAGCGAGGAGATCCAGAAATACGGCGACACCTCGGTCAACGACGTGCTCAAGCGGCTGCCCGGCATCACCGTCGGCGGCGCGGCGGGACGCCCGGGCGGCGAGATCCGTATGCGCGGCCTCGGCGCCGGCTACACCCAGATCCTGATCAACGGCGAGCGCGCGCCGGCCGGTTTTTCCATCGACAACCTGGCGCCCGACGTGATCGAGCGCATCGAGGTGCTGCGCGCCGCAAGCGCCGAGTTCAGCACCCAGTCCATCGCCGGCACCATCAACATCGTGTTGAAAAAAAACGTCAAGGTGGATCAGCACGTGCTGAAGGTCAGCGGCGCCAAGGGCAGCAAGTTCAGCTCGCCGAGCGCCAGCATCCAGATGTCGGACAAGCGCGACAACATGTCCTACTCGTTGGGCGCCAACGCCTGGCGCTATATGTACAACCGCATGACGCCGTCGACCGAGAGCGGCTTCGACGCCATGGGCGTGCCGAACGTGGACCGTACCGCCACCTGGCAGGACCAGGGCCGCTCGGACGGCTTCAACCTGTCGCCGCGCATCAACTGGACCTTGGCCGGCGGCGATACGCTGACCTCGCAGACCTTCTTCAACCTGAACAAGTTCGAAAGCAACAGCCACGGCCGCACCACGGTGAACCTGGCCGGCGACGAGGGGCCGAATTACGACCGCATCGACAACACCTTCAACAGCCACAACGGCTACGGCCGTACCGATCTGAACTGGGTGCACAAGATGGCCGAGGGCGCCAAGCTGGATATGAAGGTTGGCGTCTCCAAGAACCGCAACACCGGCAAGTCGCTGCAGTTGGGCGGCAACCGCGACGGCTCGCCCAATTTGTACCGCACCGTGGAGTCGCACAGCGGCGAAACTGGTTTCAGTACGCAGGGCAAGTACTCGACGCCGATGACTTTCGGCATGCAGGCCGAGGGATCCGAGGAAGCTCCGATCGAACACGCGCTGGCGCTGGGCTGGGACGCCGGCGTCATCGATCGCGACGATACCCGCATCCAGCGCGAGCTGCCGATCGCGGGCAGTCTGCCGCCCGACAACAACGACGAGGATTTTTCGGCCAGGGCGACCCGGCTGGCCTTCTATGGGCAGGATGAGTGGAACGTCACGCCGCAATGGTCGATCTACACGGGCGTGCGCTGGGAAGGACTGCAAACGGAGATCGAGGGCGCCAATCTCGAGCGCGTCAGCCAGCGCTCCAGCGTGCTTAGTCCGCTGTTCCAGACGCTGATCAAGCTGCCCAACAAAAAGGACCAGGTGCGCGTGGCGCTGACCCGCACCTACAAGGCGCCGTCGACGGCCAACCTGGTGCCGCGCCGCTTCACGTCGGCCAACAACAGCCGGCTGGACCCGGACCGCCGCGGCAATCCGCGTCTGAAGCCGGAGGTGGCGCTGGGCATCGACGCTTCGTTCGAGCACTATTGGGGCGACGGCGGCATGCTGAGCGCGAGCGCGTCGATCCGCCGCATCGAGGATTATATGCGCCAGGGCCTGGTGCAGGAGGGCGACCGCTGGGTCTCGACCATGATCAACGACGGCCGCGCCGAAACGCGCGGCATCGAGCTGGAGGTCAAGTTCCCGCTGCGCGTGGTCATGGACAACGCGCCGGCCCTCGATCTGCGCGCCAGTATCAGCCGCAACTGGTCGGAGGTGGACAGCGTGCCCGGTCCGGACAACCGCCTGGACCAGCAGGTGCCGCTGAGCGCCACGCTCGGCGTGGACTACAAGAGCCCGGACGGCATGCTCAGCACCGGCAGCAGCCTGAGCTTCCGCAACGGCGGCATGGCGCGTTTGAGCGAGACGCAGAGCGCCTACAACTCGGTGCGGCGCGACCTCGACGTCTACGCCCTGGTGAAGCTGGACCCACAAAACAGCTTGCGCTTTGCCGTGTCCAATTTGCTGGCGCAGGACTATACGACGGAAACCATTTATGCGGACGCGCGCGGCACGCTCAACCGCGCGTCGGTGGCCGACGGCGAGACCCAGTTCCGGGTGACGGTGGAACGGCGCTTCTGATCCGGGCGCGGGGAGCGGTGGTATGATTCCTCGCTGAACTTCAGGCGCGGAACACCGATGAAAATCCCCAAGAGCACGCTGGAACAATGGCAGGTGCTGCAAGCGATCGTGGAATGCGGCGGCTACGCGCAGGCGGCCGAGGCCCTGCACCGCAGCCAGTCGTCGGTCAGCTACATGGTGGCCAAGCTGCAGGAGCAACTGGGCGTCGAACTGCTGGAAATCGACGGCCGCCGCGCCCGCCTCACGCCCAACGGCAAGGCGCTGCTGAACAAGGCGCGCGAGCTGCTCGGCGGCGCCTTCCAGCTCGAACAACTGGCCGGCAGCCTGGCCGAGGGCTGGGAGCCGCAGGTAAGCATCGCCGTCGACAGCCTGTTCCCGGTCCAACTGCTGGTGCAGGTGCTGCGCGAGTTCGAGCCGTGGGCCCGGCACACGCGCGTCAATCTGGAAGAGACCGTCCTGTCCGGCTCCGAAGACGCGTTGGTGGAAAAGCGCGTCGACATCGCCATCGCCAGCCGCATTCCGGTCGGCTTCCTGGGCGACGCGCTGATGGATATCGATTTTGTCGCCGTCGCCCATCCCTGCCATCCGCTGCACGCGCTTGGCCGCGAGCTGGAAATGGACGACCTGACCCGCAACCTGCAGATCGTCGTGCGCGATTCGGGCACCTTGAATCCGCGCGATCACGGCTGGCTCAACACGGATCAGCGCTGGAGCGTGACCAATCCGCAAACCCGCATGGAAATGATCTGCAACGGTATCGGCTTCGGCTGGCTGGCCGAGCACAAAATCCAGGCGCAGCTGGAACAAGGCCAGCTCAAACCGCTGCCGCTGCGGGTGGGGCAACGCCGCAAAATGTCGTTGTCGCTGATCGTCGCCAATCCCGAGGTGGCCGGTCCGGCCACCTGCCGGCTCGCCAATTTGATACGCAAGGTGGTGGCCGAAGGCATCGAGCCACGGCCCCTGTGTGCTTGATCGCCGTATGAGCAATTAATCGGGCGGACAAGCGCTCGGCAGACATTCCCTTCCCGGTTTATTCCCCCGCATTTACGCCTGATTAGCATGGTCCGGACCCGGGCAATGGTAATGTCGGGAGCGTGCCGTCACTATTCTTTATTACTGGACTTTCGATCCGATTATCCGCAGGGGAGCGCGAAATTCGTGGCGTTTCGATTGCGGCGTTGTGGAAAATATTCGTTTTTATCGCTATATTGGTATTTCTCACGCATATGTCTGGAGAATCAAGGCAAAGTTATGGTAAATTGCGCTTTATAAAATTCTCACACATTCTCACATGTGGTTTTTTAGAAACTAACCAGCCGATAAGAGGAAATAAGATGACGACTTACCAAGAATACAAAGCGAAGATCGCCGAACTCGAAAACCTGGCGGAAACCGCGCGCAAAAACGAAATCTCCAAGGCGAAAGAGCAAGTCACCGCCATCATGCGCGAGTATGGCCTGACCGTGGCGGATCTGGGCGCTGTGACCAAGGTCAAGCCGGTCAAAACCCGCGCGCCGGTGCCGACCAAATACCGCGACGACGCCACCGGCCAGACTTGGACCGGCCGCGGCCGCGCGCCAAAATGGCTCGAAGGCAAAGACAAGAATCAGTATCTGATTAAGTAATTCATTGAGGGCCGGTGTTTTCAGGTTTATCTTCGATAAACCCGGCACCGGCTTTTCTTTTGGTGGCACCGTTCCACCGGGGCGGTGTCGAACCGCCATATAGTCGCCTCTGTCCGAGTGCGCTTATTCTCGTTCCCCAGCTTGCTGTTTCCCCGATTGACATGGCGGCGCCAGCCGCGACCCGCATAAGCAATGCCGGTACGCGGGCGCTCGAATAATCCGCCGTCGTAACCGGCCATGACAGCGGCCGCCACCTGCCGCCGGTGCCGCAAACGCGGGCCACCGCGTATGCGGCTACCGCGCGCGTTGCTTTTGTGATGAAAGGAGCGGCGGTTTCCCTCAGTCTTACACGCGTCCCGCAAGTCATGTCAGCCGACCCCAGCTGTTTCATGAGATGATAATGGCATGTCGTCAATTCCCTTATTCCCGCTGAATACAATCCTGTTTCCGGATGGACATTTGCCTTTGCAAGTGTTTGAAGTGCGCTATCTCGATATGATCAAGCGTTGTATCGCCCGTGGTGAAGAGTTCGGCGTGGTCTCGCTGCTGGAGGGGACGGAAATCCGGATTCCGGACAAGCAGGAGACGTTGTCCGACGCCGGCACGATGGCGCGCATCGTCGACTGGACCGCGCCGTTGCCGGGACTGTTGCAGATCTCGTGCATCGGCACTACGCGTTTCCAGGTCAAGTCGGCCGAACAGCTCAAGCACGGGTTGTGGATGGCGGAAGTCGACGCCGTCGCCGAGGACATGGTGGTGCCGGTGCCCACCGAGCAGCAAGACGTCGCCAACGCGCTGGGTGCGCTGATCCGCTCGCTGCAGAAGAAGCAGATCTCCACCGCCAAGATGCCGTTGGCGCCGCCGTACCGGCTCGATGAAGCCGGCTGGGTGGCCAACCGCTGGTGCGAGCTGTTGCGGCTCGACCTGGAAGAGAAGCAGCGCTTGCTGCTGCAGGAGAATCCGGTGCTGCGGCTGGAGCTGATCCAGGATGTGCTGAGCGAGAATGGTTTGCTGGATTGAATTCGGGATGGTCCCTGGCGGAGCCGGGCTTGGCGGATTACGCTGCGCTAATCCGCCCTACGTGGAGCAACACGTGGCATGCGGCAGGGTGGGCAGGCGCGTACACCACGGGACGCCGCGTCACCACGGAAACACGTAGGGCGGATTAGGCGGCACGCCGTAATCCGCCACGAGCCGCCACCGGCTTCACCGCCTAACCGGCATGCGTCCCGCTGGCGTCGTCCAACGCGTGGATGCGCACCGACCACATGACCCCAACGGCCAGCAGCACCATCGCCGCGACCTCCAGCCCGCGCGGCAGCTGCTGCTTGTAGATAAACCCGTACAGCAGCGCGAACAGCGTCTCGAACAGGATCAATTGCCCGGATAACGTCAGCGGCACCTTGCGGCTGGCGACATTCCACAGATGGTTGCCGATCACCGACGCCCCCAGCGCGAGCAGGCCGTTGACGATCCAGAACAGCGTCCAGTCCCGCCCGCTGGCCACCGCGCCGGCGCCGGTGACGTCGGCATGGAACACGGCCAGCATCGGCAGCGCGATCACCAGCGCGATCAAACCGCTCGACACGCCATACAACGCCGACCACTCGCCGCTGCTGAAATGCGGATTGCGCTTCAGGTAGCGCGCGTTGTCGACCGAATACCAGGTCCAGCACAGCAGCGCGCCGACCGCGCACAACACGCCGAGCAGCTTGTCCGCCAGCGGCGCGCCGTTGCCCGGGTCGTGGGTGAACACGTCGACGTTGATGCAGGCGATGCCCGCCGCCACCAGCAGCAGGGGCAGCACCAGCTGCTTGAGCGGCACCGAGCCGTGATCCTTTTGCCCCATCAGCGTGACCGATATCGGCAACACGCCGATGATCAGCGACGTCGCCGACACGCCGGCCAGCTGCACGCCCAGCGCGAGCAGCATGTAGTAGACGATGTTACCTGCCAGCGCGTGCTTGATCATCGCGACGACGTCGCCGTGATCGAGGCGGCGCAGCAGCGCGGGCAGGCGGGGCAGCATCAGGCCGGCGGCGATGGCCCCGTAGGCGATATAGCGCCCGCAGGCCATCTCCAGCGCCGTGAAGGACGTCAGGAAGGCCGGCACGATGAACACCATGCCCCACATCGCCCCGGCCAGCAAACCGCATAAGACGCCTTGCCACATCGGTTGATTTCCTCAATAGAGAGTGCACAGCCACCAGACGGTGGCCACGTTGACGGCGACGCTGCACCAGAAGGCGATCTGGAACGAGGTCTTGGCGGTTTTATGGCGCAGCCAGCGCTGCGCCAGCAGGCCGCCCGGCCAGCCGCAGGCCAGTCCCAGTAGCAGCAAGGTGCGTTCCGATATGCGCCGCCGATGTTCGACGGCGGCCGATTTGTCGGCCGCGTAGACGATGAAACACACCACGCTGGCGACGCCGTACACGGACGCCAGCCAAAGCAGCAGCAATGGCAGCATCGGTGGCGCGAGCGCCGCGCCGTCGGCCGTCACCGGGATCAGAAGTAGCGCAGGCCGAGGGCGGCCTTGACTTCATCGGTGGTCTGCGCGGCCACTTCGCGCGCGCGCATCGTCCCTTCCTTCAGCATCTGCATGATGTAGCCGTGGTCCTTGGCCAGTTCCTCGCGGCGCGCGCGAATCGGCGCCAGCATCTCCTGCAGCACCACTTCCAGGCGCTTCTTGACGATGGAGTCACCCAGGCCGCCACGCACGTAGTGCGCCTTCATTTCCGCCAGCTGGTCCTTTTCGGGATCGAAGGCGTCCAGGTAGATGAAGGCGACGTTACCCTCCAAGTGGCCCGGATCTTCGACGCGCAGGTGCAGCGGATCGGTGTAGACCTTTTTGACGGCGGCGGTGATCTCGGCCGCGGTGGCGCCCAGGTTGATCGTGTTGCCCAGCGATTTGCTCATCTTGGCCTTGCCGTCGGTGCCCGGCAGGCGGCCGATTTCCGGCACCAGCGCCTTGCACTCGACCAGGATGTCCTTGTTGGCGATGCGGTTGAAGCGGCGCACGATCTCGTTGGTTTGCTCGATCATCGGGATCTGGTCTTCGCCGACCGGCACGATCGAGGCCTTGAACGCCGAGATGTCGGCCGCCTGCGAGGCCGGATAGGTGAGGAAGCCGGCCGGGATGTCGCGCTCGAAGCCGCGCAGCGCGATCTCGGTCTTGACGGTCGGGTTGCGCTCCAGGCGCGCCACGGTGACCATGTTCAGGTAATAGAAAGTCAGTTCGGCCAGTTCCGGGATCTGCGACTGGATCAGGATCGTCGACTTGGCCGGGTCGATGCCGACGGCCAGGTAGTCGAGCGCCACTTCCACCACGTTGCGGTGCACCTTGTTGGTGTCGTCCATGTTGTCGGTCAGCGCCTGGGCGTCGGC
The DNA here is from genome assembly GCF_059418705.1 of Duganella sp. GW821-FHT07F09. Lineage (NCBI taxonomy): Bacteria > Pseudomonadati > Pseudomonadota > Betaproteobacteria > Burkholderiales > Oxalobacteraceae > Duganella > Duganella sp. GW821-FHT07F09. The sequence continues at coordinate 237,866 of NZ_JBWKQJ010000008.1, read as the reverse complement.
CAGCATGATGAACTGCTTGTAGTCGTGCTGGTAGGCGACGCGGTTGCGCAGGCTGCCGACGAAGTGGCCCAGGTGCAGGGGGCCGGTCGGACGGTCGCCGGTCAGGATCACGGTCGGACCCTTGGCGGCGGTGGCGGCAGGGGCCGAGGCGATAACTTGGGACTGGTCAGGCAGACTCATCAGGGGTTCCTTTACGTTGCCCCATCCGGCGCGACGAATAAAAAACGCCACCAGAAGAGGGCGGCGTTGATAAAAATATCACATCACTATGGGTAGACAGTGGCCGCGCGCTAGGAGCGGCGCCAATTCAGGCTGGCGTGAGGTGTGGTGGAAAAAATCATGCGCGTATGGTTGCAGTTCGGCGGCGGTCTGTCAAGGTCCGGCGGGGAACCAAACAGGGGCGGCGCCGGTCTAAACTAAAAAGGAGAAGAACATGGCGAACAACTTCAATTCGACTGAGTTTATTGGCACGTTGATCGAGGGCGGCTTTTCCGATAAACAAGCGACTACGTTGACGTTGGCGCTGGTTCAGTTGATGGACAGCCATCTCGTCACCAAGAGCTATCTGGACATGAAGCTCACCGAGTTGCGCGCGGAATTTCGCACCGAGCTGGCTCAGCTTAAGTCAGAGCTCATACAATGGATGTTCACCATCCTCATAGTACAAACTGGCGCAACGGCATTGATGTTCAAATTCCTGCACTGAAGGCTGTTTCATTGCGGAATCCTCAATCCATAAGGTAGTATTGCCCATCTTACAAGGCAATCCCTTTTTGGAGTCTCCATGCGTCGTCCCGTCGTTGCCGTATTGTCCGCGTTGTTGTCCACCCTGATCGTTCCCGCCGCCGTGGCGCAAACGGCGCCGATGGCCCCCGATATCCCCGCCAAGTTCGAAGCCGACATCCCCGACGCCGACTACGTCAAGCGCGACGTCATGGTGCCGATGCGCGACGGCGTCAAACTCCACACCGTCATCGTCATCCCGAAAGGCGCGCAGCACGCCCCCATCGTCCTGACCCGCACCCCGTACAACGCCAGCGGCCGCGCCCAGCGCAACATCAGCCCCAGCATCGCGGCCACGGTCGGCCAGGGCGACGAGGTGATGGTGAACGCAGGCTACATCCGCGTGTTCCAGGACGTGCGCGGCAAGTACGGCTCCGAGGGCGACTACGTCATGACGCGCCCCCTCAAGGGCCCGCTTAACGACACCCGCACCGACCACGCGACCGACGCCTGGGACACCATCGAATGGCTGGTCAAGAACATCCCAGAGACCAACGGCAAGGTCGGTATGATCGGTTCCTCGTACGAAGGCTTCACCGTCCTGATGGCGCTGACCGATCCGCACCCCGCGCTGAAGGTGGCGGTGCCGATGAGCCCCATGGTCGACGGCTGGCGCGGCGACGACTGGTTCCACAACGGCGCCTTCCGCATGCCCAACCTGAGCTACATCGCCAACCAGACCAGCGCCAAGGGCAGCGGCAAGGCCCTGGCCACCGGCGTCTATGACGACTACGAAGGCGTGCTGCGCGCCGGTTCGGCGGCCGACTACGCGAAGCAGTTCGGCCTCGACAAGCTGAACTTCACGCGCAAGCTGTTCGAGCACCCGGCCTACGACAGCTACTGGCAGCACCAGGCGCTGGACAAGATACTCGCCCAGCGCACGCTCAAGGTGCCGACGATGACGGTGGTCGGCTACTGGGACCAGGAGGACATCTACGGCGCCTACGCCACCTACGCGGCGGTCGAACCGCAGGACAAGGCCAACAACAAGAACTTCCTGGTGGTCGGGCCGTGGCGCCACAGCGGCGTCAATTACGAGGGCTCGACCCTGGGCGCGCTCAAATTCACCGGCGACACCGCGCTGGAATTCCGCCGCGACGTCATGCTGCCGTTCCTGGATCAATACCTGAAGGACGGCGCGCCGGCGGCCGACACGCCGCCTGTGCTGTTCTACCAGACCGGCGTCAATCGCTGGCAGCGCCTGCCGAAATGGCCGCTGGCCTGCGCCGAAGGCTGCGCGGCGCCGCTCAAGCCGATCTATCTGAAGCCGGATTTCAAGCTGGGCTTCGAGGCGCCGCAGGGGGCCGCCGTCGACAAGGCCGGCGCTTATGACGAATATGTCTCCGACCCGGCCAAGCCGGTGCCGTTTGTCGCGCGTCCGGTGCGTATGGGTGATGCGAACGTGTGGCGTCCATGGCTGGTCAGCGACCAGCGCGGCGTTTCCGACCGCACCGATGTCCTCAGCTATGTCACCGAACCGCTCAAGGCGCCGCTGCGGATCGCCGGCGCGGCCATGGTCAACCTGTTCGCCTCGACCACCGGCACCGACGCCGACTGGGTGGTCAAGCTGATCGACGTCTACCCGGACGAGGTGCCGTCGCAGCCGGAGCTGGGCGGCTACCAGCTGGGCATCGCGATGGACATCTTCCGTGGCCGCTATCGCAACAGCCTGGAAAACCCGTCGCCGATCACCGCCAACGCCGTCGAGAAGTACCGCTTCGCGCTACCGAACGCGAACCACGTGTTCCTGCCGGGCCACCGGGTGATGGTGCAGATCCAATCGAGCTGGTTCCCGCTGTACGACCGCAATCCGCAAACCTATGTACCCAACATCTTCCACGCCAAGGCGGGTGACTACAAGAAGGCGACCCTGAAGGTGTTCCACGCCGGCGCGAAGGCCAGCGCGATCGAATTGCCGGTGGTGGAGGCGAAGTAAGCGCGGGCCGTGGCTCCCGCCACGGCGCTAGCGCGGACGCACGTTGCCGTTCAATAGGTCCGCGCTGAAGTAGCGCAGGTAGGTATCCATCACCTGGCTCGACTTGGCCATCTTTTCCAGCGCCTCGTGCAGCGTGCGCTGGTCGTCCTTGTTCAACGCGTGCGAGACGTAGGCGCCACTGTATTTCCATGGCAGCTCCGGGATGGCCTCCACCCGCAACCGGTCCGCCATGCCTTGCACGCGCGGTTCGCCGCGAATGGCGCCGGCGATCAGCGTCGGCCCCAGGATGGTCAGGTCGACCGCGCCCGCGTGCAGCAGGCGCGCCACGGCCGTCACATCGACCTCGCTGAACAAGCGGCCCTGCTTGCCCAGTTCATTAACCAGCGAGGTGTACTCCCCGCCGTAGTCGAAGCCGCGCACCACCGCCACCCGCAACTCGCGCCGCGCCAGCAGCTCGCGGGCGCTGGCGATGGGCGCGCGGTCGCCGGCGATGGAAATGAGCATGGGACGGTTATTCACCATCGGCACGAAGGTGCCAAGCTTGTCGCGTTCCGGCGTGCGCGTCGCCGGCAGCAGGATGTCCGCCTGGCCGACCCGGTACAGCGCCACCAGGCGCGCGCGCGGCACCACGGTAAAGACGAATTTGCAGCCGGTCTTGCGCGACATGTCGCGCAGCAGATCGGGGAAGATGCCTTTGATTTCCTGTCCCTCGACGACCACGCCCGAGCCGCTGGCCGAGACGGGAACGGCGATATCGCGCGAGCAGCCGGCGGCCGCGTGCGGCGGCAACAGCGCCGGGAACAATGCCGCCAACGCGGCCGTGAGCAGGCGCCTGGTCATGATCGGGTCTCCATGTGATGGCTGATGAAATAGCGCCGCGCCACGACGATGGCCGCCGCCTGCATCGCCGCGCAGGCGAAGAAGGTGGTGCCGATGCGCCAGTCGCCGGGCTGCAGGTGGCTGACTTTGCCGAGGATGGCGGCGCCGATCAGCGGCATGAAGATGATGCCGATGCTGCTGATCGATTGCAGGGAACCCATCAACTCGCCCTGTTCGTCATGCGGGGTCTGTTTGGAGATGATGGCCTGCAGCGCCGGGCCGACTGCGAACGCCAGCACGTTACACAGGATGAGCACATACATCATCCAGCCGTGGGTGGCGAGGCCGTACAGCAGGTAGGTCAGGCAGCCCGAGGTCAGCCCCAGCAACGACAGGCGGATTTCGCCCAGGCGTTTGATCAACACGCCCAGCAGGCCGGCCTGCACCACGGCGGCCGTGACGCCGACGCAGAACAGCGCCGCGCCGTTCTGGCCCGGGGTCCAGTCGAAGCGGAAGGTGGTGTACAACACCCAGGTCGTTTGCAGCATCATCTGCGCGCAGGTGACCAGCGCGAAGGTGACGATCAGGCCGCGGATGTCCTGGCGGCGCGCCAGCTTGACCAGCGCGGCGAAAGGATTGATCCTGGCGATGCTGAACGGCGCGCGGCGCGACGGCGGCAGCGATTCGGGCACGGCGAAGTAGCCGTAGGCGAAATTGGCCGCCGACAGTGCGGCGGCGACGTAGAACGGTAGGTGCAGGTCGACGCTGCCCAGCAGGCCGCCCAGCATCGGCCCGCAGATGAAACCCAGGCCGAACGCGGCGCCGACCTTGCCGAAGCTCTTGGCGCGGTTGTCCGGCGTCGAGATGTCCGAGGCGTAGGCCGACGCCACCGACATGCTGGCCGACGACATGCCGCCGATGACCCGGCCTATGAACAGGCAGGCCAGGTTGGGCGCCCACGCCGTGGTCAGGAAGTTGATGCACATGCCGGCCATCGAATACAGCAGCACCGGGCGGCGGCCGACCCGGTCGCTGAAGGCGCCCAGCATCGGCATGAAGATGAACTGCATCAGTCCAAAGGTGGCGCTGAGGATGCCGAACCAGTAGGACTGGTCGTCGCGCGAGCCGGTGAATTCGCCGACCAGCAGCGGCAGCACCGGCACGATCAGCCCTATCCCCAGCATGTCGATGAACACGCATATCAGGACGAAGTTCAGATTGCCCGGCGCCGGCGGAGTTCCGGTGGCAGGCGCGGTGGCAGGCGCGGCGTCGGGCGCGGCGGAGTCAGGGGATGTCATAAGCGTGGGGCGACGCGAAGTCGGAGCGCAAGGTCATGAAGTAAGGTCGTGAGGCCGGGTCACGATGCGTGGGCATGACGCGAGGTCAGGGCGCCGCCGGACTGGCGGCCCATTCGGCGATGAAGTTGTCGCGGAAGGCCGTCAATTCGTTCAGGCGCGTTTGCGCCAGGCGGCGGCCGGCTGCGGTCTGCATCTTGCCGGGGAGGGTGGCCAGCTTGGTGTCGATGTGGTCGAGCGCATAGGCCTTTTCATCGAGCTCGCGGTGCAGCGCCATCGGATCGTCGGCGTGCGCCAGCGCGGTGCCCATGCGGCCGGCCGTGTAGAACAGCCGCGCCAGGCCGACGGCGCCGAGGGCGTCGAGGCGGTCGGCGTCCTGCACGATCTTGGCCTCGATGGTTTCGGGGCGGATGCCGGCCGAAAAACTGTGGCTCTCGATGGTGTGGGCGACGGCGGCCAGCTTATTGGGCGGGAAGTCGAGTTCCGCCAACTGGCGGCTCGCCAGCAGCGCCGCCTTGCGCGAGGCCAGGTGGCGCTCCGGATCGTTCTTGGGAAGGTTGACCAGATCGTGAAGGTAGCAGCCGGCCAGCACGATCAGCGGATCGGCCTCGGGATAGTCGTCCAGCAGCAGGTTGGCGTTGCGCCAGACGCGGTGCAGGTGGTTGGTATCGTGCGCTCCATCAGACCCCTGGGCGGCGCTGGCCAAAGCGACCAGGCGGGGGTGCCAGCTGTTCAGCAAGCTATTCATCGTTCTCCCATGACGTATCAGACGATTGATTTTTTAATCATACAGCCTGCCGCCATGGTTGTGCTGCCGAACTGGGTCCAGGACAAAAATTGTTTGCTTACCAAGTTGTCACAACACTTGCAAGAAATCTAATTTTTGGAATGCAACCGCTTTATCTGTTGCTTTGCCGCATTTTCTTGCTGCTATAAATCTTGACTTGAGGTAACATTGGGGCAATAAATTTAGCAATGAAGGAACTCAAATGTCCAGCAACGTCAGCGAATTGCGCGCCAACATCCCCGCCAGCGAGTACCTGGCCTTTACTCTTGGTCAAGAAGAGTACGGCATCGATATACAAAAAGTCAGCGAAATCCGCAGCTACGAAACGCCAACGCGCATCGCCAATGCGCCGGAATTCGTCAAGGGCGTCGTCAACCTGCGCGGCATCATCGTGCCGATCGTCGACATGCGCATCAAGTTCAATCTCGGCGCGCCGACCTACGACCAGTTCACCGTCGTCATCATCCTTAACATCGGCCACCGCGTAGTGGGCATGGTGGTGGACCGCGTCTCCGACGTGACCACGCTGCTGCCCGAGCAAATCAAGCCGGCGCCGGAAATCGGCTCGGCGCTCAACACCGACCATATCGTCGGCCTGGGCACGCTCGACGAGCGCATGCTGATCCTGGTCGATATCGACAAGCTGATGTCGAGCGCGGACATGGGCCTGATCGAAAACACCGCGCTGGCCGCGTAAGCGACAGCCCTTCATGCCGGCATGCCCCGATGCTGACTTAATTTGCACTATTGTTTTTGATCGAGAGGTACAAGAATGAATATGTTGGAAAACATCAGCATCGGCAAACGCCTGGCGTTCGGCTTCACCGTCATCCTGGCGTTCGCGATGCTGATCACCGGCATCAGCGTCTGGCGCCTGCAGGGCGTGGCCTCGGCCACCGCCGACATGATGCAGGTGCCGCTGGCCAAGGAGCGCCTGATCGGCGATTGGTCCAGCAACATTGATAGCGCTATCCGCCGCACCACCGCGATCGCGCGCAGCACCGACACCACGCTCGGCCCGTACTTCGCGGACGAAGCCAAGGCCTCGTCGGCCAAATCGGGCGAGTACCAGAAGAAGATCGAGGCGCTGATCACCGACGCCGACGAGAAGGAGCTGTTCGCGCGCATCGGCGAGCAGCGCAAGATCTATTTGTCCTCGCGCGACAAGCTGACCAAGTTGAAGGCCGCCGGCGAGCTCGAGGAGTCCAACAAGGTCTTCGAGACCGTGTTCCGTCCGTGCACCGTCGCCTATCAGGCGCTGGTAGGCGACCTGCTGAAAATGCAGCGCGCGAAGATCGACGCCACCGCCGCCCATATCGACGCCGTCGCCGCCAGCAGCCGCAATCTGCTGTACGTGCTGGCCGCGCTGGTGCTGACGTTCGGCGTGGTGTGCGCGTGGCTGCTGACCACCGGTATCACCCGTCCGCTGCGTGAAGCGGTGGTGGTGGCGCGCCGCGTCGCCAGCGGCGACCTGACCGGCCATATCGACGCCAGCGCCAAGGACGAAACCGGCCAGTTGCTGGCCGCGCTGAAGGAAATGAACGCCAGCCTGCTGGGCATCGTCACCGAGGTACGCAGCGGCACCGACCATATCACCACCTCGTCGAGCGAAATCGCCGCCGGCAACCAGGATCTGTCGCGCCGCACCGAGCAGCAGGCCGGCGCGCTGGAGGAAACCGCGTCGTCGATGGAAGAGCTGACGTCGACCGTCAAGCACAACGCCGACAACGCCCGCCAGGCCAACCAGTTGGCCGCGTCGGCCGCGCAGGTGGCCGTCAAGGGCGGCGCCGTGGTGGCCGAGGTGGTCGGCACTATGGATTCGATCAACGAGTCGTCCAAGCGCATCGTCGACATCATCTCCGTCATCGACGGCATCGCCTTCCAGACCAATATCCTGGCGCTGAACGCGGCGGTGGAAGCGGCGCGCGCGGGCGAGCAGGGACGCGGCTTCGCCGTGGTGGCGTCGGAAGTTCGCAACCTGGCGCAGCGCTCCGCGTCGGCCGCCAAGGAAATCAAGGCGCTGATCGGCGACTCGGTCGACAAGGTCAACCAGGGCAGCCGCCTGGTGGCCAACGCCGGCGTGACGATGGAGGAAATCGTCAGCAGCGTGCACCGCGTCAGCGACATCATCTCCGAGATCACCGCCGCCAGCTCCGAGCAAAGCGCCGGCATCAACGAGGTCAATCAAGCCATCGGCTCGATGGACGCGGTCACGCAGCAGAATGCCGCGCTGGTCGAGCAGGCCGCCGCCGCCGCCGAATCGATGCAGCAGCAAGCGGCGATGCTGGCGCGCACAGTCAGCGTATTCAAGGTCAACGACTCGACAAAGCCGTACCAGCAAAACAAGGCCACGGTCCCCGCGCGTCGTCTAAACCACGTAGGGCGGATTAGCGCAGCGTAATCCGCCAACGCATGCGCCGTCGCCGGCGCATCACAGAGCCGCGTCAACGGCCATCTGCGACAACCGGTCCGCGTCACCATTGCGATGACGCGGCACCCACCGCAAACTCACCATCCCCAACGGCTCCAGCAAATCCATCACGCGCACGCGAAGCGCCTCCAACCCCTTCGCACCACGTCCGGCCGCAACGGCCTGCGCGCTCAGATTGACGTCGTCGACCACCACCCGGCTGTCGCCATACACCACCAAATCCTTCGCGCCCAATCGCACCGCCGCCTCCAGCAGCGCGGTCAACGCCAGATACTCGGCTTCGCCACTATTGCCATGACCCGCGCGCCGGCTGATCTCCAACCGCTCCCCCGCAGGCCCGCAAAGCAGCGCGCCGATACCGATCTGTCCCGGATTGGGATGCGCCGAGCCGTCGAACCACCCTCGCCAGGCATCGGCCGCCGGCTGCATGCGCGCCTTGCGCAGCGCCTCCCGCCGCGCCTTCTCATGCGTTCTGGCGGCGCGCAGCGATTCGTCGCGCAAACGCGCCTGCGCGCGGTCATCCAGCAAACGGGGCAGCCCGGCCAAACCCGCGACCCCGGTCAACACCTGACGCAGCGCGTCGGCCTCCGTCAACCGCATCCGCGCCGCCAAACGACGAGCGGCCACGCGCTCGCCCTTGTAGGCGGCCGTGGCCAGCTCTTCAAACCCGGTCTCGTTCATCGGCACTTCGGTCAGTCGCGGCGCGGATTGTCGGGACGGTGATCGTAGCGGTTCGGTACCCCGTCGCCATCGCGGTCGCGGTCATACCGGTTCGGCACGCCGTCGCGATCGCGGTCGCCACGGCCGCTGTTGCGGTAATCGTTGCGATGGTCGCCCCGATAGTCACGGCCGTCGTGGCGGTCGTAGCGGTTGGGGATGCCGTCATGATCGCGGTCGCCGTTCGGACCGCGTTCCCAGCGGCCGTCCTGACGCTCCCAGCGGCCGCCGTGTTCGATCCAGCGCGGCTGGGTGTAGACGTAGCCGGGGCGGGCGCCGACCCAATTGCCACCTACCCAAATATGGCGGTTGCCGCGCCAGTCCCAGTAACCGGGCGCCCAGATATACCCGGCGCGCGGCGGCGGCACGACTTCATAGCGCGGCGGTGGCGGGGCGACGGTCACATAGTCGACCTGCATCGGACGCGGGTCCACGGTGACCCAGCCGCCTTGATCGAGGCGCCAGCCGCCGTTGTCGCGTATCCATTCGGCGCGGCGGTATTGGGCGCCACGGCGCTCGGCTTCCCAGCGGCCGGCGGCCCACACGTGGCGGTGACCGTCCCAGTTCCAGTAACCGGGCGCCCACACATAACCGCGCCGTGCGACCGGCACGCTCTCGAAGCGCGGTGGCGGCGGGGCGTCCCCGATGACGATGCTCAGGCCGACCTGCGCGGACGCGGTGGCGGGAGCGAAGGCGGCGGCGCTCAGCGCGAGCATGGCGGCGGCGAAGATGGTGTGCGAGCGTTTGATCATGATGTTCTCCTTGACTGCGTCGATTGCGGCGCATGGACGAACTATATCAAGCGCGTATCGCGGTTGCGCCGAATGATGCAACTTTTTACATATGACACAAACATGCGCGGGTGATTTGTACGCTGGCGTACGGATGGGGCGTGCGCGGGGAGGGCGTTGCGGAGGGTGTGGAGGTGGCCGGCTTCGCCTGTTACGCGTGGGTGGGAAGGTGCGTACAGGCGAAGGGGTGGCGCGCGTTCAAATCTTGGTCGACGTGGAGACGTCGGTGGCCAGCGTGGTTTTGTTCTCGTCGATGAGCATCTGTTTTTTCTGCTCTTGGGTCAGGCGTTTGGCGCTGACGACGACCACTTGCATTTCCTGTGCCGCGACTTGGTCTTGTGCTGGAACTTGCAGCGCGAAGTCGGCGGCGAAGACCAGGCCAAGGGTGACGATGAATGCGGCTTCGAAGTTTTTCAGGACGTTCATTTTGCTTCCTTTCGGTGGTTGATTCGGTGGTTAAAAGTGTGTTTCGATGTGCTCACTTTAGGCCAGGCCCCGTCAAGGCGCCACGGGATTGCGACGAGCCGCGTTTTTCGCGGCGCGAACTGCGAATAGGCGCGATAAACCCGTTGAGGCCGCCAGCTTTCTCCGGCCCTCCGCTAAGGCTGGGAGACACCGTCCACCAGCGCGAGGGGCATATGCCGCCATTCATCAGCACTTTTCTGCAAGCTTGGGCCGAGCGCCGCCGCGCGCGCCGCCGGCGGGCCAACCTGCGCGCCGGTGAACGCGGCGATTCGGCCAAACCGGGCCGCCCGGCGCTGAAACTGATCCGTCTCGATGCTGATACCGCTCCCATTCGTCCCGGGGCCGGGTCGCGCCGCGCCGTCTGGATCATGGTCGCCGCCGTCTGCGCCGCCGCCGGTGGTGGCGCGGTGATCGCCGGCCACGCGCGCCATCTGGCGGCCACCACCGCCAGCACGCCGGAGGCGGCCAACAACATACGCGCCGCCAACGCCTATCAATCCGCCATGCCCGGCGTAGCGTTCACTGTGCCGTCGCAACCTGGCATCAGCACCAGTCTCTATCCCGGCGGTGTCTTGCTGGTGGCTGCGGGCATGCAAGCCTCGCCGACGGTGCGGGTGGACTTGTGCAGCCAGTTGCGCAGCCCGGCGGGGAACGATGGGCGCCTGCTGCCGCTGCGGATCGGCTACCGCTTCGACGACGTCAAGCGCTGGGTCGCCCGCAATCAGGCGGCCGATGTGCAGATTTCGCTGCGCAATGTACTGCTGGTTTCCGACAGCGGAGCGGGAGCGGACGCGATGCCGGAAGTGCAAATCGAAGGCACGGCGCGCGCCGACTTCACCGATCCCCTCAGCGAACCGCTGCAACTGAAATGGAACAGCCGCCGGGCCGACGTGCGCTGGCTGGGCGACGCTAGTCTGGGCCAGGTCGAGCAGGGCGCCAGCGGCCGGGTCGCGTTGCGCCAGCAAGGATGGCTGTTATGGGGCGCGGCATCGGCCCTGCGCATCGAACGGCGGGCCAACGTCATGTGCCCGCGGGCGGGCGAGCTGCTGGTGCGGATATACCGGCCGGCGGACGATGCTTCCACCGCGCCGGCTTCCGCGCTGGTCACCGCGTTCCCGGCGCGTGGCAAGGCGGTCGGCGCGTATCTGGCGGCGGGGCGGTATCAGGTTCCCGCGTCGCCCCCCGGCGCGTTGGAAGACCAGGCGCTGTTTCTCGCATTGCAAGAGCATGGGCTGGTGCGCCTGAACGCCGCCGGCGCCATCGAACTGGCTCCGCGCGATCTGCCGCAATGGCTGGCCGCCGACGCCCCTACGCGCGCGGCGGAGCTGGCGGACTGGAAGCAAGTCAAAGCCGATACGGCCACCACCAAATTGTTCAAGCGCCTGTACCATCAGGCCGATGGCGCCTACGTGCGTGAGCAGATCGACATCTACAACAGCGAGCGCCGGCTGCTGGCGTGGCGGGTCAAGGCGCCCGCCGGCATGGTGCTGGACTGGAACGCCAGCGTGGCCGGGCCGCCGAACGCCGGCGGCGCGCCGGTGATGGTGGCCACCACCGGCCAGATGCCGGTCGCCGCCTCGCGCTTGTTCGCGTCGTTGCCGCAGGGCTGGCAGCCTTGGACGCGTGTGGCCCGCTGGCCGCGGGCGGGCGAGACGCCCGGGGCGCGTCCGGTGCTGCGTTTGACGCTGGCGCTGCCGCGTTCCGCCACCGGCGGCGAAGTGCTGCGGATGATGGTGGCGGGCCGCGTCGAAAGCGGTGGCGTCTCGGGCGCCAGTGTCCAAATGTCGGCCGCCTGCACCGGCCGCGCGTGCGCCGGCAAGGCCGATGTGCAGGAACTGACGCTGTCGCTGCAAGCCGGCACCCGCGAGGTGTCGCTCAAGCTGCGGCCGCTCGACTTCAGCGCGCCGGAAGACCAGAAGTATCGCCACCTGCGCGTTGCCGGCGGCCGCGTGAGTTGGCAGGCGCTCGCGCTGACGGATGCCGGCGCCAACCCCGCCCGCGCTGCCGCTCCCGCGCCGGCGCCGGTGCGGCTGGAAGACCGCAACGGCACGCCGCTGTGGACCGACGGCGCCCCGACGCAGGCGGCCATCGATGCCGGCCTGGCGCCGTTGCTGGGCGTCGGCCCCGAGCACGCCAATAGCGTCGCCGGCATGCTTGCGCGGCTGCCGTCGGCGGGCGCGCAGGTCGACGCCAGGCTCACGCTCGACCTGCCGTTGCAGGCGCTGGGCCAGCGCATCCTCGACTGCGTCGGCATGCGGCAGGGGCGCTGGGATGGCAAGGGTTGCGTCGGCGGCCAGGCCGCGCCGGAGGCCCGTCATGCGGGGCTTGTGATCCTCGATACCGAAACCGGTGACGTGCTGGCCGCCGCCGGCGCCGGCGCGGGGGAGCTTAACAGCGGTAACTGGGCCGAGGTGCGCGACTTCGACCGCACCAGCCCCGCACGCAGCCCCCTGCGCCTGCCGGCGTTGCAGCACGACGGCGGCGCCCATCAAAGTCCGGGGTCCACCTTCAAGGTTGTCAGCGCGCTGGGCCTCGAAATGGCCGCCAAAACCGATCCGCAGATCGATGCGCTGTTGGGCGGCATGCCGCTGCCGGCCATCAACCGCCTTGCATCGCAGCGCGGCTTCGACTTCCAGACCGACGCCGCGACCTATCCGCTTAATCCCAAGCTGGCGCACATCACCAACTATCGCGAGCAAAGCCTGGACCGGCGTGCGCAGGAGGGGCGCCTGGGACTGGCGCAGGCGCTTACCTACAGCCTCAATACCTGGTTCGCCTGGTCCGGCGAATTGAGCGACCATAGCCTGTTCGGCCGGCCCGACGGCGGCGCGCCGGACCTGCAGGCGCTGGACGCGGACGCCCTCGATGGCGTGCGGCCGATCGTGGCGGCGGCGCACCGTCTCGGCTTCGAGCAATCCATGCGCCTCGACGGCGGGCTGCTGCCGGCGGACTTCAACTGGCGCAGCTGGGACGCGCTGCAGGCCACGCCGGCCCACATCGACACCATCCACACCCGCCACGAGCTGCGGCAGATGGCGATCGGCCTGCGCATGCAGGTCACGCCGCTGCAAATGGCGCTGGCGTCGGCGGCGGTCGGGCAGGGCAAGGTGGTGGCGCCGCGCATGCTGCTGTCGCTCGATGGCGCTGACAGCGTGGCCCAGGCCATGAAGCCGGTCGGCGTCCGCCTGGACCGCATCCGGGCCGGCATGAAGGGCGTGGTCGATGTCGGCACCGGCGCCGGTGCCTTCGGCGGCGCCGCGCTGGCCGGCGTGCGTCCCGGCTTGTACGGAAAAACCGGCACCGCGCCCACCGGCGACGACACGGCCACCGTCTGGTTCACCGGCTGGCTGGAACCGGGCAGCCTGCCCGGGCAAACCCACCGGCTGGCGATGGCGGCTTTCGTCAGCCATTCCGACGTCACCGGCGGTGCGCACGCGGCGCCGGTGGTCGCGGCGGTGCTGTCCACGCTGGCGGGGCAGCAGCGGGAACAGAAGGGGAAATAGGCTTGTAAACGGGATAATGAAAGCGGTCCGTCTGTGGCATTATTTATAAGCGTGAGCCATAGCGCCCATTTTTTGTTTTTCCATCATTTACAGGACCTTATGCGGTTGCCAGGAACCCGGTACCAGGAGCACGGCTGGGAACAAGTGCGCAAGCTGTTGGGACACTGCTCGTTGCAGGCTTTCCGGCGGATTGAGATGCAGCGGATGCTCGAACCAAGTGCGCACGCGGAGCTGCTCGATAGCTATACCGACGCGGTGGCGGCGGCCCTGCACGCGGGTGCCCGGTCGGCGCGCGGCGAGGCGGAGGGCAACAGCTATGGCGAAAGCGTCTACGAGCTGTCGCTGGGTTTGTTGTATGAACTGCAGGCGCATCCCGGCTTCTGGCAAGCCTTCGTGGCCGCGGTGGCCGCCGAACACGCGCGCAGCGGCGCTTTCTGGCTGGACGCGGCGGCCGACGGCATGATGCGCAAAAAGGTCAACGACATGTACGCAGGGCTGCGCGACAAGGTCGATGCCGACAACTACATCGTCATGACGGGGCGCGACTGCTCGCCCAATAAAATCTACACGTACCGGATGCTGGACACGGCCTATCGCGAGATCGCCGCCTTGTTCACCGCCTGGAAGGAGCATGACGCCCTGGTTGGGGCAATATTGGGCCGCACGCTGGAAGGCAGTCCTATCGAAGTGCGGCAGATGAAGTCGATAGGCGCTTGCAAGGCGGAGTGGATCATCCGCTGGAGCGAATCGCTGGAGCGCTTCGGCGGGGCTCCCGGGCCGCTGCACACCCGCTCCAAGCGTTTCGCCAGCCTGAAAAACAGTCCTGACAAAATCGCGGCGATGCTGGCCGAAATCGGCGATTATGAGGAGCTGTCGTCGAACATGGACCGTGCGGACGACTGGCAGGGCGAAGCCGGCGAGGCCGCGTCATGGCTGGAAGACTACTGGCGCGTGACCGGCGAATCCGAGCGGCGGGAGGCGCAAGGCGGCGTGTCAGAAGACGATCGCATACTGGCCGTTCCCGCGCCGGACGGATTCGAGGCGCAGGAGCAGGGCGGGGACGCCTGTCTGGAGGACGGCGGCGACGGCCAGCCGATCCCGGAGCCGGCCGTTCTGGCGGTGGAGCGGGAGGTGGCCGGGGCGCTTTCCCTGCCCCCCCGCTACATGGAATTGGCGCGGGCCGCGCAGCAAACCGGCAGCTGGATGCTGCGCGTTCTGCAAGACGAGTCGCTGCCGATACGCCTGGCCGTGTACCACAAGCTGCTGGGCGCCGCCGACGATACCTATCCGGATGCCTGGCTGGACCCGGCCACCGGCGAGCTACCGACATTGCAGCAGTTGGCGGCGCTGGACCGGATTTCGATGCCGACCCTGCGCAAGCGCCGCAACGAAGCGATCGACAAGCTGCATGCCGCCAGTGCGGCAAAATGAAGGAGAACGAATTGAATTCAGCACAAGACGAGCAGGACGCCAAGGCGCTGGACGCGCGGCTGCGCGAACGCGCGCTGCTGGCCCGCCCCGTGCCGGACGACCGGCTGATGCTGGCCGACACCACGCTGCTGGCGGCCCTCGACGGCAGCCGGGCGCTGACACCGAATGAGCGTCAGGCGCTGGCCGCGTCGCCGCTGACGCTGCGCCGCTTCCGTCAACTGGCCCTGGAACGCCGCGCTGCGGGCACTCCGGCGGCCAACGACGCGCGGTGGTCCGGCAGCACCGGCATGCTGCGCGCGGCCTCCAGCACCGCTTCGCTGGAGGCGCTGGTCACCGACGACAATTACTGGACGCTGCACTTCGTGCCGCGGGATGGCGGCTGGCAGGTGATCCTGTCGCTGTCGGCGCAAGCGCCGTTTGCCGCGCGGTTGTTGAGCGAACAGCCGCAGTTGCGGGTGATCGACGGCGGCGGCGCCATCGTGCTGCAAGGCCGGCTCGATGCCGACGGCGAGTGCGAGCGCGCCTGGCCGTTCGACACCGCCCCGGCGCCGCATTTTCAAATGTACGGTGCCGGTTTCGCCGTCGAGCCGGTAGCTTAGCCGATCATGGGTTTTTTCACGCGCCGCCGCAAACAGCCCACCGATACCGGTGGGCTGGGCGTGGACCTGATCGCGCTGCGGCTCGACGGGGGCGACGTCGCGCCGGCCGACAGCACGGTGGTGGTGTTCAATGCCGCCGGCCATGCGCGGCGCGCGGCGCCGGGCAAGGTGGCGTGCGAGCAGGGCGAATCGGTGTTCTGCTTCCATCCCGGACCTTATACGGTCGACCTGATACCGTTCGCCGCCGCGCCGGAGTGGGGCCTGCGCTTGCGCTTTGTGGTCGACGCGGCCAATCCGCGCGTGTCGCAGCAGCGCTTCGACCTGTATTTGTACAGCGAGACATCGGGGCGTTTGCAACTGGCGGGCTTCGGCGCGTCGGTGGAGGCGGCGTTGCAGGCGGAGCTGGCGCAAGGCGCGCTGGATCTGCCGCCTTGCACCTCGCTGGATGAATGGCATGCGTTCCGCGCCGGACTGAATCAACTGATGTACACGCGCTACGGCGTGACCGTCGACGACTGCGTGCCGGTCGATCTGGGTGAACAAGTCGATTTCGCCGACATACTCAAAGCCCGCGCCGCGCGCGCGGCCGAAGCCGAGCGTCTCGCCGCCGCCGGAGCATCGGCGCCGGTCATCGATGCACCCGCGCCCGTCGAGTTCCATGTGCTGGACGAGCCGGTATCCGGCCTGCCTTCCGCGCCGGCCGCCGTGCCGCCGCCGCAATTGCGGCCCGAGGCGCACAACGATGCGCAAGCTTTACGGCGCCTGTTCCTGGAATTGCCCGCCGTGAGCCGCGAACTGCGATTGCTGCAACTGCCGGAAGGCCTGCCCGTCTTCGAGCGGCATCAGGCGTTGCTAATGCGTCTGGGCATGGCAAGCTTGAACGTCACCACCATGCCGGCCCTGGCCTGGGCCGCGCCCGACCAGCCGCTGGCCGAGGCGGACCAGAATCGCCGCAGCGGCCACACGCTCGTCGCCCGCGACGCGCTGGATGAAGCCTGGTCGCTGCTGGCGCGCCTTCAACTGGCCGGCCACGAACAATGGCCGCAGTTGTTGGACGAAGCGGACCGCATCTGCGCCAACCTGGAAACCGGCTTGTCGCTGCGCCGCGCGCCATATGCCGAGCGCGTCGAGCCGTCGCTATGACCATCCTGTCCATCACCTCCACGCCGACCATCGCTGAATGCCGCAGCATCCTGGCCGACGGCCGCGTCCTCACCATCACCGCCAGCCGGCGTCCGCGCGCCAACCGCGCCGAGGTCAAATGCAGCGTCCCCGGCGCGCCGGCGATCGCCGAACGTATGCAGGAAGTGGTCCGCCTGGCGCGGCATACCGAAGTGCGTTTCGACAGCCGCGACCAGGTCGTCCTCAGCATGGACATCGCGCCGGGCGACGCGGAGCGCGACTGGGAACTGGCGGCCGTGTTGGCCGACCGTGCCGTGCGGGGCCTGTTCCAGCCTGTTGCGGGCGTGCAAACCGTCGCCCACGGCTGGTCCGACAGGTGGCATCTCGGTCAATTGTCCGGCCGGGCCGATGGCGGCAGCGCCTCCGTCGGCACGATGCAAGTGACCCACCTTGGCGCCTTGACCGGCCACGCCGATCCGTCGGCCGCCGTGTCGACGGTGCGCGCCTGGTTCCCGTTGCACAGCGGGGGCGTCAACGATGAACTGGCGTGGGTGGAGGTCAGCGTGTTTCCGATCGACGCCGGGCCGGCGACCGTCGACGTGTCGGCCAACGCCACGCACACCGCCGCCGCCAACAGCGAGGAAGACACCATCGCCGCGCCGGGGCTGGACCTGAGCGCGCAGCAGGACATCCGCCAGGCGCTGGCCGGGGCGCGCCACTTCGACGGCAAGGGGCTCGGTCGCTGGCGCAGCGTGGTGCGCTTCGGCCAGCCGCGCTTCCAGGGCGGCTCGTACCAGTTGGCGCTGGTGATGGCCGACCGCCTGGCGCGTGGCCGGGAATTCGTGCCGCGCGGGCGCATCATCGCCACCGGCTGCTCGAGCGCATGGCATGCCGGCCGCGTGGACACGGTCGAGGGACGCGAACCGAAACTGGAGTTGATACTAAGGCAAGTCAACGCGGGCGACAGGGTGCTGCTGCCCAAGGCCTGGGAGGCGGGGCTGCCACCCGGATTCAGGGCCGATTTGCGCCAAAAAGGCGCGACTTTGGCCTGTATAGACCGTATTGGCATGATTTAAGCTAGCGCTGAATCGTGCGCAAGAGTGAAACCGGCTTGCCCTGCTAAAATCGGCGGATGACAGGGTGGCACGGAAGATGAATCGAAGAAGGAGTCTGACATGTTCCAAATGTTTGGTTTTGGCGGCGTTAAATGCCCGCGGTGCGAGCACAAAAACGATGACCAGTCGGGCTACTGCAAGCATTGCGGTTTGACCCTGGGCGCGCCGCGCAACGAGCCGGTCCTGCGCGATAACCGCTGGATTCCCGGCGACGACGAGCTGGCGGTTTATTTCGGCGTCAGCGCCTTGTCCGGCATCTTCACCAAGACGCTGCGCGTGCCGGCCACTTCGCGCGCCTACATCCTGCAAGCCGACAAGGCGACCGAAGTGCCGCAGGGCGAATACGAGATCGAGGGCTTCTTCACCCGGCTCAATCACCTGCTGCGCAACCAGAATGCCGAGATCCTGATCACTCGCAGCGCGCCGTTGCCGGTGGAGTTTTCGTTCAGCGACCTGCAAACGGCCGAACACCTGAAGATTTCCGCGCGCTTCACCGTCGCCATCCGCATCGAGAACGTGCCGGCCTTCGCGCAGCACTTCATGACCGTGCCCGGCGTCGTCAGCACGCTGCACCTGCACGAACTGTTGTCGCCATCGGTGCGTCAGCTGGCGGCCGAATTTGTCGGCGGCCGTTCGATGCGCGACATGGCGCAAAACGCCGATCTGCGCCTGCAACTGGACGAGCGCCTGCAGGCCGCGCTCAAACTGCGGCTGGCCGCCTACGGCCTGGCGGTGGAGCGGGTCGAGACGGCGGCGCTGCGCCACGATAAATTCGACCATAACCGCGAGCGCATCGGCACCCTGTGGCTGGTGGCCGACGAGCGCCATGTGCAGCTCGAACATGTCAAACAGCTCGACCAGATCTACGACGAGGAGGAATGGCAGGCCATCTGGCGCGAGGAGCAGAAGATGCGCTCCGACTTCCGCCGCGCGGAGCTGCGCCAGGACGCCAGCGTCAACAAGGCCGAACTGACGTTGAAGGAAAGCGAGCGGATACAGTCGCTGCGCGCGCGCGAGGTGGAGCTTTACAGCCGCGTCATGGAATCGAAAACCCGCAAGGTTGCCCTGGACAAGGGCGCCGGCACCGTCCTGGCCGACCTGGAACACGAACTGGCGAAGAGCAAGTCGCACCGCGCCGGCGAGCAGGCCGACTGGGAGCATGTGCGCCAGCTGGCGCAGATCAAAATGCGCACCGAGCTGGAAGTGCTGCAGCAGACCGCCGCCGAGCAGCGCCAGTTGGCGCAGCAGCGCTTGTCGCACCAGCTGCGCCAGCAGGCGATTGAAAACCAGATCGCGCAAGCGCTGCTGATCGAGGACGAATCGCAACGCCGCAACGAGCTGGCGGCGTTGCGCCAGCGCGAAAAAGACGAGAAGGCGCGCGAGCTGCAAGTGGAGTCGGAAGCCCACGAAGCGCGCATCCAGGGCATGACCCTGGCCGGCGCGGCGCGCCGCCGGGAGGCCGAGCGGGTGCGGGAATGGGAAGACCAGCTCGCGCTGGCGCGCCAGCGCGAGCTGCTGCGCGGCGACGCCGTCAAGGACGCCGCCAACGCCGTGCAGGTGGCGGAGATCAACCAGAAGATCGAGGAGCTGAAGCGAGCCGGCGCGCAGGCCGACTCCATCGCACAGTACGAAAAGCTGTTGCGCACGATCGAGGCGGACGGCATCCACGCGCGCCAGAACCAGGCCAACAGCAAACAGGTATTGCTGGACCAGTTGGCGGTCAACGAGCAGCGCCAGATCCTCAAGCAAAAGGAGCAAGAGGCCGAATGGCAGCGCGAGCTGAAAAAGCTGGAACACGAGCGCGAAGAGAAGTTCGCGCGCTGGAAGGGCGAGTACGACGTGCTGCTGGCGCAGCAATCGCACGAAATCAAGCGCATCGAAACCATCGGCGGCTTGAGCGACACCGGCAAGGTGGCCACCGCCGCCGAGCCGAATGCCCAGGCGCTGTCGCAGATCATGAAGATGCAGATCCAGGGCGGCATGTCGGCCGAGCAGATACAGGCGCTGGCCAACGTGGTGGCCGCCGAACATGGCATGACGCCGGCGGAAGCGTCGCAGCAGGCCTACGAACGGGTGCTCGAAGAGCGCGCGCACCGTGACGCGGAATTGGACAAGGATCGCCGCCATCAGCTCGACTTGCTCAACGTGCAGAACGCGGCCAGCGCCAGCGCGCTGACAACCCAGAGCCAGTTGGGTATCGGCGTCGCGCGCGCCGGCGTGCCTTTGCCGGCCACGCCGAAAAGCGTGGGTTACTGCGTCAACGGCCACCCGACGCGGATAGACCACCCCCACGACAAGTTCTGCGCCCAATGCGGCGTCCCGTTAACGTAGGGCGGATTAGGCGGAACGCCGTAATCGGCCATGCATGGGCCCTCGGTGCGCATATATGGCCGATTACGCTGCGCTAATCCGCCCTACGTGATTTAGATGAGCGCAGGCGCCGATAGCCCAGCGTCAGTCCCCAACGCCAAACAGCAGGAACGGTTACACTTCAGTCAATGATGCAAACGGCAAGAGACAAGATCCGCGAACTGCGGGCCTTACATGAAGACGGTCTGTTAAGCCTCCAAGAGTTCGACCGTCGCAAGAACGCCATCCTGGATGCGGAGTACGCGCCGCCGGGAGGCAGCGCCACGCCGGTCCCGATGCCGGTGCGCCAAGGCACGGAACTGGGACTGATGTCGGGCCAGGAGATCGGTCCGCAAAACCGCCGCTACCGGCTGGAGCGCCTGATCGGCATGGGCGGCATGGGGCAGGTGTGGCAAGCCACGGACCTGGCCACGCACGCGGAGCTTGGCCACAGCGAGATGGTCGCGCTGAAAATCCTGCCGCCGCAGCTGACCCAAAGCGCCACTCACGCCAAGCTGTTGATCGAGGAAGCGACCCAGGCGCGCAAGCTCGCACACGAAAACATCGTCCGCGTCTACGAATGGGCGCAGGACCCGGCCACCTCCAGCTACTTCATCATCATGGAATACCTGGAAGGCCAGGACCTGGATGCCTACCTGGCCGCGCAAGGGCCGCTGCCGCTGGAGGCGGTCTTCAAGCTGCTGTCGCCGGTCGGCGACGCGCTGCAATACGCGTGGGAGAAGCACAAGCTGGTCCACCGCGACATCAAACCCGGCAACGTCTTCCTGACCCGGCGCAGCGAAATCAAATTGCTCGATTTCGGCATCGCCTCGCGCGCGCGCAGCGCCGGCAGCAGCCTCGGTCTGCAGACGCCCAACGCCGGGACGGTTGGCTACCGAGCGCCGGAAGCGGGCACGCATCAACGCCAGCCCGCGCCCAAGCTCGATGTGTACGCGGTGGCCGTGATGATCTACCAACTGCTGGAGGGCCGCATGCCGTTCGACGACATGCGGCCCGCCGACTTTCATCCATCGCCGCCGCATGGTTTGAACGATCGCCAATGGCAGGTGCTGCAAACCGGCTTCGCCTATCAGCAGGAGCGGCGCCCGGCGTCGGTCAACGAGTTGCTGGCGCAGCTGCAGCGGGCCACCGGGCCGACCGACGAGGAACTGGCCGCGCTGGCCGCGCAGAAGGCGGCGCAGCAGGAGAAGGACCAGCAGGAGCACCAAGAGCGCGAGCGGCAGCGCAAGAAGGAGTTGGCGGCGCAGGCCGAGCAAGCCCGCCTGACGGAACAGAAGCGGCAGGCGCAGGCGGTGGAACTGGCCGCTCGCCGCGAGGCCGAGGCCAAGGCCGCCGCGCTGGAGAAGGTGCGGCTCGACCAGCAACGACGCGCGCTGGAGGCCAGGCAGCGCGCGGAGGCGGAAGCCGCCGCGCAGGCACGCAAGCAAACTTTGCGCGAGCAATTGCAGGCGCGCCGCGACGCCGACGCCAAGAAAGCCCGCGACGAGCGCGAAGCGCAGCAGCGCAAGGCCGCGCAGCTGAAGGCGGAGGCGGCGTATCGCGCGGAGCAGGAGCGCCACCGCAAGCAGCTGGCCGAGCGCAACGCCGCAGAACTGGCCGCGTTGATGCCGACGGCGGGCAGCCCCGTGGCCGACCCCAGCGGCGTGCTGCGCGACCGCTTTATCGACGGTACCGGTGTCGGTCCCGATCTGGTGCTGATTCCCACCGGGCGTTTTCAGATGGGGTCCCACGAACATGAACACGCGGTGGCGATCAAGGCGGGCGCGCAGAAGAACTGGCTGGACCGGGAGACGCCGCAGCACTGGGTCGGCATCGAACAGCCGATCGCGATGGGCCGCTTTCCGGTGACGGTGGGGCAGTGGCGCCAGTTCGTCCGCGCCACAGGCTGGGAATCGCAGTCCGATACCGACTGGCGCGCGCCCGGTTTCGCGCAGGACGACGACCATCCGGTGATCGGCGTCAGCTGGATGGACGTGCAGCTGTATCTGCGCTGGCTGTCCGAAAAGACCGGCCAGACCTACCGCTTGCCCAGCGAATCCGAATGGGAGTACGCCTGCCGCGCCGGCACCAAGACCGCCTTCAGTTTCGGCGACAGCATCACCACCGATCAGGCCAACTACGACGGCAACTACACCTACAACGGCAGCGCGCGCGGCGCCTTCCGCCAGGGGACCAGCAAGGCCGGCACCTTCCCGCCCAATCCCTGGGGCCTGTTCGATATGCACGGCAACGTGTGGGAGTGGACCCAGGACGTGGTCCACGACAGCTACGTGGGCGCTCCGGTCGACGGCAGCGCGTGGGAGGAGGGCGGCGACAACGTACGGCGGATACTGCGCGGCGGCTCATGGTTGTACAACCCGCGCTACTTGCGCTCTTCCGTGCGCAACGGGTTCTCGGCGGTGCTGGCCAACGATATCGTTGGCTTCCGCGTCGCCCGCAAACTGGTCTAGCAGTAGATGGGGGTGTATACTGCCGCCTTCTTTGCTGTACAACCTCCAGGACCCACGATGAGCGCTTTGCCCCCATGCCCGAAATGTCATTCCGAATTCACCTACGAAGATGGCGCCCAGCTGGTGTGCCCGGAATGCGCGCACGAGTGGAGTGCGACGGCCGCCGACGCCGCCGATGAGGGCGCGCGCGTCTACCGCGACTCGGTCGGGAACATTCTGCAGGATGGCGACACAGTCACCGTCATCAAGGATCTGAAGCTCAAGGGCGGTGGCGGCACCGTCAAAGTCGGCACCAAGGTCAAGAACATCCGTCTGGTCGACAGCGACCACGATATCGACTGCAAGATCGAAGGATTCGGCGCCATGAGCCTGAAGACGGAATTCGTCAAGAAAGTGGTGTGACGCTTCCCCGTTTAGGGGAGGCGAAACTCTCCTAAACGGTGTAAATTGTGGGTTCTGATTATCGCCCACAAGGAATACGGAATGACTATCAAAGTACTGCGCGATCAATCGCTGCCGATGCGACACATCGTCCACGTGCGCAACCACATCGTATCGACCGACGGTTCGGTGGAAGAAGGCGGCAACGACGCCGGCCCGTCGCCGCACGACCTGTACGACGCGGCGCTGAGCGCCTGCAAGGCGCTCACGGTGGTCTGGTTCGCCAAGCGCAAGAACATCCCGCTCGAACATGTGGAAGTGAGCATGGAGCGCGACGCCAGCGAAGAGCGCCAGGGTGTCTACCGCCTGGCCGCCACCTTGCACCTGACAGGTAATCTGAGCGACACCCAACGCGCCGAGCTGCTGGCCGCCGCGCAGAAATGTCCGATCCATAAATTGATGACGTCCGTGACCACCGAAGTCACCACCGTTCTGGGATAAGCCGATGACGATCTCCAATCTGTTGAAGGGCCATGAAAAAGATCTGGGCGGCGGCTTTGTCGTGCGCCGTTATCTGCCGTCCGCCATCAAGCAGGCCGTGGGCCCGTTTATCTTCTTCGACCATTTCGGCCCGGTCGACGTGCCGCTCGACGCCGACCACGACGTGCGTCCGCATCCGCACATCGGGCTGGCGACGGTGACCTATCTGTTCGAGGGCGCGATGGATCACCGCGACAGCATCGGCACCTTCCAGCGCATCGAACCCGGTGCGATCAACTGGATGACGGCGGGGCGCGGCATCGTCCACTCCGAGCGCACGCCGAAGGATTTGGTCGGCAAGCCGCACCGCACGCACGGCTTGCAGCTGTGGGCCGCGCTGCCGGTGGCGCACGAGGAGGACGAGCCGGGGTTTTGCCATACGCCGTCCGCCGATATTCCGGAGCTGACGGTTGATGGCGCGCGGGTGCGGGTGCTGATCGGCACCGCGTTCGGCAGGACCTCGCCGGTCAAGACCTTTAGCCGCACCTTGTATCTGGATGTGATGTTGAAGGCGGGGCAGGAGTTGGCCTTGAGCGGTTTGCCGGAGGAAGCGGCGATCTATCCGGTGGGCGGCGATCTGGAGATCGACGGCACGCCGCTGGAGAAACATAATATGGCGCTCCTCGATACTGGCAGCACGCAGCGGGTGAAGTCGACGTCGGAAGCGCACTTTGTGGTGATTGGCGGCGAGCCGCTGGATGGGCGGCGCTTCATGTCGTGGAATTTCGTCTCGTCGAGCAAGGAGCGTATTGTGAAGGCCGGCGAGGACTGGGAGGCGCAGCGCTTCGACAAGGTGCCAGGCGAGACGGAGTGGATACCGCTGCCGGTCAAGAAGCCGGCGGGCGGGCAGTACCTGTAAGTCGTGCGTCGTTGGCGGCTCCGTGGCGGATTACGGCGTTCCGCCTAATCCGCCCTACGTGTCTCCGAGGCATGCCGATGGCGCCATGAATGCACGTTCCGACGCGCGTCTCCTATCGGCCAAGGCCTTTGCGCACGCGCCGCGCGCAGACACGTAGGGCGGATTAGCGAAGCGTAATCCGCCATTTCCGAGCCGCCGGTCAGCCACCCGGAATGATACGCTCCGCCTTGAGCCGCTCGAACAAATCAAAAAACGCATCCGGCGTGCTCTGATACGCCAAAAAACCCGCCTTGCGGCTCTTGGTCATATCCGCGAGGACTTCCATCGGCCGGCCCAAGTCCGCGTCCGTATGCCACCACGACGCGAGCTTGCCGATATCACTTTCCGCCAGCCCGTGCCGTCCCGCGATGTCCTCCCACGCGCGCGGCGCATCATCCATCCTGCCCTCCAACGGCTGGACAACCCCGTCGAACGGCGCCGCCTCGACACCGAAATACTCCGCCAGCTTGGGCCACAGCCACTTCCACCTGAACACATCCCCATTGACGACATTAAAGTCCTCGTTGGCGCCCGCCGCGCTGGTCGCCGCCCATTCCAGATGCGCCGCCAGCAGCCGCGCGTCGGTCATATCCGTCAATCCGTCCCACTGCGCAGCCGATCCCGGGAACACGAACGGCGCGCCGGATTCCTTACACAGCGTCGCATAGGCGGCCAAGGTCAAACCCATATTCATCGCATTGCCCACCGCGTAACCGATCACCGTATGCGGACGATGAACACTCCAGCTATAGCCGCCCTGTGCCGCCGCCGCGAACAAACGGTCTTCCTGCTCATAATAGAAATTGTCGACCGGCTTGCGTCCTTGCTCTTCCCTGAACGGCGTCTCGGGAACCGCGCCGGTCGCATACGCCTCGAAAGGTCCGAGGTAATGCTTCAAACCCGTCACCAGCGCCGCGTGCTTCAGGGTGGCCGCGTCCTTCAAAGCATCGAGCACATTGCTGACCATCGCTCCATTGACGCGGATGTTCTCTTTCTCGTTGGCCTGGCGCGCCCACGCGGTGAAAAACACATGGGTGACGGCGCGCCCGGCGAGCGCCTGCGCCACATCGTCGCGCGAGGTCAGATCCGCGCGTATCGGCTCGACGCCGGCCAGCAGCGGCGTGCGGCCGCGCGACAGGCCCAGGACCGACCAGCCATTGCCCAGCAGCCGCTCGGCCAGCGCGCTACCCGTGACGCCGCTGGCGCCAACGATCAATGCGATATTTTTCATGCGAACACTCCCTCAATTAAGCGATAAGGAATGATAATCGCGAAAGGAATTCGTATTTACGATAAGATTTCAATCAATTCATGAAAATTATTCCGCTAACTCGACCAGTGAACGCTTCCGACCATCTCAAAGACATCGCCTACTTCGTGCAAGCCGCCGACGCCGGCAGCTTCACCGTCGCCGCCGCCCGGCTGCAGCTGAGTAGCTCCGCCGTCAGCAAAAGCCTGGCGCGGCTGGAAGCGCGGCTCGGCGTCAAACTGTTCGAGCGCAGCACGCGCAGCCTGACCCTGACCGACGCCGGCCGCAAATACCACGAGACCTGCCGGCGCGTGCTGATGGAGCTCGGCGAGACCGAAGCCGCGCTGGCGCAGGACGCCGAACCTGCTGGTCGCCTGGTGCTCGGCTTGCCGGCGACGTTCGGCCGCCTGCGCGTCATGCCGGAACTGCTGCGCTTTTGCGGACAGTATCCGAATCTGCGCCCGCAGGTCACCTTCACCGACCGTTTTGTCGACGTCCAGGAGGAGGGGCTGGACCTGGCGGTGCGCATCGGCGGGCCAGCCCACTGGCCGGCATCGCTGGGACACGTTCACCTGGGCGACGAACGCCTGATTTTCTGCGCCACTCCCGTCTATCTGGCGCGGCGCGGAACGCCGCACTCGATCGCCGAGCTGGCGCTGCACGATTGCGTCGTCTACGGGCGCGCCGACGGCACCGCGAGTCCATGGCTGTTCGCATCCGCCGGCGGGCAGACCGAGCGCCGCACCATGGCGCACCGGATCATGGCCGGCGACGGCGAGGCGCAGATGACGGCGGTGCTGGCGGACATGGGCGTGGCGCAGCTGGCGACCTGGCTGGTGCGGGAGCATCTGGCGTCGGGCGCGGTGGTGGAGGTGATGGCGGAGCGGGCGATCGACGGGCTGCCGCTGCACGTGGTGTGGCCGTTGGCGCGCCCGATGTCGCCCAAGGTCGCGGCGCTGCTCGATCAGTTGAAGGCGACGCTGAAAATACGTTAGGCGGTGTGCATGTCGCGCGCGGAGACGGTGTTGTACATGTCGGCGGCGCCGGTGCGGATGATCCAGTGCTCCGGATACGGATCGCTGGCGAAACGGCTGTGGCGCGGAATGCGGCTCAGCTTTTCCAGCGACACGCCCGGCGCCAGCGCGGTCTCCTTGCCGGTCAGCTGGTCGAGGTGCCAGAAGCCGCCGTCGCGGTGCAGCAGCAGCGGCAGCGCGGCCGCGTGCGGCGCGGCGGCAAACGATTTGACCGGGTAACCGGGATGCGTTTCCGGCATCAGCACGTAGAAGCATTCGGCGTTCGCGCCCTGGTCGATGCGGTGCAGGATCACGCCGTGCGGCATGATGGCCGACACCGACAGCACGACGATGCCCTTGATGCTGGCGCTCAGCTCGATGCGCATGCCGAGGCGCAGCGTGGTCGGTTTGTGCTTGCCCGGCCAGACGCCGTCCAGCAGGATGCCGTAACGGGACACGTCTTCGATCTCGAAGCCCTGGCCGCAGCGGCGTATTACAGCGTGGCGGCCGGACAGTCGCCGGGTCAGGCCGTTGGTGTCCTGGCCGTCGGCGGTGTAGTGGGTCAGCATCACGTCGGATTCCGGATCGACCAGTTCAAAGCGTCCCAGCACGCATTCCTCCATCGCGAACAGTCGGATCTGACGCTGCGCGCCGCTCTCCGGCGCGGCGTTGACGAAGCTGGCCGCGCGGCTGGCGTGCGGATGCACTGCGTTGGTGACGGGGATGTCGATCTCGATGAGGTCTTCGTCCCAGGCGATGGTCGTGAAGCCCAGGTCCACTTTGCCGGCCGGCGCGTTCAGGTCCAGATGCGCGATGCCGGCGTTGCGGGCGGTGACGTCGATATCAAGACTGTCGCCGCCTTGCGCGCTGACGCGGGCGATGGAGGCGTCGTCCGCCATCACGCGCACGTTCTTGTGGGTGCTCAGGAAGATGCGGTGGATCTCGGTCAATGTCGCGTCGAGGCGCGGCACCAGGATGACGAAGGTGCACACCCATTTGCGGGCCGCCATGCCGGTGTGCTGGCTAAGCAGCTCGATACTGATCTGGTATTGGCCGTGCTCTTTGCCGCGCGACGAAAACTCGACGAATACCGGACGCCATTCGCCATTGGTGGCGCGCACGAACTGCTGGCGCGCGGCGCCGTTGGGGATCAGGTCCGACTGCAGTTGCAGCGTCAGTTGCGGCGCGCAGGCGTCGGGCATGCCACGCAGTTCCATCTTCAGCGTTTGACGGCCGCCGGCGGCGCGCGGGTCGAAGCCGCTGATATGCAATTGCGGGCGCTCGGATTGGGCGCGTTGCAGCGGCCGGGCGTAACCCGATGGCGCGCTGGTGATGGCGGACGATGCGGCGGAAGGTGCGACGAAAAGCGGCGCGGCTATGCTGGTGTCGGCGGTAGCCGGCGTCGTCGCCGGACCACCGGCGCGGGCGCTGCGCACGGCGCTCAGCAGGTCATAGCTGGACGGCTCGGCTTGGGCGTGACCGCCTTCGCAAGCTTGTTCTCCAGACATGACCCAATAGGTGCAATGCGGATGCTGGGCATTACTGCATTTTTTCATGGCATACCGACCGATGGAATACCTGTCAGTTTATGCGGTTTACGCGGTCCTTGGCAATTAAACGCGCACCTGACCGGCATATTTTTGCCCTAAGGCACATGCGGCGATCAAGACGCAACACTTACCCCTCTTTAACGCTCAAAAATGCGGCGGGATTGATGCCGCCGGCAGTGCCGTTTCGTCAAGATTGCGGATTTCCGGGGACGGCGCGGGTTGTGCAAATCGCATCACGATGGCCGTCACGTTGTCGATGTGGAGGTTGACCGGCGGATGGTCGGCGTAATCATTGAATAAGGCGTCGAGCGCGGCGCCGGCGGAGTGGCCCGGCCGAACCATCAGCGCCGGCCAGCGGGCGGTCCAGGGCAGCGGACGGCCGCACGACCAGAAGCCGTCGGTGGCCAGCAAATAGGTGGCGTCGGCGCGGACCGTCACCGCGCGGCGGTCGGACAGGTGCCGCAGGAACGGCGGCAGGTTGGCCGCGTCCAGCGGCAGCAGGCCGTCCTCCAGCACCTGCGGATTGGCGAAGGCGTTGCCCAGGATGTAGGCCTGCGAGATCTGCGACCGGTGCTCGCCGTGCACCTGCTGCCACCATTCCTCTTCACCCAGCAGTCCGTGCATCGCGAAGCAGGTGGCCGGCACATGGTCCACCGTCAGCGGCCGGACGGTTTGCGCGGTGATTTCGTACAGCCGCGAATCGCCGGCGTGGTACAGCATCGGCGCTTGGCCGGGCGGGATTTCCAGCAGCGTGAGCGTGGTGCCGGGACGGCGGAAGCCGTCGGTATCGCCGGGCTGGCGGAAGCGCTGTTGAAGTTCGTCGTGCAGGCGGTCCAGGTGCTCGCCCAGTTGCTCCAGCGTGCCGCATGCGGGCACGCGCAGCAGGCCGTCGGCGACCGCCTCGGCGGCCTCGCGTCCGTGGCCGTGGCCACCCATGCCGTCCATGACGGCGAGGCGCACATGGCCTTGCGGCCAGTTCGCGAGCGTGGCCGACTGGCCGGTTTGGTCGCGCAGGAATACCGCGCGTCCGCTGGCATCGATGACGAGCAGATTGTCCTGGTTTTCCGGCACTTGCAGTTTGCTGATGCTGGCGCTGCTGCGGGCCGCGATATCGAGCGAGGGGCCGAAGTCCAGCATGTCGGTGATTCTTGTCATCGTGGCGGGCGGCGCGGCGCGGAGTCCGAAAAGCCACAGCTTAGCTGAAAAACCCGCGCCTGCGGAAGCGGGCGATGAAGTGTGCGCGGAAGTGTGCGCGGACGGGAAGGCGGGCTCGCTGCGCGGATGCGTCATTCGCCGCCCCGGCGCAGCCACAAGCTGCTGACCCAGCCCGTTTGTTCATGGCCGCCGGCCCCGGTTGTGACCTGCCACCAGTCGCCTTCGCGCACGCCGGTGGGCGTGACGGTGGCGCCGGCCGGCACGGTGGCCAGGCGCGCCGCATGCACCCCGGCGGCCTTGCGCACGTTCAGGTCGCGGTGTACCTGGAAGGGCCTGCCGGTAATGAGTTCGGGCGGGAGCCGAGTCGGCGAGGATGCCGCCGCCCGCATGTCAGGCGACGATCGATTCGCGGCGCCTTCGAGCGTGCCCGCCGCGGCCGGCCGCGTACCCTGTACCGCATACAGGATCAGGCTACCGAAACCCCATGCGCCCACCACCATGATCAGCAGCGCGCGCGCGTTGGCGCGACGCCACCATCGATTCGGGGTCAGATAGGCGGCCAGGAAAAGTGTGATCACCAGTCCCGTCGCGAACGCGCAGACCGCGTAGAGTTTTGCCGTCTCCATCGCAGGTCCCTCAGGCGTCGAAGCGCAGCACGTAATGGCCGGCGACGAGATGGTGACCGGTAGGCAGCAGATACGGCGCGTCGGTGCCCGTGTCGCCGACGCTGGCGACGAACTCCATTTTTTCGTTCAGGTGGTACAGGCCCTGGGTGGCGGTCAGCCGGCCGATCTTGTAGCCATCCGATGTCGCTTCAAAACTGAAAGCGTTGCGCGACAGGCCGATGCGGTCGGCGCTGGCCCCGTTGACGCCATCGGCGCGCTTGATGAAGCGGGGCGAGTCGAGTATGCGCAGCGCCGACAGCATCGGCGAATTGCGCCCGAAGGTGAAGCGCGCGCCGCCGGCCACCGCCGCGCCGACAGGCTGGGCGAGACAGAGCAGGGCGCGATAGCGGTCGGCCATTTCCGGCGCCGCCGGCAGCAGCCGGATCGCGCGCCCGTCGACCGGCGAGAACGTGGATGGCGCGTTGATGCGTTGGCGGCCTTCGGCGGTGCAGGCATACAGCTCGTCGGCCGCGTCGACCACGAAACTGATGACGGGCGCCGCATCGGCGGACAAGGCGAGCGCGCGGTCGAAAGGCAGCTCCAGCGTCTGGGCGCCGGTGTCGCGATAGCGGCTCAGGCGGGGCAGGGCCAGCGCCACCAGGTTGACGCGCTGCCGGGACACCGGCGCGTAGGTGGCGTCGCTTTCCCCCGGCTTGTTGGCCGGCTTGTGGCTGACCGGCACGGCCGTCAGCTCCAGCGGAGCGCCGTCGGCGCGGCTTTGCCATACAGCCGGCCTGGCCGGCGTGGCGTGGGCGGCCGGCGCCTGCATGGGCGCCGGATTGATACTGATGCCTTCTCCGGCGCCGGACTGCGTGCCGACGGGCGCGCCCGAGGCGCGGGCGATCTTGAGCATGAGACGGGGGCTGCCGCCCGGCGCCTCGCGCTGGGATTTGATGGTGTAGTAGCCGCTGCGCGGATCGAAGCGGCACTCGAAGGCATCCTTGGGACGCATCTGCACCACCGGCGCCGCGTCGGGACCGTCGTTGATGATCAGGATCGCGCCTTCGGGGCCGAACGGCCAGCAGTTCGCGGTCACGCTGGCCGCACCGCCTTCGCCGCCGATCAGCGCCAGGCGCTGGTTCGGATAGATCGGGCAGACCGGATGCCAGATCGCGCTGTCGCGCGAAACGCTGACGTCGAAGAGGATTTTTTCGTCGGCCGCCGGCAAATACACGGCGTGGCCGAACTTGACTTCGATCTCGCCCGGCGACAGCGCCTCGGTGCCGATCACGTCGTAGCGCACCTGGTCGCCGCCCAGCAGATCGCCGAAGTCCTTCTGATGCAATGCCGTCAGGGTCTGCGCCAGGTCGCGGGCGCGGGCGCCGCGCGTGAGGTGGTAGTCGTCATCGACGTCCTCCTGCGGCAGCATTAGCGTCACGTGGGAGAAGCAGCGGGTGGCGGCGCGGCCCTTGTGCTCGCGCGGGCTGCGTTCCAGCAGGTCGCGCAGCAGCGGACGGCGAGAAAAAAGCGCCAGGCCGGGAGCCTGCCAGATCGCCTCGCCGTTGAAAACGTCGGGAAGACGGCCCAGGACTTCGTGTTGGACATAGATCGGCATGATTCAGTCTCCTTCTAAAGATTGCGCGCTGATGGCACTAAACGCTAGCAGGGGGCAAAGGAAAAACAGCAGATGGCTGCCACCGGCCGACAGAAAACTCATCGGCTGCCCCATGATCGGGAAGATCGCCAGGTTGGTCCCCCACGACAGCAGGAAGTGACCGAGCACGAAGGCGCCGCCGCCGCACAGCGCGAAGTAGCGGAAGCGGCCGGACCAGGCCTGGCGGAAATTGCGCGCCGTGGCGCCCGCGTGGTGGGCGCGCAGCGCGGTCAGCACGATCCCGGCCAGGAAGGCGGCCTGCGCGCCCCACAGCAGCAGCGCGCCGGCCAGGCCGTGGCGGTTGACGAAGAAGGTGGCCGCGAAGTCGTCCTGCACGGCGGGGATGCCCACCACGCCGCCGGCCGATTGGCCCAGCCCGCGCAGGCCCAACCAGTGGTCCGCCCCCAGCCAGCCGCCTTCGCCGATGGCGCGGGCGCCGAGCAGCAACTGCTGGCCGGTGTGCGGATGTTCGGCTGGATTGAGCCAGACCAGGAAGCGGTCGGCGTAGAAGCCCCAGCGTATCAAATCGTCCGTGCCGGCCAGGCGCAGGTAGACCACGGCGCCCACGGCGAGCAGCGTCGTCGCGGTCAGCCCGGCCGTCATCATGCGGTGGCGGGCGGCGAGGGCGTAGGCGAAGGCCATGGCGGTGCTCCACACCAGCAGCAGTATCAGCGGCGAGAAATCGTCGATCTGCACCAGCGACAGGCCGAGCAGGGCGATGAAGAGCAGGGCCGGCGCGATCAGTTGCAGCCAGCGGGCGCGGTGGTCGGCCGGATGCCGTGTTTCGCTATGCCAGCCGAAACGCAGCGCCAGGCAGTGGGCGGTCAGCGCGGTCAGGGCCAGTTTGGCCAGTTCCACCGGCTGCAGGTCGAACACGCCGGTTTCATCGCCCCACAATACCTGCGCCGCCAGCGCCGCCAGCGCGACGGCGGCGAATATCGCCAGTACCCATTCGATGGTGCGTTGCTGCCAATGCGCGGCGCGCGCGACCTGATATTGCGCCCACAGGCGCAGCAGCCCGCCAAGGCCGGCGCCTATCGCCAGCATGGCGGCGCTTTTCTGGTAATAGCGCAGCCACGACGTTTGTGGCGCTCCGAGGCCGAGTTCCAATTGGGCCAGCAGACCGACGGAAAGCAGCACGACGCCGGTGGCTGTCGACAGCGTGAGGCGGCCGGGGAAGGCCAGCCAAAGCAGCAGCGCGCAGGCGCCGAGCATCATCGACAAGGCGGCGCCGGGCGGAAGCCCCGCGCGTTGCGAAATCAGGGCGGCGACGCCGGCGATCAGCAGGATCGTCGCGCCCAGCAGCCTGGCGCCGGCGGCCGCGCGGCGAAGCCACGGAGCGGGCGGGGACATCGCGCACGCCGCACCGATGGCCACGCAGGCCAGGCAGCCGGCGATAGCGAACCACAGGGCGTTGGCATGGCCGCTATTCCACAGCGAGCGCTGTTGCCACCGCCAACTGATCGCTTCCGGCAGTTTCAGATCCGGCACGCCGAACAGGCTGACATGGCGGCTCGGTGTCAGCTGCAGCTGGTCGCCGGTTGGCGCCAGCTGAAAACGGGTGTGGCCGACGATCATCGCGTTCACTCCGGCCAGCGAGGCCTCCTGACGGCGCAAATCGGTCTGGACGCCGTCGCTATGCACCAGCACCGAGGCGCGGTCGCCGTCCGGATTGCCGGCCGAGAGCTCCAGCCGGCCGTTGGCGCGCGACAGTTGCGCCGCGCCCGGCGTGGTTTGCGCCAGTCCGAGGCGGTTGCCGCAATATAGATTGCCGCCGAATGACAGTGGCCGGGCGATGGTCAGCATCATCGGCATGGCGCGGTTCCATAGCGACAGCGCGTGCCCGGACAGGCGCGCGTCCGGGCAGCTCGATTGCGCGCGGCCGTCGCGGTATAACACGGCGCCGTCGTAGCGCCATTCATGGCCCTCGCGGGTGAAGACGATGGTGCCCGCACCCGAGGTGGTGACGTTGAAGACGGCGCCGTCGACCTGGAAGCTCTGCCGGGCGCGCAGCGCCACGCTGCCCATCCGCTGCTCGCCGCCGTCGCGCAGCAGGATGACCTGTTTGGACGGGCTGATATTGCGCAGCATCCAGCCGTCCTGCGGATCGCGACGCAGCGAAAGGTGGCTGCGATCGGTCTGTGGCGCGGCCAGTTCCCGCTGGCCCAGCGTGATGGCCTCGCCGGGTGTCAGCGTGATGCCGATGGTGGCCGGCAGCCAGCTTGCGGGTGCGCGCACAAGGGCCAGCGCCTGCAAGCCGAAAAGGGCGGCCAGCAGGGCGAGGGTGGCGGCGAGGCCGATATTTTGCGCGGCGAAGCGTGCCAGCCATGCGGCGGCATCGGCGATGATCTCCGCGCAAGGCCGTGCCGGGAGCCAGGACAGCGGCGGCCGTGCGCCCGAGGGGCCGCGCGCCGGCGCCTTGTGCAAACGCAGTGGCGTCGTCATCACGCCCCCTGGATATGCAGCCAGCCGTTGCTGGCGCTCGGGCGGCGCATGGCATGAATCGGATCGGCCGGATTGAAGGCACCCCGCGCCGGCTTCACACCCTGGATCGCGTTGAGCATGCGGCTGATCTGAATCGCATGGCGCGGACGCTTGGCCGGATCGACATGCAGCAGGGCGCGCAGCAGCTCCAGCGCCGGATCGCGCGCCTCAACCGGTATGGCCACGGCGAAGCGCGCCTCTTCTTCCGGTAGCAGGGCGCGGGGAATAGCGCCGCCGTGCATCTGGCGCAGCAGGTCCGCGCCGGCTGTGTGGTGTTCGCGGTAGGCCTGGCCGCAATCGGCGCAGAAGCGCAGTGGCAGGCCGCCGGTGACCATGAAGTAAAACATCGCACCCAGCGAAAAATAGTCGCTGCGCGGACTTGTCGCGTAGCCGCCGCCATCGGCGGGGAAAAACTGTTCCGGCGCCTGCCAATTGGCGGTGCCGGCATACGAGTGTGCTTGCAGGCTGCCGAGATGGCGATTGGTGCCGAAATCGGCCAGCTTGACGGTGTGCAGATGCCGGTCCAGCAGCACGTTGGCCGGTTTCAGGTCCAGATAACGCCAGCCATATTGGTGCACCTTGGCCAGCGCCTGATTGATTTGGGCGATCCAGCCGAGCGCCATCGGCAGCGGCACGGTGCCCTCGGCGCTCTTGAGGGCGGCCATGTGCTGGCCCAGATCCGTCGTCATCAACTCCAGCGCGAGCACCGGCAAGCCTTCGTGCCAGCCGCTATCTAACAAGCGCACGATGTGGCGCTCGTCCCACGGCTCCAGCGACTGCAGGAACGCGATCTCGTTGTTCGCGCAGTCCACCCAGCGGTCGCGTTGGGCGGGCAGGGCGCGCGCCATCTGCTCCTGGTTGATCAACTTGATCGCCACGTCGCCGGTGGGACCGGGGCCGCCGGCGCGCCAGATGATGCCGTAGGCCGAACCGCCGATCTGCTCGCGCAGGCGGTAATGTCCCAGTTCCAAAGCGATGATTGCGTCTGTTGTCGTCATGATTTCCCCTCGGCGCCGGCCGTCACGGCTAGCTAGCGGGGGGAGACGAAAAACAACTCCGGGGTCAGGTCCTAATGCCGCTAAGTTAAGGCGATTTTCGTAGGGCGGATTAGGCGGAACGCCGTAATCCGCCAGGAGCCGCCGACGGAGCTTGGCGGATTACGCTGCGCTAGTCCGCCCTACGTGATGTAGATGAACGCTTAACTTAGCGGCATTAGGACCTGACCCCGGATTAAAAAAAGCCTGTCGGATGACAGGCTTTCTATGTTGGCTACGAATTAACGGTCGTAGCGGTCGCGGCGATGGCCACGGTCGTAGCGGTCGCCGTAGTAATAGTCACGGCGCGATTCGCGGTAGTACGGACGGGCCGGTTCCACATACACCACCCGTGGAGGCGGCGAGTAGTAACGCGGTGGCGGCGCGTAGTACACCGGGGCGGGTTGGTAGTAGACCGGCGCGGGCTGCGAATACACGCGGGTTTCGACGTAACGGCCGTCGCGGTAGCCGCGATGACCGTCGCCCGAGCTGATGCTGTTGCCGACGGCCGCGCCAACCAGGCCGCCGACGATGGCGCCGTCACGGCCGCCGGCGCTGTTGCCGATGGCGGCTCCCACCACAGCACCGGCCACCGTGTTGAACCCACGGTCGCTCGCGTAGACCGACGATGACACAGTCGCTGCGGCCACTAACGCTACAGCCATAAATTTTTTGCTCAACATGGTGATTCCCCTTGCTGCGGCTCCGGATCGGAATGATTCGTTAGCCAGTGATCTCACTATAAATGTCCGGCGAAAAATCGCCATTTGTTATACACATGCTTACAAAGCGGCCGTTTTGGTAATGGCTTGTAACATTTAAAAGCGAAGTTTTAGGCCTGCCGCGCTTCCCACTCCGGCCGCAGCAGGCTGAATATCTGCACATCTTGATATTGGCCGTTGATGAAGAAGCTCTGGCGCATCATGCCCTCGGCCGTGAAGCCGCATTTTTGCGCGACCCGGATCGAGGCCACGTTCTCGGGCGCCGATAGCAGCTCCAGTCGGTGGTACTGGTGAACGTTGAACAGATAGTCGACCAGCAGCCCGCACGCCTCGGTGACATAACCGCGTCCGGACAGCTTGGCGTCGAACAGGCGGTAGCCGATTTCCCGCGTGACCGGCGTGCGGCTTTTGAAGTGCGTGATGACGCCGACGATGTGGTGCAGGCTGTCCTCGATGACAAACAGTTCGCTGTCGTCGGTGACGAAGCTGTTTTGCATGAACTCCTTGCGCAGCGTCTCGGGCGATTTGAAATGGAGCGAGAAATGGTCGCCGCGCGAGGGCAGGTCGTTGACCAGCGCGATGAAGGTGTTCAGATCGGTGCTGACCAGGTGGCGCACCGTGCAAATTCGACCCTTGAGCATAGGCGCTTTCTGGAGGTGTGAGGGTACATGGTAGTGCAGCGTCGATGACAAATCAATATGGATGACAAGCGCGCCACGATCGGTTATCGTCTGATTCGTTCTTGCAATTCACTCACTCTTATACAGGACCCGCATGAAATCCGCCTTTCCGTTCAAACTGTCCCTGACCATCCTTGCCGGCTGCATGCTGAGCGCCGGCGCGATCGCCGCACCCGCCAACGATCCCGCTACCCTGGCCCGGATACGCGACAGCGCGATGAAGGAGGATTGGGCCTATGCGCGCCTGGCCGACCTGACCGATCTGGTGGGCCCGCGCCTGTCCGGTTCCGCCGGCGCGGCGGCGGCCGTCGAACAGGTGGCCGAGGCGATGCGCAAGATCGGCGCCAAGGTCACGCTGCAGCCGGTCAAGGTGCCGCATTGGGTGCGCGGCGTGGAGACGGCGGAACTGGTCGATTACACCGGACGTCCGGCCGGCGTCACACAGAAGGTGGTGCTGACGGCGTTGGGCGGATCGGGCGCCACGCCGGCGGCCGGCCTGACCGCGCCGGTGATCGTGGTGCGCGATTTCGACGAGTTGAAGGCGCGCGCGGCGCAGGTCAAGGGCAGCATCGTGCTGTTCGACGTGGCCTTCGATCAGGAGATGGCCGAGCGTGGACACGCCGGTCCGGCCTATGGGCGCGGCTCGAACTTCCGGGTGAACGGTCCCAAGGTGGCGGCGGAGATGGGCGCGGCGGCGGCGCTGGTGCGCTCGGTCGGCGGCGCCGACTACCGCATTCCGCACACCGGCGTCACCGGCCTGGTGGACGGCGCACGCATTCCGGCGGCCGCCGTGACGGCCGAAGACGCGATGCTGATGACCCGCCTATCCGCCCGCGGTCCGGTCAAGATGCATTTGACGCTCACGCCGCAGAATCTGCCGGACGCCGACAGTTTCAACGTCATCGCCGACCTGCCGGGCAGCGACAAGGCCGACGAGGTGGTGATCGTCTCGGGCCACCTCGATTCGTGGGACCTGGCCACCGGCGCCCATGACGACGGCACCGGCGTCGCCGCCGCGATGGCGGTGATCGATACGTTGAATAAGCTGAACCTGAAGCCGCGCCGCACGATCCGCGTGATCGCCTGGATGAACGAGGAAAACGGCACCATGGGCGGCAAGGGCTACTTCGAAGCCAACAAGGACAAGGTGGAGCGGCACTTCGCCGCCATCGAGTCGGACAGCGGCGGTGGCCGTCCGTTCGGCGTGATCGGCAGCGTGCGGCCGTCGGTGGTGAAGTATTTCGCGCCGCTGCAAAAATCGCTGGAGCCGATCGGCGCGTCGATGTTCGATCGCCGCGATGTGACCGGGGCGGCCGACACGGGCCCGCTGGAGCGCGCCGGTGTGCCGGTGTTCATGCCGCTGGTGGACGCCAGCAGCTATTTCAGCTACCACCACACCCCGGCGGACACGCTGGACAAGGTCAATCCGCTGGAGCTGAAGCGCCACGTGGCGGTGATGACGGGGTTGACCTGGTATCTGGCCAATATGGACGAGAACATCGGCCGTACGCCGAAGCGCGACGACTGAGGTTTGTCCACGTAGGGCGGATTAGCGGGCGAGGCCCGCCAATCCGCCCCGGGGGGCCATCGAAGAGGCGGCCTACCTAGCCGGTAGGCCTTGAGAGAGGCGGAACGCCGTAATCGGCCAGTGCGTGCGCCGTCGAGACGCATGCATGGCCGATTACGCTGCGCTAATCCGCCCTACGTGTTTTAGAATAGTCAGTGTTCTAGAATGAATTTAGCGGTATCTTCAGATACCGCACGCCGTTCTCCTCGGCCTCCGGCAGCTGCCCGGCGCTGATGTTGACCTGGATCGCCGGCAGTATCAATACCGGCATGTCCAGGGTCGCGTCGCGCTTGGTGCGCATCTCCACGAACTGCTCCTCGGTCACGCCCGCGCGGATGTGGATGTTCTTTTCGCTTTGCTCGGCCACCGTCACCTCCCAGCGCGCCTCGCGGCCCGCCGGTGGATAGTCGTGGCACATGAATAAGCGCGTTTGCGGCGGCAGGTCGAGCAGCCTGCGCACGGACCGGTACAAGGTGGCCGCGCAGCCGCCGGGGAAGTCGCAGCGCGCCGTGCCCACGTCCGGCATGAACATGGTGTCGCCGACGAAGACGGCGTCGCCGATCTGGTAGGCCATGTCGGCCGGCGTGTGGCCCGGCACATGCAGCGCGCGCGCCTGCAAGGCGCCGATGGCGAATACCTCGTCGGGCTGGAACAGGTGGTCGAAGCTGCGCTCGATGCCCGGCCGTTGCGGGAAAACCCGCGCGAAGGCTTGCTGCACGACCGAGATCGCGGCGCCGATGCCGGTGCGGCCGCCCAGCTGCCGCGACAGATACGGAGCGGCCGACAGGTGGTCCGCATGGGCGTGGGTCTCCAGCAGCCAGACGGCGTTGAGGCGGTGCGCTCGGACGAAATCGACCACCAGATCGGCCGAGGCGGTGGAGGTGCGGCCCGATTTCGGGTCGAAATCCAGCACGGAATCGATGATCGCGCAGTCGGCGCCGTCGTTTTCGTACACGACATAGGTGACGGTGCCCGTGTTTTTGTCGTGGAAGGCTTGTATAAGTGGCTTCATGCGTTCATTATAATAAAAAATCATAACGATTACCCTAGGCGCATGTTTTTTAACTGAAAGATCCTCAGGCGTGCGCATAAGCGGTATCTCTTCATGATAGTCTGTCCGAAAACAAGGAGTCAGTCATGGATAAAATTCACTACAAAGGCTGGGACATCATCCCAACGGCCTTGCCAACCAGCGACAACAAATGGAGCGCCAGCTGCGACATCGAACGCGCCAACGCCAACGGCGTCGAAGTGTTCGAGGGCGCGACCATGCAATTCGTGCGCGAGAGCGAGGACGAAGCCATCGCCGCCGCCTGCGACGAGGCCATCCGGCAAATCGACAATATCATCGCCAACCCGTTGGTGCGACTGGCTTAAGGGAGCCTTGGCGGCGCCTTGCCCGCACTTAGCATCCCGGGCAGCTTGTGATACCATAGTCGCATGACCTTGTTCCGAACCTTCATCGTGTGGCTGATGCTGCTGGCGCTCCCTTATCAGGGATATGCGTCCGCTTCGATGATGCCGTGCGCGCCCGACGCTCCTGCGGCGTCGGCGACAGGGCATATGGCCATGCCCGCCGGTCCGCACGATCATGCGGCGATGATGGCCGCCATGCAGGATCAAGATCAGCAAGCGTCATCCGACCAGTCAAGTCATGCCGGCCACAATCACGGCGGCATCAAATGCGGCGGCGCGGCCTGCTGTGTCGCCGGTGCGCCGTTCATGGCGCAGACGATCGCCGTGCCGGTGCTGCCGGCGGTATCGTCCGCCATTCCGTTCCACTCCGAATTCCCCCGCGCGGTCGATCTGGCCCACCCTGAACGTCCCCCTCAAGGCAATTTCGCCTGACCCCGCGACAGCTCCGTCCGCGAGCTGCGCAACGCATCCCATTTTAATAATTTACCTGAGGTGTTGGACATGAATTGTCTGCATAAACTCGCCGGTGGCGCCAGCATGGCGCTGCTGCTCGGCGGCTGCGCGTCCCTGTCCGGTGACGGCGGCTTCGGCGCCGCCGCCGGCGTCAGCGAACAACGTACTGGCCTGAGCGCCAGCGTCGCCGGCCGCCTGCCGCGCAACGACGACGACGCCCGCGCGCTGGCCGCCGTCATCGACAAAAAACTGGGGCAGCCTTTGGCTGTCGACGAAGCGGTGCATGTCGCGCTGCTGAACAACCGGGGACTGCAAGCGAGCTATTGGTCGCTGGGCATCGCCGAAGCGGACCTGGTGCAGGCTGGCCGCCTGCAAAATCCCGTGTTCGATTTCAAGCGCAGCCACGGCGGCGGCGAGGTCAGTATCGAACGTACGCTGACCTTTAATCTTCTCAGCCTGATCACCGCGCCGCTGGCCGGCCGCATCGAAGGACGCCGCTACGAGCAGACCAAATTGCTGGTCTCGAACGAGGCGCTGAAGGTCGCCGCCGACACCCGCCGCGCGTGGGTGGAGGCGGTGGCCGCCAACCAGAGCGCCGAATACGCCGTGCAGGTGGAGGAATCGGCGCAAGCCAGCGCCGAACTGGCCGATCGCATGCGCAAGGCTGGCAACTGGAGCGCCATGGACGTGGCGCGCGAACAGGCCTACCACGCGCAAACGGTGGCCGACGTCGGCGCCGCGCGCAAGGCGGCCGTCGCCGCGCGCGAAAAACTGACCCGCCTGATGGGACTGAGCGGCGCGCAGACCGCGTACAAGCTGCCGGACCATTTGCCCGAGCTGCCCGCGGCGCCCCAGGAGCTGGGCGACATCGAGCAGATCGCCGTCAACGAGCGGCTGGACATCCAGGCCGCCAAGCTCGACACCGCGCACACGGCGTCGACCCTGGGCCTGACCAGGACCACGCGCTTCATCAACGTGCTCGATCTGGGCGTGGTGGCCAACAGCGAAGGGCCGGTCAACACGCGCGGCTATGAGCTGTCGCTGGAGATCCCGCTGTTCGACTGGGGTTCGACGCGCGTGGCGCGGGCCGAGGCGACCTATATGCAGTCGGTCAATCTGCTGGCGCAGGCCGCCGTCAACGCCCGCAGCGAGGCGCGCGAAAGCTACGCCGACTATCGCGCATCGTACGAACTGGCGCGCCACTACCGCGACCAGGTCG
The DNA here is from genome assembly GCF_059418705.1 of Duganella sp. GW821-FHT07F09. NCBI lineage: Bacteria > Pseudomonadati > Pseudomonadota > Betaproteobacteria > Burkholderiales > Oxalobacteraceae > Duganella > Duganella sp. GW821-FHT07F09. Next base: position 196,632 of record NZ_JBWKQJ010000008.1, on the reverse strand, counting down.
TGCCGCTGCGTAAAAAGCTGGCCGACGAAACCCTGTTGCGCTACAACGGCATGCTGATGAGCGTATTCGAACTGCTGGCCGACGCCCGCGAACAATCGGCCGCCGTCAACGGCTATATCGGCGCGCTCAAGGACTACTGGAGCGCGCAAGCCAATCTCGAAGCCGCATTGGGCGGCCGTTTAAGCGGCCGCCTCCCAACCAACAAAGGAGTAACACCATGACCACCCGCAGATCATTCCTTAGCGGCGCAGCCCTGATCGGTGCCGGCATGGTCACCAAGGCCGGCGCGGCCTCGCTGCCGGAGGCGCCGGTGCAGTCGTCGGCCGCCACCGCGCCGCCGCTGGTGCCGCCCAACGGCCGCCCGTACAATCCCGTCGTCACGCTCAATGGCTGGACTTTGCCGTGGCGAATGAAGGACGGCGTCAAGGAGTTCCATCTGGTGGCGGAACCGGTGGTGCGCGAACTGGCGCCCGGCATGACGGCCAACCTGTGGGGCTACAACGGCCAGAGTCCCGGCCCGACGATCGAGGTGGTGGAGGGCGACCGCGTACGCATCTTCGTCACCAACAAGCTGCCCGAGCACACCAGCGTGCACTGGCACGGCCAGCTCCTGCCGAACGGCATGGACGGCGTCACCGGCCTGACGCAGCCCGGCATCCAGCCGGGTAAGACCTTCGTCTACGAATTCGTCGCGCGGCATGCCGGCACCTTTATGTACCACCCGCACGCCGACGAGATGGCGCAGATGGCGATGGGGATGATGGGCTTCTGGATCACCCATCCAAAGGATCCGAAGCAGCACGCGGTGGACCGCGACTTCGTCTTCCTGCTGAGCGCCTACGACATCGAGCCGGGCAGCTACACGCCGAAGATCAACACGATGCTCGACTTTAATCTGTGGACGTTCAACAGCCGCGCCTTCCCCGGCATCGATCCGATAGTAGTGCGCAAGAACGATCGGGTGCGCATCCGCGCCGGCAATCTGACGATGACCAACCATCCGATCCACCTGCACGGCCACACCTTCGAGGTGACGGGCACGGACGGCGGCTGGGTGCGGCCGTCGGCGCGCTGGCCGGAGGTGACCACCGACGTCGCCGTCGGCCAGATGCGGGCGATCGAGTTTATCGCCGACGCTCCCGGCGACTGGGCCTTCCATTGCCACAAATCGCACCACACGATGAACGCGATGGGGCACGACGTGCCGACCATGATCGGGGTCGATCACACCGGTGTGGCCGAGAAGATCAACAAGCTGGTGCCGGGCTACATGGTCATGGGCGACAAGGGTGGTTCGATGGACGGCATGCAGATGCCGCTGCCGGAGAACACCTTGCCGATGATGAGCGGGGACGGTCCGTTCGGCGGGGTCGAGATGGGCGGGATGTTCACCACGGTCAAAGTGCGCGAGGGCTTGGCGCGCAACGATTACAAGGACCCTGGCTGGTACCAGCATCCGAAGGGCACGGTGGCTTACGAATGGACCGGCGAAGTGCCGCCGGCGCCACGCGCACCGGGCGCGCCGCCGTCCAAACCGGCTGAGGCGATGAACGTCAAGCGGGACGCCAAGCATCACCATTGAACCGGACGGGCGCGTCGCCACTGTTCCACGTAGGGCGGATTAGCGCAGCGTAATCGGCCATGTATGCGCCGTCGGCGACGCATGCATGGCCGATTACGGCGTTCCGCCTAATCCGCCCTACGTGTTTCCTCCCACCCTCGGTGGTAGCGATGTGCTCGTGTAGAATTGGCGGACCTGACCCCGGAGTTGCCGCTGGCCGCATGAAATTCTCTCTTTATCCCGAACAAACGGCGTTGCTGGCGTACGTTGCCAAGTGGACCTGTATCGCCGGCGCGATCGCCGCGTTGAGCGGTACCGCCTCGGCTTTCTTCCTGTTCGCGCTCGATTATGCGACCCACTGGCGCGAGGCGCATGCTTGGATCATCTGGCTGCTGCCGCTGGCCGGCTTCGCCGTCGGCTGGGTGTATCTGAAGACGGGTAGCAGCGTGGAAGCCGGTAACAACCTGCTGATCGACGAAATCCACGATCCCCAGAAAGTCGTCCCGCTGCGCATGGCGCCGTTGGTGTTGATCGGCACCGTCGTTTCGCACCTGTTCGGCGCCTCGGTGGGCCGCGAGGGCACGGCCGTGCAGATGGGCGGCGCGCTGGCCGACCAGCTGACCTACGCGATGCGCCTGCGTCACGCGGACCGCCGCATCGTGCTCATGGCCGGCATCAGCGCCGGTTTCGCCTCCGTCTTCGGTACGCCGCTGGCCGGGGCCATCTTCGGCATGGAGGTGCTGGCCGTCGGCCGCTTGCGCTACGACGCCATCTTTCCTTGCATCGTCGCCGCCGTCGCGGCCGACCAGGTGGGCATGGCCTGGGGCGTGCACCACACGCACTATCCGATGAACACGGTGGTGGCGATCGGCTTCGCCAGTGTCGCAGCGGTGCTGGTGGCGGGCATCGTGTTCGGCCTGGCCGGCATGGCCTTCGCCAAATCCACGCACGCTGCGTCGGCCTTCATGAAGCGCCATATTCCGTACGCGCCGCTGCGGCCGATGATCGGCGGCGTGGTCGTCGCCATCGCCGTATGGCTGCTCGGCACGCGCTACATCGGCCTTGGCATCCCGGTGATCGTCGAGGCGTTCCAGCACCCGCTGGCGCCGTGGGATTTCTTCGGCAAGTTCGCCTTCACGGTCGCGTCGCTGGGCAGCGGCTTCAAAGGCGGAGAGGTGACGCCGCTGTTCTTCATCGGCGCCACGCTCGGCAACGCGCTCGCGCCCCTGCTGCACATGCCTTTCCCTTTGCTGGCGGCGCTGGGCTTTGTCGCGGTGTTCGCGGGAGCGGCCAATACGCCGCTGGCGTCGACCATCATGGCGATCGAGCTCTTTGGCCCGCAGATCGGTCCCTTCGCCGCGATGGCGTGCGTGGTCGCCTATCTGTTCTCGGGCCGCTGCGGCATCTATCGTTCGCAGAAATCCGGCATGGCCAAGTACCGCGTGCCGCCGGTGCCGCGCGACCGCCTTCCTCCGCCTTCAGCCAAATGACGCCAGGTCGCCGCCCAATCCCAACTTCTCGATCAGGCTACGCGCGTCGAATGGCGCCCGCACCTTGATGTCATTGTCGAAGTAGCAGTAGACGTCGCGTTTCGCACGCGCCGGCGGCGGCTTGTCCGAGATGAGTTTTGCGTCATCCGGTTGTCCGCCCGTGCTCCAGGCGCGGATGCGGGCGGCCCAGCGCTCCAGCGCTTCGTCGTCGTAGCCGCTGGCATAGAGTTCCTCGGCGCCGTGCAGCCGCAGATACATGAAGTCCGACGTCACATCCTCGTAGTAAGGGAATTTCCCTGCGGTGTCGGCCACCACCAGCGCCACCTTGTATTTGCGCAGCAGCGCGACGAACGCGGGATCGACGAAGCTGTCGTGGCGGATCTCCAGCGCGTGACGCAGCTTGTGATTGGCGTCGATGTCCAGCGCGACCTTGCCGTTCATGCGTGGCTCGTGCTGGCGCGCCAGGCGCTGCGCCTGTTCCAGGTCGCGTGGCAGCAGGCTGAAAAAATGCTCCAGCCGCTCGGCGTCGAAGCGGAAGTTGGGCGGCAGCTGCCACAGGAACGGCCCCAGTTTTTCGCGCAACTCGAACACGCCGGAGGCCATGACGTTGGCCAGTGCCTTGTCGGCGCCGTCGCCCAGGCGCAGGATGTGGGTGAGGTAGCGGTTGCCCTTGTGGCTGAAGACGAAACCGGGCGGCGTGGCCTCATACCACGCGGTATAGCTGGACGGACGCTGCAGCGAGTAAAAGGAGCCGTTCAACTCTATCGTCGGCAGCGCGCGCGAGGCGAATTCGAGCTCGCGCGCCTGCGCCAGCCGTTCTGGATAAAACACGCCGCGCCAGCCTTTGTAGCGCCAGCCCGAGATGCCGATGTAGATTTTTCCCATGGCTAAAATATAGCCAAATCCGCCGGCCTGTGGGGCACGGTTGCCTGCAGGCAGGACGGCTCATCGCGGCTGATATAACAAAAATGCGATATCTGCTTTCCCGCCCGGACCGTTTCTTCATTCCTCCATGCCAATTAACATCGGTCTCGTCTCTGGCACACCAACCTTACGAACGGAATCAGACATGGCAAATTACAAGAAGCGGGATGCGCGCGCCTGGGCGCGGGACCATTTGACGGGATGCAGCGCGGTTTCCATCCCGAGCTACTCGGCCGATCTCAAGCGGCTCAACGAGCGCGGCATCCGCCACGATATCGAGCTGGCCGCCAAATTCGGCTACAGCTACACGCTGTTGTGCGCCGAGGTGGCGATCACGCCGGAGGAGAACGCACAGTTCACGGCCTGGGCGCGCGACACGGCCGGGCAGGGCATGGGGCTGTTCTTCCACGCCGCCTTCGGCACACTGCAGGAGAACATCGAGGCGGTCAAGCTGGCCGGGAAGGCCGGCGCCGACATCGTGCTGCTGTCCTACCCGCCGCAGTTCTGGCCGGCGAACGAGCAGCAGATCTACGACTACACCAAGGCGTTCTGCGATGCCACCGATCTCGCCGTGATGCTCTTCCCGATTCCGCTGTGGGGCTTCGAGCGCGTGCATCCGGCCGGCATGTCGGTGGCCTTCGTGCGCCGGCTGCTGGACGACATCCCGAACATCGTCGCCATCAAGTCCGAGCAGGGCTTCCCGCTGGTGTCGGGACTGTGCGAGATGTGGCACCACTTCCGCGACGAGGTGGTCATCAGCTGTCCGATCGAGGGCGACGCGATACCGATGATGAACCTGATGGACCTGCAGTTTTCCGGCACTAGCAACACCCAGTGGATGCAGGACTATTATCCGAAGGCGTTCCAGCTCGCGCGCGAGGGCCGGTGGGAGGCGGCCATGGAGCTTTACTGGAAGGTGCATCCGGCGCGCCTGGCCAACGGCGCGGCGTCCGCCAGCTACGCGGGCGGCACGGGCGTGCTCAATCGCACGCAGTGGAAGTACCAGGATTGGCTGGCGGGCTTCAACGGCGGTCCGCTGCGGGCGCCGGCGATGCGCTGCCCGGACCGCATCATGCGGCAGCTGCGCGAAGGCCTGCGCGCCTCGGGCGTGACGCCGACCGCCGATGCCGACAGCGAATTCATGGTCGGCCGCCATCCCGCCTGAGAGAGGAAGAACCATGCGACATCCTGAAGTGAGCAAGGCGCCCAAGGGCTTGTACATCAACGGCCAATGGCGCGACGCGTCGGACGGCGCCACCTTCGAGGTCTTCGACCCGGCCACGGAGGAGGTGTTGGCCTCGGTGGCCAGTGCCTCGATCGACGACGCGCTGGAGGCGGTGGCGGCGGCACACGCGGCGGGCGGCGCGTGGGCGGCCACCGCCCCGCGCCGGCGCGGCGAGATCCTGCGCAAGGCGTTCGAGCTGTTGATGGCGCGCCAGGAGGAATACGCGCGCCTGATCGTGCGGGAAAGCGGCAAGGCGCTGGCCGAGGCGCGTGGCGAGGTGGCGTACGCCGCCGAGTTCCTGCGCTGGTATGCGGAGGAGGCGGTGCGCATCGTCGGCGAGGTGTCGACCGCGCCCGGTGGCGCCAACCGCATCCTGGTGGTGCGCCAGCCGATCGGCGTGGCGGTCTTCGTCACGCCGTGGAACTTTCCGGCGGCGATGGCCACGCGCAAAATCGGCCCGGCCCTGGCGGCCGGCTGCACGGTGGTGCTCAAGCCGGCCTCCGAGACGCCGCTGACGGCGCTGGCGATGGCGGACCTGTTCGAGGAGGCCGGCGTGCCGGCTGGCGTGATCAACGTGGTGCCGTCGCGCCAGTCCGGCAAGATCGTCAACGCGATGCTGCACGACCCGCGCGTGCGCAAGCTGTCGTTCACCGGTTCGACCGAGATCGGGCGCGTGCTGCTGTCGCAGGCGGCCGACCAGGTGGTCAAGTGTTCGATGGAGTTGGGCGGCAATGCGCCGTTCATCGTCTTCGCCGACGCCGATCTGGATGTGGCGGTGGCGTCGGCGATGGTGGCCAAGCTGCGCAACGGCGGCGAGTCGTGCACTGCTGCCAACCGCTTTTATGTCGAACGGCCGGTGGCGGCGGAGTTCGCACGGCGCTTCGCGGCGGCGATGGCGGCGGTCAAGCTGGGGCCTGGGCTGGACGAGAGCGTGCAGCTTGGGCCGCTGATCAACCGCAATACGCTCGACAAGGTGGCCGAACTGGTCGCGGAGGCGGTCGGGCAGGGCGCCACGGTGCTCACCGGCGGCAACGCGCGCGGCGGGCCGGGCTATTTCTACGAGCCGACCCTGTTGACGGATGTGCGCGCGGACGCCCGCATCCTGAAGCAGGAGATCTTCGGGCCGGTCGCGCCGCTGTGCGTGTTCGACACCGTCGAGGAGGCGATCGCATTGGCCAACGATACCGAGTTCGGGCTGGTGTCTTTCGTGCACACGCGCGATCTGGCCAAGGCGTTGGCGGTCTCCGAGCGCATCGAGGCCGGGATGGTGGGCATCAACCGTGGCGTGGTATCCGATCCGGCGGCGCCGTTCGGCGGCTGGAAGCAGAGTGGCGTCGGCCGCGAGGGCGGCCATGACGGCTTGATGGAGTATCTGGAATCGAAGTACATCTGCGCCACATGGTAGCGGACCACCACTTACAACAGGAGCGAACATGATCAAGACCCTGGCCGCGATCCGCCGCAAACCCGGCATGACGCAGCACGAATATTTCAGCTACATCCGCGACGTGCATGGCGCGCTGGCGCGGGCCAAGCCGTTGGCCATCCGCCGCTATGTGCAGAACCACGTCGTCGACAGCGCCTACGGCGCCGAGGGCGATTCCGCCTACCAAGGGCTGTTCCACCGCGACTCCGTCACCGAACTCTATTTCGACGATGTCGAGGGCATGCTGCGCTCATTCACCGACGCCTACGTGCGCGACGTCGTCGGGCCGGACGGCGCCAATTTCAGCGACATGTCCACCGCGCTGGCGATGCTGGCGCGCGACGTGGAGCTCGACGTCCCGGCGCCCGCCGATGCGCCGGTGAAGATGATGTACTTCCTGCGCAAGCCGGAGGCGCTCACGTCCGAGCGCTTCACCGGGGAGCTGCGCCTTGCCGTCGACGCCGCGCGGCGCGGGACGCCACAAGCTGCCGCCGCGGTGCGCCGCGCCGTGCTGACCCTCGCCATCCCCGACGAAACGGGCTTGATGGCGTACTTCGGCGCCAGGGACATGCCCGGCTACGACGCTGTGGTTAACCTGTGGTTCGACGAGGGCGGAGCGCTGCCCGCCTTCCGCGCCTGGCAAAAGGCCTTTTTGGGCGGGAACGGGCAGGCGGCGTTCCATCAGCCGTCGCAAGCCTTCGTGCTGGTGGCGCGGGAGGTGGATATCATTTGACGGGAAGCGGCAGGCAGGCGGGCCACGAAACGTCCCACATCGCGCCGGAAAAATGCGACACTACGTGGGCCGTTTCCGCCATAAAAGTCAATTCATCCACGGGTACCCGCCGCATGCTGCCGATTCTCGATCCCCGCTGGGGGCTGTTCGCCAAAGTCGCCGAATTGGGCAGCCTGACCCGGGTCGCCAACGCCCTTAACAGCCCGCAGTCCGCCATCAGCCGCCAGATCGCGCAGCTCGAAACGCAATGCGGCGGCAAGCTGTTCCGCCGCACCGGACGCGGCGTGGTCCTGACCGAATTCGGCGAGGTGATCCACGCCCGTATTCTTCCCTTGATCGCCGAGGCCGACCGGCTGGCCGACGATATCCTCACGACCAACAGCATCCCGATGGGCGAAGTGCGCGTCGGCCTGTTGCCGAGTAGCGTGTCCATGTTCGCGGGCAGGCTGTATCGCCGCGCCAGGGAGCAGTTCCCACGCGTCCACCTGCATCTGGCCGAAGGCTCCAGCGCCCAAATGGAGGAATGGCTGGACACCGGGCGGCTGGACCTGGCGTTGCTGCTGCGCGAGGGGCCGGCCGCCGATCCCGGTGAACCATGCCTGCGCACCGTCGCCCTCGACCTGATCGGTTTGGCCGACGATCCGGTCATCGCGTCGGGCCGGATCGCGTTCGCCGCGCTCGAGGGCCTGCCCCTGATACTGCCGGCCGAGCCGCATGTGCTGCGCCGGCGGCTCGATGTGCTGGCGCGCGAACATGGCATTCAGTTGGCGGTGGCGATAGAGGCCGATACCATCCAGCTGCAAAGGGAGCTCGCCGCCGCCGGCGCCGGCTATGCCATCGTTGCGTCGGTGATGGAGCAGGGTGGCGGGCAGGCCGGCATTGGCGCCGCGCGCATCGTGCAGCCGGAACTGGTGCGTAACATCGTGCTGGGTACAACCCGGCATCGCCCTCACACGCTGGCGACGCGCGCCATCACGCGGCTCATCATCTCCTTGTTCGCGGAGCGGTAGCGCCGTTTTCCGCTATCCGCATTTGTGAAAGCTGCTATGCGGGCGGTGCGCTTCCTGGCCGGCGCGGCGGTGGTTACCCTGTATCGATCATAAGCCTGAGGGAGTTTGACCGATGACCGCAACCGCAACCGCCACCGCCGGTGGCCCGCCGCTGTTCCTGACCGACCATGACGTCGGTGAACTGCACAACTGGAAGGACGCGATCGAGGCGCTGCGCGCGGCCTATGGCGCGCCGATCGACGGCGCCATGGTGCCGCCGCGCTCCATGGCCAGGGGCGATGGCGTCTGGCTGCGCGGCCTGAGCGCCATCTCCTCCGGCGGCCATATGGGCTGCAAGCTGATCGCCGCCTCGACGCGGGCGCGCCGCGCCAGCTACCTGATTTCGCTGTTCGACCAGCAGACGATGGAACTGGCCGCGCTGATCGACGGCAACCGGATCACCGCCATCCGCACCGCCGCCACGGCGGCCGTCGCGGTGGACGCGCTGGCGCCCCGGCGGCCGCTGCGCGTGGCGATGATCGGCTCCGGCTTCGAGGCGCGCTCGCAATTGAACGCGCTGCACGCCATCCGCGAGATCGCATCGGTTTCCGTGTTCAGCCCGACGCCGGCCAGCCGCCAGCGGTTCGCCAGCGAATTCCAGCGGTTGCTCGGCATCGAGGTCGCCGCCGCCGATACGCCGCAACAGGCCATCGAGGGGGCCGACGTCATCGTCTGCGCGGCGCGTTCGCGCGACGAATCGCCGGTGCTGCGCGGTGAGTGGCTGCGGCCCGGCGTCACCGTGGTGTCGATCGGCTCGACGCTGCCGGAGCAACGCGAGGTCGATGCGGACGTCATACGCAGGGCGGGTTTGATCGTCGCCGACATGGTCGACGAAGTCGCGCACGATACGGGCGACATGCTCGCCGCCGTGCGCGAGGGTGTGGACTTCGGCGGCAAGCTGCATTCACTGTCCGATCTGATCGGCGGGCGCCTGCCGCCGCGGGGCGCCGACGACATCGCCGTCTACAAGTCGGTCGGCTCGGCCTTGCAGGACGTGGTGACGGCCGAAATGCTGCTGAAGCGGGCCCGGGCCGCCGGCTTGGGAACCTTGCTGCCGGTGTCGATCGCGCCGGTGCAAAAATAAGAGGAAACAACACCATGATCAAACTGAATATCTGCGCCGCCCGCGTGCCGCGCATGACGCACGCGGAGTATTCGCGCTATATGAAGGACACGCACGCGCGACTCGTGATGGGTTCCAGGGCCATGTCCGGCCTGATTCGCGCCTACATCCAGCAACACGTCTTCGACGCCGCCTACGGCTCGCTGGCGACGCCGACCCGCTACGATTCCGTCAGCCATATCATGGCCGACACGGTCGACGACCATCTGGCGGCCACCAGGACGCGCGACTACCAGGAGGCCATCGCGCCGGACGAACCGAATTTCGCGGATGGCCGCACGGCGGTATTCACAATGCTGGAGGAGAGCGTGCTGGCGCTGCCGGTGGCCGGCGCCTCGCCGCATCGCCTGTTGTACTACGGCGTGTGCAAGCCGGGTATCGATCGCGTCGAGCTGCAGGAGAGCTGGATTGACGCGCACGCGCAGGTGGTGGCCAGCACCCCGGGGGTGGTGGGCTCGGTGCGCCATGCGGTGCTGAACCGGGTCAAACCGATGCCGGATGCCCAGCCGGCGTTCGACGCGATGGGCGAGCTGGGATTCCTCGAGCGTAGCGACGTGCCGGCCATGCGCGATTACGTCGCGATGATGGAGGAGCGGTTGGCGTCACTGCTCGACACGGACCGCGGCTTCTTGCTGCTGGCGGACGCGGTGCCGTTGCGCGGTTCGTTGTAGTCGCCGGCGCCGCCGGGAGGGTTTGCACGCGGCCCTGTGTTCATTTTCGGACAGTCGGTGTTCGGGAATGGGCAGCGGGCGCTCGGGTGGTGGCGGGAGAAGCGCGAAAAGGCGGCGACATGGGCCTGGCCCGGACTTTGCTATGTTCCGGGCATGCACAAAAATCTCCCCCTCGCACTAGTCGCCACGCTCGCCCTCCATAACATCGCCCATGCCGCCGATATCAATATCGTCGAACAGGCGGCGGAGGGCGGCGCGGCCATTGTCGTCACGCTCGGCCTGTCGGTGCTGTTCCTGGCCGTCACGATCGAGCGGCTGATGCGTTTCCGCGTCCGCGCCATCGTACCCGAGGGGCTGGTGGAAAGGGTCAAGCCGCTGTGGGCGGCGCAGGATTTCACCAGGCTTCAGCAACTGCTGGCCGAAGAGGGCAGCACCCTGGCGCGCGTGATCGCCTACATGGTGACGCACCGCCAGCACGGCTACGCCATCGTCAACAGCGGCGCCGGCGACATCGCGTCGATGGAGCTGCGGCACCATCAGCAAAAGGCCTATCCGCTGGCGATCGTCGCCACGGTGGCGCCCATCGTCGGCTTGCTTGGCACCGTGGTCGGCATGATCGACGCCTTCCATGTGATCGCGTTCTCCGAGGGCATGGGCAATCCGGCCCTGCTGGCGGGCGGCATTTCGAAGGCGTTGATCAATACGGCCGCCGGCCTGTGCGTGGCCCTGCCGGCGCTGGGGATGCACCACTTCCTCAAGAACCGGCAGGCGTTCTTCGGCCTGGCGCTGGAAGGAAAAATCAATAGCCTGATCAACGAATGGTTCCTGCATGGCGACGCGGCGCCGCAAAACCTGCACGTGGTGTCCCATGCGCATTAACCTGGGGGAGGACGAGCAACCGGAGATCGGCCTGATCGCGCTGATCGACTGCATCTTCTTTCTGCTGATGTTTTTCATGGTGGCGACGTCGTTTAAACAGCCGGAGCAGCGCAAGCCGCAAAAGGAGCTGCCGGTGACCTTGCCGACGTCGCAGATCAGCCTGGAGCGCGACGAGGCGGGGCCGTCGCCGCTGGCGATCGGCGTCGACAAGGACGGCAAGTTCTTCCTCGATGGCGAGCCGGTGTCGACCCAGACGCTGCACGGCCGCCTGAAGGCGGAAGCGGCTCGCGACCCCGGTCGCCGCATCCGTATCGACGGCGACCAGTTGGCGAAGTACCAGGATATCGTGCACGTGCTCGATCTGTGCCAGTTCGAGCGGCTCACCAACATCTCCATGCATACCCGTGGCGCGCGATGAGGTTCGGTCATTCCTATGCGCCGGAATCGCCGGCCCTTGCGTGGCTGCGGCGGCATGCCTTCGTGCTCGTCTCGCTGGCGGCGCACGCGGCGTTGGTCACGCTGCTCTATTATTTCGGCGCCTACCAGGTGGAGCAGGCGCTTGAGCGCGAGCAGGCCAGTGCCGGCGCCGAACTGGCAAAGCAGTCCAGCATCGAAAAGCGCGTGATGGACATGGAGAAGATCAAGGATTTGCTGGACCGGAGCCGTCCCGGCGCGCCGCCGTCCGGGAGCGCGGGCGCCGTGGACGAGCCGGATTTCCGTGCCACGTCGCTGCCAAAGCCACCCGAGCAATTGCTGGCCGAGGCCAGGGAGTTGTCGGCCTCCATCGCTGAAATAGAGAAGGACCTCAAGGCGGCCGAATTGGCCAGAATCGAGAAGATCCCCGAGGCGCAGGCCCGCGAGCGGCTGGCGTCGCCGCAGACGGACAGCGCCGGGCCGCCGCCTGATTCCATGCCTCCGCCGGGCGTCACGCCTGCGCCGAACGCCGCGCCGCCGCCGAACGGCGCTCCGCCGCCCGGCGCCATGCCGGCGCCCGGCGCCACGCCCGGCCAACTGGCGGCGGAAATCCAGCAGTTGGAAAAGAAGGCGCGCGCGGCGCTGGCGCAGCGCCAGCAGGATCTCGCGCGGCAGCGCGATGGCGTGGCCGTGAAGAGCGCCCGGGCGGAAAGTGGCGAGGCGCAGGTCGGCAACGAGCTTGGGAAAGGCCTCGGCGGGAGCGGCGGGGGCGATGGGCAGGACGGCGACGGCGGAATCGGCACGACGCCCGGCGCCGGCGACAACGCCATCGAGCAGCAGATAGCGGCCTTTATCAATCGCGACATGACGCTGCCGACGGGCGCCGCGCGCAACTACACCCGTGGTGGAGAGGCGATCTTTAGACCGGGAACCGGCCATATCCCGCCGGTCGACGCGCGCACGATGATCAAGGGTGCCGGCCGCGTTCTGGGCCGGGACGGCGCGTTCGCCAATCGCGTCTATGTCAACAGCTGGTATGTGATCGGCCCCTTTGAGGGCAAGCACGGCGCCGGGCTGTTTTCCAACCATCGTTATCCGCCCGAACAGGGCGTGATCCTGGACGCCGTGTATGCCGGCAAGGGCAACCGGCGGGTGGCGTGGCGCTATGTGAACGCCGCCAGCTATCCGCTGGTGCCGCCGGAACCGGACGAGGACGCGGTGTACTACGGCTACACCGAAGTGATGATGGACCGCGAGCAGGACCTGACGCTGTGGATAGGCGCGGACGACGACGCCCAGATTTGGCTGAACGACGTGCAGGTCTGGGCCGGCGGTAACATCAACAAGCTGTCGTTCTGGCCCGCGCTGTACGACGTTCCCAACACCCATGGGCGTGACTACAATATGACCGAGGGAAAACGCACGGTCCGCTTCAGGAAGGGCCGCAACAAGATCTTCTTCAAGATGGCGAACGGGCCGACGCGTCTGTTTTTCTCGTTGGTGTTGACGAAATAAGACGGCAAGCGCTAGCTGCGCGGCACTGACACCAGCACAGTGGCCGCGCCGGCCTCCTTCACCGAGATGGCGCCGTCCGTCCCGCCCGGGCCGATCATCGTTCCATTCGCCATGCCCGCGTCGTTGGTCTGGAAGCTGCCGACCGGCGCTGCGTCGGTTCCCGCGTAGACATCGTACCGGGTGTTCGGTTTGAGCTTGTACAGGAACGCTTCGATCGATTCGACCACGCCCAGCGGGCGCACCACCACAAAGCCCCTGCCGCCGCCTTGCACCGGCTTTAGCTGGATATTGACGGAGTCCAGGTTCACGCGTGGAGCCAGGTTGGACTTGTCGTTGGCGGACGGCGCCACGTTCGACAGATAGACCAGGGCCTGCGGCGCCTGGCCCCCGCCGACGGTGGAGACCACTTTGTTCGAGGCGGTATCGATCACCTGCACGCCATCGCCGTTTTCCAGTCCGATGTAGACGCGGCTGTTGTCGTCCGAGGTCCACGCGCCGTGCGGCAGCGCGCCGGTGGGGATCGTGGCGAACAGTTTTGCTTCCTTGCCGGTGCTGTAGACCTTCACCACGTTTTCGCCGCCGATGGTTACGTAGGCGCGCACCTCGTCCCTGACTTTGGCAAACGCCAGGTGGTTGGTGATGAAGCCGGTGTCGATCACGCCGGTCACTTCCAATGTTTTGGTGCTGATGCGCGTGACCTTGCCGACGTCCTTGTGCGTCATCCAGATCTCCTCGTGGTCCGGCGTGAATTGCAGGAACGGTGAGAACGGGCTGACGACACCGATGCGTTTGATGATGGTGTGCGAGGCGACATCGATGATGTCGACCGTCGGCGTGAAACTGGACACGGCGAACGCCAGCTTGCCGTCCGGGTGGAACTGCACCATGCCCGGTCCGAGGTCGGTCCGGATGCGGCGCGTCTCCTTGAACGTGGCCGGATCGATGACCGAGATATAGTCCTCGCCCCGAACCACCACCCAGACCTCTTTGCCGTCGGCCGTGAAGAAGCCCTCGTGCGGCGAGCGGCCGACGTAGGTCTTGCCCTTGACTTTATTGGTCGCGGTGTCGATGAAGGTCACCGAGTTGGAGCCGTTCGAAATGGCGATCAGCGTCTTGTGGTCCGGCGAGAACCCCAGGCCGTGCACATTGGTCTCCCCGCGATACAGCGGCGACAGCACGTCTGGCCGTTGGTTACCCAGCTTGATCTGTCCCAGCAAGGTGTTGGTGGCGGGGCTGAACACCGACACGGTGTTGGTGTTTTGGTCGGCGGTATAGACGCGGTCCAGCGGCGAGATGGCGGCCCACGCGCTGGCGCACATCAGCGCGCCCACGGCGAATGCGGCTTTCTTCATTTTGGATTCTCCTTGGAAGGGTGTTGGCGCAGCCAGGCTTGCATGACGTTGATCTCCACCTGTTGTTCGGCGATGATGCCCAGCGCCAGATTGCGGATTTCGGGGTCCCTGGTCGTCAGCAGGACGGCCTTGGCCATATCGATGGCCCCTTGGTGGTGGGGCATCATCATCGTCACGAAATCGTGTTCGGGCACGCCGTTCATCGGCGCCTGCTTCATGCCGGCGTCCATGACGGCCATGGCGTCGTCCATCAGCGCGCCGAAGGGCTTGGCGGTGCTGGCGACGAAAGGGGGCGGGGCGCCCGCCGCCGCGCCGTGATGGTGGTCCTGCGCGCCGGCCGCAGCCGCCGCCAGCATGGCGACGATGGCGGCCGCACCACGAGCGATGTCGATGGCGCCCATCACATTAACCGCGATACAGCGGGTTGCTGGCGACGTAGACGGTCACGTTCCCCACTTCCACACCTTCCGGCGCGATCTTTTCCAGTCCGAACTGGTCTTCCGCGTGCAGCGTTTCGAAGTGCCAGGTGAAGGTTTTGCCGTTGATGTTGAAAGCGACGGTTTCGCCATTGTTGACGTTCACGCATTTCGTGCCTGGCTCGATGGTGATTTCGCGGTCGGCGAAGCCGGTGTTGGACGCGCTGCCGTAGTTGGCCAGTGCGCCGGGTGCCGCCTGTGCCAGGCCGGCGCCGACGATGGCGGTGCAGATGATGAGGATGCGCAGTGTCTTGAACATGATGTGTCCTTTCGGTTGTTGAGGTGAAGACAGGACAAGTTTAAGGAGGGCGCACTGACAGGAACATGACGCTTGCGTGACAGATTTGTCATCTTGTCCGATTGCGCGATTGGCGTGCCAGCCAGCGCTCCGCATCCCGGTACCGCCCGCATGCATGTGGTGCGTCACATTTCCTCGGGTTAAATAATATTGCCCCGCGATGCGGGACGTATGAAATGCGATTACGTACACCTACCGCATAGTTGGTTCCCAGCCGGCCAAAAATCTGATGTAATGAGAATTATTCGCATTCTCAAGGACGGCGAAAATACTGAAATTGTGGCGGGTGGGATGCCCCCGCCGCACGCCGTCCGCTTCCCCCGCGCTTCGCCGCCGCCGCGCTCCTCACCTGACAGGAGAGACCCTTTTGTTGCCCGCCGTTACGCCAAATCATGCGCTCATCGAGGTTTACCTCGCGCGCCGCCGCGATCTTCGCGCCGTCGCTTCCAAAATATTGCGGCACCCCGACCACATCGACGATGTGCTCCAGGATGCCTACCTCAAGCTGGCCGACTGCGTCTGCGCCCGCGATATCCCGAATCCTTTCGGCTATTGCTGCCAGGTGGTGCGCAATTTGGCGCGCGACCATTGCCGGCGCCGCATGGTGGAGTCGGGCTACATCGTCATGACCGCCGCCGACGACTTTCCCGAGGTCGATGGCGGCCGCCCGGCCGACGCGGGCATCGACGCGCGCCGCGTGCTGGCGAAGGTCGACCACGCGCTGGCGGCGCTGCTGCCGCGCACGCGCCTGGTCTTCGAACTGCATCGCATCGACGGCAAGACCCAGCGCGAGGTCGGGAAAATCGTCGGCGTGTCGGCCACGCTGGTCAACTTCATGATGCGCGACGTGGTGCACGCGCTGGCCGGCTGCCGCGAGCTGCACGAGTGACGCGCGGCCGCCATGACTAAACACGCGGCGCCCTGTGCCGTCTAGGAGGGAGGGGCGGTCATGCATGCGCAGCGCCGACGCTCCCTTCCATTCACCCGCAACGCAAGGAGATTTTATGACCACCAGCTGCTTCGATCGCGAAGGCGAGACCTTCATCGTTTTGATCAACCACGAGGGCCAGTATTCGATCTGGCCGCACTGGAAGGCCGTCCCCGGTGGCTGGACCGCCGTCGCCGATGAACACGGCGTCCAGGTGCGCGGCGACAAGCAACTGGTGTCGGCCTATGTCGAGCGGCACTGGACCGATATGCGCCCGCTGTCGCTGCGCACCTGGATGGACGAGCAGGCGCGCCAGGCGTCCGGCGCCGGGACGGCCGCGCGGTGATGCCGGCGACGCCGCACGTCAAGCTGCTGGTGCTGCCGTGCGCGGGCGCCAGCGCCACCATGTACCTGCGCTGGCGCCGTTGGCTGCCGGCATGGGTGCAACTGGTCCCGGTCGAGCTGCCGGGACGGGGCGGCCGGCTGGACGAGCCCTGCGTCGAAGACTATGAGCGGCTGGTCGCGCAACTGTGCGACGAGCACGCCGGGACGATGCGGGGCGATTACGTCCTGTTCGGCCACAGCATGGGGGCCATGCTGGCCCACGGCATCGCGCGGCGCCAGCGGGAGCTCGGCAGGCCGGCGCCGTCGCTGCTGTTCGCGTCGGGCAGCCCGGCGCCGTCGCAGCACGACCCGCAACGCTTCGAGGGCAAGGACGACGACGCCTCGCTGATCGCCGACATGCGCAAGCAGGGCGGCACGCCGGAAGAGGTCTATGCCTGCGAGGAGCTGATGCGGCTCACGCTCGACACGTTGCGCGCCGACTACCGCGCCTGCGCCAGCTTCCGCTACGGCGCGCCGGCATCGCTGCCGTTTCCGCTGCACGTGTTCGCGGGCAGCGACGACGACATCGCCGGCCGGCGCATCGAGGCCTGGCGGCAGGAGGCGGCCGGCGCCTTTTCCCTCGACTGGTTCGACGGCGGCCACTTCTTCGTGCGCCAGCGCGAGCCGGAGGTGCTGGCCGCGCTGATGCGGCATCTGGCCCGGCGCTTTTGCGCGGCGCCCGGTGAGCCGGCGCGCGCCGCATGACCTGCCGTCGGCGGGCGCCGGCCTGTGAATTGGAACTCTAGGAGACATGATGAACGCATTTACACGATTTGAATGTATGCGCCCGGCCGACTGCGTGCTGCCGGCCCTGATCACGCCATCGTCGGCGGGACAATCGCTGCTGCAGGCCTTGCCCGGGCTGCGCGCGCAAATCGAGGCTACCGTGGCGGACGTCGGCGGTGTGCTGCTGCGCGGCTTCGACGTGTCCGGCGTGGAGGAGTTCCGCACCTTCGCGGCCGGCTTCGGCCATCCCTTGCTGTCCTACGAATTCGGTTCCACGCCGCGCACGGCGCTGGGCGGTGGCGTCTACACGGCGACCGAATATCCCTCCCACCAGTCGATCCCGCTGCACAACGAGCAGGCCTACACGCGCATGTGGCCGATGAAGGCCTGGTTCCATTGCGTGACGCCGTCGATCGAGGGCGGCGCGACTCCGATCGCCGACAGCCGCAGGATCTACCGGCGCATGCCGGAAGCGATCCGCGCGCGCTTCGCGCCCGGCATTCTGTATGTGCGCAATTTCGGCGAGCTCGATGTGCCGTGGCAGCAGGTCTTCAATACCGACAACCGCGCCGAGGTCGAGGCGTTTTGCCGCGAGGCCGCGATCCGCTGGGAGTGGAAGCCGGACGGCGGCCTGCGCACCACGCAGCTGTGCCAGGCCACCGAGGTCCACCCCGTCACCGGCGAAACGGTGTGGTTCAACCAGGCGCACCTGTTCCACGTCTCCAACCTGCAACCCGAAGTGCGCGAGACGATGGAGGAGGTGTTCGGCGTTGAGAACCTGCCGCGCAACACCTATTTCGCCGACGGCTCGGCCATTCCCGACGCCTTGCTCGACGAGGTGCGCGCCGTGCTGGACGCCGAGACCGTGTCGTTCGCCTGGGAGCGGGGCGACGTCCTCATGCTCGACAACATGCTCGCCGCGCACGCGCGCGCGCCGTTCAAGGGCCCGCGCAAGGTCGTGGTGGCGATGGCCGAATCGCACGGCAACCTCGACAAATTCTAAACGCTTCACACAGCAAGGATATCCGATGACGATACGATCCAACTCCAGCGGCCAGGCCTTCCAGGCGCCGCGCGACTTTGTGCGCTGCTTGCGGGACCTGGCGGCAAGCCGGCCGGCAGAGCCGGCGCTGGTGGTGGTCGCCGAGCGCGGCGGCGAAGCCTCCGAAATCGTGTTGACCTACGCCGCCTTCGACCTGCGCGTGCGGGCGCTGGCGGCGGACCTGCAGCATCGCTTCGCCGCCGGCGAGCGCGTACTGATCCTGCTGGACAACGACGAGCACTACGCCGTTGGCATGTTCGCATGCTTTTATGCCGGCGTGATCGCGGTGCCCGTGTTCCCGCCCGAGTCGACGCGGCCGCAGCACCTGGCGCGCCTGGCCGGCATCGCCACCGATGCCCGGGCGCGCGGCATCCTGACGGTTGGCGCCCTGCTGGAACTGGTGGGTGAGGCGGCGCAGCGGTTCGGCGGGGCGGAGATCGTCGTCGTCGACCAGGTCGATCCTGTGCTGGCGGACCGCTGGACGGAGCGCCAGCCGTCGCCCGACGACGTCGCGTTCCTGCAGTACACCTCGGGTTCGACGTCGACGCCCAAAGGCGTCATGGTGACCCACGGCTGCCTGATGGCCAACGAACAGGCGATCCGTGAGGGCCTGTCGATCGGCGCCGACGACAAGTTCGGCGTATGGTCGCCGCTGTTCCACGACATGGGTCTGATCGGCGGCCTGCTGCAACCGTTCTATAGCGGTATCCCGTGCGTGCTGTGCGCGCCGGGGTATTTCGTCGAGCGCCCGCTGCGCTGGCTGCAACTGATCTCGCGGCACCGCATCACCATCAGCGGCGGCCCGGATTTCGCCTATCGCCTGTGCCTCGACCGGATCAAGGAAAGCCAGCGCGAAGGGCTCGACCTGTCGTGCTGGCGCATCGCCTATACCGGCGCCGAGCCGGTGCGCCACGATACGATGGCGGCCTTCGTCGAGCGGTATGCGCCGGCCGGCTTCGACGCCGGCGCGGTCTATCCGTGCTACGGGCTGGCCGAAGCCACGCTGTTCGTCACCGGCGGCCGGCGCGGCGCGGGAATGGCGGTGGGCCGCTTCGACGGCGGCGCGCTGCTGCGCAGCCTGGCCGTGGCGTCCGACGATGGCGCGCCGCTGGTCGGTTGCGGGCGCACGCCGTCCGGACACGCGACACGCATCGTCGATCCCGCCAGCGGCATCGAGGCCGCACCGGGCGTGATCGGCGAGATCTGGGCCGGCGGCCCCAGTCTGGCGGCGGGCTATTGGAACCGGCCGGACGAGACGGCGAAGACCTTCGTCGAGCGCGACGGCGAACGCTGGCTGCGCACGGGCGACCTGGGATTTTTCACCGGCGATGAGCTGTTCGTGGCCGGACGCCTGAAGGACATGATCATCGTGCGCGGGCACAATATCTACCCGCAAGACATCGAGCGCGCCGTCGAAGCCGGCGTCGAGGCCGTGCGCAAGGGGCGGGTTGCCGCTTTCGCAGTGACGATGGACGGCCAGGAGGGTGTCGGCGTAGCCGCCGAAGTGTCACGCGGCTTGCAAAAACTGATACCGCCGCAGGCGCTGGCCGATGCGCTGGGCGCCGCCGTGAGCGAACAATGCGGCGAGGCGCCGAAAGTGGTCGTGTTGCTGCAGCCCGGCGGACTGCCCAAGACTTCGAGCGGAAAACTGCAGCGCGGCGCCTGCCGCCAGGGCTGGATCGACGGCTCGCTCGACTTCTATGCGGTGGTTGAACAGGGGCGTCCGCCCGTCGGCGCCGGAGCCGATCCTGGACCGATGGTCGGCGCCGACGACACGGCCAACGAGCTTGCGCGTCTGTGGCGCGAGGTGCTCGGACACGAGGAGAGCCGCTCCTATGCCGATGACGCGCATTTCTTCGCCCTGGGCGGCAATTCGCTGGCCGCCGTCCAACTGGCGGCGGGTATCGCCCGGCGCTGGAATGTCGATTTCCCCGCGCGCCAGGTGTTCACTCATGCCAGCCTGGGGGCGCAGGCCGCCGCCGTGCGCCAATGCCGGCAGGCCGACACACCCGCGCCGGCGCCGATTCCCGTGTTGTCCGCCGCGCGCCGCGCCCAGCCCATGCCGCTGTCGCCGGGCCAGCAGCGCCTATGGTTCCTGTGGCAGCTGGCGCCACAAAGCACCGCCTATCATGTCCAGGGCGCGTTGCGCCTGACCGGCGCGCTCGATGCCGATGCGATGCGCGCGGCCGTGGCCGGCGTGGCGCGGCGCCACGAATCGCTGCGCACCGTGTTCCGCGCAAGCGCCGACGGCGGCGTGGAGCAGGTCGTCGCTTCGGATGGCGCGCTGGAGCTGCAACTGATCGACCTGTCGGACGCCGGCCCGGATGGCACGCCGCTGCTGGCCGAGGCCTTGCGCGCGATGAACGCCAGGCCTTTCGACCTGACCAGCGGCCCGCTGGCGCGCGCGGCGTTGATCCGCACCGGCCGCGAGACGCACGTGCTGGCGCTGCTCATGCATCACATCATTTCCGACGGCGCGTCCATGCGCATCCTGGTCGATGAACTGGCGGCGCGCTACGCCGCGACCGTGGCGGGCGACGACGGGGCGCCGGCACCGGTGGCACATCAATACGCCGATTATGCGGCCTGGGAGAATGGCCGCGCCGGCGACGAGACGACGCTGCGGCAGCTGGCCTACTGGCGCGGGCGGCTGGGCGTGGCGGACGGCGAAACGCAACCGGTGCTGGCGCTGCCGACGGATCGGCCGCGCCAGCCTGTCGCGCGCCACCGCGTTGCGCATCATCGTTTCGATCTGCCCGCCGGCTTGGCGGCCGACGCGCGGCGGCTGGCGCAGGGCCAGGGCACGACCTTGTTCACGGTCTTGCTGGCGGCCTTCCAGGCCCTGCTGCACCGCCACACGGGCCAGCGCGACGTCCGCGTCGGTGTGCCGGTCGCCAATCGCGGGCGGCCGGAGCTGCAGGAGGTGGTCGGCTTCTTCGTCAACACGCTGGTCCTGCGCGCCGATGTCGACGGCCGCCAGCCGCTGGCGCGGTTGCTGGCACTGACCCGGGAAGCCACGCTGGAGGCGCAAGCCAACCAGGAACTGCCTTTCGAGCGGCTGGTGGAAGCCCTGCAACCCGAGCGCAGCCTGGGCCACCATCCGTTATTCCAGGTGATGTTCAATCATCTGCCGGAGGACTACGCCGGCTTCGCGGCGCGCACCGGCCTGGCCGCCGAGGCGCTGGCACTGCAGGAGGACGAAGCGCAGTTCGAACTGGCGCTGGACACGCGCGAACATCCGGACGGCCGCGTGAGCGCCCAGTTGAGTTATGCGTGCGAACTGTTCGACGCGTCCCGGATGGAGCGCCTGGCGCGCCACTATCTGATGTTGCTGCGCGCCTTCACCGTGCAGCCGGCACAGTGCCTCGGCGACGTCGATCTGCTGGACCAGGACGAAGCACGGCAGCTGGCGGCTTGGGGCGCGAACCCGCGGCGGTATCCCGATGCGGTGCCGCTGCACCGGCTGATCGAACTGCAGGTCGGTAAGACACCGGATGCGCCGGCCGTCATGCTCGGCGACGAGGCGCTGACTTACGCCGAACTCGATGCGCGCGCCAACCGCCTCGCCCATCGGCTCATCGGCCTGGGTGTGGTGGCGGAACAGCGCGTGGGCCTGGCGGTGCCGCGTTCCGTCGACATGGTGGTGGCCTTGCTGGCGATCCTGAAAGCAGGCGGCGTGTTCGTGCCGCTCGATCCCGACTATCCGGTCGAACGGCTGGCGGCCATGATCGAGGACAGTGGCACCCGGCTGCTGCTCACGCAACGCGGCGTGGGCGTGACGCTGCCTTCACATGCGTCCGTGCGCTTGATCGCGCTCGACGAACTCGATCTCGTCGGCGCGCCGGCGCATGCGCCGGCGGCGGTGCTAAAAGGCGACAACCTGGCCTATGTGATCTACACCTCCGGCTCCACCGGCAAGCCGAAGGGCGTCGCGGTCGCCCATCGCGCGCTGGTCGAACACGTCCAGCTGTCGGCGGTTTTCTCGGGCTTGACGCCGCGCGACCGGATGCTGCAGTTCGCCACGCTCAATTTCGACGGCTTCATCGAACAGTTGTTTCCACCATTGATCGTGGGCGCGGCCATCGTGCTGCGCGGCCCGGTGCTGTGGAGTCATGACGAGTTCCTGCGGACCGTGCGGGAACGGCGCATCACCATCGCCGACCTGCCGACCGCCTACTGGTTCACACTGATCCAGTCCTTCGCCCAGGGCGGTGAGCGCGACTACGGCAGCCTGCGCGAAGTGCATATCGGCGGCGAGGCCATGCCCGCCGAGGCGGTGCCGGTGTGGATCGCGGCGGGGCTGGGGCATGTCAAGCTGCTCAACACCTACGGTCCGACCGAGGCGGTGGTGGTGGCATCGATCTTCGACTGCGCCCCGTACATCGGCGGGGCCCGCGACGTGCCGGTGCGGATGCCGATCGGCCAGCCGCTGCCGGGCCGCAGCCTGCACGTGCTGGACGCCGACCTGCAGCCGGCGCCCGCCGGCGTGGCGGGCGAGCTGCACATCGGCGGCGCGCTGCTGGCGCGCGGCTACCTCGGGCGGGCATCGCTGAGCGCCGAGCGCTTCGTCGCCGATCCGTTCGACGCCGCCGGCGGCCGCCTCTATCGCACGGGCGACCGGGTGCGATGGAACGCCGACGGCGAGCTCGAATACCTGGGACGCATCGATCATCAGCTCAAGATTCGCGGCTTCCGCGTCGAACCGGGCGAGATCGAGACGGTGCTGCTGGCGCAGCCGGAAGTGCGGGAAGCGATCGTCGTCGCCATGGATAACAGGCTGGTGGCGTATGCGTCGCCGCAGCCGGGCCAGGCTATCGACGCCGGCGCGATGCGCGCGCGGCTGGCCGGCCTGCTGCCCGATTACATGGTGCCCGGCGTGCTGGTGCCGCTGGCGGCGCTGCCGCTTAACCCGAACGGCAAAGTGGACCGTCGCGCGCTGCCGGCGCCGGCACGGCCCATCGCCCTGGCGTTCGAAGCGCCGCAGGGCGACATCGAGGCGGCACTGGCGACGCTGTGGAGCGAGGTGCTTGGTGTCGAGCGCATCGGCCGGCTCGATAATTTCTTTGAACTGGGCGGGCACTCGCTGCTGCTGCTCAAGCTGCACCGGCAACTGGTGCCACCGCGCTTCGCTTTCGCGCCGACGGTGGTCGACCTGTTCCGCTATCCGACGGTGGCCTCGCTGGCGGCGTTCATGGCGGACGGCGGCGCGCCACGGGAAGACGGCGAAGAAGGAGCACGAGGGGAAGAACGAACGAAACACGTCGCCGAGCGCGCGACACGCCAGCGGCAGGCGTTCCTGGCGCCGCGCGCGCGCGGCGGGAGGGCCGGCGCATGAACGATTCAAACGCAAACTACAGCGGCGTCGACATCGCCATCGTCGGCATGGCGGGCCGCTTCCCCGGCGCCGCCGACGTCGATGCGTTGTGGCGCAACGTGCTCGCACAAGTGGAAGCCGTCACCGAACTGGATGAAGCGCTGCTGCGCGAGCGCGGCGTCGACGCGTCGGCCTTGGCGGATCCCGGCTACGTCAGGAAGGCGATTCTGTTCGATGGGATGGAGCGCTTCGACGCCGGTTTCTTCGGTTACGCGCCGCGCGAGGCGGAGCGTATCGATCCGCAGCATCGCCTGTTCCTGGAGACCGCATGGCAGGCGCTCGAGCATGCCGGCTATGCGGGTGCCGACGGCCAGGCCGCCGCGCGCTTGACGGGCGTGTATGCCGGCAGCGGACCTAGTCTTTACATGATGCGCCACCTGCTGCCGTCGCTGAACCTGGAGGATAGCGACATCGCTTCGCTGCTCGGGGTGCTGAACGGCAGCGATCCCGATGCGCTGGTGTCGCGCGTGGCCTATAAGCTCGATCTGAAGGGGCCTGCGGTCGCCGTGCAGACGGCGTGTTCCACCTCGCTGGCGGCCGTGCACCTGGCCTGCCGTGGGCTGCTCAATTACGAGGCCGACATGGCGCTCGCCGGCGGCGTCTGGCTCAATCTGCTGCAGGGACGCGGTTACCGCCACCAGCCCGGCGCCATCCTGTCGCCGGACGGCCATTGCCGCGCCTTCGACGCCGGCGCCGGCGGCACGGCGATCGGCAGCGGCGTCGGCATCGTGGTGCTCAAGCGCCTGGCCGATGCCATCGCGGACCGCGACACCATCCATGCCGTCATCATTGGGTCGGCATTGAACAATGACGGCGCCGACAAGGTCGGATATACCGCGCCGAGCGTGGCCGGCCAGACGGCGGTGATACGCGCCGCCCACGCGATGGCCGATGTCGACGCCGGCTCGATCGGCTATGTCGAAGCGCACGGCACCGGCACGACGCTCGGCGACCCGATCGAGGTGGCGGCGCTGACCGACGCCTTCCGCGCCAGCACGGCCCGCGTGGGATACTGCGCGCTCGGTTCGGTGAAAACCAATGTCGGCCACCTGGACGCGGCGGCCGGGGTGACGGGCCTGATCAAGACGGTCATGGCGCTGAAACATGGCGTGCTGCCTCCCAGTTTGAATTTCACGCAGCCCAATCCGCAGATCGACTTCGCCGCCAGCCCGTTCCGTGTCAATACGGAGGCCCGGCCCTGGCCGGCGCAGGCCACGCCGAGGCGGGCCGGCGTCAGCTCGTTCGGCATGGGCGGCACCAACGTTCACCTGGTGCTGCAGGAGCCGCCCAAAATTACATCGGCATCGACGGCGGCGCCGGCCGGCGACGGCGTCGTGGCGCTGATGCTGTCCGCCCGCAGCGCGGAGGCGCTGGATGCGGCTTGCCGCGACCTGGCGGCGCATCTGGCCGACCATCCCGAAACGCCATTGGCCGACGTCGCGCATACCTTGCGCGTGGGCCGCAAGCACTTTGGCCATCGTGCCGTCGTCATGGTGCGCAACCACGCCGAGGCGCGGCGTGCACTGGCGGAAGACGACCCGTTGCTGTTGCTGCGTGGCGTGGTGGCGGTGTCGCCACCACCGGTGGCATTCCTGTTCCCCGGCCAGGGCTCCCAGCATGCGAATATGGGAAGGGCACTGTACGAAGCCGGAGGAGTATTCCGGGAGACGGTCGATCGTTGCAGCGTGCTGCTGCAAGCCGACCTGGAACTGGACCTGCGCACCTTGCTGTTCCCGGAACCGTCGGCGCAGGCGGACGCGGATCGGGCGTTGGCGCAAACCGCGCTGACCCAGCCGGCCTTGTTCGTCATCGAATACGCGCTGGCCCAATGGTGGCTTGCCCAAGGCGTGCGCCCCGACGCCATGCTGGGCCACAGCATCGGCGAATACGTCGCGGCGTGCCTGGCCGGCGTCTTCTCTTTGGAGGATGCGTTGCGCGTCGTCGCCGCCCGGGGGCGTCTGCTGCAGGCCACCGTGCCCGGGGCGATGCTGGCGGTCGGTCTGACGGAAGCGCAGTTGCTGGCGCAGCCCCAAGCCGGTTGCGACGTGGCCGCCGTCAACGCGGTCGACAAGTGCGTCCTCTCCGGCGCCGTGGAAGCTGTCGCCCGGGCCGAGCGGGCGCTGGGCCAGCGCGGCGTCGCCGTGCAACGGCTGCACGTATCGCACGCGTTCCACTCGGCGCAGGTCGAACCCATGCTCGCCGAATTCGCGGCGCTGCTGTCGCAGGTGCCGCTGGGCGAGCCCCGCATTCCATTTGTTTCCAATGTCAGCGGCCGCTGGATCACGGCCGACGAGGCGCGCAGTCCGGCTTACTGGGTAAGCCATGTGCGCGGTGCCGTGCGATTTGCGGACGGGCTGGAGGTACTGCTGGCCAAAGCGGGCCGGGCGCTGCTCGAAGTCGGACCTGGTGACACGCTGGCCGGCTTGGCGCGCCGCCACCCGGCGGCAACCGGTCATGCCGTGCTGGCCTCTCAATGCCATGCGCGCCGCGCCGAGCACAATGCCGGCCAGCCGGCACGCTGCCTGGCGCAGTTGTGGAGCCTCGGGGCCGAAGTCGGGCAAGCGCCATTGTTCCATCAGTCCGAACCCCGTCGCGTGCCGTTGCCCACCTATCCATTTGAACGGGAATCTTATTGGCTGGAGCCGGCCGCCACGCGGGTATCCAGGTCGGAAACCATGCCGCCCGCCCTGGATCCGGGCATCGATGGATGGTTTTATACGCCGGTCTGGCGCCGCGTGCCGCTGGCGGCGCGGGACCATGCAGGCGGCACGGTGCTGGTGATCGGCGACGCCGGCGGCGACACGGAGCAGCTTTGCCTTGCCTTGCGAACGCGCGGACGGCGGGTGCTGCGGGTGGAGCGGGGCGCCGAATTCGCGCAACTGGGTGAATACCGCTTCACGGTGCGCGCCGGTGAGCGCGAGGACTACGCCCAGGTTCTGCGGCGGATCGGCGGCGAGCACGGGCCGCTGGCCGATATCTGCCACGTATGGAATCTTAACGTCGTGTCGACGCCCGAGGATGAAGCCCAAACACTGGAATCCGGCTTCTTCGGCCTGATCGCACTGGCACAGGCGCTTGGCGCCGACGATGGGAACAAGCTGCGGATTACCGTGGTGGCCAATGGTCTGGAAGACGTGACCGGCGACGAACCGCTGCAGGTGGCGAAGGCGACCCTGCACGGGGCTTGTAAGGTCATTCCGCAGGAATATCCGCATATCGCCTGCCGGGTTGTCGATGTCGTGCGGCCGGCCGGCACGGCCTTGCCGGAGCGGGTCGTGGCGCAGATCGTCGCCGAGATCGACGCCGGCGATGACGCGCCGGTCGTGGCGTATCGTGGGGCGTACCGTTGGACGCGGACATTCGAGCGGGCCTCGCCCGCAGCCATGGGCATGCGGTCCGCGGCGCCGCCACTGCGCCGCCACGGCGTGTACCTGATCACCGGCGGCCTGGGTGGCGTCGGCCTCGCGCTGGCACGCTATCTGGCCGAACGCTGGCAGGCGCGCCTGGTTTTGATCGGGCGTGGCATGTCGCCGATCCACGCCGCGACCATCGCCGAACTGGAAGCGCTGGGTGCCCGGGTGTGGTGCCCCCAGGCCGATGTGGCCGACGCCGAACGATTGCGCGCGGTGGTCGACGAGGCCACGCGGCGTTTCGGCCCGCTGAACGGCATAGTGCACGCCGCCGGCGTGGCGGGCGGTGGCATGATTGCCCGCCTTGAGCGCTCCGCCGCCGCGAAAGTCCTGCATCCAAAGCTGCACGGCACCAGGAGCTTGCTGGCCGCGCTGGCCGGTACGTCACCGGACTTTGTCATGCTGTGCTCTTCGCTGACGGCCATCACCGGCGGCTATGGCCAAGCGGACTATTGCGCGGCCAATTGCTATCTCGACGCCATCGCCGCGCAAGCCGCGCGTGACGGTGGCCTGCCGGTGGTATCCGTCAACTGGGATACCTGGCACGGGGTTGGCATGGCGGCCCATCATCGCCTGCAGCCGGGAAGCGGCATCGTCGCCTGGCAGGCCGGCGCGCTGCTGGAGCGATTATCGTCGTTGACGCAGGTGCCGCAGGTGCTGGTGTCGACCGTCGCGATCGAGGAACAGTTCGCGCAGGCCATGTCCACCGAACTCGCCGACCGCCTGTTGCCCGCCGCGCCGGCGCGGCGGCGCTCGCAGCCCCGTCCCGCGCTGCGTACGCCGTGGATGGCGGCCGACGGCGAACTGGAACAAGGCCTGGCCGGCCTGTGGGAGGAATTCCTGGGGATCGCCGCTATCGGCGCCGACGACAACCTGTTCGAGCTGGGAGGCGACTCGCTGCTGGCGATCCAGCTGCTGGCGCAGGTCCGGCAAGGCTATGGCGTGGCGATTCATCCCGCCACTTTCTTCCAAACGCCGACGATCCGGGCGCTGGCCCTGCTCGTCGAGGAGCGGCTGATCGAAGAGCTGGAGCAAGCCGCTTCCGGCGACGCGGCCGCAGAACACATTGCAGCACCTGCCTGAGGGGTATAGATGTCCAAAGTTAATGATCTTTCCGCACGCCGCGCCAACCTGAGCGCCGACCAACTTGCCATGCTGGCCAAACGCCTGCGCGGCGGCACCGGTGCGGTTCCTTCGCGCCAGGCGATGCCGCGCCGGGACAGGGAGGCGCCCGCAGTGCTGTCCTTCGCCCAGCAAAGGCTGTGGTACTTATGGAAGCTCGATCCCGACAGCGCGGCCTATAACCTCGCCGGTGGCCTGCGCTTGCGCGGTCCGCTCGAAGCTGCGGCGCTGCGGCAAGGCTTGTCCGCGCTGGTGGCGCGTCACGCGTCGCTGCGCACGGTCTTCCGCGAAGGCGGCGACGGCAGCGTGGAGCAGGTCGTCATGCCCGCCGGGCAGATGCCGCTGCCATGCATCGACCTGGCAGGTATCGACGCGGCTGTGCGCGAAGAGCGGATGCATGACGAGGTGCGGCGCCTTTGCGCGCTGCCGTTCGACCTTGCCGGTGCCGGGCCGCTGCGGGCCGCGCTGATCCGGCTCGACGCCGTCGAGCATTGCCTGATCATGGTGATGCACCATATCGCGTCCGATGCGCAATCGACGCAAGTCCTCCTTGAGGAGCTGCCTGAACTTTACCGGGCGAGCGTTGAAGGGCGCCCGCCGAAGCTTGCCGAACTTCCCGTGCAGTACGACGACTACGCGGCATGGCAGCGGCAATGGCTGCAAGGCGCGGACGCGCAGCGCCAACTCGGCTGGTGGAAGGATTATCTGGGCGACGCCTCCCCGGTGCTGGAACTGGCGACCGATATGCCGCGCAAGCCGAATGGTCGCTATACTGCGGCGGCGCACACTGTGTCAATCGATCCGGCCTGCGCGGACCGGGTTCGCCAGGCGGCCCGTTCGCAAGGCGGCACCTTGTTCGCTGCCTTGCTGGCCGCGTTCCAGGGGCTGTTGTTCCGTCATTCTGGCATGCGCGACATCCGCATCGGCGTGCCGATCGCCAACCGTCACCACGCCGACATCGCCGGCGTGGTCGGCTTCTTCGTCAATACACAGGTGCTGCGCGCCGAGCTGTCCGGACGGACCACGCTGGCCGAATTGCTGGCGCGGAGCCGCGAGGCCGCGCTGGGTACGCAGGCGAACCAGGACACGCCGTTCGAACAATTGGTCGAACTGCTACAACCGGCGCGTAGCCTGACGCATACGCCGCTGTTCCAGGTGATGTTTAACCATCTTCGCAGCGACGACAAGGCTCTGCAGGCTTGGCCAGGCGTGTCCGCCGAGCGCCTGGACTTCGACGCACCGGTGGCGCAGTTCGAAATGACGCTGGAGACCAACGAGGACGCCGCCGGCCGCGTAAGCGCGACCTTCCGATACGCGTCGGAGTTGTTCGACGCCCGCACGATCGAGCGCATGGCGATGCACTACACCGCGCTATTGGGCGCGCTGGCGGAGAAGCCGCAGCAGACGCTGGGCGAGGTGGCGTTGCTGGACGCGGACGAGTTGCGTCAACTGCGCGGCTGGGGCGTCGGCGAGCGTGCGTATCCGGACACGACGCCGGTGCACCAGCTGTTCGAGCGCCAGGCGCGCCGCCAGCCCGACGCGCAGGCGCTGTTGTTCGGCGACGAAGCGCTCACGTATGGAGAACTGAACGTGCGCGCCAACCGCCTGGCGCACCGGCTCATCGCCATGGGCGTGGCGCCGGAAGTGAAGGTGGGCATCGCCGTCGAACGTTCGATGGGGATGGTGGTCGGACTGCTGGCGATCCTGAAGGCGGGCGGCGCCTACGTGCCGGTCGACCCGGACTATCCCGCAGACCGCATGGCCTACATGATGCAAGACAGCGGCATCGGCCTGCTACTGACTGACCGCGAGGTGGGACCGAAACTGCCGGCGGTCGCCGCCGTCACGGTGCTGGAGATCGAGAGCCTCGATCTCGGCGCGGAACCGTCACACGATCCGCAAGTGGCGCTGCATGGCGAGAACCTGGCCTACGTGATCTATACCTCCGGTTCCACGGGCCGCCCGAAGGGCGCGGCCAACCGCCACGGCGCGCTGCACAACCGCCTGGCGTGGATGCAGGAAGCCTACCGGCTGGACGGCTCGGACACGGTGCTGCAGAAAACCCCGTTCGGCTTCGACGTCTCGGTCTGGGAATTCTTCTGGCCTTTGATGACGGGCGCGCGCCTGGCGCTGGCCCGTCCGGGAGACCACCGCGATCCCGCAAGGCTGGTCGACGCGATCCTGAAATTCAACGTGACGACGCTGCACTTCGTGCCGTCGATGCTGCAGGCGTTCCTGGCCCACGAGGGCATCGAGGCGTGCCGCAGTGTGCGGCGTATTGTTTGCAGCGGCGAGGCGTTGCCGGCCGAAGCGCAGAACGGCGTGTTCGCGCGCCTGCCCGGCGCGGCGTTGTACAACCTGTACGGCCCGACCGAGGCTGCCATCGACGTCACGCATTGGACGTGCCGCGACGACGGCCGCAGCCAGGTGCCGATAGGGCGGCCGATCGCCGGAATCGGCACCTATGTGCTGGACGAGGAATTGAATCTGGCGCCCGCGGGCGTGGCTGGTGAACTGTATGTGGGCGGCGCCGGCCTGGCGCGCGGTTACCTGAACCGACCGGCCCTGAGCGCCGAGCGCTTTGTCGCCAGCCCTTTAAGCGAGCAGGGCGAACTGCTGTACCGCACCGGCGACCTGGTGAAGTGGAACGCCATGGGCAGCCTCGATTACCTGGGCCGCATCGACCATCAGGTGAAGATTCGCGGCCTGCGCATCGAGCTGGGCGAGGTCGAGGCGCAGTTGCTGGCGCAGCCCGAAGTGCGGGAAGCGGTGGTGGTGGCGGCCGAAGGCCCCGGCGGCGCGCGCCTTGTGGCCTATGTGTCGGCGGCGGCGGGCGCGGTCATCGATATCGCCGCGCTGCGCGAGCGGCTGGGCAGGCAACTGCCGGAGTACATGGTGCCGGCCACGCTCATGATACTTGAGAGCTTGCCGTTGAACGCCAACGGCAAGGTCGATCGCAAGGCGCTGCCGGCGCCGGAAGCGGTGGCCGTGGCGGCATACGAGCCGCCGCAAGGCGAGGTTGAGGAAGCGCTGGCCGCGATCTGGGCCGAGGTGCTGGGTGTCGAGCGCGTGGGCCGGAGCGACAACTTCTTCGAGCTCGGTGGCGATTCGATCCTCAGCTTGAAAGTCATCGCCAGGGCGCATGCGCGGGGAATTTCATTGACGCCACGCCAATTCATGGAGCATCAGCGGCTGTCCGAAGCCGCGACGGCCAGCAGCAGCCGGCAGGGCAGCGCCATCCCCGCACTGGCGCGAGACAGCCGCAGCGGACCGGCGCCGGCCTCGTATGCGCAGGTGCGGCAATGGTTCATGTGGCAATTCGATCGCGACAACACCGCTTACCACATCAGCGGGGCGCTGCGCCTTATGGGTAGCCTGGATGTCGAGGTGCTGAGGGCGAGTTTCGCGGCGCTGGTGGAGCGTCACGAGTCACTGCGTACGGTATTCCTCGCCGACGACGATGGCCTGGTCGAGCAGCATATTCGGGCTTCGGTCCCGATCGAGGTCGCGCTGATCGACGCCGCCGAAGAGGGAGTCGGCCCGCATCAACAGCGCATCGTCGACGAGCCTTTCGATCTGACGGCGGGGCCGCTGCTCAGGGTGGCGCTGCTGCGCGAGGCCGCCGACAAGCACGTGCTCGTGGTGGTGGTACACCACATCGTCTCGGATGGCTGGTCGATGCAAGTGATCATCGATGAATTCGTGCAGCAGTATTGCGCGCGCGTGCAAGGCCGCGTGCCAATGCTGGCAGCGTTGCCGATCCAGTATGCCGACTATGCCGTTTGGCAGAGGGGCTGGCTGGCGGATGGCGAACGCGATCGCCAGCTGGCGTACTGGCGCGAGCAGTTGGGAGACGTGCATCCGGTACTGCAACTGCCGACCGACCGCGCGCGCCATGCGGATCAACGCTACACGGCCGCGCGCCATGACGTCGAGTTGCCCGCCGCCTTGGTCCGGCGCCTGAAAATACAGGCCCAGGCCAATGGCGCGACGCTGTTCATGGCGCTGCTCGCAGGGATGAACGCGCTGCTGTACCGCTATACCGGCGAAGCCGATATTCGGCTGGGTGTAGCCGTCGCCAACCGCCACCGCGTTGAGGTGGAAGGCGTGGTCGGTTTCTTCGTCAATACGCAGGTGCTGCGCGACGTCGTGGACGGCAGGGCAAGCCTTGGCGAGCTGCTGCTGCGGGCGAAGCAATCGGCGCTGGGTGCGCAGGCGCATCAGGACCTGCCGTTCGAACAGTTGGTCGAAGCGTTGCAGCCGGAGCGCATCGTAGGAACGAATCCACTGTTCCAGGTGATGTTCAATCATCAGCGGCAGGACCACAGGGCGCTGGCCGCGTTGCCGGGTTTGTCCTTCGAGTATGGCGAACCTGGCAAGCAGCGCGCCCAGTTCGAGCTTACCGTGGACACCATTGAAGGCCAGGATGGCCGCGTGCATCTGGGCTTCGTTTACGCGGAGGAGCTGTTCGGCCCCGAGGCGATCGGGCGCATGGCGCGGCACTACGAGACGCTGCTGGCCGCGTTGGCGGACCAGCCGCACCAGGCGGTGGGCGACGTGCCGCTGCTGGACGCCGCCGACCTGCGACAGCTGGCAAGCTGGGAATCCGGCCCCCAGGACGACGGCGAGACGGTACCCGTACACCAGCTGTTCGAGCGGCAGGCCCACCGTCAGCCGGACCAGGTGGCGTTGCTGTTCGGCGAGGACGTCCTGACCTACGGCGAATTGAATGCGCAGGCCAACCGTCTGGCGCACCGCCTGATCGCGCTTGGCGTGGCGCCCGAAGTCAAGGTGGGCATCGCCGTGGATCGCTCGGTCGGCATGGTGGTGGGATTGCTGGCGATTCTCAAGGCGGGCGGCGCTTACTTGCCGCTCGACCCTGAATACCCCGGCGAGCGCATGGCTTACATGATGCGGGACAGCGGTATCGGCTTGCTGCTGACGGACTGCGAGGTAGGGCAGCGTCTCCCGCCGGTCGCCGGAGTCGAAGTTCTCGATCTGGAAACGCTCGATCTCGGCGCCGAACCGGAACACGACCCGCAAGTGGCGCTGCACGGCGAGAACCTCGCCTACGTGATCTACACCTCCGGTTCAACCGGCCGTCCCAAGGGCGCGGCGGTCCGCCATCGCTCCCTGGCCGGCTGCATGCGCTGGATGCAGGATACCTACGGCCTGACCCGCGACGACACCGTGTTGCACAAGGCGCCGTTCGGTTTCGACGTCTCTGTGTGGGAGATCTTCTGGCCGTTGACCACCGGCGTGCGCCTGGTGGTGGCCAACCCCGGCGACCATCGCGATCCGGAGCGGATCACGGCGCTGGTGCGCCGCCATGCCGTCACCACGATGAACTTCGTGCCGCCGATGCTGCAGGCCTTCCTGGCCCACGAGGGCATCGAGCGCGAGACGCGGCTGCGCTATGTGATCTGCGGCGGCGAGGCCATGCCGTCGGCGACGCAGCGCGAGGCGCTGCGGCGGCTCCAGGGCGTCAGCCTGCAAAATTTGTATGGTCCGACCGAAACGACGATCCACGTCACCCAATGGACGTGCCGGGACGATGACCGCAGCCGCGTGCCGATCGGCCGGCCGATCGCGCGGACGCAGGCCTACGTGCTCGATGCGGACCTGAATCCCGTGCCGGCCGGTGTCGTCGGCGAGCTGTATATCGGCGGCGGGCTGCTGGGACGCGGCTACCTCGGCCGGCCTTCGCTCAGCGCGGAGCGCTTTGTCGCCGATCCGGTGGGCCAAGCCGGTGGAAGGCTGTACCGCACCGGCGACCTGGCACGCTGGAACGGAGAAGGACAGCTGGAATACCTGGGACGTACCGATCATCAGGTGAAAATCCGTGGCCTGCGCATCGAATTGGGCGAGGTGGAGGCGGAACTGCTGGCGCAGCCCGATGTGCGGGAGGCCGTGGTTGTGGCCCAGCAGGGGCCGGCCGGCGCGCGCCTGGTCGCGTATGTATCCGGCGCCGCGCTGGACGCGGCGCCATTGCGCGATCGATTGGGCCAGCGGCTGCCCGGCTATATGGTGCCGGCGGCGCTGGTGGTGCTCGATGCGCTGCCGTTGAACGCCAACGGCAAGGTGGACCGCAAGGCGCTGCCGCCGGCGGAATTCGGCAACGAGCGCGGCTATGCGGCCCCGCAAGGCGACGCCGAGGCGGCACTGGCGGCCATCTGGTCCGAAGTGCTGGGCGTCGAACGTGTCGGCCGCGACGACAACTTCTTTGAAATCGGTGGCGACTCGATCCTCAGCCTGCAGATCCTGGCGCGAGCATACCGCGCCGGGTGGAAAATCGCCGCGCGCCAGATGTTCGAGTACCAGACCATCGCCAGGCTGGTGCCGCAACTGGAACGCAGCGAGCCACGGTCCCAGGCGGCGCCTGCGACCAGACCGGAAGGACCGCTGCTGCGACTGACGGCGGACGAAATCGCCGCCTTGGGCGTGCCGGCCGAAGCGATCGAGGACATCCTGCCCCTGACGCCTATGCAGCAGGGCATGCTGCTGCATACTTTGCTGGACCCGCGTTCGGGCATGTACCTGATGCAGGACCGTTTCCATATCGTCAGCGGCATCGACGTCGAGAAATTCTGGCGCAGCTGGGATGTGGTGTTCGCTGCGAACGCCGCGCTGCGGGCGGGCTTCGCCTGGCAGGGCGGTGGCGCGCAGTACCAGGTCATCCGGCGCGATGCGGTGCTGCCGAAGGAGTATATCGACCTGCGCCACCTGGAGCGGCCGATGGCCCACGCCGCCCTCGATGCGGCCCTGAAGGCTGAACTCACCACCGGTTTCGATATGACGGCCGCGCCGCTGATGCGTATCCGCCTGGCGCGCGTGGCGGACGAGGAGTTCCTGCTGGTCGTCAGCTTCCACCATATCCTGATGGACGCGTGGTGCTCCGGCTTGCTGATGGGCGAGGTCCTTGCCGAATATGACAGGCGCACAGGCGGAACCGATCATCCCCGCGTCGCCGCCACGCCGTACCGCGCGTTCTTCGAGTGGCTGATGGCGCGCGACTACGAGGCGGCGCGCCGCTACTGGCAACAGGAAGTGGCCGGATTCGACCAGGTCACGCCGCTGCCGATACGGCGACGCGCGGCCGGCGAGGGCGGATCGAGCATGATGAATGTGCGGACCACGCTGCCCGCGGCCCGAACGCGCGAACTGAATGCCATGTGCAAGCAGCACCGCATCACGCCGAATACGCTGATCCAGGGCGCCTGGGCGCTGGTGCTGTCGCGTTATTCCGGCATGCCGGACGTGTTGTTCGGCGTGACCGTGGCAGGCCGCCCGGCGGAGCTGCCGGAGCTGCACCGCACCATAGGGCTGTTCATCAATACGATCGCACTGCGGGTGCGACTGCCGTCACCGGCGGCCCAAACGACGGTGCTCGACTGGCTGCGCGCCTTGCTGTCGCAGAACCTGGCGTCCAGGGAGTGCGATTTCGTACCGCTGGTCGAGGTGCACAAGATGACTGGCCTGCCGCACGACCAGCCGTTCTTCGATAGCCTGTTCGTCTTCGAGAACGCGCCGGTCGAGGCGGCGGTGCTGGACCGGGCGAAGCAGTGGTCGGTGGAGGACGCGAGCTCGCGCACGCATACCAACTACCCGGTCACCGTGGTGGTCACGCCGGCCGAGGAGCTGCAACTACAAATTACCTACGACGAGCGCCTGGTCGAAGCGGCGGTGGCCGAGCAATTGATGGACAGCTTCCGGCATGTCATCGGGCAGTTCGTCGCGGCGCCCGACGCCACCTTCCACGCGGTCGGAACGCTGCCGGACGCGCGGTCATCGGCGCTGGTGGCGCTGGGGCGCGGACCCGACGTGCCAAGGCGGTTCGAGACCGGCTATGCCGGACTATTCGCCGAACAGGTGGCCCTGCATGGCGCGCGGACAGCCGTTCGCCATCAAGACCGTACGCGCAGCTATCGGGAACTGGACGACGCCAGCGACCGCGTGGGGCAACTGCTGCGCGAGTCCGGCGTGGTGCCGGGACAGACGGTGCTGGTATTCGTCGAACGCGGCGTGGCCCTGCTGGACGCGATCCTCGGCTGCTTCAAGGCCGGTGCCGCCTATCTCGCGGTGGACGTGAACCTGCCGGTCCAGAGGCTGGCCAGGATCGTCGATTGCGCGCGGGCCGGCCTGTTCCTGGTCGACCGCAACTGCCAGGAAAAGCTGGCGTCCGTGCTGCAGGCCGCCTCTGTGCCGCCGACGGCGGCAACGATCATCGACATCGGGGGCGTCGCCAAATGCGAGCAGCCTTTGGCGGCCGTCGGCCACCACCCGGATCAGCCGGCGTATGTGATTTTCACCTCCGGTTCGACCGGGGAACCCAAGGGCGCGGTAGTGACCAGCCGGGGCATGCTGAATAATCAGCTGAGCAAGATCGATCTGTTCGGCCTCGGTAGCGACGATGTCATCGCGCAGACCGCGCTGCAAAGTTTCGATATCTCGGTGTGGCAACTGCTGTGCGGCCTGCTGTGCGGCGCGTGCATCGAGATCGTTCCGACCCCGGTCTCCCGCGATCCGCTCTCGCTGCTGCACTTGCTGCGCGAGCGCGGCGTCACCGTGTTCGAGGGCGTGCCGTCCATGATGCAGGCCATGGCGGATGGCGCCGACGTGCCGCTGCCGAAGCTACGTGTGGCGATGGTGACCGGCGAGGCGGCCAAACTGGCGCAGGTGCGCGCATGGCGTGAGCGCTATCCGCAGTCGTTGTTGGTGAATGCCTACGGCCCGGCCGAGTGTGCGGACGACGTGGCGCTGTATCTCAAGTCCCGGGATGAGGAGCTACAGGCGGGCGACGCCTGGGCCGACGGCATTTTCCCGATCGGCCATGCGGTGGAGAACACGCACCTGTGCGTCCTCGACGCCGGCCTCGATCCGGTTCCCGCCGGCGTGCCGGGCGAGTTGTACGTCGCCGGCGCCGGCGTCGGACAGGGCTACATGCTGCGGCCGGACCTGACCGCCGAGCGCTTTATCGCCGACGTCTATTCCGGTATCCCCGGCGCAAGGATGTACCGCACCGGCGATATCGTGCGCAGCCAGATGGACGGCACGCTGGAATACCTGGGGAGGTCGGACAGCCAGGTGAAGATACGTGGACACCGCATCGAGCTGGGCGAGATCGAAGCGCTGCTGGCGCAGCATGACGCCGTGCGGGATGCGGTGGTTGTCCCTTGCGCCGACGGTGGCGGTAGCCAGCGCCTTGCAGCCTATGTGGTGCCGGCGGCGGACGGCCCGCAACGCGACGAGCTGCCGGCTGTCCTGCGCGGCTACCTGGAGGGCCGCCTGCCCGAATACATGGTGCCGCCGGTCTGGATGATGCTGGATGAATTCCCGCTCAACGCGAACGGCAAGGTGGACCGGAGGGCATTGCCGGCGGCGGACTTCGGCCAGGCCGGCAAAGCATACCGGGCGCCTGTCACCGAGACCCAGGTATGGCTGGGCGAAGTGTGGCGGCACATCCTCGGGGCGGAACGCGTCGGGCTGGACGACCACTTCTTCGACCTTGGCGGACATTCGCTGAGCGCCATGCAGGTGATGTCGAGGATACAAAACGTGCTGCGCAAGGACGTGCCCATCAACCTGTTGATGACGGCGCCGACGCTCGAGCGGTTCGCCGCGGCGGTCGATCGGCACACGATGTCGGCGAGCGATGAGAAGTTGGAAGATCTGGAGGAATTTTTGAATTCATTGGGAGATGCATGATGGAGCGCGCGGTTGCTGTTCGTTTGATGGAGCGATTTAATTCGACTTCCGCTGAAAATCGGCGCATTTTTTACAAGAAGATGCGGGCGGAAGGCGTCGCCCTGTCTCAACTTCCCATTCTGGCAAGGCCGGCGCATCCGGGCGGGGCGGAAATGCCGTCGGCCGCCCAGCGCCGCCAGTGGTTCCTGTGGCAGCTCGAGCCGGGTAGCACCGCTTATCACATCAGCGGCGCGCTAAGGTTGCGCGGTACGCTGGATGTGGCGGCAGTGCGCGCCACTTTCGCGGCCCTGGTCGAGCGGCACGAGTCCTTGCGTACAGTGTTCCACGCCGATGCGCATGGCCGTGTGGCCACCGAGATCCGCGCGGGCATGCCGGTTGATGTCACAATGCTGGACGTCGCCGGCTTGCCGGAACAGGGTCGTGCGCAGCATGTGCTGCGGGAGGTACAACGCGTCTGCGACCAGCCGTTCGATCTGGAACAGGGCCCGTTGCTGCGGGTAGGGCTGGTGCGCGAGGCGGAGGACAACCATGTGCTGGTGGTCGTCATGCACCACATAATTTCGGATGGCTGGTCGATGCAGATCATCATCGACGAATTCGCCCAGCAATACCAGGCGCGCGTCCAGCGACGCTTGCCGGAGCTGGCACCGCTGTCGATCCAGTACGCGGACTACGCGCTCTGGCAGCACAACTGCCTGGAAGCCGGCGAACGGGAACGCCAGTTGGACTATTGGCTGGCGCAGCTCGGCCGGGAGCAGCCGGTGCTTCAACTGCCGACCGATCACCCACGGCGCACCGATGGCGCTTATACGGCGGCCCGGCACGAGATCGTGCTGTCCGCCGGCCTGGTCGCCGGTCTGCGCGACCGCGCGCGGGCCGCCGACGCCACTGTTTTCATGGTGCTGCTGGCAGGTTTGCAGGCGCTGCTTCATCGTTATACGGGCGAGCCGGATATCCGCGTGGGTGTGCCGATCGCCAATCGCCACCGTGTCGAGACCGAGGCGTTGGTAGGCTTCTTCGTCAACACCCAGGTGCTGCGCGGCGTGGTCGGCCCGCGCCAGCGTCTCGACGCGCTGCTGGCGGAAACCAGGACTGCGGCGCTGGGCGCCCAAGAGCACCAGGACCTTCCGTTCGAGCAGCTGGTCGAGGCCTTACAGCCGGAACGCCATCTTGGCACCAATCCGCTGTTCCAGGTGATGTTCAACCACCAGCGGCAGGAAGCCGGGCCGCTGGCGCAGCTGCCGGGCCTCACGCTGGAGGAATACGCGCTGGGCGGGCAAGCGGCCCAGTTCGAACTGATGGTGGAGACCACGGAGGATACTTCAGACCACATGAGTGTGACTTTCCGCTATGCGGCGGAGCTGTTCGACGCCCGCACGATCGAGCGCATGGCGACGCACTACACCGCGCTATTGGGCGCGCTGGCGGAGAAGCCGCAGCAGACGCTGGGCGAGGTGGCGTTGCTGGACGCGGACGAGTTGCGTCAACTACGCGGCTGGGGCGTCGACGAGCGTGTGTATCCGGACACGACGCCGGTGCACCAGCTGTTCGAGCGCCAGGCGCGCCGCCAGCCCGACGCGCAGGCGCTGTTGTTCGGCGACGAAGCGCTCACGTATGGAGAACTGAACGTGCGCGCCAACCGCCTGGCGCACCGGCTCATCGCCATGGGCGTGGCGCCCGAAGTCAAGGTGGGCATCGCCGTCGAACGTTCGATGGGGATGGTGGTCGGACTGCTGGCGATTCTGAAGGCGGGCGGCGCCTACGTGCCGGTCGACCCGGACTATCCCGCCGACCGCATGGCCTACATGATGCAAGACAGCGGCATCGGCCTGCTGCTGACGGACCGCGAGGTGGGGCCGAAACTGCCGGCGGTCGCCGCCGTCACGGTGCTGGAGATCGAGAGCCTGGATCTAGGCGCGGAACCGTCACACGATCCGCAAGTGGCGCTGCATGGCGAGAACCTGGCCTACGTGATCTATACCTCCGGTTCCACGGGCCGCCCGAAGGGCGCGGCCAACCGCCACGGCGCGCTGCACAACCGCTTGGCGTGGATGCAGGAAGCCTACCGGCTGGACGGCTCGGACACGGTGCTGCAGAAAACCCCGTTCGGCTTCGACGTCTCGGTCTGGGAGTTCTTCTGGCCTTTGATGACTGGCGCGCGCCTGGCGCTGGCCCGTCCGGGCGACCATCGCGATCCCGCAAGGCTGGTCGACGCGATCCTGAAATTCAACGTGACGACGCTGCACTTCGTGCCGTCGATGCTGCAGGCGTTCCTGGCCCACGAGGGCATCGAGGCGTGCCGCAGTGTGCGGCGTATTGTTTGTAGCGGCGAGGCATTGCCGGCCGAAGCGCAGAACGGCGTGTTCGCGCGCCTGCCCGGCGCGGCGTTGTACAACCTGTACGGCCCGACCGAGGCTGCCATCGACGTCACGCATTGGACGTGCCGCGACGACGGCCGCAGCCAGGTGCCGATCGGGCGGCCGATCGCCGGAATCGGCACCTATGTGCTGGACGAGGAGTTGAATCTGGCGCCCGCGGGCGTGGCTGGTGAACTGTATTTGGGCGGCGCCGGTCTGGCGCGCGGTTACCTGAACCGACCGGCCTTGAGCGCCGAACGCTTTGTCGCCAGCCCTTTAAGCGAGCAGGGCGAACTGCTGTACCGCACCGGCGACCTGGTGAAGTGGAACGCCATGGGCAGCCTCGATTACCTGGGCCGCATCGACCACCAGGTGAAGATTCGCGGCCTGCGCATCGAGCTGGGTGAGGTCGAGGCGCAATTGCTGGCGCAGCCCGAAGTGCGGGAAGCGGTGGTGGTGGCGGCCGAGGGCCCCGGCGGCGCGCGCCTTGTGGCCTATGTGTCGGCGGCGGCGGGCGTGGTCGTCGACATCGCCGCGCTGCGCGAGCGGCTGGGCAGGCAACTGCCGGAGTACATGGTGCCGGCCACGTTCATGGTGTTGGAAAGCTTGCCGTTGAACGCGAACGGCAA
Source organism: Duganella sp. GW821-FHT07F09 (assembly GCF_059418705.1). NCBI lineage: Bacteria > Pseudomonadati > Pseudomonadota > Betaproteobacteria > Burkholderiales > Oxalobacteraceae > Duganella > Duganella sp. GW821-FHT07F09. The sequence continues at coordinate 155,819 of NZ_JBWKQJ010000008.1, read as the reverse complement.
GGTCGATCGCAAGGCGCTGCCGGCGCCGGAAGCGGTGGCCGTGGCGGCATACGAGCCGCCGCAAGGCGAGGTTGAGGAAGCGCTGGCCGCGATCTGGGCCGAGGTGCTCGGCGTCGAGCGCGTGGGCCGCAGCGACAACTTCTTCGAGCTCGGTGGCGATTCGATCCTTAGCCTGCAGATCGTCGCCGGCGTTCGGCGCGCGGGATGGCGGCTGGCGCCACGCCACATCTTCGAGCGGCAGACGATCATCCAGCTCGCCCCTGCGGTCATAAAGGACGACCAGCCGGTCGACGTGCCGGACAGCCAGGTCGAAGGCGAACTGCCGTTGCTGCCGATCCAGGCGGAGTTCTTCGACACGCCTGTGCAAGCACGCCATCATTGGAACCAATCGGTGCTGCTGGAATGCCGCGAACCACTGGACCTGGCGGCGATGAAGACGGCACTGGCGGCGTTGGTCAATCATCACGACAGCTTGCGACTGCGTTACCACCGCAACGAAACAGGTGTGTGGGGGCAGGTCTATGTCACGGTGCCGGACAGCCGGTTACAGGAACTGCTGTGGGTGCGGCAAGCCGAGAGTGAACGGGACATCCCGGCACTGTGCGATGTCGCCCAGCGCAGTCTTGATCTGTCGCGGGGATCGTTGATGCGCGCGCTGGCCATCGAATTGAAAGATGGCGGCTCACGCCTGCTGTTGGTGATCCATCACCTGGTAGTCGATGGCGTGTCCTGGCGCATCCTGCTGGAAGACCTGCAACTGGCGTATGCACAAAGCCGGGCGGGCAAAGATATTGCCCTGCCGGCGAAGACCAGCAGCTATAAGGATTGGGCTTTGCTGTTGCAGTCTATGGCTGACAGCTTCGGCCAACAAACCGCTTATTGGCAAGCGGCTGCCGAAGGACAGCCCGAGCTGCCTTGCGACGATCGGCATGGTGCGAACCGCGTCGATCAACAAGCCGAGGTGACGCTGCGCCTCGATCACGATCTCACCGATGCCTTGCTCCGGCAAGCGCCGGCCGCCTCGCGCACGCGCGTCAGCGATATCCTGCTGACGGCGCTGGGGCGCGCGCTGTGCCAGTGGAGTGGCCGGGACAGGGTCCTGATCGACCTCGAAGGTCATGGGCGCGAGGACCTCTCCGCCGATATCGACCTGTCACGTTCGGTCGGTTGGTTCACCAGCCTGTTCCCGGTGCTGCTCGATCCGATGGGCGAGCCCGGCGCCGCCCTGCGGCGGGTCAAGGAGGGGCTGCGTACGGTGCCTGATGGCGGCATCGGCTTCGGCGTGCTGAAATATCTCGGCACCACGGAGCAGCAACGGCTACTCGGAGCCTTGCCAAGACCGCAGGTGATCTTTAATTACCTGGGCCAGTTCGACGGCAGCTTCGACGAGGCGGCGATGTGGCGGCCAGCCGAGGAGGGCGGCGGAGCGGCGCTCGACCCGGCGGCGCCGCGCACGCACGAGCTGTCCATCGAAGGCCAGGTGTACGGCGGCGAGTTGGCCCTGACGGTCGGCTACAGCAAGGCGCGCTACCAGCACGCCACGATCGAAGGGCTGGCGCAGCGGTTCAGGGAGGAGCTGGACGCGCTGATCGGCCTTTGCGTCGGCGGCGAATCTGCCGTCACGCCTTCGGACTTCCCGCTTGCCCGGCTCCCACAGGAGCAAATCGATCAACTGCCGCTGCCGTGGCGCGATGTGGCCGACCTCTATCCGCTGTCCCCGATGCAGACCGGGATGCTGTTCCACAGCCTGTCCGATCCGGACGGCAGCACCTATGTCACGCAGATGCGCGTCGACATCGGCGGACTCGATGCCGGCCGTTTCCGCCTCGCGTGGCAAGCCGCGCTGGCGCGCCATGCCGTGTTGCGCACCGGTGTGCTGAGTCACGACGATCAGGCGTTGCAATGGGTGGCCCGACAGGCCGAGCTGCCGCTGCGTGAGCTTGACTGGCGCGGACGCGAAGCTCTTGAGGGTGCGCTGGAGGGACTTGCCAAAACCGAATTGGAGCAAAGCTTCGATCTGGCCACTCCGCCTTTGATGCGCATCGCGCTGGTGCGTATCGGCGACGACCGCCATCGCTTCATCTGGACCGTCCACCACTTGCTGCTTGACGGCTGGAGCACCTCCCGCCTGCTGGGGGAGGTGTTGACCGTTTATTCGGGCGGTGTGCCCGACGCCTGCGGCGCCAGCTATCGCGACTATATCGGCTGGCTGCAGCGGCGCGACGTGCCAGCCAGCCTGGCTTATTGGCAAAGCCGGCTGGCCGCCCTGGAGGGACCCACCAGGCTGGCCGCCGCGCTGCCCGCCTCGAGCGACACGGCGGATTACCGGGAGTACTCGCGGGTGTTGAGTACCCGGGAGACCTCCCGGCTTGCGGAATCGGCGCGCACGAAGCACGTGACCTTGAACACGCTGGTGCAAGGCGCCTGGGCGCTGCTGCTGCAGCGCTACACTGGCCAGCGCGCGGTGTGCTTCGGTGCGACGACGTCCGGCCGGCCGATGGACTTGCCGGAAGCCGATCGCATGCTGGGGCTGTTCATCAACACCCTGCCGGTGATCGTAGCGGTGCCCGCCGATCTCGGCGCGGACGACTGGCTGCGCGCGTTGCAGGCGCAGGGCACGGAAATGCGCGAGCATGAGTACACGCCGCTCAACGAGATCCAGCGGCTGGCCGGCAGCGCCGGCGCAAGCTTGTTCGATACCATCGTCGTGTTCGAGAACTACCCGGTCGACAAGGCGTTGAACAGTGTGGACCAGGCGCGGCTCGCGTTCGATAGCCTGCACTTCTCGAGCGGGAATCACTACCCGCTGACACTGCGGGTGAGTATCGACGGTGAACTGCGCCTGGATTATCTGCACGATACGGCGCTGGTTGACGCGGCCGCCGTCGAGCGCATCGCCGGACAGTTCGCAGGACTGCTGAACGAGCTGGCGGAGCATGGAGCACGCCCGCTGGGCGCATTCGAACTGCGCGATGTCACTCCGGTGTTGCATGGGCCGGTGCCACCGCAGGCGGCGCCGGACATACTGACCCTATGGTCGGCGGCGGTATCGGCACAGCCGGACGCCCCCGCGGTAATGGACGAACACGCGAGCCTGAGCTTCCGGGCGCTGGATGCGCATGCGGCGGCGCTGGCCGCACGCCTTCGCGACGCGGGCATCGCGGCCGAGCAGCGCGTCGCCATTCATGCGGGACGCGGCTGCGAGTTTGTCGCGGCGGTGCTCGCGGTCCTCAAGGCCGGTGGCACGTATGTCCCGCTGGATCCGGCCCTGCCTGCGGACCGGCTGGCTTATGTGCTGCGGGACAGCGGCGCGCGACTGGTGCTCAGCGCGACGCCGCTCGCTTGCGACACGGCGCTGCCAGTGCTGCGGATCGATCTCGCGCAAGCGCCCGCCGAGCGGGCGGATTTTGCGGTTGTGCCGACGCCGATGCAGGCCCAGGGCGCGTACCTGCTCTACACTTCCGGCTCGACCGGCCAGCCGAAGGGCGTGCTTGTCAGCCGTGGCGCGCTGGCCGGCTACGTGGCGTCCGTGCTCGATCGGATGGATTTGCCGGCCGAGGCGCGTTCGATGGCGATGGTATCGACGGTCGCGGCCGACCTGGGGAACACCGTGCTGTTTGGCGCGCTTTGCTCGGGCAGGCTGCTGCATTTGATGTCCACCGCGCTAGTGCTGGACCCGGACGCCTTCGCCGGGTACATGCGGCGTCATCGGGTGGATGTGCTGAAGATCGTGCCGAGCCACCTCCAGGCGCTGCTCAGTGCCGCCGTGCCGGCCGATGTCCTGCCTTCCAGCCGGCTGGTGGTGGGTGGCGAAGCGACCCGTTGGCCTTTGTTGGAACGCGTCGCCAGCCTGAAGCCGGGTTGTCGCGTGCTGAATCACTACGGACCGACCGAAACGACGGTTGGCATCCTCACCCAGGAAGCCGGCGACGCGTTGCGGGCGGCCGATACGCTGCCGGTCGGCCGGCCGCTGGCCGGCAACCTTGCCTGTGTGCTGGACGCCGATCTGCATCCGGTGCCGGCCGGCGTGGCGGGCGAGCTGTATCTGGGTGGCGCGAACCTGGCGCGCGGCTATCATGGACGGCCCGCGCAGACGGCCGAGCGCTTCATCGCGCATCCGTCCGGGGCCGGGGAGCGCCTGTACCGCACCGGTGACCGTGTGCGGATGCTGGCCGACGGCACGCTGGAATTCCTCGGCAGGATGGACGGCCAGGTGAAGATCCGCGGCTATCGGGTGGAGCCGCAGGAAGTGGCGCAGGCGCTGCGGGAGATCGACGGCGTGGCGGAGGCGGAAGTCATCGCACGCACCGACGACGATGGACAGACCCGCCTCCACGCCTACGTCATCGGCCGGGACGGCATGCGACCCGATAGCGGCGACTTGCAGGTCCGGCTCGCGCGTGCGCTGCCGGAATATATGGTGCCCGCCGCGATCGTACCGCTTGATGCCTGGCCGCTGACGGCGAACGGCAAGATCGATCGCAAGGCCTTGCCCGATCCGCAGGAGCGTGAGGGTGGGCGCGACCCTGGGCGCCATGCGGCGCCGCTTGGCGCCGCCGAGCAAACACTGGCCGCCGTCTGGAGCGATGTCCTCGGCGTGGAACAGGTCGGGCGCGATGACGACTTCTTCGAACTTGGCGGCGATTCGATCATGGCGTTGAAGCTGGTGGCGCGCGCTCGCAAGCGCGGCCTGCAGGTGCTGCCGCGCCATTTATTCGAAGGCCGCACGCTGGCTGGCGTGGCCCGTTTCATCGGCGGTGGTGCCGCCGAAGCGACCCAGGTGGCGATTCCACGGCTGTCCGACGACAGGCGCACCGGTCCGCTGCCGGCATCCTATGCCCAGGGTCGGCAATGGATACTGTGGCAGATGGACATGGCCAGCACGGCCTACCATATCGGCGCCGCGCTGCGCCTGTCCGGGGAGATCGACACTGTGGCGCTGAGCGCCGGTTTCGACGCGCTGGTAATGCGTCACGAGTCGCTGCGGACGGTGTTCCGCGGCGGCGTCGATGGCCAGGCGGAGCAGAGGATTCTTGAAACCGGCGCGCCATTGGAGTACATCGATGTGTCCCGGCTTGCGGCATCGGAGCGCGATGAACGGGTGTGCATCGAGGCGGCGCGGCTGCACGCGGCGCCCTTCGATCTGGAGCACGGTCCGCTGCTGCGGGTGGGGCTTATACGAGAGGCGGCGGACAATCATGTGCTGGTGGTCGTCATGCACCACATCATCTCGGATGGCTGGTCGATGCGGATTATCATCGACGAATTCGCGCAACAGTATCGGGCGCGCGTCCAGGGATGCGTGCCGGACCTGGCGCCATTGACTATCCAGTACGCCGACTATGCGGTGTGGCAGCGCGACTGGCTCGACGCCGGCGAGCGGCAGCGCCAGTTGAACTATTGGCTGGCGCAGTTGGGCCGCGAACAGCCCGTGCTTCAACTGCCGACCGACCGTCCGCGCCGCATCGACGGCCAGTACACGGCGGCGCGTCACAACATCTCGCTCCCCACCGGCCTGGCCGACGGCTTGCGCGGCCGCGCGAGGACCGCCAACGCCACCGTGTTCATGGTGCTGTTGGCGGGCGTGCAGGCACTGCTCCATCGTTACACGGGCGAGCGTGACATCCGTGTTGGGGTGCCGATCGCCAACCGCCACCGCGCGGATACCGAAGCCGTGGTCGGCTTTTTCGTCAACACGCAGGTGCTGCGCGGCGTGATCGGGCCGCGCCAGCGTCTCGACGCGCTGCTGGCCGCGGCCAGGGCCGCCGCGCTGGGCGCCCAGGAACACCAGGACCTGCCGTTCGAGCAGCTGGTCGAGGCCTTGCAGCCGGAACGCCGCCTCGGCACCAATCCGCTGTTCCAGGTCATGTTCAACCACCAGAGGAAAGATGACGGCGGGCTGGCGCAGTTGCCAGGCCTCACTCTGGAAGAATACGCGCTGGGAGGGCAGGGCGCCCAATTTGAATTGATGGTCGACAGCGTCGAGGAAGGCGCCGGCGGGATGAAGGTGTGCTTTACATATGCTGCGGAGTTGTTCGACGCCCGCACGATCGAGCGCATGGCGACGCACTACACCGCGCTATTGGGCGCGCTGGCGGAGAAGCCGCAGCAGACGCTGGGCGAGGTGGCGTTGCTGGACGCGGACGAGTTGCGTCAACTGCGCGGCTGGGGCGTCGACGAGCGTGTGTATCCGGACACGACGCCGGTGCACCAGCTGTTCGAGCGCCAGGCGCGCCGCCAGCCCGACGCGCAGGCGCTGTTGTTCGGCGACGAAGCGCTCACGTATGGAGAACTGAACGTGCGCGCCAACCGCCTGGCGCACCGGCTCATCGCCATGGGCGTGGCGCCGGAAGTCAAGGTGGGCATCGCCGTCGAACGTTCGATGGGGATGGTGGTCGGACTGCTGGCGATCCTGAAGGCGGGCGGCGCCTACGTGCCGGTCGACCCGGACTATCCCGCCGACCGCATGGCCTACATGATGCAAGACAGCGGCATCGGCCTGCTGCTGACTGACCGCGAGGTGGGACCGAAACTGCCGGCGGTCGCCGCCGTCACGGTGCTGGAGATCGAGAGCCTGGATCTCGGCGCGGAACCGTCACACGATCCGCACGTGGCGCTGCATGGCGAGAACCTGGCCTACGTGATCTATACCTCCGGTTCCACGGGCCGCCCGAAGGGCGCGGCCAACCGCCACGGCGCGCTGCACAACCGCCTGGCGTGGATGCAGGAAGCCTACCGGCTGGACGGCTCGGACACGGTGCTGCAGAAAACCCCATTCGGCTTCGACGTCTCTGTCTGGGAATTCTTCTGGCCTTTGATGACGGGCGCGCGCCTGGCGCTGGCCCGTCCGGGAGACCACCGCGATCCCGCAAGGCTGGTCGACGCGATCCTGAAATTCAACGTGACGACGCTGCACTTCGTGCCGTCGATGCTGCAGGCGTTCCTGGCCCACGAGGGCATCGAGGCGTGCCACAGTGTGCGGCGTATTGTTTGCAGCGGCGAGGCGTTGCCGGCCGAAGCGCAGAACGGCGTGTTCGCGCGCCTGCCCGGCGCGGCGTTGTACAACCTGTACGGCCCGACCGAGGCTGCCATCGACGTCACGCATTGGACGTGCCGCGACGACGGCCGCAGCCAGGTGCCGATCGGGCGGCCGATCGCCGGAATCGGCACCTATGTGCTGGACGAGGAGTTGAATCTGGCGCCGGCGGGCGTGGCTGGTGAACTGTATTTGGGCGGCGCCGGCCTGGCGCGCGGTTACCTGAACCGAGCGGCCCTGAGCGCCGAACGCTTTGTCGCCAGCCCTTTAAGCGAGCAGGGCGAACTGCTGTACCGCACCGGTGACCTGGTGAAGTGGAACGCCATGGGCAGCCTCGATTACCTGGGCCGCATCGACCATCAGGTGAAGATTCGCGGCCTGCGCATCGAGCTGGGCGAGGTCGAGGCGCAATTGCTGGCGCAGCCCGAAGTGCGGGAAGCGGTGGTGGTGGCGGCCGAAGGCCCCGGCGGCGCGCGCCTCGTGGCCTATGTGTCGGCGGCGGGCGCGGTCATCGATATCGCCGCGCTGCGCGAGCGGCTGGGCAGGCAACTGCCGGAGTACATGGTGCCGGCCACGCTCATGGTGCTGGAAAGCTTGCCGTTGAACGCGAACGGCAAGGTCGATCGCAAGGCGCTGCCGGCGCCGGAAGCGGTGGCCGTGGCGGCATACGAGCCGCCGCAAGGCGAGGTTGAGGAAGCGCTGGCCGCGATCTGGGCCGAGGTGCTCGGCGTCGAGCGAGTGGGCCGCCACGATAACTTCTTCGAACTGGGAGGACATTCGATCTCCGTCCTCCGCGTGCATGCGAAGGCGCACCAGTATTCCGGCATTCGCGTGCCGTTGCGCAGCCTGTTCGAGAACCCGACGATCGCCGCCTCGGCGGCCTTGCTGTCACCATCGCCAGACGCAAGTGGCGCCGAAGACGACATCGAACGTATGTTCGCCATCATGGAACAGCTGGAGCATTGAATGAGAACCAAGGACTATGACATCGCCGTCCGCTTTGCGGGCTTTTCGAAGGAAAAGCAAACGGCCTTCCTGCAAGCGTTGAAATCCCAGGGTATCGACTTTGGCAGGCTGCCCATCGCCGCAGCCGCCGCCAACCATGGCGTCTGTTCGTACGCCCAAACGCGGCAATGGATGCTGTGGCAGCTGGATCGTGACAGTTCCGCCTACCATATCACCGGCGCGCTGCGGTTACAGGGCGAGCTCGATACTGTCGCGCTGGGCGCCAGCTTCGATGCACTGGTGTTGCGTCACGAGTCGCTGCGCACGGTGTTCCGGGCCAACCCGGATGGCGGCATCGATCACAAGGTGCTGGGGACGGAGGCAAAGCTGGAGTACATCGACCTGGAAGGCCAGGCGGCGCCGGTGCGCGAAGAGCGCGTTCAAGCCGAGGCGGCGCGGCTGCACCGCACGCCGTTCGACCTGGAACACGGTCCGCTGTTGCGGATTGGGCTGATTCGTGAGGCGGCCGACAGGCACGTATTGGTGGTGGTTATGCACCACATCGTCTCGGACGGCTGGTCGATGCAGATCATCATCGACGAATTCGTGCGGCAGTACCGGGCGCGCATCGAGGGCCGGTTGCCGGACCTGGCGCCGTTGCCTATCCAGTACGCCGACTACGCGGCGTGGCAGCGCAACTGGCTCGAAGCCGGCGAGCGGCAACGCCAGTTGGATTATTGGCTGTCGCAGCTGGGCGGCGAGCAGCCGATGCTGCAGCTGCCCACCGACCATCCGCGCCGGTCCGACGGCCAGTATACGACCGCGCGGCACGACCTGGCGCTGCCCACCGGCCTGGCCGCCGCCTTGCGCACCCGCGCGCGCGCCGCCGACGCCACCGTCTTCATGCTGCTGCTGACGGGTATGCAGGCTCTGATGTATCGCTATACCGGAGAACGGGATATCCGCGTCGGTGTGCCGATCGCCAACCGCCACCGCGCGGAAACCGAATCCGTGGTCGGCTTCTTCGTCAACACGCAGGTGCTGCGCGGCGTAGTCGGCCCGCGCCAGCGCCTCGACGATTTGCTGGCGGCGACCAGGGAGGCGGCGCTGGGCGCGCAGGAGCACCAGGACCTGCCGTTCGAACAACTGGTCGAGGCATTGCAGCCGGAGCGTCATCTCGGCACCAATCCGCTGTTCCAGGTGATGTTCAACCACCAGCGGCAAGATGGCGGCGCCCTGGCGCAATTGCCCGGCCTGACGCTGGAGGAGTACGCGCTGGGCGGGCAGGGGGCGCAGTTCGAACTGGTGATCAACGGCGTGGAGGACAACGAAGGCAAGATACATATCGGCGTCACCTATGCGGCCGAACTGTTCGAGGCCGGCACTATCGCCCGCATGGCCACCCACTACGTGACACTGCTGACCGCATTGGCGGAGCAGCCGGATCAGGCGCTGGACGAGGTGGAACTGCTGGACGCGCACGAGCGGTCTCAGTTACGCCGCTGGGGCGTCGACCGGCGTTCGTATCCGGACGCGGAGCCGGTGCACCGGCTGTTCGAGCAACAGGCCCGCAGCCAGCCGGACGCGGAAGCGCTGCTGTTCGGCGACGAGGTGCTGACCTATCGCGAATTGAACACGCGCGCCAACCGCCTGGCCCACCGCCTGATCGCGCTTGGCGTGGCGCCCGAAGTCAGGGTGGGCATCGCCGTCGAGCGCTCGGTCGGCATGGTGGTCGCATTGCTGGCGATCTTGAAGGCCGGCGGCGCCTACGTGCCGCTGGACCCCGAATATCCCGCCGACCGCATGGACTACATGATACGGGACAGCGGCATCGGCCTGCTGTTGACGGACCGCGAGGTAGGGCAGCGTCTCCCGCCGGTCGCCGGAGTCGAAGTTCTCGACCTGGAAACGCTCGATCTCGGCGCCGAACCGGAACACGATCCGCAAGTGGCGCTGCACGGCGAGAGTCTCGCCTACGTGATCTACACGTCGGGATCGACGGGGCGGCCCAAGGGCGCGGCGGTCCGCCATCGTTCGCTGGCCAGCTGCATGCGCTGGATGCAGGAGACCTACGGCCTGACCCGCGACGACACCGTGCTGCACAAGGCGCCGTTCGGCTTCGACGTGTCGGTCTGGGAGATCTTCTGGCCGTTGACCACCGGCGTGCGCCTGGTGGTGGCCAACCCTGGCGACCAGCGCGATCCGGAACGGATCACGGCCTTGATCCGCCGCCACGCCGTCACCACGATGAACTTCGTCCCGGCGATGCTGCAGGCCTTCCTGGCCCATGAGGGCATCGAGCGCGAAACGCGGCTGCGCTACGTGATCTGCGGCGGCGAAGCCATGCCGGCCGCGACGCAACGAGAGGCGCTGCGGCGGCTCCACGGCGTGAGCCTGCAAAACCTTTACGGTCCGACGGAAACCACGATCCACGTCACCCAATGGACCTGCCAGGCCGACGGCGCGACGCTGGTGCCGATCGGCCGCCCCATCGCCGCCACCGAGGCCCACGTGCTGGACGCGAGCCTGAACCTGGTACCGCGCGGCGTGGCCGGTGAACTGTACATCGGCGGCGAGCTGCTGGGCAGGGGCTACCTGCACCGGCCGGCGCTGAGCGCCGAGCGCTTCGTGGCCGACCCGTTCGGCGGTGGCGGACGGCTTTACCGCACCGGTGACCTGGTGCGCTGGAACGGCGAGGGGCAGCTGGAATACCTGGGCCGCATCGATCACCAGGTGAAGGTGCGCGGTTTGCGCATCGAGCTGGGCGAAGTCGAAGCGCAATTGCTGGCGCAGCCGGAAGTGCGCGAAGCCGTGGTGGTGGCGCAGGAGCTGCCGGCCGGCACGCGGCTGGTGGGCTATGTGGCGTCGGCCCCGGGGCACGGCGCCGATCCGGCGCGACTGCGCGCCAGCCTGGGCCGGCAACTGCCGGACTATATGGTGCCGGCCGCCATCGTGGTGCTCGATAGCCTGCCGTTGAACGCCAACGGCAAGGTCGACCGCAAGGCCTTGCCGGCGCCGGAGTGGAGTGCCGATGCCGCCTACGAACCGCCGCAGGGTATCGTGGAGCAGGCGCTGGCGGCGATCTGGAGCGAGGTGCTTTGTGTCGAGCGCATCGGCCGGCACGACAACTTCTTCGAGCTCGGCGGGCATTCGATCTCGGCGCTGCGGGTCGTCAGCGCCGCGCGCCGGCGCGACATCCCCGGCCTGCAGTTGACGCTGAAGGACATGCTGGGCAAGCCGACGCTGCACGCGCTGGCGCAAAGCGTCGCCAACCCCGTCGTGCCGTTGAACCGCCATCTTGCCGAACCCGGTCCGCTGTTCTGCATCCACTCGGGCATCGGCACGGTGCTGGGCTATCTGTCGCTGGCGCAGCGGCTGGCGGGCGTGCGGTCGGTGTATGGCGTTACCTGCCGCACGCTGATCGACCCCGCGCATCGCGACCATTCGCTCGAGACCATGGCCGTCGACTATGCGCGCCTGATCCAGGCGGTGCAGCCGCAGGGACCCTATCATTTGCTGGGATGGTCGCTGGGCGGGCCGCTGGCGGCGCTGGTCGCCTCGCACCTGGAGCAAAAGGGGCAGAGGGTCGCGTTCCTGGGCCTGGTGGACACGCCGGAGCTCAGTCAACTGGGCGACGGCGAAGGCGACGCCTGGCGCGGCGAGTTTGAAGGACTGTTGCGCAAAGTCTGCGGCGAGGGCACGGACATGCCGCAGCTGCCTGCCGATATCGTCGATCCGCTCGAGGACGAGCGGCCGCTGCTGGCATGGGTGCGGTCGCGCATGGCGCAAGGGCTTATCGTGCCGGACGGTTCCTTTGCCGGGCTGGCGGCCGAAGACCTGGTGCGGCGCTGCCTGATCGGGCGGGCGCTGGACCGGGCGGTCGGGCGCTCGGCGGACACGTATCCAGCCGTGCAAGCCGCAACGCATGCCTGGTGGACGCCGGGACGGCGCCCGGAGGATATCGCGCGCATTGCGGCGCAACTGGGCACCGGTCGGCTGCGCCACTGGCCGGTCGACGCAGATCATGAAACCATGGTGAACGACGCCATGTTCCTCGATTCGTGCGTGCGCGGCCTGGCGGAAGAGTAGGGGGAGTGGTGATGGCGTACGGGTTGCGCTGGCGCGCGGCCCGTACGCCTGGCCGGGATGGCCTTAGAAGTCTATCGTGGCCGACAGCGATACGGTGCGTGGCTGCGAAAGGTTCAGCCAGGCGCCGGAGCCGCTGGTCCAGTAGTCGCGTCCGAACAGGTTGTTGACGTTGGCGCGCAGCACCAGCGGACGGCTCCATGCCACCATGGCATAACGGGCACCGGCGTCCCAGCGGGTCCAGCCGGGAATGGTGCGTGAATTGTCCTGGTCGATGACCTGCTTGCTGGTGGCGATCATGCGCGCCGTCAGCGTCAGTCCGGCTGCGCCCGGCACGTCGTACTCGCCGCCCAGGTTGAGCTGGCGGCGTGCCACGTTCGGGGCGAAGTTGTCGTCATAGCGGCCGCCGTCGGTGTGGGTCAGGCGGGCGTCGGTGTAGACCACGCCGCCCAGCGCGCGCACGCCCGGCAGCGGTTCGCCGAAGAAGGTCAGTTCCAGCCCGCGGTTGCGTTGCTCGCCGTCGACCTTGTAGGTGGCGGTGCCGTCGCCGTTGCCGATGATCAGGCCGCTGGGACGGGTGATCTGGAAGATGGCGGCGGCGGCGCTGAAGCGGCCGAAGTCGTATTTCGCGCCCACTTCGTACTGCTTGGTGTCCTTGGGCGAGAAGACCTCGCCGGCGTTGGTGGTGCCCACCGGCGCGGTGTCGCCCTGGCTCAGGCCTTCGATGTAGTTGCCGTACAGGGACAGATTGGCCTGCGGCTTGAACAGCACGGCCAGCATTGGCGTGGTGGCGCCCTGGTCGTAGGTGGTGCTGCCGGCGCCGGTGCGGGTGTCGTAGGCGATGTACTTGACGTTCTGGCGGCGCACGCCCAGCGTGACGGCGACGCGGTCGTCGGCCGACGAGATCGTATCGGCGATGGCGTACGACGGCAGTTCGACCTTGTCCGTCTTCGGCGCGGTGGAAGGGAAGCCCGCCAGCGACGGAGCGCTCACGAACGACGGTTGGTAGATGTTGGTGTCGAAGCTCTTGATGCCGTAATAATCGGCCGTGAAGCCGTGCGTGCGTTTCAGGTAACTGGCGTTCAGGTTCACCTGGTGCTTCAGCCCGCCGGTTTTGAACGTGCCCCGCATGCCGACCTGGGCGCTGCGGTGCTTGTAGTAATCGGGCCAGTAGTACGCGGTCGCTTGGGCGTTGCCGGCGGTATCGGTGACGAAGATGTCGGTGGACAGGTATTCGAAGTGGTTGTCGCTGTAGCCGGCCGCGCCGTACACGGTCCAGTCGGGCGCGAAGTCGTATTCCACCTTGGCCAGCGCGTAATCGCTCTTGGTGTCGGAGTATTCCCAGTCCTGCGCGGCGCGCCGGCGCGCGTTCGGCGCGGCCGGAATGGCGACGCCGTCGGCGAAGCCCAGGCCGCCGGCGCCCTGCGGCGCCTCGTTGTTCATGGTCTGGTGTCCGGCGTCGAGCGAGGCCCGCAGGTTGGCGCCGCGGTAGTCGAGGGCCACCGTGCCGGCCTGCAGATCGACCTTCTGGCCGTCGGTGGCGGTGTTGCCGTTGCGATAGACGCCGTTGAAGCGCACGCCCCATTCCTGCTGCTCGCCGAAGCGCCGGCCGATGTCCACATGGCCGCCGAAGACGCCGTCCGACAGGTAGGTGGCCGTCAGGCGCGTGAGCGGCTTGTCGCCGGCGCGCTTGGGCACCATGTTGATGGCGCCGCCCGAGGCGTCATAGGGCGCCATGCCGTTGAGCAGCGCGTTCGGTCCCTTGAGCACTTCCACGCGCTCGGCCGTTTCGACCGGCAGCGTGCGCGACGGCGCCACGCCGTACATGCCGTCGAACAGGATCGAGTTTTGCACATAGAAGCCGCGGATCATGAAGGAATCGCCGGCGCCGGCCGCGTTGGTCAAGCCGTAGGAAACGGTGCGCACCGACGGGTCGTTGGCCATGACGTCGGCCACGGTGACCGCTTGCTGGTTGGTGATCAGCTCGGCGGTATAGCTGGTGACGCTGAACGGCGTGTCGATCACCTCGCGGTTGCCCAGCAGGCCGAGCCGGCTGCCGCTGGCGACCTGGCCGCCGGCGTACGCCTCCGGCAGGTCGCCTGGCAGCAGGGCGCTGGCCGCCACGCTCACCAGCGGCAGCGTTTTTTCGGCCGTCCTGGGCGTGGCGGCGCCGATGATGATGGTCGCGCCTTCTTGTCGGGCCTCCAGGCCGCTGCCGGCGAGCAACTGGTCCAGCGCCTGGCGCGTGGCGACCGTGCCCTGGACGGCCGGCGCCGTCTTGCCGGCGACCAAGGCCGGCGGGAAGGCGACCGGGATGCCGGTCGCGGCGGAGAACTCGTTGAGCGCGGCGCCCAGCGGCTGGGCGGCGATGGAAAACGCGACGGTGCCGTTATTGCCGGCGGTTTGGGCGTGGACCCAGGCCGGGCTGGCGAGCGCCAGGGCGACGGCGAGGGAAATCGGGGCGAGGTGGAGGCGGGGTAGCGCGTGCGGCATGGGTTTCCTGGACGATAGTGGTTAGTATAAATGAAACGTGTAAATGAAAATCGATCTCATTACTGATCTCATTACTATCTAAGACGCACGACCGGCCGAAATGTACACCCCCGTCAGCGGATTACTTTGCCCGCACCACCTCGGTCATGCCGTCGGCGCGCCGGACCAGCCTGACCGGCAGGATATGGGGGAGGGCTTGCGCGAACGCGGCTGGATTGCCCACCCGATAGCTGCCACCGATTGGCATCCGCGCCACCTCGGGGTCGGCGACCACCAGGTTGACGGCGCCGTAGCGTTCGAATTCGCGCACCGCTTCGGCCAGCGGCGTGCTGGCGAAGCGGATCAGGCCCTTGCGCCAGGGGGCGATGCCGCCCGGGCCGACGGCGGCGACCGCGCCCAGGCCGGCGGTGGTCGACACCCGGACGAACTGGCCCGCGCGCAACTGCGCCGTCCCGACGGCGCCGGCATCGCCGTCGAGGCCGGCACGGCTCACGCCGACACGGCCTTCCTCGACCTCGATATCGACCTCGGCGCTTTGGCCTGCACAGTCCCGGCAGCGGACCGCGAAGCGGGTGCCGAGCACCGTCACGCGGGCCGGACCGGCCAGCACGGTGAACGGCCGGGCGGCGTCGCGGGCGACGCCGAACATCGCCTGGCCGTCGGGCAGGCGCACCAGGCGGCGGTCGCGGTACAAGGTCACCTCCGCGCGGGTGCCGGCGTCGAGCGTGAGCCGGCTGCCGTCGGGCAGCGCGACGTCGAGCAACTGGCCGCGCTGCGCGGTGTAGACGTGCTCGAAGGTCGGTTGCCGCCACCATTGCCGCCAGCCGACGCCGGCGGCCACCAGCGCCACGCAGCACAACGCCAGCGCCGCCGGGCGGACGGCCAGCGCGGCGGCCAGCCAGGCGCCCTGGCCGGGCCGCGCTTGCGGCGGAGCAGCGGGAGTGGCGGCGGGAGTAGAGGCGGGAGTTAAGGCGGGCGCCGAAGCCGGCGGCCCGCCGGCAGGCTGCGGGCTGGCGCGGCGCAGGTGGGCGGTACGGCCGGCCGGCAGGCCGCGCAGCATGCGCAGGCCCTCGTCCAGGCGGGAAAACGCCGCCCGGTGCGCCGGATCGGCCGCCAGCCACAGGCCGAACAGGGCCTCGTCGCCGGCGTCGAGGCCCTGCTCGCGGCGGCCATGCCACGCCATCGCGGCGACGTCGACCGGATCGCTGGCGCGCAGATGGGCGGCCGATTCGTTCATGGCGATGTCGTCGGGGCCGGGCGCGCCGGACGGGCCGGTGGAGGAGGGAGGGGAGCTCATCCTTCGAACGCCGCGCGGCAGGCGGCGCAGGCCAGCTTGCCCCGTCCGATGTATTGATTGACCATGCTCAGCGAGATGCCCATGTGCCGGGCGATCTCCTTGTTGGACAGATCGTCGAAGGCGTACAGGCAAAATGCCTCGCGGCAGCGGTCGGGCAGTTGCTCGATGGCCTTCAGATACGCCTCGGCCGCCTGCGAGGAGGAATAGACTTCTTCCGGCTGAAGGTGGGCCGGCTGCACCGGCATGTCCGGTTCGGCCAGGGTGTCGATGTCGTCGTGGCGCCGGATGTCGGCGCGGCGGTCCATGTCGATCTTCAGGTGGACCGCCACTTTCCTCAGCAGCGCCCGGGGATCGAGGATCGCCTGCCCGGACTGTTCCATCGTCAGCACGCGGACATAGCTTTCCTGCGCCAGGTCGGCGGCCAGATCGGGGTCCCTGACTTTACGCAGGCAGAAATTAAACAGTTCTCGATAATAATGCGTGATCACAATCCGTCCCGGCCACAGAACCAGCCACCCCGGACCTTGTGCGGCCGGGGAACCATGCCTTTCCCAGGCTCGCTACGGTGGCGATGTGGCTGGCGCAGGCCGGGCTCGGAGGGCGAGCCGGCATATGCAGCGAACGGCGGCCATGCGCGCATGGGCCGCCCGCTCGGCATCTGGCGGGATGAGGGCGTTGTTATCCTATCATGGAAAGCACTTTCCGGCCACCCGCCGCAATCCCGGCATCATCGGCGCCGTCGCCGGCGGCGACCGCGGCCTGCAGCGCGGCGCCGAAGATGTCGGCCACCCGATCGATTTCGCGGTCGGTGATGATCAGCGGCGGCAGGAAGCGCATCACGCAGCCGTGGCGGCCGCCGCGCTCGATGATCAAGCCCCGGCGCAGGCATTCCTGCTGGATCGCCAGGGCCAGCGCCGGCGCCGCCGCCGGATTGCCCTGGACATCGGGCGCGGCGTCCGGGTCGACGATCTCGGCGCCCAGCATCAGGCCCCGGCCGCGCACGTCGCCGATCTGCGGATAGCGTTGCCGCAGCTGGTCCAGCGCCTTGGACAGGCGCGCACCGCGCGCGTTGGCCAGCTCGGCCAGGCCTTCCGCGCGCAGCAGCCGGATCGTGGCCGAGCCGGCCGCCATCGCCAGCTGGTTGCCACGGAAGGTGCCGGCGTGGGCGCCCGGCTTCCAGCCGTCGAGCTTGTCGCGGTAGACCACCACCGCCAACGGCAGCCCGCCGCCGATGGCCTTCGACAGCGCGACCGCGTCGGGCATGATGCCGGCGTGCTCGAAAGCGAACATCTGGCCGGTGCGCCCGAACCCGGTCTGCACCTCGTCGAGGATCAGCGGCACGTCGGCGGCGGCGGTCAGCGCGCGCAGCCCGGCCAGCCAGTTGGCGGGCGCGGGGATGACGCCGCCTTCGCCCTGGATCGCTTCGACGATGACGCCGGCCGGCAGCGGCACGCCGCCTTCCGGATCCTGCAGCACGCTTTGCAGGTAGGCCAGGTTGGCGCGCACGCCGGGCTCGCCGCGCAGGCCGAGCGGGCAGCGGTAGTCATATGGGAAGGGCAGGAACTGCACGCCGGTGAGCGTGTCGTTGACCGGGGTCTTCGGCCCCAGGCTGCCCATCAGTTGCAAGGTGCCCTGGGTCATGCCGTGGTAGGCGCCCTGGAAGGCCAGCATGGTGCCGCGGCCGGTGGCGGTCTTGACCAGTTTGACGGCCGCCTCGATGGCGTCGGCGCCGGTCGGGCCGCAAAACTGGATGCGGGCGTCGCGCGCGAAGCCGGCCGGCAGCAGCTCGAACAGGTCCTGCACGAAACGGTCCTTGACCGGCGTGGTCAGGTCCAGCGTGTGCAGCGGGGTGCCGTCGCGCAGCACGGCCATGATGGCCTCGACCACCGCCGGGTGGTTGTGGCCGAGCGCCAGCGTGCCGGCGCCGGCCAGGCAGTCGATGAAGACGCGGCCCTCGATGTCCTCGACGTAGATGCCGGCCGCGCGGTTGAGCACCAGCGGCAGGCGGCGCGGATAGCTGCGCGCGCTCGATTCCTGGCGCGCCTGCCTTTCCAGCATGGCGTGCGGGGTCAGTTGGTAGGGCTGCGACAGCGCCGCGTGCCGGCGCGCCAGCTCGCGCTCCAGCGCCTGGTTTGTGTGGATGTTGAGATGGTCCATGGTTTCTCCCTGTGTGATGTGAGCGAAGCGTCGGCGTTCAGCCGGCCAGCGCGGCGCGGCGCGGCTGCGCGTCGACGACCGCCGGCGCCGTTTCCACGGGCAGGGCGTCGATGATTTCCTGCACCCGCAGCGCGGTCACCGACAGCAGCGTGTCGCTCAGCCCGTGCGTGTCCTCGCAGGCGCCCTGCAGGAAGATCGCCGGCCGGAACGCCGCGCCGGCCTGCAGGCGGTAGTTGCGGTCGACGACGAAGTCGCCCAGGTGCGGGCCCAACTCGGCGAGCAGGTGCCGGTGGTGCTCGCGCCCATAGCCGGTGGCCAGCACCACGGCGTCGTAGCGCCGCACCAGTTCGCTGTCGCGCTGCTCGTCGCGCATCACCAGCTCGATGCCGTCGGCGCGCGCGCGCACGGCGCCGATCTGGTGCTGGCGCAGCAGTTGGTGGCGGTCGCCGCGCGCTACGCGCTCTTCATAGAAGATCTTGTAGATCTGCTCGATCAGCGCCAGGTCGGGCGCGGCGTAGTTGGTGCGATGGAATTCCGACAGCAGGCCGGCGCGCGTGGCGTCGTCCTGGCGGAAGATGTAGTCGGTGAAGTCGGCGTTGAAGACGCCGTTGACGAAGGGGCTGTCGTCGGACGGATGGAGGGTGCGGGCGCGCATGATCATGTCGATTTGCGCCGGTTCGGGCCGGTTGTGCAGGTCGACGAAGATCTCGGCGGCGCTCTGGCCGGCGCCGATCACCGCGATCTTGCGGGCCTGGCGGTTGGCGGCGATGCCCGTCAGGTAGCGGCTCGAGTGGAACACGCGCGCATCGCCGGCGACGTCGGCGAAACACTCGGGCAGCCTGGGCGTGCCGCCGATGCCGAGCACCAGCTGGCGCGTCAGCCGCTCGTGCATGCCGCCGTGGGCGTCGCGCGAGCGCACGCGCAGCGCGACGACGTCGCCTTGCCGATGCTCCGGCAGCACTTCGACCACCTCCTCGCCGTAGACGCAGCGGTCGTTGAACTGGCGCGCCGCCCAGCCGAGATAGTCGCTGAACTCGCGGCGGCTGGGGAAGAAGGTTTTCAGGTTGATGAAGTCGGGCAAGCGGCCGTGCTCGTGCAGGTAATTGACGAAGGTGTAGCGGCTGCGCGGGTTGCGCAGCGTGGCCAGGTCCTTCAGATAGGAGATCTGCATGTGCGCATGGTCGAGCAGCATGCCGGGATGCCAGGCGAAGCTGGCCTGCTTTTCAAGGAAGAGCGCATCGACGTGGCGGCGCCCGGCTTGCCGTTCCTCCTGGAGGGCGATGGCCAGCGCGATGTTGGACGGGCCGAAGCCGATCCCAATCAAGTCGTGAATGTGCATTCGAGAAACCCCACGAAAACGTTACTGGTTAATGGT
Source organism: Duganella sp. GW821-FHT07F09 (assembly GCF_059418705.1). Lineage (NCBI taxonomy): Bacteria > Pseudomonadati > Pseudomonadota > Betaproteobacteria > Burkholderiales > Oxalobacteraceae > Duganella > Duganella sp. GW821-FHT07F09. Next base: position 136,430 of record NZ_JBWKQJ010000008.1, on the reverse strand, counting down.
GATGGAAAGCCGGTGATGGAAAGTCGGCGAGGGAGCGTCAGCTCCGGCATGTACCGGCCACCCCCTCAGGACGGCGCCCGCGCGCATCTGTTTAGTCGCGCCGGCTTAAACAAGCGCGGCGCGGGCGCGTCTTGGGAATGAAACACGGCGCTTCGTCGTCCCCCATGGTTGCCCCTCAATCCCTCGTCCAAGGATCACGCTTATGCCTCGTCGCCGTTCCACCCAGCCGCCGCGCCGCGCCGCCGCGCCGTTGTACGCGCTGTTGTCGTTATTGTTGTCGCTGTCGCTGTCGCTGTCGCTGTGCTTGCCATCGCCGGCCCGGGCCGGCGCCGCCACGCCGCCGGGCGCGGTCGAAATCCGCCGCACCACCGACGGCATCGCCCACATCCGCGCCGCCGACTGGCGCGAGCTGGGCCTCGGCGTCGGCTATGTGCAGGCGCAGGACGCGCTGTGCACCCTGGCCGACGCCTTCGTCACGTACGCGGGGCAGCGCGCCTGGTACTTCGGCGCCGACCAGCGCCTGCCCGGCGCCTCGAGCATGGGACGGCCGAAGAACATCGATGCGGATTTCTTTTTCAAGGCCTTCGCCGACGAGGACATGGTCGCCACCATGCGCCAGGCGCAGCCGGCCGAGCTGACCGCGCTGGTGGCCGGCTACGCCGACGGCTACAACAAGCTGCTGCGCGAGGCGCGCGCCCGCCCGCGGCGCCACGCGGCCCGCACCTGCCTGGAAGAACCGTGGGTGCGCGAAATCGCCCCGTCCGACATCTACCGGCGCCTGTACGCGGCGCAGGTCATGGCCGGCTACGGCCACTTCATGACCGACATCGTCAACGCCAGGCCCGCCTCGGAACGCGTGGCCGACGCCGCCGACGTGGCCGCGCTACAGGCCCGGCTGGCCAACAACCTCGGGGCGCGGGCCGAACTGGGCAGCAACGCCATCGCCTGGGGACGGGCGGCGACCGGCGACGACGGCGCGCTGCTGTTCGGCAATCCCCATTGGTTCTGGGGCGGGCCGGACCGCTTCTACCAGATGCACCTGACCATCCCCGGACAATTGAACGTGGCCGGCGCCGGCTTTCTGGGCGTGCCGCTGGTGATGATCGGCTTCAACGACAACGTGGCGTGGAGCCATACGGTGTCGCGCACCCGGCGTTTCGGCCTGTTCGAACTGGCGCTCGATCCCGCCGATCCCGAGCGCTATCTGGTCGACGGCGTGTCGACCCCGCTGAGCAAGCGCCACGTCACCGTGGCCGTGCGCGACGCCGACGGCGGCGCGCGCCAGGTCGGGCGCACGCTGTATGCGTCGCGCTTCGGCCCGGTGGTCGATTTGCGCGGCCTGCATCCGGCGCTGGCCTGGTCGGCGCAGCGGGCGATGGCGGTGCGCGACGTCAACGGCGGGAACTGGCGCATCTTCCGCAACTTCCTCGCCTGGGACCGCGCCGCCTCGCTGGACGAGTTCATGGCCATCCAGCGGCGCGAGGCGGCCATGCCGTGGGTGAACACGCTGGCCGTGGGGCGCGGTGACGGCCGCGTCTGGTACGCCGACATCGGCGCCGTGCCCAACGTGCCCGACGACCTGCGCCGCGATTGCGCGGCGCCGCTGGCGGCCGCGTTCGCCGGGCTCGACCCGCGCACGCCGGTGCTCGACGGCACCCGCTCGGCCTGCGACTGGCGCCTCGACGCCGCCTCGGCGCAGCCGGGGGCGATGCCGGCGCAGCGGCTGCCCAGCCTGCTGCGCGAAGATTATGTGGCCAACATGAACGACAGCCACTGGCTGTCCAACGTCGATCAGCCGCTGGAGGGGTATTCGGCGCTGCAGGGCGACGAGCGCACGGCGCTCAGTTTCCGGGGCCGTCTGGGGCACGAGCTGGCGCTGGACCTGGCGCGGCGCGGGGCCGGCTCCGCAGCCGAGCTGGGCGCGTGGGCGGCGCGCGATGTGCTCAGCGCGCGCGTCTACACCGCCGAGCAATACAAGCTGCCCCTGCTCGAGCAGGCCTGCGCCGGCGAGTCGCCTTCGGCCGCCGCCGTCTCGCTGGTCCGGGCCTGCGCCGTGTTGCGCGCCTGGGGCAACACCGGCGAGGTCGGCGACCATGGCGCGCTGCTGTGGGAAACCTTCTGGCGCGAGCTGGAGAAGGGCGCCGGCAAGGACCTGTTCACCGTCGCGTTCTCGGCCGCCGCGCCGCTGCGCACGCCCGCCGCGCCGCGGCCGGCCGACGGCGTCGCGGCCAAGGCACTGGCGGCCGCCGTCGTGTCGTTGACCGCGCAGGGCGTCGCCCTGGACGAGGCCGCCAGTGCGCGGCGCGCCGTGCGCAGCGGCGGCAAGCGCTGGCCGATCTACGGCGGCTGCGGCGACGTCGGCTACTTCGCCACCGCCTGTCCCGACGTCGGCGAGCTGGCGCTGGGGCCGAACGTGGTCGCCAACAGCTACCTGCAGATGGTCTGGTTCGGCAAGCGCGGCGTCGAGGCGCGCACCTTGCTGGCCCACGGGCAGGACGAGCGGGCCGTGCGCGGCGGCGCCGGCAGCGCCGCGGTGGCGCGCTACGCCCGCAAGGACTGGCTCGCCTTTCCGTTCCGCGAGGACGACATCCTGCGCGATCCGCTGCTGAGCACGTCGGTACTGCGCCCTTGACGGGGCCCGCCGCACGCATTGACATCAACCATGACACGAGGTAGAGCATGACCATTTCAAACAACGAAGGCGGCCGGATACGCGATCTGTTGCCGCTGCTGCGGCCCTTCCTGCCCTGGATAGCGCTGTCCGCGCTGACCGGCGCGGTGGCCAGCATCGCGTCGGTGGCCTTGCTGGCGACGATCAACCAGGTGCTCAACCTTCCCGGCGGCATGTCGTGGCGCATCGCGTTGTTCTTCGGCGGGCTGTGCCTGGTGGCGCTGGCGGGACGGGCCACTTCCCACATCGCCATGAACCACGTCGGCCAGCGGCTGGTGGCCGAAGTGCGCAAGTCGCTGGCCAGGAAAATCCTGTCGGCGCCGATCGACGCGCTCGAGCGCTTCAAGACCCACCGCCTGATGCCGGTGCTGACCCAGGACGTCGACATGATCAGCGACGTCATCTTCGTGCTGGCGACGACCATGGTGTCGGTGGCGACGGTGTTCGGTTGCCTGGCGTATCTGGCGTATCTGTCGCCGCCGCTGCTGGCGATGCTGCTGACGGCGTTGATCCTGGGCTCGGCGATCCAGTTGTACGCCCAGTCCAAAGGGGTGGCCGGGTTCTGGAAGGCGCGCGAGCACGAGGAGCAACTGCACAAGGCTTACCGCGATATCAGCGAGGGCGCCAAGGAACTGCGCATGCACCGCGAGCGGCGCGCGCGGATACTGAACGGGCAGATCGAGCGCACCATCGACGCCATCCGCGACGTCAACGGCAAGGCCATCAACACCTATGTGCTGGCCGCCGCCTATGGCTCGGCGTTGTATTTCCTGCTGATCGCGCTGCTGCTGGGATGGGCGGCGGTGCGCCCGGTCGAGCCGGTGGCGCTGAGCGGCTTCGTGCTGGTGCTACTGTTCCTGAAGGGACCGATCGACCAGATCATCGGCATGTTGCCCGAGGTGGGGCGCGCCAAGGTCGGGTTCCAGCGGATCGCCGAACTATCGCAGCGCTTCACCAACCCCGAGCCGCACCTGCATCTGGACCAGCCCGCGCGCCGGGTGGGCATGTCGACCAGCATCGAGCTGCGCGGCGTGCGCTACGCGTTCACGCCGCAGAACCCGGAAGACCGGGGGTTCGCGCTGGGCCCGGTCGATCTGCGCCTGCAAAGTGGCGAGCTGGTCTTCATCGTCGGCGACAACGGCTCCGGCAAGACCACGCTGATCAAGATGCTGCTGGGCCTGTACCGACCTGGACAGGGGGAGATCCTGGTGGACGGGCAGGTCGTCACCGACGAGGGGCGCGACGACTACCGGCAGCTGTTCACCACGGTGTTCGCCGATTTCTACCTGTTCGACAACGTGCTGGCCGGCGGCATCGACGGCCGTCCGCACCTGGTGGCGGAGGCGGCGCTGGAATACATGGCGCGGCTGGAGATCGCCAACAAGGTCAGTTTGAAGGATGGCGTGTTCAGCACGCTGGACCTGTCGACCGGCCAGCGCAAGCGGCTCGCGCTGGTGCACGCCTACCTGGAAGGGCGTCCGGTGCTGGTGTTCGACGAATGGGCGGCCGACCAGGACCCGACGTTCCGCCATTTGTTCTACACGGAGCTGTTGCCGGAGTTGCGCGCCAAGGGCCATCTGGTGATCGCCATCTCGCACGACGACCGCTACTTCCACCTGGCCGACCGGGTGATCCGCATGGCCGGCGGCCATATCGTCGAGGACCGCCGCCAGCCGCCGCAGACCGGCGCCGGGGCCGGGGCCGACCTGGCCGGCGACGCCAGTCCCGTCGACGCGCTGGCCGGTCAGGCTTGTTGAGGCGCGCGCAGGCCGGGGTCGAGCGGGCAGGCGTCGCAGTAGCCCGGCTCGGGCAGCAGGTAGTACAGGCAGCATTGGCGGTGCAGCTTATGGGTGACCGCCGCGCCATCCCGGTGCAGCACCACCGAGCGGTCGCGCCCGAACAGGGGATTGGGCCGCGTCGGTGCGTCCCACGACGGCGCGTGCAGCAGCCGGTCGCGGTCGGCATCCAAGCGGGGCATGCCCGGCGCCAGTTGCCCGGCGGTCTCGAAGATCGCCAGCAGTTGGCGGGCGGTGTTCGCCCACAAGATCTTCTTGGGTAGCCGGGTGTGGGCGCTCACGGCGTCGAACAGCGGCAGCAGGTGCTGCCAGACCAGCGGCGTGTAGCGGGTGGCCGTGTCGGCGCCCGGCATGGCCGTGCCCTCGGAGGTGATGTGGAAGGTGGTCGGCGTGCCGTCCGGCGCCAGACTGACGGCGGTCTGGCCTGCGGCGACGGGAAACACATGGCCCAGCAAGGTGGCCGCCGCGCTGACCGGCGGCAGCAGCGCGCCGGTGTACGCCATGGCCCACGCGGAGGCGACCGGCCGTAGGTCGCCGCCGTCGTATTGCAGGCGGGCGGCGTAGCGGCGCAGCGTGTCGTCGAGCAGGGGCGAACCGTCGGTGAAGCCGGTGGCGGCATGCGCATGCGCCGGCATGGCCGGGGCCAGCGAGAGGGCGTCGGCCAGTTCGGCCAGCGGCCCTTGAAACAGGGGGGCCAGGATCGGTATCACATGGGTTCCGTGGAAGAGCGGCGTGTTGATGTCTCTTCCATGACGCGCCAGGCGGTGGGGTGTTTAGGGCGGGCGTTCCTAACTGTACTGGTTCATACTTGACCTGACACACGATGTCCGACTGGCGACCGGTAGCATGCGCTCCAAACCGGACAGCGACAAGCCGGCACTCTACGCCGTATCCAACGAAGTCCACCGCGACGAAGCGGGTCGCGTGGTATTCAACCTATTCGGCCAATCGACCAGCGCGCTCGCTTTCGAGCCAGATATTTCCCCAATATCTAACTGTCTCCAAGCGCCTTTTGGCAGTCTCGGCAAGGTTGCAATTCGCTTCGATTTCCTGCTTTGCAGAACGCATAGCCTTCATGCCGAACTGCTGCATTAAGTAAAAAACGACCTCCTCAATGCTTACATCCCAATCGGGAAGTAGCACTTCAAGGGCTTCCTTTGGCGTAATTTCACATTTTGGATTCAGTGCATTCAGCGCAATTGCCGCATAGGCAACCGGAAGGCCAGCCCCTTGTCGCTGGATGCTAAGGAAAAATAGCGTATTGAACAGCTCGCTTTCGTCGAATCGGCGCAGCAAGTCAATCGATTGCGCTAACTGCCCCGGCGATGGCGTCGAGCTCAGTGTTTTAACGATAATAGGATTCATTTCAGCGAGTCGGCCCTAATACGAAACGTGCCTGTCACGAACGGCCGCTCCTGGCCGTACGCGGCCGATTGGACACAGCGTAGCATCTTGCTTGTGCGAAAAGTGCACGAATTGTCACGCCAGGAGGCAACCGATGTTTGAGGACACTTCTCGTTAAATGGTTACAGTCATTGACGGGGAGAACTCTCAGCCCCCACCACCACACCAGTCATCTGTGCAAAATACTGGATCGAAGATGTTCCTCTCATGAGGGGGGCCACTACTCCAGCCATAGACCCTTGCGGCTTGCCCAAAGCATTGCTCGATCCATCTTCTATCTGGCTCCATATCCACAGGAAAGTCGTAAAAACTCACTTCGATGCCGTCCCAATGCTTACTACGAATATCGAACCAATGGCGCATAAAAAACATCAGATAATGACTCCGTCCGCTAGATTCGCGCGAGACTGCGTCAGTCTGAAACATGAAGGCATTACGCTGGCGGTCCTCAGCTAGTCGAAACTCGCTGAGGTGCAGTTTACCCACGCGATCTTCCATGGGCGTATTTTTCGCCAAGCTGGCTAACTCAGCAATCTCATTAATGGTCGGAAATCGATTGATATGGAACGTCATAAGCCGTCCGGTTGTTTAAGTGGTTAGGCATTACGTGGCCGTAAAAAATATGCTGCTGCAGCCACTGCGACGCCTGAAGCAACTGCTCCCAAAGTTGTTCTTGAAGGAGCATCTCCGAAAAACATGAGAAACGGTATAGCAAAGCCAACTGCACAGGTGGCCAGCATCAGCGCGTACTTGTGAGGCCGCAAAATCAAGAAAATCGGGATGCCGATAAGTAGCATACCCACAAAGGAAGCTGGAACCGCCAGCATGAGCCCAAAGAAAATTCCCCAACCAAAGTCGAATGCTGCACCCGCATCAGAACTTCCCAAGCCAGCAAGCGTCAAGGCCGGAACGCTAGCGAAAGGAGCCAAGAAAAGCGATTTCCAAGGGAACGGTCGAATTTGCATATAGCCTAAGCTTACTTGTTTGTGTGCCCCGAACGTCCGGTAGTGGCCGGTTTCAGCCCTATCTACGCACGAACATCAAGGCGCTTAATTTCAAAATCAACATAGCCATCACAGTGCACATTACTTAGCTCGATTACAAACCCATTGACTTCAACAAGACCCTCTGCCTCATCAACGACGCGGCCTCGTCCCTCATAAGAATAATGACCAGTACGCTCTATCCGTTCTGAAGACAACGCTTCTATTTCTTCTGCTGGCCAGTCTGAAAAATAGGCGGCACGAGCGGTTCCTTCCAGAGTGGAAAGCCGATTCTCAACCTCGTCTCCAACATGCAGTCCACATGGCCAACAAAATGCGACGAGTTGCCCCTTACCGCTATCGAGTGTCACAGATGCACTTTCATCTCCCGGAGAAACCGGGTCAACTGATACAACGTGGATTACTTCCATGTTTTATGTTCTCACTAGTTACGCAAGGGTTCGGTGATGGCCGGAAGCAGCTGAGCGTCATTCGTTCGGACCAAAAAGCTCTTGGCGTACGATTCGAAAAAACGCAATGTGATCGCGCATTGGCGCTTCAAATGGCATGCAAATTTTATTCATCAGCCTCTTGACCTCCCGTTCCGGAAAATCTTCGAGATCATCGAGCACTGCCTTCATAGACTGGTTAGATATCGCATTCAAATTTTCCACATCCGCGCGCATCGCCAAATCTATGATTCGACTCCAGTGCTTAGGATCATTTATGTCCAGCTTGGTTAAGCTTTCCCACTTTGGATCGTCGATGTACTCAACATCAAGATACTTCAACCAAGACATAAGGTCCTCGCAGTTCTTCATAGAGTTCCTACAGTAAGCCATACACACAAGGTACAGCGATCAATAGCATCCAACACGGCCGCTACGAACGGCGGCTTCTGGCCGGTCGCAGCCTATCGGAACTCTAACTCATCTGACAGTTGGTGTCAGGTCAAGTTTGAGCTAGTACACCTAAACAGACGGGCGCGCGCCGCGTCTTGATGGCAGCACGTCCCGATTCTTCAATTTCAACCGATGAGTGAGCACAGATGGCAAAGACAAAACTGGTATACATTTGGTCGCTGCGCAACGCGGCCGCCGACAAGGCCGGCCAGTACGTTGCGTACAAGGGCGGGCAGCGTTATATGAAATCGCCGCTCGAGGACCTGGCCGAGGCGCTGAATCAAACGGCGCTGGGCGACGCCTACTCGCTCGAGGCCGTTATTTTCGACGACGACCCCGAGTCGCCGCGCGACCGGGACATGATCAAGGACTACGGCTTTTCGTATGAACCCGGCAAGCAGTGGTTTTATCCGCCCGAACTGGCGATCGACGGGCGACCCGTCAATGACCTGCTGTGCGGCATCGCGTCGACATACCGGCGCTTGCCGCTGGATGCGGCGCAGCGGCCGGCCGGCAAGAGCGACTTCGAAGCGCGCTTGCTCGGCAAGCTGCAATCGCTGGGCGCCGAGCTGGTGGTGCTGGACGGCCTGCTGGTCATCCTGGACGAGCTGGTGAGGCCGGGCGCGCCGTTCCGGCAGAAGATCGTCAATATCCATCCGGGCATCACGCGCATCGAATCGCCCTATGAGCGGCGCGGCGCCACCGCCACCCTGGACGCCTTGCACGGGGCGCGCGGCGAGAAGGTGACGAACTGGCGCACCATGGAGACGCGGCCCGTCCCGGCGAAGGACATGACCGGCGCCTCGTTCCATTATGTCGACAACGGCATCGACTCGGGAGAAGTCATTGTCGATGTGCTCGGGACCAGGATCGACCCGTCCGACACCATCCTGGAGCTGCGCTGGAACAATTTCAACAACAGCCTGTTCCCGGCGCTGCGGCAGGGATTGGAGCACATGGCAGGTTTGCGGGAGGTGCCGTCGGCCAAGGCCGCGTGATCTGGAGGGGGCCGCGCTCGCCGCCCTCAGAAGTCTATCGCCGCCGACAATTGCGCGCTGCGCGGCGCCGACTGCGAGATCGTCCCGTACGAGGCCACGCCGGCCCAGTAGTGGCGGTTGAAGGCGTTCATCAGGCCGGCGCGCAGGGTGGTGGCGCGGCCGGCGATGACGGCGTGGTAGCGCAGTCCGAGGTCGACTTTGGTCCAGGCCGGCACCGATTGCAGATTGGCCTGGTCGACATACTGCTTGCCGGTGTGGCTGACGGCGCCGGTGGCCGTCAGTCCCGGCAGGAAGGCCAGCGCCCATTCGCCGCCAAGGTTGGCCATCACGCGCGGCACCCCGACCGGACGCATGCCCATGGTGGCCGCGCTGTTGGTCTTGACCAGGCGTCCGTCGAGCACGCTCACGCCAGCCAGCAGGCGCAGCGAGGGGCCCAGCGCCCCCGACAGGTTGAGCTCCACGCCCCGGTTGCGCTGCTCGCTGTCCATGCGGTAGGTGTTGCCGTACAACTGGCCGCTCGGCTTGTTGATCTGGAACACGGCCACGGTGGCCAGCGCCACGCCCAGGTCGGTCTTGGCGCCGAGCTCGTATTGCTTGCTCTTGTAGGGCGCGAACACCTGGCCGGCGTTGTCGGCGATGTTGGGCGCGATGTCGCCCTTGCTCAAGCCCTCGATGTAATTGCCGTAGAGCGAGACGCGCGGCACCGGCTGGAACACGATGCCGGCCAGCGGCGTGAGCGCGCCTTGTTTGTAGCGTGTGCTGCGGGCGCCGGTGGTGGCGCTGTAGTTGTTTGATTCAACCAACTGGCGGCGCAGGCCCAGTGTCAGTTGCAGGCGCTGGTCGGGCAGGTCGATGGTGTCGGCGACGGCCGCGCTTGACAGCGTCGAGGCCGACAGCTTGGGCGCGTCCGCCGGCGCCGCGATGCCGGGATCGGCCACCGCCGACGGCGCATAAATATTCGACGCGATCGGGCGGCCGGCGTTGCTGATGCTGCCGAAGCGGTCGCGGTAGACGGTGCCCATGGCGACCAGCGCGTGTTGCAGCGCGCCGGTGCGCCAGCGCAGGCGCACGCCGGTGTCGGCGCTGCCACGGCGCACGCGGAACTTCCAGTTCATCGGCGTGGACGTGGTGTCGCCGGCGCCGTTGACGATGGTCGGGGTCTGGTCGGAATAGCGCTCGACGTCCGAGCGCGTGCCGCCGACATCGGCGAAGAATGTCAGCTTGTCGTTCAGATCGTATTCGAGCTTGCCCAGGGTGGCCAGGTCGTTGGACTTCCACCAGCCCCACGCCTGCGTGATGTTGCGGCGCCCGTCGGCGGCGTCCGGCACCGGCAGGCGCGCGGCCAGCAGGAACGGCCGGGTCGGCGCGTCGATCGACTGGTACTGCTCGATCAGATCGAGCGAGGCGCGCACGCGGCTGCCCTGGTAGTCCAGCGCCAGGGCGGCCACGGCGGCGCGCGCGTGCTGGTTGTCGAGCGGCGTGTCGCCGCGCCGGTGCAGGCCGTTGACACGGACGCCGAAGCGTCGCTCCTCGCCAAAGCGCCGGCTGACGTCGACCGCCGCCCCCAGTTGCGCGGACGAGCCGTAGTCGAAGGTCACGCGGTTCAGGTCGCGCGGCAGCGAACGCTTGGGCACGGCGTTGACGACGCCGCCGACGCCGCCGTTGGGCGACATGCCGTACAGCAGGGCGGCCGGGCCTTTGAGCACTTCGACGCTTTCCAGGTATTCGGTGAACAGGTGATAGTTGGGCGAGACGCCGTAGACGCCGTCGAAGGCGACCTCGCTCAGGTTGCCCTCGTTGAGGGGGAAGCCACGGATGAAGAAGGAGTCGGTGACGCCGCCGATCTGGCCGGTGAAGCGGGTCGAGGCGTCGCCGCCGAGGACCTCGGCCAGGGTGAGCGCTTGCTGGTCGAGCATGCGCTGGTTGGTGTAGCTGCTGACGCTGAACGGCGTGTCGAGCAGGCTTTTCTCGCCGAGCATGCCGGCGCGCGCGCTCTTGGCGATCTGGCCGCCCGAATCGGGCAGCGCCTGCCCGCTGACCAATACAGTCGGCAGATTTTCGGGCGGGGCTTCGGCGGCTTGGGCGGATTGGGCGCACGCGGCGGGAGCGAGCTGAGCCGCAATCAGGCCAGCCAAGGCAAGGGTGGACGAACGCAAGGCGCGGGCAGGGAGGCTGGGCGTAACAATGGGCATGTACAAACGGGCTGGTAATTGATAAAAGAGAAAGCTTCTCAAGATAGCACAAAATTCTGCAAATGAGAATCATTTCTATTTAAGGCAGCGCGGCACGTTGATGCTAGGCCGCTCACACAGCGCTTGTCCGGCGCGACCTCAAGCTCGCTTGCTGTCAATGAAATTCACGTCCTCGCCTTTCTCGCGGCGTATCACGACCGTATTAGAGATCTTGTCATGCCACCCCTGCTTACGTGCATCAAAACCAATCCAAAAAAAACCCAATAAAAGTGGGATCGCCGACAGGTAATAGCCGAAGCAGCGTCCAATAAACTGGCCGGCGGAAGGTTTTTTCCCCGTCCGCGCATCAACAATTGTCGCGCCTATCGCCATCTTGCCAGGGGTTGTGGACAAGGCAATCCAAAACGCGATTTGAATAATTACTGGTAGCACATATGAAATGATGAGGTCAGCCGGGCCAAGAAGAAAGGAATCTTGTAATAAGTAGTCGCGCCCATATACCGCCATCGTCATCGGCACGGTGATCGCCAACAGAAGTGCGGTATCGATTAGGGTCGCCGCAACACGCGGCCAGAATCCCACATATACCATTTCGGAATTATCTTGCATGATTTCTTTCTAATAAGTGAAATTGGGCAATGAGCGGCGAACAGGGAGCGTAAAAAAACCCGCCGTCATAGAAGATGGGCGGGTTTTGACTGCTACGGGTGCGGTTGCTTAGAACCTGGTGCTCCGAGCCGGAATCGAACCGGCACGCCTTGCGGCGGGAGATTTTAAGTCTCCAGTGTCTACCAATTTCACCATCGGAGCAGCACAGCCCAATATTATGCCATGAACATGGCATAACTGCCATACCGGAACCGGGCGCGGCAGGATCAGACGGCCGTCGATCCGCCTGCGGCCCGCTGCCGCCACGCCGGCACGTCGACTCCTTTGATCAGCAGATACAGGCAAAACGCGCTCTCGCCGATGAAGCACGGCAGCAAGATGGCGGGGAACAGCATGTCCTGCAGCGGCGGGTAGAGGATCATGGCGAAGCTGTTGATCAGGTAGCAGGCGCCGGCCAGTTGCATCAGCCAGCCGATGGCCTTGGGGAAGTAGCCGGATTGGCGGATCAGGTGGCCGACGATCAGGCATTCGACGCCGAAGAAGATCAACGCCAGGCCGAACGCGTGGGCGTGGGCGACGATCGATTGGTAGGCGAGCAGGTGCAGTTGTTGTGGATCGACCACCTTCAGGTACGCCGAGCCGGACAGCGGCGTGAGCACCGCGTGCAGGTGCAGCGCGCTGACGCTTTCGACCGCCAGCGAGACCAGGCCGAAGAAGGCCACCGCCAGGGCCAAGTGCTGGTTGGCGGGGCGGAGCAGAATGTACCAGAGCAGGGTGAGGCCGACGGCGCACAGCAGCAACAGGTCCTGGCCGCCGACGCCGAGGCGCCATAGCCATTCGGCGGCGAGGATGCCGCGGGCGGTGGCTTCGGGGTCGCCGGAGACGACCAGCTTGCCCCGGATGACCGATTCGCCGAGCACACCGATGACGATGATGATCAGGTAGAGCACGCCGGCGAGGCGGGCGTGGGCTTTTATGTTGATGGGAATGGCTGGGTGGCGGTGCTCCGACATCTTTTCTCCTGTGGACCGGAGGCCGCCGGCTGCGACGCAGCCGGCTTCTCCTGTGGTGGGAAGATTATCATGTTGTTATGGTGGGGGCTTCATGGATTCTCTCCGATTCACGGGCCGTCGACGGAGCTTGGCCGATTACGCTTCGCTAATCCGCCCTACGTGGTTCCAGATGGGAGCCTGGTTTTTTTTGCCAGGCTTTGCGTCTTTTTACTCCAGCTTTAGCGCTTTGGCGATGTCTTCCCACGCGACGTATTTGAAGTTTTGCGGGCCGTCCGGCAGGCGCTTGTACCCGTCCTGGATGACCAGCATGCCTTTCGCATATGGCCCGCCGAAGTTGGCCGAGCTGACTTCCAGCCCGTCCGTCTCCGACGTGCCGTCGATGCCGGCCGCCAGGTTGTAGCCGACCCGGAAACTGCCGCGCACGCGGTACGGCGCCTTGGCGTCGAGCACCAGATAGCTGTTGTCGCCCTGGCTGGAGACGACCAGGTAGTCGTTCTTGTCGCCATGGTACAGGCCCATGCCTTCGACGTCGGCCACCAGTTGCGGGCCGACCGGCATGATCATGCTCAGCTTGGCCGGGGCGTCGCCACGGGCCGAGACGGTCCACACGCCGCGCTTTTCCTCGCCGAGGAACAGGCGCTCGTTGCGGTCGTCGACGACGCAGCCCTCGGGCTGGCTGGCGACCTTGAGGCGGCGCAACAGCTTGCCCGACATGCCTTTGCCGTCGGCGCCGGCCTCGATGCGGTATTGCAGGAAGCTGCCGTCCTTGTCGTTGATGAACGCTTCCAGGCCGCCGTCCGCCGGACGGTACAGGCACATGCCGTAGATATCCTCCAGCCCGGTGGCGAAGGCGCCGGCCGGCGTGACGGTGCCGCCGGCGTCGATGGCGAACAGCATCACGCTGTTGTCGTCGCGCTGGGTGGCGACGGCCACGTCGAGCGTGCGTCCGCCGACGGTGACGCCCTGGCGCACGTCGACGTTGTTCAGGCGGCCGACCTCCAGCAGTTGCAGCTGCTTGCCGTTCAGGTCGTAGACCAGCAGGCCCTGTTTCTTGTTGGTGCCCAGGATGCGCGCGCCGGCCGGGTCGGCCGGGTTGCGCCAGATGGCCGGGTCGTCGGCGGCGTCGCCCTGGCGCGCGACCGGCTCGGTCTGCGCGCGCGGCTCGATGACGGCCTTGGCGTTCGCCACCGGCGCCGCCGCCTTCCATGGCAGCACCCGCGCCTCGCCTTTTTTGAAGGCGTCGCCGCGCTGGACCAGCTTGCGGCTCGGTCCGCCTTCGGCGTCGGCGTTGTAGGCCCACACGCCCATTTTTTCTTCAGTGACCAGCAGTTGTTGCGTGGTGTCTTCGGCGCGGCAATGTTTGACGTGCGGCGGCAGGGCCAGCCTGCGCACCAGCTGGCGCTGGTCGCCGTGCATCAGCCATTGTTCGGCTTGGCCATCCTTGCCGATCATGAACAGATGGTCGATCTGTTGGGCGTCACGGTACAGGCACGACGACTCGATGCCGAAGGGCGGCGCCGGGAACGGCTTCTGCGCGCTCAAGGTGCCGGCCTTCATGTCGACCAGCACCGGAAGGACATGCTCGGCGTTGGCGTCGAGCACCACGGCCAGCACGCCGCCGCCTTGCGGTTGCGGACGCAGGTCGAGCTGCTTGGCGCGCACGGCCAGGTGGGCGCGCTCCTTGCCTGCGGCGTCGAGCAGGCGCAGGGCCTGCTTGTCGATGGCCAGCCAGCCGCCGTCGGGCAGCGCGGCCAGTTCGCTGGCCTTGGCGGCGAGGCCGGGCAGGACGGCCTTACGTACCGCCTGCGCCGCCGGTGCCGCAGCCGCCGCCTGGGCGGTTTGGGCCAGCACGCCGCACGAAACCATCGCGCCGAAGAGAATACCGTTGAAGATCGTTGTTTTCATTATTAGAACATGCTCACTTTGAGGCTGACTTTATAGGTGCGGCCGTATTGTTCATATTGCGCGTTTTGCGCTTTGCTGCCCAGATAAACGTAGTATTTTTCGTTGTTCAGGTTGGCCGCTTCGAAGTTCAGCTGCACCTGCTTGCTGATCTGGTACGACAGCGAGAAGTCGACCTGTTTCTGGGCGTCGACGATGCGGTCCTGGCCGGCGTCGAGGATGTCCTCGCCCATTTCCAGCAGATACGGCGATTTGTAGTTGAGCGCCAGGCGGGTGCTCAGCGGACCCTGCTCGTAGCCCAGCATCAGGTTCAGCACGCGGTCCGACTGGCCCGGCATGTTGATGCTGCGCGAGCGCGTGCGGCCGGCGTCGATGTCGTAGCGGCCGATGTTGGCGTCCGAGCGGGTCAGGCTGCCGTTGGCGCCGACGATCAGGCGGTTGAACGGTGCCGGCAACATGCGCAGCGGCTGGTTGTAGGCCAGTTCGATGCCCTTGACGGTGGCCTTGTCGCCGTTGGCGTAGGATACCGCCGAGCTGTAGTCGGCCCATTGGCCGCTGCCGGCCAGGTTGGTGGTGTAGGTGAAGTTCTTGATGTCTTTGTGGAACACATAGGCCGACATGCTGCCGTCGTCGCCCAGTACGCGCTCGATGCCCAGGTCGAGGTTGGTGGATTTCAGCGGCGCCAGGTCCGGGTTGCCGATGGTGGCCTCGGTGTCGCTGGCCAGGCTTACGCCCGGCGCCAGCTGGCTGAAGTTGGCGCGCACCACCGCGTGCGTCCAGGCCGCGCGGATGCTGGTTTTCGCGTCGAGGTCGTAACGGGCCTGCAGCGATGGCAGCCAGTTGGTGTACGAGCGCCGGCGGTTGACCGCATCGAAGCTTTCCTCTTCCTCGTTGACGCGCGAGCCGGCCGCGTCGAACTTGGTGTGTTCGGCGCGCACGCCGGCCAGCAGGTGCCAGGCGTCGATGTCGATGCTGTTTTGTACGTAGGCGGCGTCGATGTCCTCGTGCATGCGGTAGTCGTCGATGGTCGAGTCGACCAGCAAGCGGGCGTCGGCGCGGCTCAGGCCGGCCACCAGGCGGCGGATCGCGGCCTGGTCGATGGCTTTGCCGATGCGGCCCAGTTTGTAGTCGAGATCGTTGCCGGTGACGTAGTCGGCCAGCGCGGTGCTGGCGCCGCCGATTTGCTTGCTGCTGTACGACCACGCCTCGGTGTCGTTGGATTTTTCGCGGCGGCCTGCCTTGGCGCCGAACTTGAGCGTCGAGCTGCCTTCGCCCAGCTCGAACTTGTGGCTCAGGTCGAAGCGCACGTGGTGTTCCTTGTCGGTGGCGTCGCCCTGTTTGAGCGCGATCGAGTTCAGCTTGTAGTTGGCGGCGTCGACCAGGCCGGCCGGGCCGGTCAGGCGCGGGATGTCGGTGCCGGTGAAGCCGACGCCGGCGAAGTCCTTGGCGCCACGGAAGCGGGCGTCGTTGATCGATTCCGGCGCCTCGTCGGTGGCGCGGCTGATGCCGCCTGCAAGGTCGAGCTTCCAGCCGTTCCATTTCTGTTCGGTGCCCAGCACCACCGAGCTGATGGTCTGGGTGTACTTGCGCTGGCGCAGGCGGCGTTCGCCGCGAGCGCTGGCGGTCTGGCCCTCTGCCAGTCCGTCGCCGGCGATGTTGCTGATGGTCAGGCGGTCGCGCACTTCGTCGTCGCTGAAGTCGCTGATGAAGCTGCGAACGAAGTATTTACTCAGGTTGTCGGCGTGGTAGTCGAGGTTGAGCGCGGCGGCGCGGCGTTTGCGCGTCGGCAGGTAGTCGCGCAGTTCGACGCCGGTGAGTTTGCCGTCTTCCCAGGCGCCGCCGGTTTCGACGTTGTCGGAGCCGAATTCACGCTTTTCGTAGCTGACGCCGCCGGCCACGCCCAGCTTGCCGTTCAGGAAGCGGTCGGCGAACAGGATGCTGCCGTTCGGGCTGGTTTTGCCGATGTTCTGGTCGCGGCTGGCGCCGACGGTGGCCGACAGCAGCTTGCCAGGCAGGTCGAAGGCCGACAGCGTTTTGACTTCGACGGTGCCGCCGAGGGAATTGGCGTCCTGGTCGGGCGTCAAGGTCTTGCTGACCGACAGCGAGCGGATCAGGCCGGCCGGCAGCACGTCCAGCGCCACCGCGCGGCGGCCCGATTCCGGCGAGGGCACCAGCGCGCCGTTGATGGTGACCGAATTCAGGTCCGGGCCGAGGCCGCGCACGCTGACGTAGCGGCCTTCGCCTTGGTCGCGCTGCACCGACAGGCCCGGCAGGCGCGCCAGCGCTTCGGCGGCGTTCTTGTCCGGCAGGCCGCCGATGTCGTCGCTGCTGATGACGCTGACGATATTGTCAGCCTGTTCTTGCGCGGCGATCGAGTTGCGCAAGCTGGAGCGCTGGCCCGAAATCACCACGCTGTTGGCGCTGGCGGCCACGCTGGCGGCGGCGCCGTCGTTGGCCTGGCTGGCTTGTCCGCCGGCATGCGATTGTGCGGCCAGCATGGACAACATGGACAGCACGCCGAGGCTGAGCACGGACAGGCGGCAGCCATGACCTTGGTGCGTTGGCTGTTTGGACATTTTGTATTGGGTGGTTTTCATTCTGTGCCGTCATAGTAGGTGGAGGACGGGCGGATTCTAAGTAGTCAATGTGTCAATTGCATGACAGCTTGCCGCGTTGGGCGGCCAAAAGCGCGTTAGGGCGGCTCAATTCGGGTGAGATGAGCTGGATTGACCTGGCAAACAGACTGCCTGTGCCTTAGCCGGAGGTGGCGTGGGGACATCACACTACAAATCCGTCGGGGAACCGGTCTCTTTTGGCTGTCTCTTTCTGTCTCTTTTTGTCTCTTTTTTACTCCAGCCCGCTCTTACGCAACGAGGAGACCGAAAGAGACTAAAACCGACAGAAAGAGACAGCCCAAAGAGACGCGTTCCCGCACGGAGTGGGAGCGCCTTGCCCATTAGCTGTGAGCCGTTTGCACCTGTCGTTGCGTCGAAGCGTGTTGCCGCGCGTTGTGACCCGGTGTCACGACGTTGTCATAAATCTCCTCTATGCTGCGGCCGCACTACCGACGCCGTCATGATGAGCCCGCCCATGCTGCAACTTCACCGTTCCACCCTGATCGCGGCCGGCCTGGCCCTGCTGGTCTGCCTGTTCCTGTACGCCACCCTTGGCGTGGCAAAATCTTTCCAGTATTGGAGATGGACGGACATCGTCAGTGAAGGCGGCACCGCCGTCATGGCGGGCAGCTGGGTGTTGTTTACCTTGAGCAGCCGTCCCGGCGGCCTGGTCACGCGCCTGCTGGCCGGCGGCCTGGCGCTGATCATGATCGGCTCCTTCGCCGATTGCATGGACGAATTCTTCACCATCAGCAAGGCGGCACGGTGGGATCACTGGCTGGAGAGCATGGTGCCAGTCGGCATGCTGGTGGTCACCATCGGCATGTATTACTGGCGGCACGAGCAGTTCCGCCTCAACGAGCATCTGCAAAAGCGCGAACGGCTGTTCCGCGATCACCGCGCCTTCGACCGTATCACCCAGCTGGCCAACGCCGACTATTTGCGGCGCCAGATCCGCCACGAGCAGGCGCGGCGGCCGGGCCGGCCCTGCGCACTGGTGCTGCTGGATATCGACGGCTTCCACTTGATCAACCGCGAATTCGGCCAGCCCGAGGGCGACCGCGTGCTGCAGGCGGTCGGCCACATGCTGTTGCTCAACCTGCGCAACGACGACTTGCTGTGCCGCTATGCCGGTGATCGCTTTGCCTTGCTGCTGCCGGACACCAGTGTAGTAGAGGCCGCGTCGCTGGCCGCGCATCTGGCGGCCATGGTCGGCCAGATGCGCCACCACGCCAAGGGCGGCCGGGTCGGCATCACCCTGCGCCACGCCTGCTCGAATGCGGACGCGGCGCCGGACGTGCTGCTGGCCGAGCTGAGCCGGGCGGTGTCGCAGCAGGCGATGGCTTCGCCGGCGGCTTCGACAACCGTCGTGACGGCCGGTATGGCGGCGGGCCCGTCCGCCCAGGCCGCGACGGCGCCAGCGTGATCGCCTACCGGCAAATCGGCGACAGCTTCATCCCGGCGCAGCACCAGCCGGCGCTGATACTCGACTACGCCCGCAGCCGCGAGCTTGACGAGCAGGGCGACAAAGCCTTGCGCGGCACCGGCCTGGCGGGATGGGAGATGCCCGACGCCGACGTCGCGCTCAGCCCGGCGCAGTACCTGCAATTGCTGGCGAACGTGATGCGCGAACTGGGCAGCCCCGACACCAGTTTCATGCTGGGCCAGCAGATGCTTCCGGGCCACTTCGGCGCGTTCAGCCACGCCTTGCTGCAGGCGCAGAATCTGCGGCAGGCGCTGGAGATCCTGTGCGCCGGCGCGGTTCGTTTGTGTCCGTTGTTGACGCCGCGCCTGCGCGAGGAGGGCGGTTTGGCCGTGCTGTACTGGACCGACAGCTTCGGCGCCCCCAGCCAGCTGCCGGCGCTGGTGGAGATGCACATGACGGCGGTGACGGCGATGTGCCGTTGGCTGGCCGGCGAGCGCTTGCCGTGGCGTTACTGCCTGAACCGCAGCGCGCCGGCGCACGTGGAGCAGCACGAGGTGCATCTGGGCGGCGACCTGCGCTTCAACTGCCACCTGGACGCGATGCTGATCAATCCGGAGTGGCTCGACCGGCCCTGGCCGCGCGGCAACGCGATGGCGGCGTCGGTGGCGCTCAACGGCGCGGCGGCGGAGGCGGGCGCCGACAAGCTGGCGCTGGCCCCGAGCCTGCTGTCGGCGCTGTACGACCACTTGCTGGCTAACATACGGCTCGGTCCCACGCTGGAGTTGAGCGCCGCCGCGTTCGGCGTAAGCGCGGCGACGATGAAGCGCCATCTGGCGCGTCACGGCAGCCATTTTCAGGCCGAGCTCGACCAGGTGCGAGCGCATGTGGCGATCCACCTGTTCCAGGCGCGCGGCTACGACAACGAAGCGGTGGCGCAATACCTCGGCTTCCACGACGCCACCAATTTCCGCCGCTCGTTCAAGCGCTGGACCGGCCTCACGCCCAGCCTGTTGCGTGACGGCCTGCTCAGCGTGCCGCTGTAATGCGCCGCCAGCGGCTCATCGATGTCGGATTACGGCGTTCCGCCTAATCCGCCCTACGTGGAACCGTTGTAACGCCATCGCCACAGGGCCGTCGCGGAGATGCTTTGCACCTCAACTGCCGGTCCGTCGCGAAGACACGTAGGGCGGATTAGCGAAGCGTAATCCGCCGTGGCTGCGCCGCCAACAACCCGTGCATGAACCGACTAAGGCGTATGCACCGGCTCCTGCACAAACGTCCCCATTCCCGCGCCCAGATAGAAACTAGGATGCGGCGGCTGGTTGTACCCGGCGTTCTGCGCCGCCACCTGCGCCCGGTATTGCGGATTGTGCATCAAGGTCGGCAAGCGCGTGGTCGTCGGCGCCGTGGTGCTGTAAATCAACAGCGCCGTATTCGCGCTATTCCTCCACACCACCTCCTCGCGCCAATCCCCCAGCAAATCGGCGCTCAACACCGGCGTCGCCTTGGTACTGTTGTTGGAAGCCGCACCAGCATCCGCCGCGTTCACCAACACACTCGAACTGCTGCTCGACGGATTCCACTTGCTGATCTGCGTACCATCTAGCGCCTCCCGCAACAAATCCCCATCCCACCACGCCGCGAAGTTCATCTGGCTCGGCCGGTTGGTGCCGATCTGCACCCCGGTCGCGCTGCGCAAGCCGCCGCGGCTACCCCAGCATTCCTCGCCCGGATAGGCCGGATCGATGTCCATGCACACGCCGCGCCCCACGTCCACGCCTTCGCCGCTGGTGCCCCACAGCAGCGCGCCGGTGGCCGCGTTGTGCATGCCGGTGCCGCTGGCGCCGTAGCAGCTCGGCGTCTCGTGCACCATGTACACCTGCAACCCCGCCAGATTCGGATTGAATTTGCCCACGTGTAAAGCATCGCCGTGGCACAAGCCGGTCGAATAGAGCAACTGCCCATAGCTGTCGATGGTGGCCGCCCCGTAGACGATGTCGTCCTTGCCGTCGCTGTTGACGTCGGCCACGCTGAACCAGTGCGCGCCCTGGCCGCGCGCGGCGCTGCCGGCGACGTCGGTGTCGAACACCCAGCGGCTCGTCAGCGCGCCGTCGCGCCAGTCCCAGGCGGCGATGACGGCGCGCGTGTAGTAGCCGCGCGAAAACACCGCGCTCGGGCGCGCGCCGTCCAGATTGGCCACGCCGCCGAGGAAGCGGTCGACCCGGTTGCCGTAGTTGTCGCCCCAGCTCGAGACGGTGCCGCGCGCCGGCAGGTAGTTGGTGGTCTTCATCGCCTTGCCGGTCTGGCCGTTGAACACGGTCAGGAACTCCGGCCCCGTCAGGATGTAGCCGGAACCGTTGCGGTGGTCGGCGCTCGCCGAGCCGATCGTCGCGCCGGTGCCGTCGACGGTGGCGTCGGCCGTCTTCATCATGATCTCGGCCTTGCCGTCGCCGTCGAAGTCGTAGGCCACCATCGTTGTGTAGTGGGCGCCGGCGCGGATGTTGCGCCCCAGGTCGATGCGCCACAGGCGCGTGCCGTCGAGTTTATACGCGTCGACCAGGGTGTTGCCGGTGTAGCCGGACTGCGAATTGTCCTTGGCGTTGGTCGGCTGCCATTTGACGATGAGCTCGTATGCGCCGTCGCCGTCGAGGTCGGCCGGCGTGCCGTCGTTGATCTCGTAGGTGTAGGCCACGCCGTCGGTCGAGGTGCCGCCGGCCGGACGCTGCACCGGCACCGTCTTGTACGGCGCCGACCAGGTGGCGCCGGCGCCGGCACCGGTTTGCTCCGTGCCGTTGACGACCGCGCGCACCGAGTACGCGCTGGAGGCGGTGCCGCCCGCGTCCGTGTAGTTGAGCTGGGCGAGCGGAGCGCTGTTGAGCTTGGTGCTGCCGCGATAGACGTTGAACGCCACGCCGCCGGCGTCGGTGGCCAGCAGGCGCCAGCTGACGAACACGCCGCCGGCAGTCTGGATGGCCACGGCGCCACGGTTGAGCAACTCGATCTGTTTGCCGGGCGAGGTGACGACGGCGCCGACCTGCGCGCAACTGGCCAGGGCCAGCGTGAAGAAGACGGCGGGGACCTTGGAGGAAGTCATGGATTTCACCTTTCAGTGTGGGGGAAGACAAGCTTGGCAGGCTAGGTTAGCGCAAAGACATGCTTAAAAAGCATGTCAGGTATTTCGTTCGATGATTACTCATCGAGATGAGTAATGCGTCGCATTCACACCACCAATCGCATCGGACTTGGCAACTCATCAAGGGAACATGTAGACACTTTATTAAAAATAAATGATAATGATTCGCATTCAGAAGTTAGCTTAAGAATAAACATGCTGATTAACCAATGCGGAGGCTTTGATGTCGTTGGAGTTGCAACAAACAGTCCTTGGGGACATCTTTATCCAGCACCGGGCGCAACTGCGCCGCATCGCGCACAAAATCGTCGGCACGTCCCACGTCGCCGACGAGGTCATCCAGGACGCCTACCTGAAGGTGGTCGAGATGACGGGCGTGCGCGACATCCTCAAACCGTTTTGCTATTGCTGCCAGGTGGTGCGCAACATGGCGCTGGACCATTGCCGCCGCCAAGCGGTCGAGTCGTCCTACCGCATCTACCCGGACGACGGCGAACTGCCGCAGGTGTCCGGCGGCAGCATCCCCGACCAGCAACTGCACGGCATGCAGGTGATCGACGCCATCGACCGCATCCTGTGCGGCCTGCCGTCGCGCACCCGCCATGTGTTCGAGCTCTCGCGCCTGGGCGGCCTGACCCAGCGCGACATCGCCCAGGAGATCGGCTGCTCGGCCACCCTGGTCAACTTCATGCTGCGCGACGCCACCCAGGCCATCGCCTGCTGCCGCGAGCTGGTCGACATCGGCTAGGCGCGGCGCGTTCTTCCACTATCTTCCACTAAACAAATCACCCGCTGTCGCGTCTTGAATAAGAGCGACCAGCATGCCGGAACACAAGCCGGCACCGCGAGAGGTCGCGTTCATTCACGGCACCAGGATGCGCATGACGACCAGTTGTTTTGACCGCGAAAACGAAACTTCCATTGTTCTGATCGGCGGCGCGCCCGTCGGCGCGCCGTCGCTCGACCTCTCCGCAGTCGCATGACGCGCCGTGGTCTGGCCAGCGCCGCCCGGTTCGTGGCGGCGCTGGCCGCCGTGCCGTCGGCCGCTGTTTCGTCGATCGCTTCGGCCGCGGTCGAGGCGTTGCCGGCCGCGCTGTCGCTGCCGGCGGCGGGCGGGGGAGGCGGCGCTTCCGCGCTGGACGGCGCGACGCTCATCGACGGCTTCGTGCAGGTGGCGCCGGTCGCCGGGGCCGCGCCGAGCCGGCGCACCGAACTGCGCCTGGCGCACGACGCCAAGTCCCTGTACATCCGCGTGCGCGCCTACGACTCCATCCCATCAAGTATTGTGGCCCAGCAGATGCGCCGCGACGTCGAGGGTATGCTGCAGGAGGACCGGGTCACCTTGGTGTTCGATCCGGAGGGCGACGGCCGCAACGGCTACCTGTTCGCCGTCAACCCCAACGGCGCGCAGTTCGACGCCCTGATCTTCGACGGCGGCCGCATGCGTTTCGACTGGGACGCCTTGTGGCGCAGCGAGGCGCGCATCGAGGTCGACGGCTGGAGCGCCGACATCACGATTCCGCTATCGGTATTCGGCCGTGGCCGCCCGGTGGGCGCGGGCGCGCTGCGCCACTGGCGCGTCAACGCCGAGCGGTGGATGCCGCGCGGCAGCGAGCGCGTGCGCCTGGCCGGCATCCAGCCCGATAAAGAGGTCTACTCGCTGGGCGACGCGCTGCCGATGCCGGCCATCGTCGCCGCCGGGGACGGCTGGGGCCTGCGCATGAAGGGCTCGCTGCGCGCCACTGCCGAATCGTCGGCCGCCTCGGGCACGGGCCGCACGCGGCGGCGCCTGGAGCCGGGACTGGAACTGTTCCACGAAAGCGAAGGCGGCCTGCGCACCACGGCCGCGCTCAACATCGATTTCGGCGAGGCCGAGGCCGACGAGCGCGCCGTCAACCTGACGCGCTTCGAGCTGTTCCGGCCCGAGAAGCGGGAATTCTTCCTGCACGACGCCGGCCGCTACACCTTCGGCGGCCTGGTCGACGGCGCCGTGGTGCCGTACTACTCGCGCCGGGTGGGACTGGACGCCACCGGACGCGGACGCAGCCTGGACGCCGGCCTGAAGTTCTCCGGCCAGGTGGCCGGCGCCGACTTCGGCCTGCTGGGCGCGCGCGTGGCTGGCGGCGCGACAGCGCCGGACCAGCCGGATCAACGGGCCGCGGACGTGGCGGTGGTGCGCCTGGCGCGTCCGCTCGACAGCCGCCACCGGGTCGGCATGATGCTTACGCGCGGCAACGCCGAGGGCACGGGCGGCAGCGGCACGCACGGCGTCGACTACCAGTTCCGCGACAGCGACTGGACGCCGCCGGGCGGCGTGGGGGGCGGCAAGACGCTGGAGGCGCACGCGTGGGCGCTGGAGTCGCGCAACGCGGGCCCGGGCACCGGCCGCGCCTGGGGCGCCAGCGTTAACTATCCGAATGTCGGCCTGAACGGGGCGGCGGAGCTGCAACGCATCGGCGCCAACTTCGACCCGGCGCTTGGCTATCTGGCCGAGTCCGGCGTGACGCGCGGCGAAGGCACGCTTGGCTGGTGGCACCGCACCGGCGCCGGCGAAAGCATCATCCCGGGCATGGACTGGAATTTCCGCCGCAAACAGGACGGCGGCGAGCGTTCGGTCATGCTTAACCCGGAGATCGCCTACACGGCGGCGGCCGGCGACACCGCGCTGGCCGAGGTGTTTTACGAGACCGACCGGCTGGCCGCCGCGTACAGCCCGGTGCCGGGCGTGGTCATCCAGCCGGGCAGTTATAGTTGGCGCTATCTGTATGGTTATGTCGAGACGTCCCCTTCGCGACCGTTGTCGGCGTCGGCGGACGTGCGCGGCGGCGGCTACTACGACGGACACCGCCAGGACCAGAGCGTGTCGCTGGCGTGGAAGCCGGACGCGCGCTGGGGCTGGCGCGCGGGATTGACGCGCAACGCCATCCGCCTGCCGTCCGGCCGCTTCACCGTGCGCATGGCCACCTTGCGCCTGGATCACACGCCCAGCACGCGCATGGCCGAAAGCCTGCTGTTGCAGTGGGATAACGTCTCGCAGGAGCTGGGCGTGAGCGCGCGCGTGCGCTGGCTGTGGGCGGCGGACCGGGAACTGATCTTCTCGCTCGACCGTCTGGGCTATACGGGCGAGCGGCGCGACACGCTGCCCGGCCAGACCCGCGCGATGCTCAAACTGGTGTGGAATCTGGAGCGCTAAAGCCGATCACGGCCTGGCGGCGCGGCCGGCGGCGGAAGGAAAACGATTAATGTTTCTCTGGCTGCTCTATAATTAAAACGTTTCCATTAAGCCAAAAATAGCGCCAGGCCAACTCAATGACGTCTTCCCCCCAGACATTACCGTTCCGCGCCACCACCGAACAAGCCTGCGAGTGGCTCGCGCGGCAGGGCGTGGGCGGCGCGCCCTGGACCTTGGCGCGCCTGATCGAGAGCGGCGCCACGCCGTATGTCTGGCTCGATTACGACGCCGCCTATCCCGAGTTGTTCGGCGACGCCAACGGCGGCTACGCGGCGCCGATCTTCTTCGAGGGCGATACCGCGCGCCTGGCCGCCGGCAGCGAGGACGTGCTCATCACCATCACCAAGGATGCCTACAAGATCGTCGCCAAGCTGCCGCCACCCGGTTTCCGGCGTGCGCTGCACGAGCTGCGCTTTCAGAAGAAGGATCTGGAGCAGTTGGCCGCGCGGCTCAAACGCGAAGCCCAACCGCAACCCGTCAAGGCCGAAGGCGTGAAGGAATCGCAGGACGGCATCGGCCGCGACGAGATCCTGGCCGCCTTCGACGGCCTGGCCAGGCTCGATCTGGCGCAATCGCTCGAAGACGGCATCGGTATCTTCGGCGACGATGGCGCCCGCGTCAAAGGCAGCGGCGGCAAGGGCAAGAAGAACAAGCACAACACCCTGTGGAATCCCGTGACCCTGGCGCTGGGCTTGAACGAGGTGTACCGCGTTCCCGTTCCCCGCCTGAAGAAGGCGTTCGCCACGCATGATTTTCTGTATGCCTGGCGGGCGGACTGGGAGTTATCGCTGACGCTGTTGAACAAATAAGTGAGTTTTACCCCGCCCCGGCACCACGCTGTTATCCATCGACTCTTTCAAACGGACCCTATGAGATATTTACGCCACCTGTTGATGCTCGCCGCCGTCGCCCTCAGCCTGAACGCTCCCGCCCACGCGGACGAGCGCGCCGTGCGCGAGCGGATTTCCTTCAATGCCGACTGGCGCTTTATCAAGGGCGAGCCGCCGGGGGCCGTCGGCGACGCGGCGTTCGACGACAGCCGCTGGCGCAAACTCGATCTGCCGCACGACTTCGGCATCGAAGGCCCGTTCAAGCAAGAGTACGAGGGCGAGACCGGCAAGCTGCCGTGGTGGGGCGTGGCGTGGTACCGCAAGCACTTCGCGGCGCCGGCCAGCGACGCCGGGCGCCGGGTGTTCATCGATATCGACGGCGCGATGTCGCACGCCACGGTCTTTCTCAACGGGCAGAAGGTCGGCGGCTGGCCCTATGGCTACTCGTCGTTCCGCCTGGAGCTAACCCCCTATCTGAAGCCGGGCGCGCAAAACGTGCTGGCGGTCCGCATCGACAATCCGCCGGAGTCGTCGCGCTGGTATCCGGGCGGCGGTATTTACCGCAACGTCTGGCTGGTCAAGACGACGCCGCTGCATGTGGCCAACAACGGCATCTTCGTGCTGACGCCGACGGTGACCGCCGATGCCGCCACCGTCGAGATCCGCGCCACCCTGGACAACCAGGGCGCCGATGCCGAGGCCAAGGTCAGCACCGCCGTCTACGCGCTGGACGCGGTCGGCCGCCGCACCGGCGCGGCGCTGGCGCAGACCGCTGTGTCCGCCGCCGCCAAGATCGTGGCCGGCAAGCAGGCGATCTTGACGCAGTCGCTGCAACTGGCGCGTCCGCAATTGTGGAGCTTGCGCACGCCCAAGCGCTATGTGGCCGTCACCACGGTGACCGCCAAGGACCAGGTGGTCGACGTGGTCGAAACCCCGTTCGGCGTGCGCACCATCGCCTTCGACGCGGCGCGCGGCTTCCTGCTCAATGGCGAGCGCGTGATGCTGCAAGGCGTCAGCCAGCACCACGACCTGGGCGCGCTGGGCGCGGCGCTGAACGTGCGCGCGCTGGAGCGCCAGTTCGAAATTCTGCAGGAAATGGGCGTCAACGCCATCCGCACCACGCACAACCCGCCGGCGCCCGAGCTGCTGGAACTGGCCGACCGCATGGGCATGCTGATCATCGTCGAGGCCTTCGACGCCTGGCGCATTCCCAAGACTAAGAACGACTACGCCACGCTGTACGACGCCTGGCACGAAAAAGACTTGCGCGCGATGGTGCAGCGCGACCGCAACCATCCGAGCGTGATCGCCTGGAGCATCGGCAACGAGATCATGGAGCAGGGCCAGCCGGAAGGCTGGAAGGTAGCCGTCCACCTGGCCGACATCGTGCGCAGCGAGGACCGTTCGCGTCCGACCACGGCCGGTTTCAACAAGATCAACTCCGGCTATGACGGCTTCCAGACCGCCATCGACGTGTTCGGCTACAACTACAAGCCGGCCGAGTATGGCCGGCTGCATCAGAGCGCGCCTTACCTGCCGCTGTACGGCAGCGAAACGTCGTCCACCGTCAGCTCGCGCGGCGAGTACTTCTTCCCCGTCAGCGACGACAAAACCAAGGGCGCGTTCAACTTCCAGGTCAGCAGCTACGACTTGACGGCGCCGCCTTGGGCCTGGTCGCCGGACGTCGAATTCGCCGGGATCGACAACAACCCCTTCGTCGCCGGCGAGTTCGTCTGGACCGGTTTCGACTACCTGGGCGAGCCGACGCCGTACAACGACGACGCCACCAATGTCTTCAACTTCACCGATCCGGCGCAGCAGCAGCAGGCCGCCAAGGAGTTGGCCGAGCTTCGCAAGATCAGGATGCCGTCGCGCAGCTCGTACTTCGGCATCGTCGACCTGGCCGGTTTCAAAAAGGACCGGTTCTATCTGTACCAGGCGCGCTGGCGGCCCGAGCTGCCGATGGCGCATCTGCTGCCGCATTGGAACTGGCCGGAGCGGGTGGGGCAGGTGACGCCGGTGCATCTGTACACGTCGGGCGACGAGGCGGAGTTGTTCCTCAACGGCCAGTCGCTGGGACGCAAGAAGCGCGGCCCGCGCGACTATCGTCTGCGTTGGGATGATGTGGTGTACAAGCCGGGCACGTTGCGCGCGGTGGTGTACAAGCAGGGCAAGCAGTGGGCTGAGGACACGGTTCGCACCACCGGCGCGGCGGCCAAGCTTAAGTTGTCCGCCGACCGCAGCGCCCTGAGCGCCGACGGCAAGGACTTGTCGTTCGTAACGTTGACAATCGCCGACAAGGACGGACTGGCGGTGCCGCGCTCGCACAACAAGGTCAAGTTCACCGTCAGCGGGCCGGCCGAGCTGGTGGCCACCGACAACGGCGACGCGACCAGCCATGTATCGTTCCAATCGCCGGAGCGGCCCGCGTTCAACGGCCTGGCGCTGGCGATCGTGCGCACGCGGGCGGGGCAGGGTGGCAAGATCGTCGTCACCGCCACCAGCGAGGGGCTCGGCAGCGCGAAGGTGGAGTTGAACAGCAAGCCGTAGTCCAATCCGGGGTCAGGTCCACCATTTCTACACGAGCCCGGCCATATGGCCGCCGCCTCAAATCATACGGGATTACTGGGATAAGGCGGCCCTTTGGGTTATTTTGAAAGTGTGAGTAGTGGCTATAACCGACGTATCGACCCTGTTCTTTGGCATGACGCTCAACCTGTCGATCATGGCCGTGGCGCTGCCCTATTTCATGGGTCGGGTGAACCGTGCTGCGCGATATGCCCAAGCCGGGATCATCCTGCAAACGGTGGGTTGGGTTTTCCTGCTGTGGTCAAGCACCTTTGAACGGGGCGGATGGGCCGACCACTTATTGTCAACGATGGCAATGGGCAGCGTCTCGGGCGGCATGGTATTCAACGCCATGGCCTTTCAATTGTGGTACGGTCGTGAGGCAAGCGCCCGCGCCCCCGCCGCCATCGCCGTGCTGATGACAGTCGGCTACAGCATCGGTTTTTCCGACTATCGGTTCAGGGTAGGCTGGGCGAACGGCCTGCTGGCATTGCAGTTTGCGGCCATAATAGTTTCGCTGTGCCGTGCGCCACAGGTGGCAGTCGGACGCTGGCGTTGGCTGTTAATCATATGCCTTACGGTTCAGATGGTAGTACTTGCCTGCCGCGGCGTGCTGGGTGCGTTCTACACTGCCGAGTTTCCGAATTTTTTTGGGCCGTACCTGATCAACCGAGTGTTTGCCTTGTCATCGAACTCAATGATGATGATGTCGGTGGTGGCCATTCTCCTTGCGCACCGCGACGAGGCAGCCCGGGAACTGGAACGGTTGGCTACGCTGGACGGTTTGACAGGCGCTTTGAATCGCCGCGCTTGGGTGGTGAAGTCCGAGATCGACCTGGCCAGCAGTGTGCGATACAAGCAGCCGCTCGGCGTGTTGATGCTTGACCTCGACTATTTCAAGCAAATCAACGACAAGCACGGCCATGCGGGTGGCGACAGGGCGTTGCAAGTTTTCGTCGCTGGCTTACGGGCTGTGAGCCGTGTTGGAGATCTGTTCTGCCGTTACGGCGGCGAGGAATTTTGCGTGCTACTCAACGGTGCCGACTTCGCTTCGATCATCGCTTACGACGAACGCCTGCGGCAGTGGCTTGCGCTGCACTCGATCAACGAACTTGGTTTTGAACTCTCTTACAGCGGCGGCATCGCGATGCGCATGGACAGCACAGACACCATAGAGCGGATGCTTCAGCGTGCCGACGTCGCCCTGTACAAGGCCAAGTCGCAGGGGCGTGGCTGTACGCTTTCCAGTTCGGAAATGCTCGATACGCGTTCTACATCCATGGCATCATAAATTTCACGCGTAGCGCGCCAAGCAGACATAGGATGAGGAGTTTTAGATGCTGAGTTTTAGTACTCCTTATCGCAGGTCCTGGCCTTTCGTTGATTTGCGTCGTCGCGATGGCGCAGAATGTGGACCGCCTGTCTCATCTCAGGTCGCCGATACCTTGGCCCGCGACAGCCAATTTTCCGGCACCGTACTGGTGGCCAAGGGGAGGGGCGCGTCCTCCTGTCACGAGGTTACTGTGACGCCTTTGTCGTTTTAGTCCGGTTTGGGGCGGCTTCAGCCTGATGTGAGAATTCGTGAGTTTTGCAGATGGGCAAGCTGCTATCCTAGCAGCGCAACGGGCCGTGTTCGGCTAAGAGCAGCCTCTCACAAACATAAGAAGGATTTGCTGTGGAGCATCTCGTTATCTACTTTAGGCACGGAATTCGCGACATCATTCCATACTCAGAGTTTATCTCTAAATGCCGTATTTCAATGGCTGAATCTGGGATAGGAGAGTATCTCGGTGATGATATGGCGATTGATGGCGGTGACGCTGAAGGCGTCTTTGCTGGCGCGTCTTCAAAGGAGCTTTTTGCGTTTATAAGGCAGGACCTGTGCACTTTGCCGTTCATGAAGGGAGCAAAGGTCACTTTTGTTTTCGGTGAGCTCGAACAAGGCAATCCAAGTGAAGAATCTTTTATCTGACGATGCAAAATAAGGCGGCGTTCGGCCAAAAGCAGTCGGTCAACATAAAACATATGTGCAGTCACATTCAAAAATGGAACCTCTCAATATTCGTTTGCGCAAGGCGCGGCTCGCCGGAGCGCTGATAGGCTTGTTGGCAATCCTTATCCCGCTGGGAATCTGGGCACTTACCGTCGAAGGCTCCCTTTTGGCAGCGGAAGGCCGTTCGCAAGCACTGGTTCGTGTGCTGGGAGTTACATTGCTGTTCGTTGGGGCATTGATTACAGCCTTCGTTTTGCCAAGACTCTTTAGTTCTTCGCCGGCCTTAGTCATAGATGAAACGGGTATCTTCGACAATGCAACTCTCCTTGGAAGTGGCTACGCTCGTTGGTGCGACATCCGCGAGTTGCATTTTGGGGAAGCAGAGCGACAACGGCTGTTGTTCGTCATTTTGAATCAGCCACACCAGTACCTTCAACGGCAACCAAGAATTAAACGCATACTCGGTAGAGCAAGGGAGCGTCGTGGAGACCCAAGCTTCTTCTCGATTCCGATTAAGCACCTTTCAATCTCGGAGAATGACCTGTCGGATTATCTCGCTCGATATATGTCCGCTTATCATGCGAGCACTACGGCATAGATGCAATCGGCCAGCGGCTGCTGCTCGCCAAGTAGAGAATTAGCTAGTTAGTCCGAAAGGATCTGATGATGGGCACTGTGTGTGGTATATGCGGTCGAAAGCTGGACGAGCAAGACGACCCGCTTTCGCTTGGCTGTGGTGGAGACTGTTGGGGCTGCATTGGTGAAATTGAAGCAGATATGGGCGATGATTATTCGCTAACCATAGTCAGAGAGGGATTCACCAAAGGGCTCCGTCCAGATTGGGTTGATTCAAGTAAGAAATCCTCTACGGAGGACAATAAATAACCAGGCGGCCATCGGCCAGAAGCCGCCGTTCGAGACCCACCTCACTACCTTGAACGGGAAGCCCGCATAAAGGCCGCAGCTTGTCCGCGTCGATTGATGAGCAAGAAGTATCAGATGTTGACCGGATTCAGGGAATGTTGAAATACTACCTAAGCCTAAAGTCTACATTCGTGCAATCGACTCAGAGCCCAGTGATATTCTTTACCTTGACCCGGAGTGTAATTCCTGGCTGTTGTTAATTCCATCCAATGAGACAAGTTTTCGGGCACCTAGTTTAGTTAAATGCAATGGTAAATTGATTGGCGAAGATATCTTGAGGTTGTTCGGCCAATCCCGTTGCGAACTTGAGGTTCCTATTGCTCCGCGCAGCGCCCAGCGTGGCTCGATTCACATTTAGCCAGCTGCGGATAAGTCATTCTTCTACCAGACCAATACCCAAAAGAGAGATATTGTAGAGCCATGATGAAACATCTCAAACCAAGGTGCGCGGCCTTGTTAGTAGCTCTTTTTGCGTCAAATTTTTCATACGGCGCAGCTCCCAAAATTCATACAATTGTGAATAAAGGGGTAGTGTTTCAACATTTTGAGTTTTTGCTCTCAGAGAGTAATATTTTGCTTCCGAAAGATATTAAGAATCGTGACCGACTAGACGACACTTCTGATAACTTCAAATATGGACAATTCGAAGTATTTGTTCCGTCGAAATTTTTGACATTGCCACTCAAATGCAAGGGGAACTATATCGTACGAATGCCCCAAACACTTAATGAGAATGAAGTTGAGATAGAACGCAAAAAATCCCTTTACTATTCCATTCGGGATGCAACAAAAGCGAGGAAAAAGGCGGTACGTGTTGTTTTGGAAATGTCTAATGCTTCCGGCTATGCTTGTAATCTCTTCTTCCGCGTTGATGGAAAAGATAAGTACGTAGATTATGTGGGTAAGATTAGGTCCTGAGAATTAATTTTAACGACCGGCGGCTATGGGGCGTTAGCACAGTCGGCTCCTGGTACTGACTACCGGCCGCAAAGGTGCGACTTCAGCCTGACGTGACAAATGGTGAACTTTTCATGCAGGCAAGATGCTATCCTAACCATCCAGGCGGCATCCGGCCAACAGCAGACGTCTTTATTAATTGAACTGAGTTACTTACCCATGAATTCAGATGCGTACAGATTCACGATTGACCGCCAGCTCGATGCAGGAGAGTTCGACCGTCTGCGGACCGAAAATCTGCCGAGTTTACTCGCGCTGAATGCTCGATATACCCCTCACGTTGACGTCGCCAGCGCTTTTCCAATTACTCCAATCTATGTGGATTTTCTGAGGGCTCGGTGGCGCCAGGACAAAGAATTTGGCCGCGCGACAGATGACGTGGCGATATCGGGCTTAGGTTTTGCGTTCGGACTGCTTCTCGGTGCGTGCACTCAATTGAAATGGTGCATCGCAAGCGACGCAGACGGAACATTTTTGACTATGGCACGGGCAGAGACTGCTGACTACCACTTGGTTTCCGTGCCGCCTTTCAGCTACGTGGCAAAGCGCCAGCAGGTCGAAAATGCAGAGGTGTTCCGCCACTTTTTCGAACAGATGTCGGCGAACGTTATTGGCTTCGTGCGTCCAAAAAACTGGCTGCTTGAGGCCTAGCCGATAACGGCCAGATGCAGACGCTCACAAGAGAATTCTCTATTGATGCAGTATGAAACTTATATCGACTATTTCGAAGGTCTTTCTGAGCCTGACTGAAGGAATTGGCTACGCCGAAGGCTTACGAGAGGCCTTAACCCACAAAGATGCAGCCAGAGTTGAAGCATTATTTGATGCCGCCATTCAAAGCGATGCGGTTGATGACATTATTCCTTTGATGCGAGAACTATGCATGGCGAACTGGCACTTCAAGCATGAAGATGTGGTTTCGTTGTTGCAAAAATATGGCGAGATAGACGATATTCCTTCGCTTGAGAATTTAGCTGGAAAGAGCTTTCCTTACCAGGCGTATGATGAGAGCTTTGGCCTAGGTAGAAAAGTCACATGGGCGCTCGCCGATATCGGTGGCAAGGAAGCACGTGAGGCGCTAGGGCGAATTGAAGCAGGCGATAATCCCACTATGGCTGGATACGCGCGACAGCGTCTGTAGAACTGGGATGCGGAAAGCTCCAGAAAGCGGAACTGCCATTGACTGCCGTTTCTGCTGTCGCAGCCAAAAGCTGACCCTCATCGCCTCGAACGCAAAGAATCTGTGACGGTAATGCCCCCACATTGCGCCATACCAATAAGGAACCGATATGGCCATAGACGCCATTGTAGAAAAGCTTGAGGGCGTTGACATTGGTGTGTCAGCGGCTGACGCCGAGAACGTAGAGCTGCTGTATCGATTTGGGGATTTACTACTCCGCTACAGAGATTGGGAGGAGCAGGAGTGCGAAAAGAAGTTCTTCGACGTGCTTGCGTTTCGCTGGGAAGATTTTACGAACCAAGCACCCCGCGACGATTCCTCGTTTGAGATTATCAATTCGACATGGCTCGCCGTTCAGGCTAAAGCGCGAGAAGTCGAACCGAGCAACTACATCCATTATCGAATTTGCTTCAATGGCAATGGCGTTCTAGACGTCATTACGCAGAGACTTTAGCGCCAAGGCCACGTTCGGCTTAATGAGGAAAGCCTAGTCATCCGGTGTGAGGCGTCATGCCGGGGATGAAGCCTACGGCCGCTACAGTCAGACCAACGACGAAGGGCAGCTGAGGGGCGGAAGCGGGCGTACGGGCCGCCTTGATCACTAGCCAATGCGCCCTAACTGATTGCCTGATTTCGTGCTGGACGACGTAGCGGTCAGGCTAGGTTTCTGTTGCGCTACGAAGCCGACGGACTAGAGCGTTCCCAGATAGCCCTTGCCGCAATCCCACCGGGCGCTGTAGAGCTAAATGTAACTTAGCAGACGGTTCCCCTGCAGCCGGCATTACTCGCGAGTCGGCTGGTTTATTTGTCGTCCTTTTTGGTGGCGTTGCCGGCTCCGCCGCCGGTCCCGTTCATGCCGCTTTGCGGCATGTCGCCGTCGTGCGGGGCGTCACCATGTTGGTCGCCCATGCCGTTGGAGTGCTGGCCGCCTTGGCCGTGCAGGCCTCTTTCGGCGCCTTTATTAATGCCTTGGCCGCTATCGGCACCCTCGGTGCCGGAATGTTCGCTGCCGCTCAGTCCGTCCGTGGCGCCTTGGCCGCCAACGGATTGCTGATGATTGTCTTTGCTCATGCCGTCTCCTTGAAATTGGATTGAGGGTGAATGCTAACCTCCGGCGTTGTGTTGAGCTATCAGCGTATCACTGTCTCGCAAGTAGGCGAAAAGCTACAAGTGCCGCAGAAACCTATTGAACGGACATGACATGAGCGGCGTCGGCATTGGTCGACTTGCTTTTGATGCAATATCCATCGTACACTTTATTGTTTCAACGCCAATAGCAGGCCAACGAATAGTACGGAGATCAAACATGGCAATTGGGAAGCCCTGCACGGAATGCGGCGGCAACGAGCATTTTTCAAAAGAGGTTGCCTCAGGCGCAACCGGCGAACTGCTTCCCGTCGGCAGCCTGCATGGCGGGAAGTACCGGGTTGTCGTTTGCGGAGCTTGCGGGTTCACCCGCTGGTTTGTTCCCGAGCGGTTCTTGCCGCTTGTAAAAGAGAAATTTGAAACGGAATAATTGCAGTGGGGCCGGGAGAAAATACTGTGCAGCGGAGTGTCGTAGTTGTAAGCGATAGCGTCGATCCTCGGTTCGAGGACGCTATCGGTGAAGGGTTGGATGAATTCAATCTGCAGGCGTCGGGATTGAGCGATCGGCGCCCCTTGAGTGTCATCGTGAAAGATCCCGACAGCGGCGAGGCGCTGGGCGGTATCGTCGGACGGACTTCTCTTGGTCTGGCGTTTCTGGATCTGTTTCACCTCCCGGCGTCGCTGCGTGGCTCTGGCCTCGGCACGAAAATCCTGAAGGCATTCGAAGATGAGGCGCGCGAACGGCGTTGTCGTTCGGCCGTGCTTTATACAATCAGCTTCCAGG
The DNA here is from genome assembly GCF_059418705.1 of Duganella sp. GW821-FHT07F09. Taxonomy (NCBI): domain Bacteria; kingdom Pseudomonadati; phylum Pseudomonadota; class Betaproteobacteria; order Burkholderiales; family Oxalobacteraceae; genus Duganella; species Duganella sp. GW821-FHT07F09. Next base: position 101,232 of record NZ_JBWKQJ010000008.1, on the reverse strand, counting down.
CGCCCGGCTTTTATGAAAAAAATGGGTGGGTACGTTTCGGCGAGATTGAATCCGATCAGGGTATAAGCCGCATTTTCATGAGTAAAAAGCTGTAGTTGGTTTCTTAAGCGCGCCATGCGGTGGACGTCCATGCCAGTTCGAATACCGCTACCTGGGCGGCCTTGGCGGCCTGCGCCGTCCCCGTGGCGATTCGCCCAATGCGGGTTGGCGTAACCTGTCGTTTCGCGGTTACGCCGACTATATGCAGACCGATGAGTTCGCGGCCAACATCGATGCTCTGATCGGACGTTGCGCATCAATTCACACGGAGGAATCAGAATGACACGAGTGCGAGTGGAAAGCTTTACGATCTCTATCGACGGCTATGCGGCGGGTCCGGATCAAGATCTCAACAACCCGCTCGGCGTGGGTGGCACGAACCTGCACCAGTGGTTCATCCCCACGCGCACGTTCCAGTCGGTCCACGGCGCGGGAGACGGCACGACCGGCGTCGACGACGAATTTGCCGCGCGTGGATTTAACAACGTCGGCGCCTGGATCCTCGGGCGGAACATGTTCGGACCGGTTCGCGGACCCTGGCCAGACATGAGCTGGAAGGGCTGGTGGGGCGACAATCCACCTTATCACGTTCCGGTCTTCGTCTTGACCCATCACGCGCGGCCATCGATCCAGATGGAAGGCGGCACGACATTTCACTTCGTCACTGGCGGCATACACGAGGCCCTCGACCGCGCCCGTGACGCGGCGAACGGCATGGACGTGCGCATCGGCGGCGGAGCAGATGTGATTCGACAGTATCTGCAAGCGGAGCTCATCGATGAGCTGCATATCGCGATATCGCCGATCCTGCTGGGCCAGGGGGAGCGGCTGTTCGAAGGCGCGGACCTGCGGGCCCTGGGATATGAATGCGTCGAGTTCACGGGAACGGAGAAGGCAACCCATGTCGTGCTCCGCCGCAGCAATAGCACCGCCGCTTAACTAATATTTAGCTAGCCAGCCAGCCGGCGCTCTTCGGGCGCCGGCTTTTTTTATGTTGGCGGGAAGATAAGTATATATTCAACGACTGTGAGTATTGGAGAGTCTTTCGACGAAAACATGAAGATACAATCATTGAAAATTCCGCAAGATGATCGTTTTTTAAACTGCAAGTAACTCTGGTTTGTCCGCTTCTGTAACATTAATGCGTGAAGTTTCCACCGTTTTTTCTACGTCCCAACACAAGGAAAAATATGGCACAGGCACCTATCGGCATTCGTCGCTCTATATTTGAAATTCAGACTAACTTCGAGAACAAGAGCGACACTAAAACACTGGAAGATTTGATGACGGCCTGGGCTGGTATCAAGGCGCTGGAACCGTCCGATCTGAACTCATTCTTCGTGATTGGTGGTTATCACGGCGAACCTTTCCGGGGAGCTGGCTACGGTAGCAGCGCATGGTGGGGTGGCTGGTGTAATCACGGGAATGTCCTGTTTCCAACTTGGCACAGAATGTATCTGAAGCGGTTGGAAACAGCATTGCAAAGCATCCCCGGATGCGAAAATGTGATGTTGCCATATTGGGATGAAACGGACGATTATTCGCTTGCGCATGGCATACCATCCTGCCTGACAAAGGATACGTTTACCTATAGTAACGGCAATACCATTCCGAATCCTCTCCTTTCATTCACTTTTCCGGTGAATATTACGGACAACGTTTCTACCGATCAGGAAGGCGGAGCAGGGGGGCTATACACAAAAAATGCGGGCTATACGACGGTTCGCTACCCGTATTCCGGCCTGGTCGGTACCCCGGATGACCTGGCCACGACAAAGCGGCACAACGACCAGTGGAACTCGGAGCAAGCGGTCACCGTACTTAACCAAAATGTGGTGAACTGGCTCAATCTTAAAGTCGTCGAACTTCAACCAGATAACGTCAATAAAAACCCGTCAATACAGGCTGGTATTCATAGCGCTTATCAAAGCTGCCTGGATGCGCCAAACTATACGGTTTTCTCGAATACGACCTCCGCCCAGAATTACAATGATTTGCTGGACCCAGGCGCGACGCCAGCCGTGCCTCTCGAACAACCCCATAACGATATCCATTTGGCGGTGGGGGGCGCGGATATTACCAGCGTCGCCGCTCAGGATTTCGATGCGTCGCCCATCGTCGGCGCCAACGGCGACATGGGGGAGAATGACACGGCCGGCCTGGACCCCATCTTTTACTTCCATCACGCCAATGTCGACCGCATGTTCTGGGTCTGGCAAAAGAAAACCGGCAACGTCGATGCGCTGGACATCATCCCACAGTATCCCGGTACTAATTCCGTCGACAGCCAGGGACCCACGCCGGGAGTTGCCGGCAATGTGTGGCTGACGATGGAGTCGCCACTGATGCCATTTGTCGACGCGGATGGCAAAGTCCATGTGTCCAATGACGTGGTGAATATTGAACAGCAGTTGGGCTATACCTATTCGATAGGCTCGCTTGATCAGGCGGCTTGGCCGCCTGCCGGCGCCGGCAACCAGCAGATGCTGGGTGTACGGGAGGGGTATAGCAGTCAGGTGTTGACCGTCACTGGCGCAAACAAGGCGGCTGTCAACGGCTCATTCCTGATCGCGGGATATGCCACGGTGGGCGGGCAGAAACATCTGGTCGGAGTGCAGTCGGTATTGAGCAGAAATGCGATCCAGGGCTGCGCCAACTGCCAGACGCATCTGAATGTCAAGGCGCATTTCAGCTTGCATCATCTGCCCACTAGCGTGGTATCCCATCCGGACACGACCTTTAGCGCTGAGATCGTAGGTCATCAAGTCGATCCCGGGGCCGCGGCAGTCTCCGCGCTCGCCGCAGCCACGACGCCTAAACGAAAGGCCTTGAAGGTGAGCTTGAAATAGACGTCATCCCTGCGGTAACCAGAACCGAAAGGCATGGCAAGCATGTCTTTCGGTTTGCGTGATTAGCACAGTTGTTTTCAATTGATCCTATCGCAAGAATTCTTGTTTGGTATTGGGAGCATTGTGAAAATTATGCGGGAAGATACCACCGTCTTGCGTCAGGGGCCGCATCCTGCGGTAACTTCGCGTGCTCGATTTTATTTCGAATCGACTTTCCGCCTGTCCCCGGTCACGCGAAGGGACCTACCCCTGCTATTTTTCTTTTCCTGGCTAGCGACCTTGCTGCCACTCATGCCGCATCAAGCGCCAACGTCGTGGTTGTGGGGCACGATTAGCGGGACCGTCCTGGTAACGACCGCATGGCTATTATTCCATCTTGGCCGGCGAACAACCGCTATCTGGTCGTTGATTGGCTGTGTCGCTTTAATCAGCATCGGTTGCTTGTTCGATTTTTGGCGCCTTTCCCCTATTTATCTGCTATCTCAGTGCCGCACATCCGTGGACGCCGATTTTTTCACCCAAATATTACGGCATATCGAGTTTCATTACAGATTTTTCCCGATCACGACCGTGACGATGTTGTTGTGGATTTGTTTGGGATCCCATGCTCCTGCGGAGCTGAAAACAGTCCCCGGTCCGTTCACGGGCGACTCTGGTTTGCGGATGGTAATTCACAGGAATATATTGTCCCGTTTCGGCTCCTGCTTATTGATGTTGCTCTGTATGGGCATGACCATGAGCGGGTTTGAATCGCTCGGCCTCAATGTTCAAAAAGGTCTTGGCGCGGATGGAATTGTCAGTGCCATGTTGTGCGGTATGTCGTTGTACCATCTTGTTTTGAATTTGTATTTGCGTCTCTCTGCGTCTCGAACTATGAATTCCTCACTTGAAAGATGACCGAATTATGGAACAGAAAATTGACAAGGCGGCGTCCAAAAATCCACTGGTTCCAATGTTTCCAGATGGAGTATATCCGGCGCATACGCCGGAAATGACGGAGATTATGAATGAGCTACGGGTGCTCGTCAGCAATCCGGTGGTGGAAGCGGCTTACAACACCGCGATTGCCAACCTGGACCCCTTCATTATGGAACTGGGAATCCAGCAGGAGAACCCGTGGACGGGTACGACTGTCGATGATTTCGTTGAATATTTTGATAAGTGGTTCACGTTCTTGCCCCAGCCGTCCAGTGGCTTGGGGTTCATCGTCCCGTTGACTTTTTTCTATGTCAACAATCCGCAAGCTTTTTATTTCATGAATAAATTGCAGAGCAAGAGCGGGCATAGAAAGGAGTATTCCAAGGAGATATTTAATTGGACGGTTAGATTTATCAAGGAACGTGGGCGCTTTATGGATACACCGGCGTCCATCAATCAGGATTACCTGAAAGAATGGATGGCCACGTTTCCGAATAAGGATTTCATCATTCCCGAAGGAGGATTCAAAACTTTCAATGAATTCTTCACTCGAAGGCTCAACGTCAGCGACAGCTACAACCCCCGGCCGGTGTCCGCGCCGGACGACGATTCCATTTTGGTGGCGTCGGGCGATACGGAGATCAACTTCATCGAGTCCAACCTGACACTCAAGACTACCTTGCCGGTCAAGACGCGGGAGTTGAATGTGACGCAGTTGCTCAACGCTTCGAAATTTGCGAAGAATTTTGTGGGCGGCACCGCCATTTCCTGCGTCTTGATGCCGACCAGTTACCACCATTATCACGCACCGGTCGGCGGAAATATAGTCGAAGCCATGGAAGTGCCGGGCATCTATAACGGCATCATGGATGGAGAACACTGGTTCGGGGAAGGCAATATTGGTGAAAGCGATACCGACTTCAGTATTTTTGAAGACTTCCACCGCGCCTATTTCATCATCGAGACCGTCGATTATGGCTACGTGGCGGTGGTTCCGGTGGGGCTGAACACGATCAGCGCGATACATCCTTCGGTCGTGAGCAATACTTATGTGCCTCCGGGAGGCGACCCGGTCAAAGTCGAAAAGGGACAGGAACTGGGTTACTTCTCCTACGGCGGCTCGCTCAACATCCTGCTGTTACAGCCAGGTGTACTCGACTGTATTTCTGTGATGCAGGGACAGCGCATAGGTAGCATGACGAAGCTGAAGAAATAAGCCGCGCCGCGCCGGGTTGTGCCGATGCTGGCGCTTCCGGCGCCCCTCGGTGTCGCGGGCGTCGGGAAATCCCTACGACAAATTCAGCCCGGGACGATATTATTGGAAGTAAATATTGCTTACCATAATGACACTTCGCGCGTGTTCCTGTTCAATTGTGGCTGGGAGCTTTTTGGCGATGTGGCTAACATTTCAAGGGTAAGAATATGAAGAAAATAATTTCGGCCATCGCATTGGCTACCGCCGCGTTGACCTCGGCTCACGCGGCATCGATTAGCGGTTTGGTCAACACCGGCGTCGGCGCGGCCGGCACGCAAGATACGCACTACGCTTTGAGCGTTCTGTCCGGCACGACGGTGTTGACGAATAGTAATGCCTACATCAGCGCTGACAATGTGTGGCCTGTCGGCAAGGCTTGGACGGCCAATACCAGCGCTTCCAAGTGGATTACCCCGACCAGCAACGTGGGCGACTGGCTCGATCCCGACGTCAATGGTGTCTACGATTACCGCTTGAAGTTCGACCTGACCGGCTACGATGCCTCGACGGCCGCGTTCACCGGCCGCTTCGCCGCCGACAATTCCGTGGTCGTGTTGTTGAATGGTCAGCAAATCGCCAGCGGTCATAAATTCGACACCTGGCTGAGCTTTGGCGCCAGCAGCGGCTTTACCAGCGGTATCAATACCCTGGATTTCATCGTCACCAACGGCCGTCAGCTGGACGACAACCCGACCGGTCTGCGCGCGGAGTTCCTCAGCTCGGTCGCCGCGCCCGTGCCGGAGCCAGAAACCTACGCCATGCTGCTGGCAGGGCTGGGTTTGATCACCTATACGGCGCGTCGCCGCAAGGCCTGATATCGACCGTGATTTTGCTTGTAGAAAAAGCCGCTAGCGATAGCGGCTTTTTTTTCGTAAATTTTTTGTTGACGGCGATCGAGGGAATCCATATCATTTGCAAAACAAATGACAACGTTGGACATTTTGCGGAAGACGGCAAGATTCCGGCGCTGCGGCGAATATTCAAGGAGACTGTGTGGCAACGATTCACGATGTGGCGGAGAGGGCCGGTGTGTCCATCAAGACCGTCTCGCGCGTACTCAACGGCGGGACCGAGGTGTCGGAGAAGACCCGCACCCGTATCGAGCAGGCCATGCGCAGCCTCGAATTCACACCCTCGGCTGCCGCGCGCATGCTGCGTGGGCGTCCGACAGGGCTGGTCGCGGTCATCGCCGAAAAGTTGACGACGACGCCGGATTCGTCCGAGATCATCAAGGGCATACAGCTGGTGTGCGAGCAAATGGGCAAGGTGATGCTGATCGGCGAGACCGGCGGCCATGCCGATGTCGCCAACCGCCTGGTGGCAGACATGCGCGAGAGGCGGGTCGAGGCGATCCTGTTCGCCACTCCGTTTCACCGCGAAGTCATCGTCGAGCCGCTGCTGGGCAGCACGCCGACCGCGCTGGCCAATTGCTTCGAGGCGCCTGGCCGCTATACGCAGGTGGTGCCGGATGACGAAGGCGGTGGCTACGCGGCGGCGCAAATCGTGCTGCAGGCAGGACATCGCGAGATCGCCTTCCTTCAACTGATACCGGGCATGGTGGCGACCGGATTGCGTCTGCGCGGTTTCGAGCGCGCGATGCGCGAGCATGGCGTCACGCCCAATCCCGATTGGCTGATCCACGGCGCGGAGGCGGGTGACGCGGACGAGTTCTCGCACCTTGCCGACGCCGTCGACCGCCTCTTCGCCAGCGACAATCGGCCCACCGCCATCCTGTGCGGTAACGACAAGATGGCCATGCGCGTCATCTTCATTTTGCAGCGGCGCGGTTTGCGCGTGCCCGCCGACGTGTCGATAGTCGGCTTCGACGATTTTCGATTGATTTCGGAGGCGCTGGACCCGGGGCTGACCACCGTCGCGCTGCCGTACCGCGAAATCGGCGAGCTGTCCGGCCGCCATGTGCTGGAGCAGTCGTCGGCGCCGGCCGCCACCATCCGCGTGCCGTGCGTGCCGGTCATGCGCGGCACCGTCGCCGCGCCGTCGGCCAGCGCGGTCAAGGCCATGCGGGCGATGAAGGCCAAGCGATGAGGCGCGCGCTGTTGGCGGCACTGTTGGTGACGATGGCGCTGCCGGTGCTGGCCGCGCCGGTGCAGATCAAACTATGGCGCCACGATACCGGCGACGCCGAAATGGCCTCGGGCAGGGCGGCCGTGGAGCGGTTCAATCGTTCGCAGCAGAAATGGAAGGTCGTGGTCGAGGCGATTCCGCAAGGCTCGTACACCGAGTCGATCACCGCCGCTTCGCTGGTCGGTCAACTGCCGTGCATCATCGCCATGGACCAGCCGACCGTGCCGAACTTCGCCTGGGCCGGACATGTGCGCTCGCTCGATGCCTTACTGCCGGCCGACGCGGTGGCCAAGCTGCTGGAGGGCGGACGCGGAACCTACAAGGGCCAGCTGTATAGCGTCGGCCAGTTCGATGTGGCGCTGGCGCTGTTTTCGCGCCGCTCCCGGCTGGACGCCTTGGGTGTGCGCGTGGCGACGATGGAGCAGCCCTATACCGCCGCCGAGTTCCACGACGTGCTGGTGAAGGTGAAGAAGAGCGGGCGCTATCGCTTCCCGCTGGATTTGAACGGCCGTTTCAAGGGCGAGTGGTACAGCTATGCGTTCTCGCCCTGGCTGCAAAGCGCCGGCACCGACCTGATAGACCGTGATGGCTACGTGCGCGTCGACGGTATGCTGAACAGCGATGCGGCCGTCGCCGTCGGCCGCTATTACGGCCGCCTGTTCAAGGACAAGCTGGTCGAGCGGATTCCGGCGGACGACAAGGCCTTCGAACAAGGCCGCTCGCTGTTCCATTACACCGGCTCGTGGAAGGCGCGCGAGTACAGCGAACAATTCGGCGGCGATCTGGTGGTGATGCCGCCGCCGGACTTCGGCCATGGTCCCAAGATCGGGGCGGCTTCCTGGCAGTGGGGCGTCACGCGCAGCTGCCGCCAGCCAGAAGGCGCGGCGGCCTTCCTGGCGCATCTGATCTCGCCGGCGGAAATCGCTGCCGCGTCGCGCGATACCGGGCTGGTGCCGGTGAGCGCGGAAGGGGCGGCGCTCACCGAGCACTATCGTCCGGGCGGCGACTGGCGTATCTATTTCGAGTTCGCCAAGCGCTATGCGGTGTCGCGGCCGGCCAGTCCGGCGTATCCGGCGATGTCGTCGGCGTTCGAAAAAGCGATGGCCGACATCCGCAGCGGCAAGGACGCCACGGAGGCGTTCGACGAGGCGGTCGAGGCGATGGAACACAATATCTCGCGCAACAACGGTTACGGTTTCGCCGTGCGCAAAACGGGGGGCGGCTTATGAAAACCAAACTTGGCCGGGAACATCCGTTCGCGGTGGCGGCCTTCGCCTCGCCGGCGTTGCTGTTGTTCGCGCTGTTCGTGGTGCTGCCGATGCTGCTCGCAGCCGGCGCCACCATGACCAATCACCGCCTGATGTCGCCCGAGCCGACCAAGTACATCGGCCTTGACAATTACCGGCGCCTGCTGGCGCTGAATGTCGCCGTCGTCGACCCGGTGCGCGATGCGCGGGGCGCCGCCATGCGTGACGAGGAGGGCGTGCGTTACCCGACGTGGCGGCAGGTGCGCAAGGACAAGCCGGAGCTGGAAGGCTATCGTCCCGCGTTCCAGATCGATATCGGCGAATCGCGCATCGTGCTGGCGGCCACCGATCCCTTGTTCTACCGGTCGCTGATCAACACCTTCCTGTTCGCGGCGCTGGTGCTGCCGCTGCAGTGCGGCGCGGCGCTTGGCCTGGCGATCCTGGTCAACCAGAAGATACGGGGGAGGGTGTTTTTCCGCACCGTGTACTTCGCGCCGGTGGTGACGTCGATGGTGGTGGCGTCCATCGTTTGGGCGTTCATGCTCAATACCGACCGGGGCATGCTCAACGAGTTGCTGCGCGGCCTGCTGCACGACCCCAACGCGGGACCGGACTGGCTGGGCGACAGCCGCTACGCCTTGCCGGCCATCGCGCTGATGTCCGCCTGGCAGGGCGCCGGTTTCCAGATGCTGGTGTTCCTGGCCGGCCTGCAGTCGATCTCCCACGAGTTGTACGAGGCGGCCACGCTGATGGGCGCCAACGCGTGGCAGCGCTTCGTGCACGTGACCTTGCCCGGCCTGCGCAACACCATCATCTTCGTGCTGGTGTCGACCACCTTGCTGGCGTTCGGCCTGTTCACTCAAGTGGATGTGATGACCTCCGGCGGTCCGCTCGATTCGACGACAACGGTGGTGTACCACGCGGTGCGCAGCGGTTTCAAGGAGCAGGACGTGGGCTACGGCTCGACGATCACGCTGGTGTTCTTTGTCATCGTGCTGGCGCTGTCTGCGTTGCAGCGGATGCTGGTGAAGGGAGATGCGAAATGAACCTTAAAATGAGCCGGACCTTGCGCGACATCGCGCTGTTCATCGGCATGAGCGCCATCGGCATCGTGTTCATCGCGCCGCTGCTGTTCATGTTCGTTTCTTCCTTCAAGAGCGACAACGCGATCTTCGCCGATTTGAGCAGTTTGTCGGCGTACCTGCCATCGGAGACATGGTCGATGCGGAACTATACTGCGGTGTTCGAGAAGAGCGACTTGCCTTCCTTCCTGCTCAACTCCACCCTGATCGCCGCGCTGATCGTGGTGGGCGGCATCATCATCAACAGCATGCTGGCGTTTTCGATCGCACGCATGCGCTGGCGCGGACGTAATCTGGTGCTGGCGCTGGTCGTCGCGATGGTGATCGTGCCGTTCGAGGTGATCGCCATCCCGCTGTTGTCGCTGGTGGCCAAGCTGCCCTGGCCGGCCATCGAGCATGGCCGACTGGTGATGCACACCGGCTGGTTCAACAGCCTGCATGTGCAGGTGATCCCGTTCCTGGCGAACGCCTTCTGCGTCTTCCTGTTCTACCAGTTCTTCCGCGATATCCCGCCGGAGCTGGACGAGGCGGCGAAGATGGACGGCGCCGGTCCGTGGACCGTGTACGCCAGGATCATCATGCCCAACAGCGGCCCGGTGATCGCCACCGCCGCCATCGTGCTGTTCATCTCCGCCTGGAACCAGTATCTGTGGCCGATCATGGTGATACAGGGCGAGGCATTCCGGCCGGTCCAGCCGGGCATACAGCAATTCTTCGGACGCACCAATTCGTGGGGGCAGATCATGGCCTACGCATCGGTGATTACTTTACCCGTGCTCGCGGTGTTCCTGGCGTTCCAGCGGCAGTTCGTCGCCTCGGTCGCCGGGACAGGCATAAAAGGATAACTTAGGCTAACGCGGTATAACTTTGGACTACACATGACACTTAAACTGAACGATAAATTCATCTGGGATTTCTGGCACTTCGAGGAAGCGGGGGAACAGCACCTGTTCTTCCTGCAGGCTAACCGCTCCATCGGCAACCCGGACCTGCGCCACTGGAACGTCTCGGTCGGCCACGCGGTGTCGCAAGACCTGCGCAACTGGACCTCGCTCGGTACCGCTTTTGGTCCTTCGGCCTCGCCGGCGTGGGACGATTTCACCACCTGGACCGGCTCCGTGATCAAGGCCGAAGGGCGCTATCACCTGTTCTACACGGGTACCTGCCGCGCCGAAAACGGCATGCGCCAGCGCATCGGCCATGCCACATCGGATAGCCTGGACGGCCCGTGGGAGCGCGTCGGCAGCGGCCTGGCGCTGGATCTGGACGAGCGCTTTTATGAGGAATACGAGGAAGGGCGCTGGCACGACCGGGCCTTGCGCGACCCTTGGGTACTGGCGGATAAAATCGACGGCCAGTATCACATGTTCTACACCGCGCGCCGCAACGACGGTCCGCTGTATGCGCGCGGCGTGATCGGCCACGCGGTGTCGCCGGATCTCGTGAACTGGACGGCGACGGAGCCGGTCTATGCCGGCGGTCACTACGGCCAGCTGGAGGTGCCGCAGGTGTTCGAGCGCGATGGCCGCTGGTACTGCGTGTTTTGTAATGTCGCCGCGCATTGGACCGAAGAGATGCGCGCGCAGCACAATGGCGGCGTCTCCGGCACGCACTACCTGGTGGCGGACAACCCGCTCGGACCATGGCAGCCGGCGCCCGGCTTCCTCGATGGCGATATTCCGTGCCGCCGCTACGCGGGAAAAATCCTGCGCGATCCGGTCACCGGCGCCGACTGCCTGATGGCTTTTGAGGACACCGGCGCCGATGGCCAGTTTGTCGGCCGGATCTGCGATCCGATCCCGCTGCGCATGGAGAACGGCCTGTACGTGATCGACGATTTCCCGGCACAGAAATGACAACGATAGACAGCCGCTCATAAAAATTAAAAAGCTGGAGGAGACAACATGAATTATCGCTACGCCATCGCCAGTCTTGTACTGGTGGCCACGCAGGCCGTGGCGGCCGCCGAGGCGCCGCCGCTGGCCCGTTGGGGGCTGAACGAGCAGGATGGCAGCCAGACCGTCGAGCAGGTGTCCGGACGCCGCGACCAGGTGAACTATGTGTTCAACCGCGCGCGCTTCAAACCCGACTCGGCGCCGTTGTGGCGGCCGGCGGCCAGCTGCATCCATCAAGGCTGCTTGCTGTTCGACGGCTATTCGACCGACGTGACGGCGCCTTCGCTGACCAGCGTCCAATTGCAGGGCGGCTTCACCTTGAGCGCCTGGGTGGCGCCGCACGCCTTCGAATGGGGAGATGGCGGGCATTATTCCGCCTTCGTCAGCCAGTTCGACTCCCAGGCCAGGCAAGGGTTTTCCTTTGGCGTGTACCGCTTCGGCGCCTGGGGCATCAAGATGGGTTTGGGCGGAACCGTCGTCGATGTGCGCGTCGCCGATCGCAAGCTGCCGCGCGACACCTGGTCGCATGTGGCGGCGAGCTACGATCCGGCCACGCGGCGGGTGGCCCTGTTTTTGAACGGTGAACAGGTCGCCGGGAAGGTGATGCCTTCGGCGGAACGGTTCGCCATGCCGGAGCTGCCGCTGACGATAGGCCGCTACTCGCAGCCGGAGCAGATCGGCGGCGTCTTCAAGCTCAATACCTTCCTCGGCCTGATGGACGAGGTGCGTGTCGCCGCCGGCCCGTCCGACGCCGCCGCAGTGGCGGGCATCGTCGCCGCCGATCTGGCGCCACGCGCGGGCAAGGCGCCGAAGCTGTCGTCCACCGACATGAACATCCCGGCGAGCACCTTCGACGGTGACCGCCACCGCCCGCAATACCACGTGATGCCCGATGCCGGTTGGATGAACGAGCCGCACGCGCCGTTCTACTATCAGGGCCAGTACCACCTGTTCTTCCAAAAGAATCCGTTCGGCCCGTTCTGGCATCAGATTCATTGGGGGCACTGGGCCAGCGCCGACATGGTGCACTGGCGCGAGTTGCCCATCGCTTTGGCGCCGGAAGATGACGATCTGGCGACCGATGGCATCTGGTCCGGCAGCGCCACTCTGGCGGCCGACGGCACGCCCGTGTTGTTCTTCACCGCCGGTAACGATAAGGCACGGCCCAACCAGCGCACCGGCGTGGCGATGCCTTGCGATGTGCGCGACCCGGACCTGGCCTGCTGGAAAAAATATCCGGCGCCCGTCACAGTGCAGAAGCAGGGCATGGGCCTTTTTGGCGAGTTCCGCGATCCGTTCGTGTTCCGCGACGGCGACCGGCAGCGCTGGTTCCAGCTGGTCGGCTCGGCTTTGCCTCGACGCAGCGGCACGGCGCTGGTGTACGAATCGTCGGACTTGATCAACTGGAAACCGCGCGGTCCACTGTTCTCGATCGATGCCAAGCCATTCGCAGACTTCGAGAAAACCTGGGAGCTGCCGGTGCTGCTGCCGATCGGTAAAGGCGCCGACGGCCGCGATCGGCACGTGTTCCTGAACGACGTGCGGGGCCAGGCCTATTATTGGATCGGCGTGTTCGACGCCGCCGACGCGCGCTTCAAGCCCGATAGCGAGGCGCCGCGCGTGTTCGATGTCGGCCAGGGACACTTTTCCGGCCCGAGCGGGTTTGTCGATCCCAAGACCGGCCGCTCGATCGTCTTTTCGATCGCGCAGGGCGAACGCACGTTGCGTGACGAGTGGGACGCCGGCTGGGCGCACAACGGCGGCTTGCCCATCGCATTGTCTCTGGGCGCAGACGGTGATCTGCGGCTGGCGCCTATCGGCGAGTTGGCCAGTCTGCGCCGACGGCAAGTGATGGATCTGCGCGACGTCGGCGTGGACGACGCGGCCAAGGCGCTGGCGGCACTGCGCGGCGACGGACTCGAAATCGAACTTGAGCTGGCGCCTTCGCTGCAGGCTGCCAAGCGTGGTCTGAGTGTGCGGGTGGCTCCCGGCCGGGCCGAGGCGACCGATGTGTACGTCGACGGCGCCGCCCGCCGTCTGGAAATCGACCGCACCCTTACCACCATCGGCAAGTCGTACGGCGTGCAAGGCGGCGCTTTCGAGCTGGGAACGGAAAATCTGCGCATGCGCGTGTTCCTGGACCGTTCGATGGTTGAGGCCTATGTCAACGAGCGCAAGAGCCTTACCAGCCGCACTTATCCAACCCGCGTTGATGCGGACGGATTGGCGTTGCTGGCGGCGCCCGGCGACCGCGTCGTCTCGCTCAAGGTGTGGGCGATGGGCGCCACAGTGAAAGGAAACTGAGATGGCCACAATCGCATTGCAAGGGGTGGGCAAGACCTACCCGGGTAAGGAGTCGCAGTACATTCTGCGAGGCGTCGACTTCACGATAGAAGACGGTGAATTCGTGGTGCTGGTCGGTCCTTCGGGCTGCGGCAAATCGACGTTGCTGCGCATGATCGCGGGGTTGGAGGAAATCAGCGCCGGCGAAATCCGCATCGATGGTGTGACGGTCAACGACACGCCGCCGGCCAAGCGCGGGTTGTCGATGGTTTTCCAGAGCTATGCCTTGTACGCGCATATGAGTGTGTTCGAAAACATCGCCTTCGGCCTGCGCCTGGCGCGCGTGCCCAAGGCGGAGATCAAGATCGCGGTGCACGCGGTGGCGAAGATGCTGCAAATGGAGCACCTGCTTGATCGCCGTCCGCCGCAACTGTCCGGCGGCCAGCGGCAGCGTGTCGCCATTGGCCGCGCTATCGTGCGCAAGCCGCGCGCCTTTCTGTTCGACGAGCCGTTGTCCAATCTGGACGCTGCGCTGCGCGCCGACATGCGGGTGGAAATCGCCCGCCTGCACAAGCAGCTGGCCGCCACCATGGTCTACGTGACGCACGACCAGGTCGAGGCGATGACCCTGGCCGACCGCATCGTCGTGCTGGGCCCCGCCGGCGTGCAGCAGATCGGCGCGCCGATGCACCTGTACGACCATCCGGCCAATGTGTTCGTCGCCGGCTTTATCGGCAGCCCGAAGATGAATCTGGTGGCGGGCTCACTGGATGCGGGCGGACGCTTGAGGATCGGCGGCGCGGGGCTGGACTGGCCGGCACCGGCCGCTGCGCAGCCGGGTGCTGTGACCGTCGGCATACGGCCGGAACATCTGGTGGCCGATCCGCAGGGCGCGATACAGGGAGAGGTGATCCTGGTCGAAAGGCTGGGCGCCGAATCCTATGTGCACCTGGCGGTGGCTGGCCTGGCCAAACCCCTGATGGTGGTGGTCAAGGGGGAGCCGCCGGCGGCCAACGCGGCGTGGCGCGTGAGCCCAACAGCGGGCAGGGTGCACGTTTTCGACCAAGGCGGCCTGCGCATCGAGCCAGGAAAAGTAAACAACATGGCGGCCGGCGTGGCCGGCGCAACGGAGGCGGCATGATCATCGTATGTGGCGAGGCTTTGTTTGATGTGTTTTCCGACGGCGACACCGACACCGGTTTCGCGTTGTCGGCGCGGGTGGGCGGGTCGCCCTTCAACCTGGCGATCGGTTTGGCGCGGCTGGGCCGGCGACCGATGTTCTTCGGCGGGCTGTCGGCGGACCTGTTTGGCCGCAAGCTGGCCGATACATTGGCGCGCGAAGGCGTAGACATCTCCTGCGCTCCACGGCCGGAGGCGTCGACGGCGCTGGTCACCATCGACATCGACGCCAATGGCGTGCCGGCCTACACCTTGTATGGCAGCCAGACCGCCGAGCGCTCCGTGACCGTCGCGGACATCGGGCGCGTACCTATGGATGCGGCGGTGATCCACGTCGGCTCTTATTGCATGGCGGTCGAACCGGTCGCATCGACCTTGCGCGCCCTGGTCACGCGCCAGCATGGCCGCAGTCTGATCGCCTTCGACCCCAACGTGCGGCTGACGATACAGCCGGACCGCCAGATATGGACCGACGCCATCGCCTGGATGCTGCCAAACACGGATCTGCTGAAGATCAGCGACGAAGATATCGGCCACCTGTATCCGCGCATGTCGCCGCGCGCCTTCATCGATATGGCGCTCGATGCCGGCGTGTCGCTGGTGGTGGTCACGCGCGGCGGCGAGGGCGTGCTGGCCGCGACGGCGACGCTGGCGCTGGAACTGCCGGCCCTGAAGGTCGACGTGGTCGATACCGTTGGCGCGGGCGATACCTTCCAGGCGGCGCTGCTGTCGCACCTGGGCGAGCAAGGCCTGCTGACGCGCGCCGCTTTGAAGAAGCTGGACGCGCCGGCGCTGCAAGCGGCGCTGGCCTTCGCCGGCCGCGCCGCCGCCATCACCTGTTCCCGGCGCGGCGCCGATATGCCACGGCTGGAGGAGGTGCGCGACCACCGATAAAGTCCCTGTAACCGCCATGACAACGTTGGACAACTGAAACTTACCCAGGCCGTCGCAGCGCGGCTGATAATCATAAAAGGAGATGCGAAATGACCTACTCGATCGATCGTTACAACCGTTACATCGCTCGTTCGGCGGCGCTGGCGATCTGCCTGGCGCCCGCGCTGGTGTTCGCGCAGCAGAACAGCACAGCCACCCCCACGAGCACCACCACCCCCGCCGCCGTCAGCGGCCAGCAGGCCGCGGACGCCAATGGCGCCGATCCGTCGGCGGTCGTCATCGTCACCGGCGTGACCAAATCGACCACCAAGAAAAACGCGACGTTCTCGATCAACACGCTGACGGCCGAAGAGATCCAGCGCCTGGCGCCGATGAGCACCGCCGAGATGCTGGCCAACTTCCCTGGCATTTATACGGAAGGGGGCAGCGCCGGCGAGGCCAGTAACAACATCACGGTGCGTGGCTTGCCGGTCACTGGCGGTTACCGCTTCGCGCCGCAACTGATCGACGGCTTGCCGGCCTTTGAGGAGCCGGAGGCGCCGTTCATGAACAACGACGTCTTCATCCGCGACGACCTGATGACCGAGAGCGTGGAGCTGGTCAAGGGCGGTCCGGGCGGCATCCTGTATTCGAACGGCTTGGGCGCCACCGTCAACCATGTCACCCGCACCGGCGGCGACAAACTCGCCGGCGGCTACAAGATAGAGTACGCCGACTATGGCTTCATCCGCCAGGACGCCTTTGTCTCCGGCCCGCTGAGCCCCAATCTGACCGGCGCCGTCGGCGGCTTCTACCGCCGCAGCGACGGCGTGCGCGACACCGGCTACACCGCCGACCGTGGCGGCCAGGTACGCGGCAATCTGGTTTACACCAGCGACGACCGCAGGACCACCTTGCGCGGCGACGCGCTGGTGATCAACGACCGCACCGCGTTCTATCAGAACCTGCCGATTTCCGTGCCGCGCTTTGCCAACGCCGGTACGCCGGCCAATCCGACCAAGATCAACCAGGACACCATCGAGCCGCTGGGCATCGATTTCGCGCACGGCACCACGGCTTCGCCGTACAACCGCAAGTTCAACATGATCGGCGAGTACGGCACGCGCACGATCGACCAGGCCGACGGCATCCATCCGGACTTCAAGATCTTCACGCTGAGCGGCTCGCACGAGTTGAAGGACGGCTGGAAGCTGTCCGCCGGGCTGCGGCACACCACCGGCAGCAACGGCTTCAACGCCGTCTTCACCGGTAACGACACGGCCACGTCGACCAACTTCCTCAACGCCCGCTATCAGAACGACGTGATCTCGCCGGCGCACGGCGCGGCGCTTGCCTGCAACCTGAATAACGCCAAGCTGATTGGGTTCTTCAACGTGCCGAGCAGCCAGGCCTGCGGCGCCTTCGCCAACATCAGCCGCGAGGACTTCACCAGGCGCTACGCCAAGGCCACCGGCGTGGCTGGACGCTATCTGAACGACGGCACGGCGGTACCCGCATCCGCGAACCTGAACTTCATGATCCCGTTCGTCGCCGACGTCGACGCCTCCAGCACCTCGCTCGACCTCAAGACGCAGAAGTCCTTCGAACTGAAAGGTTCGCACGATCTGACCTTCGGCGTGTACAAGAGCCGCTACAGCTACAAGCCCAACTTCCAGCAGGCGCTGTTGGTCAGCGACGTGTCCAATCAATCGCGTCCGGTCGATCTGATCGCTGTGGACGCGCAGGGCAACCAGGTCGGCCCGAGCCTGACGCAGGGCGGCGCGATCCTGCCGGGATGGGGCGGTTTTGTCAGCGACATCCGGGGCGACGGCAACGCCGCCTACCTGCTCGACCACTGGGAAACCATGGACAAGAAGCTGAAGATCGATGCCGGCGTGCGTTGGCAAAACCTGAAGGCGGACGGCGTGCGGCGCGATCGCAACGTCATCACCGATCTGACGCCGGCCAATGTGGTTGTCGGCTCGACCCAGGATACGACGGCGGACAATGAAGTGAGCCTGCCGGGGACTCCGCAGACCTTGAACAAGACCTATCACGGCTTCGGCTGGTCGCTGGGTGGTAACTACAGCTTTAGCAAGGCCTTTGCCGTCTATGGCCTGGCGTCCGACTCCTTCCGTCTGCCCAGTCTCGAGGACATCAACAATCTGACGACGGCAACGGCCACCGTCGTCAATGGCCGGACGGTGGAAGTCAGTGCGGTGGAGCATATCCGCCAGTACGAAATGGGCTTGCGCTATCTGACCCGTGGCTTCGGCGCGTCGGTGGCGGCGTTCTATAACAAGTTCTCGCCGCGCAGCGCGGTCAACATCTACAAGGACATCCAGTCGTCGCAATGCACCAGCGCCGGTGGCGTGACGCAGATCAATTCCTGCCCGGACGTGGCGCAGCTTTATCAGCGCGGCATCCAGAACGTCGGCGCGGAAATCGAGTTGTCATGGCGTCCGGCCGCTATCCAGGGCCTGGAGTTAAAGGGTAATATGGTGATGCAAAATCCGAAGGTCAAGGGTGCCAATTACACCACCACGCAGGAGGACAAGGACGCGCAGGGTGTCATCACCGGTTATCACTATGTGCAGGTCAGCGAGGATGGACGTCGCCCGCGCCGTCTGCCGAAGGTGATGTTCAACTTTATGCCGTCGTTCGACCTCAAGCCGCTGACCGACATTCCGGTGAGCGTGTACGCGCAATACCAGCACTACGGTTCGCGCTTCTCCGAGGCGTCCGACAGCAACGTGACCCTGTTCCCGTCGTATCACATCATCAACGCGGGCGCGCAGTACCAGATCACCGAGCGTCTGAGTGCCCACCTGCACGTGGCCAACCTGACCAACCAGCTGTCGTTCACGGAAGGCGACCCGCTGTTCAACGATCTGCTGTCGCCGGACGGCTCGCGCAACCGTGGCGTGGCCAGGCCGTTGTTCGGACGGACTTTGCGGTTCAGTCTGACCTATATGTTCTAAGTTGACCCGGGACGCCGGCCTCGATGTCGTCGGCTTAGTGCGTTGACATACAGAGGCCGGCAGTCCCGGGACCTAGAATGGACCGATACTTTTATCAAGGACGGTCCATGAAATCCACCACACCCGAACCCTATCCACATCCCGCCGGCGGCTGGGGTTCGGTGAAGAAGGTCGCCACGGCACTGCTGACCGAGCATGTGCCGTTCGAGGGCGGCAAGCTGCTGGTCCACTTGAACAAAACCGACGGTGTCGCCTGCGTCAGCTGCGCCTGGGCCAAGCCGGCCAATCCCCATCCTTTCGAGTTCTGTGAGAGCGGCGCCAAGGCCACCGCCTGGGAAGTCACGGGCAAGCGCTGCGACGCCGGCTTTTTCGAGGAGCACACGGTCGGCGAGCTGCGGGGCTGGAGCGACCATCGGCTGGAGGCGGTGGGGCGGTTGACGACACCTTTGCGTTGGGATGCCGACAGCGACCGCTACGTGCCGGTCGACTGGGACAGCGCGTTCGCCGGGATCGGGCACGAACTGAAGGCGCTGGAGCCGAAAAGCACGGTGTTCTACTGCTCCGGCCGCGCTTCGCTGGAGGCGTCGTATATGTACCAGTTGCTGGCGCGGCTCTATGGCTGTAACAACCTGCCGGACAGCTCCAATATGTGTCACGAGAGTACCTCGGTGGCGTTGCCCAAAACCATCGGCGTGCCGATCGGCACCGTGTCGCTGGAGGATTTCGAGCACACTGACTGCATCCTTTTCTTCGGGCAGAACGTCGGCACCAACAGCCCGAGGATGCTGCACCAGTTGCAGGAGGCGCGCCGCCGGGGCGTTCCCATCATCACTTTCAATCCGCTGCGCGAGACCGGTCTGCTGCACTTCGCCAATCCGCAGTCGCCGGCCGAAATGCTGACCGGCGCCGAGACCACCATCAGCACGCATTATTTGCAGGTGCGGGCCGGCGGTGACAGCGCGGCGATGCTGGGCTTGTGCAAGGCGCTGATCGCGGCAGATGACGCCGCCCTGGCCGCCGGCACGCCGCGCGTGCTCGATACCGGGTTTATCGCCGAGCATACGGCCGGCCTGGACGCGCTGGTCGAATGCGCGCGAGAGGAAAGCTGGAGCGAGATCGAGCGACACTCCGGTCTGGCCCGCCGCGACCTGGAGGAGGTGGCGGCCGTGTATGCCAGCGCGAGCAAGGTGATCGGCGTGTTCGGGATGGGCCTGACGCAGCACCGTCTGGGCGTGCAGAATGTGGAGATGCTGTCGAATCTGTTGCTGTTGCGCGGCAATATCGGCAAGCCCGGCGCCGGCATCTGTCCGGTGCGCGGGCATTCCAATGTGCAGGGCCAGCGCACCGTGGGCATCACGGAGAAGCCGGAACTGGCGCCGCTCGATCAGTTGGCGAAACAGTACGGCTTCGAGCCGCCACGCGACAAGGGGCTGAACACCGTCGAGACCTGCGAGGGCGTGCTCGACGGCTCGGTGCGGGCGTTCATCGGGCTGGGCGGCAATTTCGTCCGGGCCGTGCCCGACACGGTCCGCGTGGAGGCGGCGTGGTCGCGGCTACGGCTGACCGTGCAGGTTGCAACCAAGCTGAACCGCAGTCATCTGGTGCATGGGGCGGTGTCATACATTTTGCCTTGCCTGGGACGGCTGGAGGTGGACCGGCAGGCCGGCGGCGAGCAGGCGGTGTCGGTGGAGGATAGCACCGGCCGCATGCACGGTTCGAAGGGCAGGGCGGAGCCGGCCGGCGAACTGCTGCGCTCGGAACCAGCGATCATCGCCGGGCTGGCGAAGGCGACGTTGCCGGCGAATCCCGCCGTCGATTGGGATGCGTGGGTGGCCGACTATGCCACCGTCCGCGACGCCATCGCCGAGACCTATCCGGAGATATTCCACGATTTCAACGCGCGCATGTGGACGCCGGGCGGATTCCCCCGGCCGGTGCCAGCAGCGGAGCGCAAATGGAAGACGCCGAACGGGCGCGCGAACTTCATCGCGCCGACCGTGCTGGATGCCGATCCCGACCAGCTGCCGCCGCGGGGCGACGTGCTGCGCTTGTTCACGGTGCGCAGCGACAGCCAGTTCAACACGACGATCTACAACGAGAACGATGGTTTTCGCGGTATCCATGGCGGCCGGCGGGTGCTGCTGATCAATGAGGCCGATATCGCGCGGCTGGGGCTGAGGGAGGGCGATCTGGTCGATGCCAGCGCCGTGACCGGCGACGGTATCGCGCGTAGTGTGTCCGCGCTGCGGCTGGTGGCGTATAACGTGCCGCCTGGATGTGTGGCAGGATATTTTCCTGAGTGTAATCCTTTGATGGCTTTGGAACATCATGCGCTGGAGAGCATGGTACCGGCGGCCAAGTCGATCGCCATACGAATCGGCCCGGCGCAGACGGCGGGGTGAACTGGCGAACATACGGATGACGTTGACTGGAGTAAACTGAATTCTGTTAAATATCTTTAGTGGAATTGAAAAATGCCCTTATCAGACCGCCGAAAACCCACCGCTACCGCCGCCATCATGGACGAGGCGTTGGAACTCCTTCCGCTGGAAGGTTTGCAGCCCGCAGCGGAGTACGCCATGAGCCATGGCGTGCCGCGGCATATCGTGTATAAGGTGTTGAGCGCGGCGCCGGAGAACCAGCGCAGCAATTTGTCGCGCAGGAAGCGCGAGGCGGGTGTTGTGGTTGATCTGAAGCACGCGGAGGCCGCGTAATTTTGTTGTTGCCTTGGTCGCGGCCTCTCTCGCCTTAGTGCGATGCCGGGGTGTTCGCTTCCGGCATCGGCATGGGATTCGGGGCGGCGGCTGCCGGAGGCGGCATTTCATTGCCCGGCACTGGCGGGGTGATATTGCCCGCGTCCGGGGTGGCGCCGATTTTCGTTTCCGGCGTGACCGGATCGACATCCTGTTTCTTGCAACCGGTGACGGCGGCTGCCGTGAGTATCAATGCGAGGGCGAATTTGGCCGGAGTGGTGAGCTTTTTCATGTTTTGTCCTTTAGATGGGTGTAGCCCATCGTAACTACTGATGAGCTCGACGGCTGTCGGCGTGCAAGCGGCTTGCATGTAGGACTAGCGCCCCTTGCTCTTAGGCAGCCCCGTTTGCCGGCCCCCTTTTTTGTGCGTTGCGGTTAGAATAACGCCTTTGCTACCCCACCGGCCAACTCCGACCGATGCATCGCCGTCCGATCATTCATGTGTTTCTCGCGTTTCTGCTGCTCTTCACGCAGCAGATCGGGGCGGCGCACGTCTATTCGCATTGGATCGACGTAACGCAGTCGGACGCGGAGTTCAGCAGCGAGGAGCAGGCCGAACACCGCAAACGCATCGCGGTGCACAAGGTCTGCGCCGAATGCGTCACCGTCGCCCAGGTGGCGGCGACGCTCACTTCGCAGCCGATGACGATCGCCGTCGTCGCCGTCGGCGGCGGCGTGATCGCCACGCCCGCCACCCTTACCGCCTGCGAACGCACCGTTTGCGTCTTCCAGTCCCGCGCTCCCCCTCTGGCCTGACACCCGAAATCCGTCCTGAATTTTGCGTCACCGTGGTCCGGCTTCGGCTATCCACGGTGCGACCTGTCATGTTTTTTAGCTAGAGGTTTACCCATGAATATCCCACGCACGCTGCTGGCCAGCGCGATCCTGTCCGCCTTGTCCACCTTGGCGCACGCGCAGTCCACCGCCACCAAGTCCACCGACGGCACCGTTCCGCGCGTGATCGTCACCGCCACGCCTTTCGGCGACTCCGACAGCGACCAGATTCTGACCCCGGCCAAGGTGCTGTCGGGCGACGAGTTGCGCGACAAGGTAGGCAGCTCGCTCGGCGAGACGCTGTCGCAGGAGTTGGGCGTGTCGGCGTCGGCCTTCGGCGCCGGCGCTTCGCGTCCGATCATTCGCGGCCTGGAAGGCGCGCGCGTCAAGATGCTGGAGAACGGCATGGCCGTCTCCGACGTCTCCGGCCTGTCGAACGACCACGCGGTGGCCGGCGAGGGCGCGGTGGCGCAGCAGATCGAGATCCTGCGCGGCCCGGCGGCACTACTGTATGGCTCGGGCGCCATCGGCGGCCTGGTTAACATCGTCAACGAACGTATTCCGACCGTGCTGGAACCTAAGCTCACCGGTCAACTGGAAGCGCGCGGCAGCACGGTCGACGACGGCCGCAACGCGTCCGGCACCCTGGACGGCTCGGTGGGCAAAATGGCCTGGCACGTGGACGGCAACGCGCGCAACACCGACGACTACAAAATCCCCGGCAACCGTGTGCTCAACGATCCCGATTCGGCGTCCGGCCGCCTGCCGCACTCGGAGACGCGCCAGCGCAACGCCGGTGTCGGCTCGTCGTATGTCGACAGCTGGGGCTTCGTCGGCGCGTCGGTATCGCACCTGACCAACCTGTATGGCATTCCGAGCGACGAAGGTTCGAAGATCGACCAGAAGCAGACCCGCTACGACTTCGACAGCCTGGTGAAAGCGCCGCTGCCGGGATTCGAATCGTTCAAGTTCAAGGCCGGCTACACCGACTACGAACACGCGGAGCTCAACGACGAGAACCAGCCGGAGGTGATCTTCAAGAACCGTTCGCTGGAAACGCGCGCCGAACTGACGCACAAGCCGGTCGCCGGCTGGCATGGCACCTTCGGCGTGCAGACCGAGAACACGCACTTCTCGGCGCTGAGCGCCGAAGGCGGCGCCGATACGGTGCCGGTCACCCATTCGACGTCCACCGCCGCCTTCCTGGTCGAGGAGACCGAGGTCGGCGTGGTGCGCGTGAACGCCGGCGCGCGCGTGGAGCGCGTCAAGCGCAAGCCGGTCACCGGCGTCGATCGCTCGTTCGATCTGAAGTCTGCATCGGTTGGCGGCATGTGGCCGTTCGTGCCTGGTTATGGCTTGGGCGCGACGCTGTCGTACGCGCAGCGCGCACCGGCAACCGAGGAACTGTATTCGGCCGGTCCGCACGACGCCACCGTCACCTTCGATATCGGTAACGCCGATTTCAACAAGGAGACCTCGCGCAATATCGAGCTGTCGCTGCAGAAGACCACGGGCCTGGTGCGCTGGAAGGCCAACCTGTTCCGTAACAAGGTGAGCGATTTCATTTACGGCCAGATCACCGGCCAGCTGGTGGACGAAGAGGGCAATCCGGGCGACGAACTGCGCCAGCGTATCTTCCTGCAGGCCGATGCCACCATCCAGGGCGCCGAGGCGGAGCTGGAATACAATCCGCACGGCGCCGGCTGGTCGGGCCGCGTGTTTGCCGATACCACACGCGGCAAGCTGGATCGAGGCGGCAACCTGCCGCTGCAACCCGCCACCCGCGTCGGCGCAAGCACCGGTTACAAGATGGGACAATGGCGCGCCGGCCTGTCGCTGGTGCACGCGCAGTCGCAGGATCGCCTGGCCACGTTCGAGAGCACCGATACGCCGGGCTATAACCAGGTCAACGCCAATGTCTCGTACTCGCAGAAGATCGGCGCGTACGATTTGACGTGGTTCCTGCTGGCGAAGAATCTGACCAACGAGGAAATTCGCGTATCGACGTCGGTGTTGAAGGATATCTCGCCGCTGCCGGGCCGTAACGTGGTGTTCGGCGTGCGCGCGAAGTTTTAAAGACCTACGGTATCGGCGTCAGTCCCTGATGCCGATACCGTGGTTGATCGATTCGACGATCATATTTTCCGCCGCGTGCGTGATGTTCTCGTGGCGGAAAAAGTTGTAGATGAAGACGCCGCTCGGCGTTCCCTTCAAATCGCCGTCGCAATAGACGCGCGCGTTCCAGTCGGCGCCATGGCCAACGCTGTATGTTCCCAGATACGAAAACGTGCGTCCGTCTGTGGCGCGAATGTAGGATCCCTTGATCGGCCATTGATCGAGCCAGTACGTGGCCAATTGGGCCGCGTAGCGATTGGCGTCGGGAGGCGAACCGAATTCCTCCAACGGGTAGGTCTGCTCATGGACCATCTCGCAGGCCGACGTGGTGCCGCGATAAATACGGAAACGCGGCCGGTACTTGCCATCCTCCGACTTTACCGGCGTACAGACTATGTAGTGACCATCGCGTGCGAATGAACTTGACTCAGCCATATGTACCCTCGCTTCAAAGAAACACTGGTTTTTCAGCCTGCTTGCCGCGCTGCACAAGATAACCTCGCGTCTGCGGCATATCACCACCAATGCCCGGTTTTACGGGGCTGTGCCGGTATGTGTGCTGAAAGAGTAGCATAAGGAAGCGTCCTTATTCAATCGGGACATGACATAACTACAAAAATAATATTGCATCGCAGCATTGGGCGCAATCCGCAGGAATCGTTGTCACATGCGCACAACGGATCCACGCAGGGCGGATTAGCGAAGCGTAATCGGCCATGCATGCGTCACGGCGGCGCATGCTACGGCCAATACGTAGGTTTCAGCATCTCGGGCTGGCCCGTGTAACCATGCTTGCGCGCGAACGCCGCCAGTACCGGCGCCGCCTCCCGCCCGCCAAAAATCGACCACAGGAACATGCGCCCATACAGTTCGCTGCGCTCGCGCGGATCGTTTTGCATCGACGCGTCCTGCGCCAGCGAGGTTTTCAGCGCGGCCAGGCTGCCGTCATGCGCCACCATGCGCGTGCCGCCGTCCTTGCTGGTGTCGAACACCATCAGGCGCGGTTGCGCGGTGTCGGCGCTCCAGCGGCGCCATTCCGGCAGCGCGGCGCCCCCTGGCTCTCCATGACGGGCGAAGTGCGTCCAGTAACCGGCCATCGCATCCGAGACCTCCTTGCGTCCCGGCAGATTGGCCGGAGTGAAGGAGCGGAACGGATCGAACTCGCCATCCAGATCGCGGAACACGAACGCCACTTCCAGCACGTGCGCCGCCCCCAGCAAAATCTGCGGCTGGATCAGCGGAATCGCCGGCTGTTCGTCCCAATCGAAGCGATAGACCCAGACATCCTTATGGCCGGAGGCGATCATCGCGCCGGCCGGGGCGAGTGCGCAGTTGGTCTGCCACAGGTCGGACATGTAGGCCGCGTGCCGCTGGTAGCGGGCGCGGTCGCGCATCACCGGCAGCTTCCCGAACAGCATGCGCACGTAGTCCGGATTATTGGACATGAAGGTCTTGTACTCGTCGCGGTTGGTGCCGACGATGAATGGCACCGCGTGATAGCGGCTGCGGTCCGAGAACACCTCGGCCAGCGGCCCGGCCGGCAGCACGTAGCCGTCCTGTATAACCGTGGGCGAGTCGTAGAAGTTGAGCGCACCCTGTTTGATCGGCGCCAGCATGGCTTGCGGCGGCAGGCCGCGCGCGAATGCCTCGATGTCGTCCGCCGTCATCGACGCGATCAGCGCCTTGGCCGCCGCCCGGTCGGCGGCCCGGCCGTCCCGTTGCAGCCATTCGCACAGCAGCTCGCGCGAGCTGACAGCGTGGCCCGGTTGCGCGTCGTCGGTGTAGTTGCGCGCCTGCGCAAGCGTATGGCTGGCCGTTATCGGCGATTGCGCGATCGCCTTGTGGAACAGGCCCGCCGCCAGCGGACTGGCGAGCAGCGTGTAGACATTCCACCCGCCGGCCGATTCGCCGAAGATGGTGACGTTGCGCGGATCTCCGCCGAACGAGGCGATATTCCGCTGCACCCATTCCAGGGCCGCGATCAGGTCCAGCGTGCCGAAATTGCCGGAGCGGTCGGCCGGCGTGTCGTCCTCCCGCGCCAGCTCTTCGAGACTGAACCAGCCGAAGATGCCGAGGCGGTAGTTGGCCGACACCACGATCACCTGGTCGTGTCCCGCCAGATTGCGCAGCGTGGTGTAGGTGGCGGCGGTGCCGGAGGAGTTGGCGCCCCCGTGTATCCAGAACATCACCGGCAAGGCCTTGGCGCGCTGCCCGACCGCCCCCGCGGCGGTTCGCGGCGCGAAGATGTTGAGCGACAGGCAGTCCTCGGCGCCGGCAGGCTGGCCCCATTGGTCGGGCGGCAGCTCCAGCGTGACGCCGCCCGGCTGCATCGCCGGCTGTCCGCAGGCGGTCGCCTGGCGCACGCCTTCCCACGGCAGCGCGGGGCGGGGCGCCTTCCAGCGCAGCGGTCCAATCGGCGGTTGCGCGTACGGCAGGCCAAGCCAGGCGTGGGTGTCGTGCAGGTCCTCGCGGCCGACCACGGCGCCCGTTTCGGTGTGTCGCAGCGATTCGGGGGCCGGCGTGGCCGGATCGGCCTTGACGCCCGGTGGCGACGGCTGGCGTGCCGTCTTCCCCGGCATCAGGAAGTGCGCCAGCGCGGGCACCAGCACCAGGGCGCCGACCATATTCCACAAGAACATGAAGGCCAGCAGGATACCCATATCGGCCTGGAATTTGATCGACGAGAACAGCCAGGTCGCCACCGCCACCGCCAGGGTCACGCCGGTCAGGATGACGACGCGGCCGGTGAACTGCAGCGCGTGCAGATAGGCCGCCGACAGGCTGTCGCCGGCGCGCATGCGGCTCAACATCACGCTGAGCACATACAGCGCATAGTCGACACCGATGCCGACGCCCAGCGCGATCACCGGCAAAGTAGCCACTTTGACGCCCATGCCCAGCACCACCATCAGCACTTCGCACAGGATCGACGTGAGCACCAGCGGCAGCACCGCCACCAGCACCGCGCGCCATGAGCGGAAGGTGGCGTAGCACAGCAGGATCACGGCGCCATAAACCCAGAACAGCATGTCGCGCATGGCCTTCTTGACGACGATGTTGGTGGCCGCCTCGATACCGGCGCTGCCGGCCGCCAGCTGGAACTGCACGTCCGGCGTGTTGTTGGCGGCGGCGAAGGCTTCGACCGCGTCCACCACGCGGGTGAGCGTTTCGGCCTTGTGGTCCTTCAGGTAGACGTACAGCGACAGCAGCGAGCAGCTTTGGTTGAACAACTCGCGCGGCGCGCGGGTTTGCACGGCGCCCAGCGCGCCGGCGTTGGGGATCAGGTCAAACCATTTGAAGTTGCCTTCGTTGTAGCCGGTGGTGGCCAGTTTGCTCAGCGCCGCCATCGAGTTGGTCGAGTCGACGCCGGGCAGCTGTTCCAATTGCCACGCCAGTTCGTCCACCTTGGACAAGGTGCCGTATTGGGTGCACTGGTCCGGCGGCGTCTTGATCATGACGACGAAGATGTCCGAGCTGGCGGCGTAGTTGGACACCAGGTAGCCGTTGTCGCGGTTGTAGCGCGAGTCCGCGCGCAGCTCCGGCGCGCCCGGATCGAGATCGCCGACCTTGAGATTGAGGCTGTAGGCGAAACCCAGGCCGCCCAGCAGCACGCTGGCGGCCACGGTGACCGCCGCCCAGCGGCGCTGGGTAAAGCGGTCGAGGAAGGTCCACAGCCATGGTTGTTTCTTGTCGCCGCCACTGTCGGCCTGGAGGGTGCGTTGCGCCGCCTTGGCGCTGACGCCGGTGTACGACAGCAGCACCGGCAGCAATACCAGATTGGTTAAGATCAGCACCGCCACGCCGATGCTGGCGATGACGGCGAGATCCTGGATCACCTTGATCTGGATGCTGACCAAGACCAGGAAGCCGACCGCGTCGCATAGCAGCGCGGTCAGGCCGGCGGCGAACAGGCGGCGGAAAGTGTAGCGGGCGGCGACCACGCGGTGCGTGCCGCGTCCGACGTCCTGCATGATGCCGTTCATTTTCTGGGCGCCGTGGCTCATGCCGATGGCGAACACCAGGAACGGCACCAGGATGGAGTAGGGATCGAGCTCGTAGTGCAGGGTGGCGAGCAGGCCGCATTGCCACAGCACCGCCACCAGCGAACATACCACCACCAGCGTGGTGCTGCGCCAGCAGCGCGTGTACCAGTAAAGCACGCCGCCGCAGATGGCGATCGCCAGCACGAAGAACAGCAGCACCTGCTGCAGGCCCTCGATCAGGTCGCCGACGATCTTGGCGAAGCCGGTGATGTGGATGTTGACGCCTTCCTTCTCGTACTTGACACGGATCTTCTCCAGGCTTTCGGACAGCACGCGGTAGTCCAGCGCCTCGCCGGTTTGCGGCACCTTGTCCATCAGCGGCACGAAGACGATGCTGGATTTGAAGTTGGAGGCCACCAGTTGGCCGATTTCGCCGGAACGGGCGATATTGGCGCGCAGCTGCTCGAGGCTTGCGGTGGAGCCGTCGTAGCCGTCCGGGATGACGGTGCCGCCATCGAGGCCATCCTCGGTCACGGCGGCCCAGCGCGTGCTTGGGGTCCACAGCGACTTCATGAAAGGCCGGTCGACGCCCGGCAACAGGAACAACTCGTCGTTGAGGCGCTGCAGGGTGTCGAGGTAGGCGCGGTCGTAGATGGTGCCGTTCTTTGCCTCCACCGCGATGCGCACCGAGTTGCCCAGGCCATTGAGATCGCTCTTATTGGCCAGGTAGTTCACCACGTAGGGGTGGGCGCTGGGGATCATCTTCTCGAAGCTGGCATTGAGCTTGATGCGCGTGGCCTGGAAGCCCAGCACGATCGTCGCCAGCAGGCAGAGGAAAATCACCAGCGGGCGGTAATTGAATAGCGCGCGTTCGCCGAGATTGCCGGAGGCGGTGTCGAAGTCCTCGAGTCGCCGTATGACAGGCTGTTGTTCCAAGTCGTTATCTGTGTTCATGATGCTCCAACCATGTTCGTATAAGAGAGGGGCTCTGATCCACGTAGGGCGGATTAGGCGGAACGCCGTAATCGGCCATGCATGCGCCGACGGCTGTTCATCGATGGCCGATTACGCTGCGCTAATCCGCCCTACGTGTTTCCGCGATTCGGCGCACGCCGCGTAATCCGGCCACCACCAGCGCGCCGTCGCCGGCCTGCGTGACCGCCGCCAGCGGCAGCGCGGTACCCGCCTGCGCGGCAAAGGTGCGGCCGTCGTCGCGGCTCACCAGCACGTCGCCGCCCTGGCTGACCAGCACCACGGCGCCGTCGCTCATCACCGTGCCGGCGGCCAGCGACGCCTGGACCCCGGTCGTGACCTGGCTCCATGTCATGCCCTGGTCGGTGGAGCGGAACGCGTTGCCGCGCAAGCCGTACGCCAGCAGCACGCCGCCGCGCGCGGAGAGCAGCCCGAAATAGCTGCCCTTGTACGGCGTCGGCAGGGCGCTGAAACTATCGCCCTTGTCGGTGGAGCGCAGCAGCAGGCCCTGTTCACCGGCCAGGTAGATGGCGTTGGCGGTGCCGCGCATGCCGTACAGGTGCAGTCCCTTGGGATTGGCGACGCGGCTTTGCCAGGGCTGCCAGGTGGCGCCGCCATCGACGGTGCGGAACATCATGTTGTAGGCGCCCAGCACATAGCCGCTGGTGGGGCTATCGAAGTACAGATCGAGGAAAGGCTTGTCCGGACCGTCGTCGACAAGGCGCTGGGCGTCCGCCACCGCCTTGTCGCGCTCCGGGCCGAAGGAGGCGCTGGCGTCGCTCAGCACCAGCGCGGCGGCCTGGATGCCGTCGAGCCGCTTTTGCCACGTGGCGCCACCGTCCGTGGTGCGCAGCACCACGCCCTGATGGCCGACAGCCCACCCGTTCTTGCTGTCGACGAACTGCAGCGCCGTGAGGCTGACGCTGACCGGCACCGCCGCCTGGCGCCAGGATTTGCCGGCGTCGTCGGAGTACAGGATGATGCCCCGTTCGCCGGCCGCCACCAGCCGCGTGCCGGCGCCGCCGACCGCCAGCATCGCCGCGTGCAGCGCCTTGGGCGTGACCAGCGCCGGCTGGGCCAGGGCCGCCGGCACCGCCACCTTGTCGCCGGTGTTTGCATGGACGGCGCCGGCGACCAGCGCCAAGGTCATGGCCGCGGCCAGCGGCGCCGCGCGGAAGCGTGTGAAGAGTGGATTCGATCTGACCATCATTTACCTTTCAGTGGTCTAAGGCTTAGCGCGAACCTTGATTTGCCAACTCTTCGGGGCCAAAGTAGCTGGCCGGCAGGCGCGGAATGACTTTGTACTGGGTCGGCATTTCATTGGATGCCTCGTTCAGCAGATAGGCGCCGGTCTGCACGTTGTACGTGCCCCACATGACATTGCCCAGCACCGCCGGGATGTCCGGCGCCATCAGGGTCAAGGTGTAGTTGCCGCGCCAGATCTGGCCTTGGGCGTCGTAGCCGTCCACCAGGATGATCTGCCAGGTATCCTCGTCGAGGTAGTAGCGGCGTTTGGTCACCACGTGGCGTTTGCCGG
Source organism: Duganella sp. GW821-FHT07F09 (assembly GCF_059418705.1). Taxonomy (NCBI): domain Bacteria; kingdom Pseudomonadati; phylum Pseudomonadota; class Betaproteobacteria; order Burkholderiales; family Oxalobacteraceae; genus Duganella; species Duganella sp. GW821-FHT07F09. The sequence continues at coordinate 70,412 of NZ_JBWKQJ010000008.1, read as the reverse complement.
GGATGAGCGTCGCTTCGACTTCCCACACGCGGTGCAGTTCCCAGCGCACCAGGTCCGGATTGAGGAACTGCGGGCCTACCAGGTCCGCGATCTTGGCGCTGCCCGCGCGGTTGTTGTTGTACGGGATGTACATCTCTTTTTTGCCGACCAGTTTCAGCTCGTGGTGGTCGATAGGCCCGAACAGCATGAACGCTTCGTCGAACAAGCCGATGCCGGAGGTGACCGAATCGGGCGTGTCGTACGACACCGACGGCGCGCGGCGCACGCGGCGCTGGCCCACCAGGTACTGCCAGATGGCGCGCGGCTTGGCCTCGTTGATGCCGTCGTGGACCAGGATGCCTTCGCCTGCCTTGGAGGCGGGCGCGCGCGTGATCAGGCGGCCGAACTGGTAGATGCCGTCGAATTTATCCAGGCTGCCGTCCTTGAAGTAGTAAGGGCGCATGAAGGTCTGTTCGGCTTCGGTGGCGGTGGCGCGCTTGCCGTCGGGGGTGACGATGACGGTCCGCAGCGGCATGATCGCCGCCTCGCCGGTCCATGCCAGACGGTGGTTCATGATCGCCTCGTAGCCGGTTTTGGGGATCGGGAACGGGATGCCGCCGTAGGCTCCTTCGGCGCCGTAGCCGCCGTCGACCGACTTGGCGCGGGTGGCGTTTTTGAATGTGTTTTCATAGACCCAGGCAGGGGCGCCGCCGGTGCGATGGGTAGGGTAGATGTCGAGCCGGTAGTTCGGGTACTTTTTCAGCATCGCCACCGTGGCGGCGGACAGCTTGGCCGCGTACTGGTCGACGTTCTTGCCGGTGATGGCCAGTACCGGCTTTTCGGCGGCGAACGGATCGGCGCGGAAGTCGCCCGGCTTGAAGCCCGCCGGCACCTTGGCGTAGGCGCCTTCCCAAGCGGGAATCGAGCCGTCCTTGTTGCCGGCTTTCTCGGCGCCCAGCGGCGTCAGCGTGGTTTGCAGTTTGGCCGCTTCGTCGGCGGTGACGGCGGCGCCGGCGTGCATCGGCAGCGCGGCGGCCAGGGTGATGGACAGCGATGCGGCGGCCAGTTTCAGGGATGTCTTCATTTTAGTTATGTCCTTAGAAAGAGCGTTTGATGTTGAAGGAGATGTAGTCGCGGTCCTTCAATGACTGGGCGTAGCTCAGGATGGGCATGTTGGTTGCCGGGTTGTTCTTCAGGAAGGTGCCGGTCCCGCCGAGGAATTTGACGTAGCTGATGCCGAACTTCCAGTCCTGGTGGTAGGTGGCGTTGATGCCGATATTGAAGTCGCCGCCGTGTTCGGAGCCGCCGTTGAAGTTGAAGATGGCGCGCGAACGGCCGTCGATGTTATAGCCGATGCCGATCGGGATCGTCAGGTCCAGTCCATCGATGACCTGGTAATAGGCCGGTTCGAAGATGACGCGGGCGGCGGTGGCGTCGCGCGTGGTGTTCGGATCGAGCGAACCCTGGAAATCGACGCTGGTGGCGCGGTTCCATGCGATTTCGCCGAGCAGCGAGGCGCCCTGGAAGAATGGGTTGGTCGGCATGACATAGATCGCCGACAGGTTGATGTGCGCCGTGTTGCCGACGGCGTAACCCGGATTGCCGCTGTTGTTGGCGATAGTGCCGATGCCGTTCCTCGACAGGAAATTGGGCGTCGGGTCGCTGACCAGCGGCGTGTTGCGGCGGATCGAGGCCTCCGCGGCGACGTTCACGCCCAGCATCACGGTGCTGGCGCTGACGCCGAAGGTGCGGATGTTTTCGGCGTAGACGGCTTGTACGGTGGACGGCGCGCCCGGCGGGAAGGATGGCGCGAAGCCCAGGTAGAAGTAGGGCGACTTGTCGTGGTAGCGGGCCGCGTAGAAGCCGTATTCGACGTCCGAGTCCGACGGCGCCCACTTGAGCTGCACGCCGCCCTGGCCGGAGTTCTTGGCCTTCATGTCCGGCTGGGTGATGAAGGCCGGCGCGCCGCTGTTGGTCGGCGCGACCAGGAAGGCGGTGGCGCCGGCGCCGGCGGCGTCGTAGGAACTGAGGTAGCTGCCGGCGCCCGGGATCAAGGTCGGCCTCCATTCGAACTGGTAGTAGCCGCCGATGGAGACGGTCGGCGCCACCTGCAACTGGCCGGAGACCTGGTTGACGGGACGCAGGATCTCCTTGAACTGCGCGCCCGGTACGCTGAGCAGCTTGACCAGGTCGACCGGTCCCTGCGCGTTGGCGATGCCGTTGGCGCCGAAGAACAGGCTCTCGCCATATTGCAGCGTGTGGCGGCCGACGCGGATGGTGCCGGGTAGCTCGCCCAGGGTGCCCTTGGCGAAGACGAAGGCGTCCAGCAGTTCGGCATTGCGGCCGTGGAGCACCTTGGTGCCTTTTGCGAAGCGGTTGGCGCTTTGGCCGTTCAGGGTGACGGCGTTGCTGGCGGACGAGCCGTTGTCGTTGGTGCCCATATAGGCGTCGTCGTACCAGCCGGCGGCGCTGATGCGCATGCCCAGCGTGCGGGTGCCGAGGTCGAATTCGGACAGCCAGTCGATCCGGCTCGAGACGATGCCCTTGTTGCGGAAGTTCTGGTTGCCGTCGTCGAGGTTATAGCCGGTGAAATCGCCCGGACCGGCCGACGGATAGCCGCCGGCCAGCAGGCGCGAATCGGCGTCCTGCAGGCGATAGGCGCCGCTGTACTTGAAAGTGTTGTTCCAGCTGATCTTCAGTTCCGGATTGGACGTTTCGAAATCGTAGGCGTGGGCGGCGGGAAGGGCTGCCGTCACCGCCATGGCCAGTATGCTCCGGCTCAGGCTTTTCTTGGTATGCATTGCTGTCTCCAGGTTTTAGTTATATGTGTGGTTCTAGGTGCAGTGGTCTTGGATGTCAGATAAAGGTCGAGGCCAGCCCTCCATCGACGGGGATGTTGACGCCGCTGATCCAGCGCGATTCGTCGCTGCACAGGAAGCTGACGACGGAGGCTATTTCGTCGGCGTAGGCCGGGCGCTTCATGCGGTGCGCGTCGCGCTGCACGCGCTCCTCGCCCAGCATGGAGACGAAGTCGCCCAGGATGGGCGTGAACACCGGTCCCGGCGCCACGCTGTTCATACGTACCGAATGCTCCAGGAACCACTTCTGCGATTGGGCGTAGGTCCAGACGATCAGCGCTTCCTTGAAATACTGGTAGCAGGTCTCGTCCGGCACCGGATGCTTGTCCAGCCAGGCCTGGCCGGCCGCGAAGCCTTCCGTGGCCGCCAGTTCTTTGTGCAGGTCGAGGCGCGTCGGCCATTCGGCGCCGAGGATGGAGGCGACATTGACGATGGAGGCGCCGGCCGGCATGCGCGGCAGCACGCCCGAGGTCAGGTAGCGCAGGCCGAGGTAATTGACCTTGGCCAGCAGCGCCGGATTGGCGGTGCCCGGCACGCCGGCGATATTGCACAACGCGTCCACGCGCTGCGGCAGTTTGGCGATGGCGTCGTCGATGCTGCCGGTGCTGGCCAAGTCCACGGACACGAAGCCGTCCAGCGTGAGGCCTGGATCGTTGCGGTCCATGCCGATGACGCTGGCGCCCTCGAAGCGCGCCAGCCGCGCCACTTCGGCGCCGATGCCCGACGCGGCGCCGGTGACGACGATCGTCTTGTTACGTAACTTCATGTTGTCTCCTTGTGGTTATTGGTGTTATGCGGTTATGCGTGGTGTCAGAAAGGGTAGCGCGGTGCTTCTGTTTTGATCGTGAGCCATTGCAGTTGCGTGAATTCGTCCCAGTCGACGGTGCCGCCGTGGCGGCCGCCGTTGCCCGAGGTGCCGCCGCCGCCGAACGGCGCGTGCGCCTCGGCCACCACGGTCTGGTCGTTGATGTGCACATGGCCGGACGGCACGCTGTCGGCGATGCGCATCGCGCGGGTGAGATCGGGCGTGATCACGCCCAGCGCCAGGCAGCCGGTGGTCGCCGAGGCCAGCGCGACGGCTTCCTCGTCGGTGTCGAACACCGTGATCGACGCCACGGGGCCGAACAGCTCCTCCTCGAAGCAGCGCATGCCGGCACGCGCGCCTGTCAGCACCGTCGGTTTGTAGAACTGGCGGTCGAAGGTGCCGCCGGCCAGCAGCGTCGCGCCGCCGGCGACGCTGTCCTCGACGATGGCGTGCAGGCGCTGGACCTGGCGCGCGCTGATCAACGGTCCGAGCGCGACGTCGCCGCCCATAGGATCGCCGACCGGCAGATGGCGCGCCTTGTGGGTCAGGCGTTCGATCACCGCGTCGGCGATGCCGCGCTGGAGCAGGATGCGGCCGGCGCACATGCAGATTTGTCCCTGGTGCAGGAAGGTGGCCCAGGCGACGTTGGAGGCGGCGACGTCCGGATCGGCGTCGTCGAGGATGATCAGCGAGTTTTTGCCGCCCAGTTCCAGCGACATCTTCTTCAGGTGGCGGCCGGCCAGTTCGCCGACGCTGTGGCCCGCCGCCGTCGATCCGGTGAAAGCGATCATGCCGATGTCCGGGTGGCCGCACATGGCCTGGCCGGCATCGGCGCCGCCCGGCAGCACGTGCAACAGGCCTTTGGGCAGGCCGGCCGCCTCGAAGATGCGGGCGATCAGCACGCCGCCGCTGATCGGGGTTTGCAGGTCCGGCTTGTGGACCACGGCATTGCCGGTGGCGAGCGCCGGCGCGATCGAGCGGATCGACAGGATCAGCGGGAAGTTGAACGGCGAGATCACGCCGACCACGCCGTGCGGCACGCGGCGCGCGATGCTCATGGTGCCGGTGGCCGAGGCCAGCAACTGGCCCTTGGGCTGCGTCAGCATGGCCGCCGCTTCCTGCAGGTGGGCGATGCCTTCGCGCAGTTCGAGATCCGCCTTGGGACGGATGGCGCCCGTCTCGCGCACGATCCAGGTCGACAGCTCGTCGTGGTGCTGCGCGATCAGCGCGGCGGCGCGGCGGAAGATGGCGGCGCGCTCCTTGTAGTCCGATTTGGCCCAGGCTTTTTGCGCTGCGCGCGCCTGGACGCCGGCGACCAGGATGTCGGCGGCGTTGGCCAGGCCGACGCGGCCCAGCTGCTCGCCGGTGGCCGGTTCCGTGAATACGTGGGTGCCGCCCTGGGAGGCGATCCATTCGCCGTTGAAGATGCGGTCGCGCCAGATGGCGGGGCTGAGGAAGGCGCCGCCGGCGCCGTGGATGTCGCTCATGTCTGTCTCCTTGGTTGATTGGGTGGGGCACTCTCGTCCCTTAGCACGCTAGTTGCATAAGGTTCGCTTGCCGCTCTTTCCTTAGCTATTACAAGTTGCGTGCCAGCGATGTGTGGTTTCGGTTTAGTGCGGCGCACCATGACCGATTCGCCGGGCTGGACGACGAATTCACGACGCGCGGTTGCGCGTCGCAGCATCAATCTGGCGGCCGGGCCGCTTGATCAAATGATCAACCAGGAGAACTACCGATGTATGATTTGATAAAAAATGACGAAAGCGGAGACATGAGCAAGCGTGAACGCGTTTCGCTGGCGGAGGTATCCCAGGCCACCGGCAAGATGCTGAACCGGGGCGACAGCGCCCATTTGAACGAGGGCGCGGCACCGACCCTGGACGACATCACCCAGAGCCTGCATTTTTCGCCGGGCGATGGCCGCATATGGTTGAATGGCCAGCGCATGCAGCTGGTGCACATGACGTCACTCGGCTCGCTGCGGCGCGAACTGCTGGAAAGCATAGGCCCCGAGCGCACGCGCGGGCTGCTGACGCGGGTCGGCTATTCGGCCGGCGCGCGCGACGCCCAGCTGCTGCGCGAACGCTGGCCGGATGCCGATCCGGCTGCGCTGTTTTCGGCAGGTCCGCGTATGCACTCGCTCGAAGGCGCGGTCAAGGTCGAGGCGCTGCACTTCGAATTCGACGTGGAACTGGGGACCTATCGCGGTGAATTCCTGTGGCACCACTCCGGCGAGGACGAGGTGCACACCGCCGATTTCGGCATCGGCACCGAGCCGGCGTGCTGGATGCAGACCGGCTATGCGATCGGCTACACCAGCGCGATGATCGGGCGTTTGACGATTTATCGCGAGATCGAATGCATGTCGATGGGGCACAAGCACTGCCGCCTGATCGGCAAGCCGGCCGACGAGTGGGACAACGTCGAGGAGGACCTGCGTTTCCTGAACGCCGAGGCCTTCGTCAGCACCACGGCCTATAGCGAACCGCACGCGCACCAGAAGGCCGCGATACTGGCGGGCGACGACGAGCGGCCCTACGCGGACAAGGAGATGGTGGGCGTGTCGTCGGCCTTCAACGCGGCCTGCCATATGCTCAAGCGGGTGGCGCCGACGGCGGCCACGGTGCTGTTCACCGGCGAATCGGGCGTCGGCAAGGAGCTGTTCGCATACATGCTGCACCAGATCGGCAAGCGCAAGGAACAGCCCTTCGTCGCCGTCAACTGCGCGGCGATACCGGAGACGCTGATCGAATCGGAATTGTTCGGCGTCGAGCGGGGCGCCTTCACAGGGGCGACGCAGTCGCGGCCCGGGCGCTTCGAGCGCGCCAGCGGCGGCACGCTGTTCCTCGACGAGATCGCGACGTTGAGCCTGGTCGCGCAGGGCAAGTTGCTGCGCGCTTTGCAGGAGGGAGAGGTCGAGCGGGTCGGTGGCGTGCGCAGCGTGAAGGTCGACGTGCGGGTGGTGGCGGCCACCAATGTCGATCTGCGCGAGGAGATCAGGCAGGGGCGCTTCCGCGAGGATTTGTTCTTCCGCCTGAATGTGTTCCCGATCCATCTGCCGCCGCTGCGCGACCGCCGCGACGACATTCCGCTTTTAATGGGCTACTTCATGCGGCATTATGGGCAGAAGCACCAGCGCCGGTTGACGGGGTTCACGGCGCGCGCGGTCGACGCGCTGCTTAACTATCACTTCCCGGGGAATATACGGGAGCTGCAGAATTTGGTGGAGCGCGGGGTGATCTACGCCAACGAGGATGGCCCGATCGATTTGCCGCATCTGTTCACCAGCGGCGAGGAATCGCAGGCTTCCTACTTTTCGCTGGCGCAGACGGGCAGGTTGACCAGCCAGGGCGCGGCGGCGGCACCCGCGGCGACGGTCAGCTCGGAGCTGTTGGATGTGCTGCCGTCGATGCTGGGCGAGGCGGCCGACGGCAAGTCGCAGGCGTGGTCGCTGGACGCGCTGGAAAGCACGCTGATACTGGCGGCGGTCAAGCGCGCCGACGGCAATCTGTCGGCCGCCGCGCGGATGCTGGGCCTCACCCGCCCGCAGTTGTCGTACCGGATGAAGAAGCTGCAGGAAGTATGAAAACCCCGGAGACACGTAGGGCGGATTAGCGCAGCGTAATCCGCCATGCATGCGTCGTCGGCGGCGCATGCATGGCGGATTACGGCGTTCCGCCTAATCCACCCTACGTGTATCCGCGAGATATCGTAGTTTCGTGGTCGATGCGCATCCGCGATAAATCCAAGCCGTCAGCTCGCGGTGATCTTTTCCAGCTCCACACTGATCTGCCGGCAGCTATGATGCAGCGCGTCGATGAATCTATTGACGCTCTCCGAATCCGGCCGGAACAACGGCGTCACCAGGTTCACCGAATACGGCACCGGATGCGAGAAACGCCGGATCTGCAACCCGCTCCGCGCATACTCCAGCGCCGTCAGCGGATTGACGATCGCCACGCCGACGCCCAAACTCACCGTCGCGCACACCGCCGCCGCGCTGTGCGTCTCGACCACCATCCTGCGCTCCACGCCATGCTCGCGGAACGTGTTGTCGACCATCTTGCGATACGGGTCGCCGGCCGCCAGATACACGAAGTCGATGCCCGCAAAATCCTGCGGCGTCAAGGTGCGCTTTTCGCACAGGCGGTGGCGCGGGGGCAGCACGCACACCACATCCATCGTCAGCAGCGCTTCCATTTTGGTCCCCGGCGGAATACCCGGTTCCTCGGTCAGCCCGAGGTGATAGCGCTGGCTGGTCAGCGACTCCTGCAAGGCCGGGCTCTCGAGCGGCGTTATATTCAAACTCACCCCGGGGAACTTGCTGCAAAAGTGCTGGCTGGCGCGCGGCAGCAGCGTGCTTGAGAAGGCCGGCAGGCAGGCCACGGCGATCTGCCCGTGGCGGAAATGGCGCAGCGCCTCGATCGCGTTGCCGATCCGCTCCAGCCCCAGATAGCTGCGCTGGACCTCGTCGAACAACATCAGCCCATGCTCGGTGGGCACCAGCTTGCCGCCGCTGCGCTTGAACAGCGTCAGCTGCGTCAGCTTCTCGAACCGGCTCAATTCCCGGCTGATGGTCGGCTGCGAGGTGTGCAGGATCTCGGCCGCGCCGGTCGTGCTGCCCGACGTCATCACCGCCCAAAACACCTCAACGTGGCGAAAAGTAAAGCCCATGGCATCCCCGCTTGAATTCAGATCACTGAACTATATCAGGAATGAATAGCATGTGAACATATTGATATTATGTTTTCGTTGCTAAAACTTTCATACTGAACGCACTGGAATTTTCAACGGAAAGCGGATCAGCTTATGAGATATCGTCGTTTTGGCCGGCTGGCCTGGAAGGTTTCCGACGTCGGTTACGGCATGTGGGGCGTGGCGGGCGGCGAGGGTGGATGGACCGGATCGAGCGCCAGCGCCGGCATGGAGGCGCTGCACCACGCGATCGTCGGTGGCTGTAACTTCTTCGACACCGCCTGGATCTACGGGCGCGGTGAAAGTGAGCGCATGCTGGGCAGCGCGCTGCGCGACCACCCCGAAAAAAAGCTGTACGTGGCCACCAAGGTGCCGCCGAAAAACCGCGAGTGGCCGTCGCGGCGCGGCGACCGCATCGAGGACATCTTCCCGGCGGCGCACATCCATGAATACGTCGGCCGCAGCCTGGAGTGCCTGGGCACCGATACCATCGATCTGCTGCAGTTCCACGTATGGGAAGACGCGTGGGCCGGCGAGGAATCCTGGCAGCGCGCGGTCGAGGACCTGAAGCGCCAGGGCATGATCGGCGGCGTCGGCATCAGCGTCAATCGCTGGGAGCCGGCCAATGTGCTCGACACCCTGCGCACGGGATTGATCGATTCGGTGCAGGTCATCTACAACATCTTCGACCAGGCGCCGGAAGACCAGTTGTTCCCGCTGTGCCGCGAACTCGATATCGGCGTCATCGCCCGGGTGCCGTTCGACGAGGGTTCGCTGACCGGCATGCTGCGCGAGACGACCACCTGGCCGGAGGGCGACTGGCGCGCCAGCTACTTCGTCCCCGAGAACCTGGCGCCGACGGTGGCGCGGGTCGAGGCGCTGCGCACCGCGTTGCCGGCCGACGCCAACATGGCGCGTATCGCGCTGCGCTTCATCCTCGCCACCGATTCGGTGGCCACGGTGATCCCCGGCATGCGCTCGGTGGCCCACGTGGACGCCAACCTGGCCTGTTCCGGCGCCGTGCCGCTGGACCCGCGCATCCTGGACATGCTGCGCCGGCATCGCTGGGACCGCGAGCCGACGTGGTGGTCGCAATAGCCTTTTAGCCGCATCCGTTTCACTTCCCGCGGCGCCTGCGCCGTCAACCGCAACCCTCAAGGACATCATCTTGAAATTCTCAGAACTCAAAGGTAAAAAAATCGGTATCTGCGCTTCGGGCGGACTGGTTAGCTTGTTCATCACGCAGCGCCTGAAGGAAGAGGGCGTGGCCTACGAACAGTTCACGGTCGATATCGGGCAGCCGGGCGAGGAGGGGCACGACTACTGCGCCGGCAACATCGATCTGATGCAGGACACCAAGGTGATCGACCTGAAAGAGGAGATCGCGCAGGTGTTCCTGCAGGCGGTGCGGGCGCAGGCCCAATACGACGGCGGCTACTGGAACACCACCGGCATCGCCCGCGCGGTGACGGTCAAGGGGCTGGTCGCGGCGCTGCGCGAGCGGCAGTGCAACGTGCTGGCGCACGGCGCGGTCCACGGCGGCAACGATGAATTCCGCTTCACGTACTACCTGAAGATGTTCGCGCCCGAGATCCTGCCGTTCTCGCCGTGGGAAGATCCGACCACGGCGGAGCGCTTCCGCAGCCGCGTGGCGATGAGCGATTTCGTCGCCGACGCCGACCAGACCCTGATGCTCGGCAAGGCGCACCACTCGGTCGACGCCAACCTGGGCGGCGTTTCGCACGAGAACCGCGAGGTAGAACTGCTGTCCAACCCGACCGACTCGGTGACGCCGATCATGGGCGTGCGCGTGGCCGACGCCCCGGACCAGCCGGAGCGCTGCTCGATCACCTTCAGGAACGGCCTGCCGGTGGCCATCAACGACGTCGAGCTGAGCGCCCACGGCGCCATCGCCATGGCCAACCAGATCGCCGGCCGCAATGGCGTGCTGCTCAAGAACGTGCTGGAGAACCGCATGAACGGCACCAAGGGCCGTGGCTTGTACGAGTCCCCCGGGCTGGACCTGCTGGGCACCGCCGCGCGCCATCTGTTCCAGGCCACCGTCGACAAGGATGGCTGGGAGTTGATGCGCTTCCTGTCGCCGTTCATCGCGCGCCAGACCTACGCCGGCCGCCTGTACGATCCGGCCACCCAGACCGCCATCAACAGCGCCGAGGAACTGACCGCCAACGCCAGCGGCGTGGTCGACATGATCTGCTTCAAGGGCAGCTACACGGTCGACCGCGTGCACGATTACGCCAAGTCGCGTTTCACCGCGCAGCAGTTCCGCTTCGCCCACGGCGGCCAGAAGTGGATCACCGAAGCGGTGGCCTGAGCGCCGGAGAGTTGACCATGACCTCCACCGCACACCGTCTGTTTGTGATGTGGGCGCCACCGCGCTCGCTATCGACCGCTTTTGTCCGCGTGATGGCCGCGCGCGGCGACTTCACCATCCTGCACGAGCCGTTGTGCGATCTGGCGGCGTGCGGCCACTTCGTGCATCGGCGGGCCGGCACCGAGCCGCGCCGGCTCGACACCGCGCCGGCACTGTTCGAGCACGTCGAGCGCTTGCTGGACGACGGCGCTGTCTTCGTCAAGGATACCTGCGAGTACGATTACCGCGACATGCTCGATGGCGCCAGCTACCTGCGCGACGCCACCCATATCTTCATGTTGCGCGAGCCGGCCAGCGTGATCAACTCGCACTACCACATCAACCCGGAGATGCGCTGCGAGGACGTGGGCTACGAGCACCTGGCGCGGGTCTACGATCTGGTGCGGCTGCAGGCGCGCGCCCGGCCGCTGTTCATCGACGCGGAAAAGCTGGTGGCCGATCCCGCCGGAACGGTGGCGCGTTTTTGCGAGAGCGCCGGCCTGAAACACCTGCCCGAGTCGCTGCAATGGGAGGGCGGACACCTGGATATCTGGGAACGTACCAAGCGCTGGCATCTGGATGCGGCCAACAGCAACCGCATCGCGCCGATCGAACGCCAGTACGCGGTCAGGGTCGACAACCACGAGCAGCTGCGCGGCTTCTACCAGGCCAACCTGCCGTTTTACGATTACCTGCGCCAGCAAGCCGGGAGCGCGCAGACATGAGCGGCCAGTCATCCTCGCTGATCTGGCACGACTTCCCCGTGGTGCGCGGCATGCGCGCCGCGCGGTTGCGCCAGAGGCCCTGTGTTTTGTGGTTCACGGGCTTGAGCGGCTCCGGCAAAAGCACCCTGGCGGGACTGGTGGAGGGAACATTGTTCAGCCAGGGGTACCTGACCTATGTGCTCGACGGCGACAACGTGCGCCATGGCCTGTGCCGCGATCTCGATTTCAGCCACCAGGCCAGGGTGGAGAACATCCGCCGCGTCGGCGAAGTGAGCAAGCTGTTCGTCGATGCCGGGATGATCGTGCTGACCGCCTTCATCTCGCCGTTCCGCCAGGACCGGGCGCTGGTGCAAGAAATGATCGGCGATGCGCAGTTCATCGAAATCTATCTCGATGCGGCGCTCGACGTCTGCGAACGGCGCGATCCGAAGGGCTTGTACCGCAAGGCCCGCGAAGGCCAGTTGCGGCACTTCACCGGCATCGATTCGCCTTACGAAGCGCCGCAGCGCGCCGACATCGTGCTCGATACCTCGACGGCATCGCCGGAGCGCTGCGCGCAAACCATCATCGACTATTTGCAAAAAGGTGGCTGGCTGCTGCCCCAGGCGCCGGCAACGAATCGTTCAACACATTTCGCAGTAAATTCCGCAGTAAATTATTAAGGAACCAGATGGATCATTTTCATTATGTGAACGGCGAGCTGCACATCGAAGACGTGCCGGCCCGCGCGATCGTCGAGGCGCACGGCAGCCCGGTATATGTCTACAGCGCGCAGACCTTCAAGCATCACTGCGCGGTGGTGCGGGATGCCTTCTCCGGTATCGAGCCCTTGATCTGCTTCTCGGTCAAAAGCTGCAGCAACCTGGGGGTGCTCAAGCTGCTGGTGGAGCAGGGCTGCGGGCTGGATGTCGTCAGCGGCGGCGAGTTGTACCGGGCCTTGCAGGCCGGCGCCGCGCCGGAGAAGATCGTCTTCGCCGGCGTCGGCAAGTCGCGCGACGAGTTGACCTACGCGATCGATGCCGGCGTGTTTCTCTTCAACGCCGAATCGGAGGGCGAACTGGCGCGCATCGACGAAGTGGCGCGGGCGGCGGGCAAGCGGGTCAAGGCGGCGGTGCGCGTCAATCCGGATGTCGCCGACGCCGACACCCATGAAAAAACCTCCACCGGCGGACGCCAGACCAAGTTCGGCGTGCCGCTGCTGCGCGCCGAGGCGCTGTTCGAGCGTAACCTGTACCGCCATGTCGACGTGGTTGGCATCCACGTCCATCTGGGGTCGCCGATCGCCGCCACCGCCACCTATCTGGCGGCCATCGACAAGGTCGAACAGCTGGCCGACCGCATCGAGGCCAGTGGCGCCAGGATCGAGTTCATTAACATCGGCGGCGGCTTCCCGGCGCAGTACCGCGCCAACGAGGCGCAGCCATCGTGTTCGCTGGGGCAGATGGGCGCGGCGATCTGCGACCGTCTGCAGGGCCTCAAACGGCGCGGTAAGCACTTCATCATCGAACCGGGCCGCTCGATCAGCGCCAACGCCGGCATCCTGCTGACGTCCGTGGAATACATCAAGCAGGGTTGGGAGCGCAAGATCGCCATCGTCGACGCTGGCATGAACGTGCTGTTGCGCCCGACCTTGTACGGCGCCAGCCACGTGATCTGGCCGGCCAGCTTCGGCGCTTTTGAAGGCCACTGGAGCGGCTTGCCCGGCCAGCGCGGTCAGGATGGCGGCGCCGACGAAGGTTTCGACGCCATCGACATCGTCGGTCCCATCTGCGAAACCGGCGATTACTTCGCGCTGGGACGCGCCATGCCGGCGCTCGACGGCGGCGACCTGCTGGCGATTTTCTCCTGCGGCGCCTATGGCATGAGCATGGCGAGCCAGTACAACTCGCGCGGCAGGCCGGCCGAGGTCATGGTCGAAGGCGCGCGGCAGCGGTTGATACGCCACCGCGAATCCTACGCCGATCTGGTCGCGCACGAGTTGTGCGGTATTTAGTCTAAGAGCGAACGGAGTTCACCATGTCCCAACCATTTGCAGTGATCGTCGACGCCTATTCGACCGGCGCGGAGCTGGCGCCGAAGTTCGGCGCGCGCGGCATCCCGAGTATTCATATCCAGAGCGCGGCGACCATCCCGTCCAGCTATGTGCCCACCTTCCAGCCGGACAGCTTCGCCGCCACCATCGTCTACCGCAACCTGGACGACTGCGTCAGCCAACTGGCGGCGGCGCTGGGTGGGGGCCACGCGGCGTGGGTCATGGCGGGCGCCGAGACCGGCGTCGAGCTGGCCGATTTGCTGGCCGCCGAGCTGGGACTGGCCGGCAATCCGGTGGCCAGTTCCCGCCGCCGCCGCGACAAATACGAGATGGCGCAGGCCCTGCTGGAGGCCGGGCTGGCCGCCGCCGACAGCCTGCGCACCGATGATGTCGAGGCGCTGCTGCAATGGGCGGGGGACGGGCGGCGCGGCTGGCCGATCGTGGTCAAGCCGCTCGCCAGCGCCGGGAGCGACCACGTGTTTTTCTGTTCCAGCGCCGGCCAGCTGCGCGCCGCCTTCGACAGCATGATCGGGAAGCGCAACCGCATGGGCGCCATCAACCGCCAGGTGCTGGCGCAAACCTACCTGGCGGGCACGCAGTATGTGGTCAATAGCGTGTCGATCGATGGACGGCATTATTTTTCCGATATCTGGATCGACCGCCGCAAGGCGCTGTCGGGCGCCTCCAACCTGTATGACTGCGAAGAGCTGTTACCGGCCGTGGGGAAGGTTCAGGATAGCCTGACCGGCTACATGCGCCAGGTGCTCGACGCGCTGGAGGTGCGCAACGGTCCGGCGCATTCCGAGGTGATGATGACCGAACGCGGTCCCGTGCTGGTCGAAACCGGCGCCCGGCTGCAGGGCAGCATGCTGGAACAGCCGGTGATCGACGCCCTGGGCGCCAGCCAGGTGACGTTGGCCGTCGAGCGCTGCTGCGATGCGGAGGCGTTTTCGCGGCGCCTGGACCGGCCGTATGTGCTGAGCCGGCACGTCATGTGCGTGGCCTTGATCTCCGACCAGAGCGGCACGGTCGAGGATATATCCGGCTTGCGGGCGATATGCGATTTGCCGTCGTATGCCTGCCATTTCCACACGCCGGAGGTGGGCGACCGCATCATGCGCACCACCGACCTGTTCTCGATCCCGGGCGTGGTCTATCTCACGCACGCCGACCAGCAGGTGCTGCGGCGCGACTACGAAACCATTCGTGAACTGGAGCGCGGCCGGCGCCTGTTCTCGGTACGCCAGGCGGAGGCCGCGTAATGGGCGCGTCGGTCATGCGGGGAGCGGCCGATACGCCCGCAAGCGCCGAACCGTCTTTGGCGCCCGCGCCGGCGACGGTATATCGGCCGCTCGCCGCGTTGTGCTTTGTCGCCGCGTACGCGGTGCTGGCCGCCGCCAACGGCGTGACGGCGGCCATGCTGCTGCAGGAAATCGATATCGCGGCGTTCACCTTCGTCAGCTTCCTGTGCGCCGCGCTGATGTTCTACGGGGTGCGCCGCTACCGCGAGCGCAACGGACCATCGCAGGTGCTGGCGCTGGGCCTGGGCAAGCGCGAGATCGGTGCGCTCAATGTCACCACGGGCTTGAGCTGGATACTGATGTATGTCGCCTACGCCAACCTGGAGCCGGCCGTCGCCGCCACGTTAATGTGCTCGGTGGGGCCGTTCGTGGCGATCGCCTTCGAAGCCGGCGCCGGTCCAGCGCGGCGGACGCCCGCGCGCTGGGCGCTGGCTGCCGGTTTTGTGGCCGGCGGCGCGGTGCTGTTCTACGGCAGCCTGTCGGGCCGCTCGGCGGTGGCCGGTTTCGAGCAGTCGCGCATTTTGCTTGGCGCGGCCGCCGCGATAGGCTGCGGCTACTTCATGACAGTCAGCACGGTGTACCTGAAACGACTGAGCGTGCGTGGTTTCCGCACCGACCAGGTGATGGCGCACCGGTTCTACATGCTGCTCGCCGTCACCGGCGGCTACGCCCTGTGGCAGGGGACGCTGGCCGAGACGGTGCTGGCGCACGGCGCGTTGATCATGGGCCTGAGCGTGGTCGGCGTGGTGATCCCGATGGTGCTGCTGCAGCGGGGCATCACGCTCGGGACGCCGTTCCTGACGATGGTGGTGATGGCCGGGGCGCCGTTGGTGAGCATTGTGCTCCAGCTGTTCGATGGCCGGCTTGCGGTGTCGCCGCTGTCGCTGGCCGGCGTCGGCATGACTTTCATCGTCAGCGTTGCCGCGATCCGCATCGTGCTCGCACCCGCACCTGTACCTGTACCTGTACCGCCAGCCGCACCCGCCAGCGCCACTTAGCGTATTTCTAACTTTTTGAGGTTGACTGTATGCTCAATATTGGGTTTGACCACGCACGTCCGTACGTCGCCGACAGCGTCCTGGATATGGTGCGCTCCGCAGCCGGGGCTCATGGTTCCGGCATCGCCGTGCGTTGCGGCGCCAGCGAGATAACGTATGCCGATCTGATGGCGGCCGCCGAAACCAATGCCGCCATGCTGAGGGAACAGGGCGTCGGGCGCAGGGACATGGTCCTGTGCGCGCTCGGCACCGGGATCGAACTGCCAGTGGCCTGGCTGGCGACGATGATGCTGGGCGCCGTCATCGTCCCGGTCGATATCGGCTGGCCGGCGCTGCGGCTGCGCGCCGTCGCCGCCACGACCGAAGCTGCCATCGCGATCGCCGGTACGGACGGTCACGAGGCGCTGTTGGCGGCGGGTGTTCGTGTGGTCCGGATCGATTTGGAACCGCAGCGCCATCGCGTTACACCGGTGGTAGGGTTGTGCGGGGCGGACGCCGATCTGGTGTACGGTTTCTTCACCTCCGGTTCCACCGGCGTGCCCAAATGCGCGCTGAACCATCATGCCGGACTGGCCAACCGCTTCCGCTACATGACGCGCCGTTTCGGCCAGCGCCAGGTGGTGTACCAAAACAGCGCGCCGCTGTTCGATTCGTCGATCTGGCAGATGCTGTGGCCATTGACAGGCGGCAGCGTCTCGGTCCTGCCGGCGCGGCGCGGCCGCTGGGATCTGGATGCCGTGGTCGATGATATCGCCCGCCACGGCGTCACCATGACCGACTTCGTGCCGACGCTGTTCAAGCTTCTGGTGCGCGGGCTGGAAAGCGGCAGCGTCGCCCGCGCCAAGTTGGCCAGCCTGCGCCATCTTTTGATCGGCGGCGAGGAGATCGACGCCCCTTCGGTACACAGTTTCCGCCGCCTGCTGCCGCAGTGCCGCGTGATCAACACCTATGGCCATACGGAGGCGTCGATCGGCATGGTGTTCCATGAGGTATGCGACGAGGACGGGCAGCACATTCCGCTCGGGCGGCCGATTGATAATACCCATGTGCGCATCGTCGATCCGTCGATGCGGGTCCTGATCGACGGCGAGCTTGGCGAAATCGTCGTCGGTGGCGTCTGTGTCGGCGCCGGCTACCTGAACCTGCCGCAACTGACCGCGCGCGCCTTTGTGGCGAATCCGTTCCCGGACGTGCCGGGCGCGATCGTATACCGCACCGGCGACATGGGTCGCGTGCGCGCGGACGGACTGCTCGAATATGCCGGACGGGCCGACGACCAGGTCAAGGTGCGCGGTGTGCGCATCGAACTGGGTGAGCTGGCGCTGGCGATGAAGGCCTGCTTCCCCGACGTTAGCGACGCGGTGGCGCTGATGGCGCCGGCCGCGAATGGCGAAGCCGAACTGGCGCTGGCGTACGCCGCGCCGGGGGAAATCGAAGTATCCCGTCTGCGCCGCGCGCTGGCCGACCATCTGCCGATGACGCATATGCCGCGCCGCGTTTTATGGTTGGCGTCCCTGCCTGTGTCGCCCAATGGCAAGCTGGATCGCAAGCGCATCATCGACATGATGGCCGCGCAAAACGCGCCCGCGACCATTGCCCCCATCGTGCGGGACGGGGCGGCCGGCATGCTGGAGATGATCGTGCATTGCTACCGCAGCGTGCTGCTGCTGAACGACATCGGTCCGGATTCGGATTTTTTCGACAACGGCGGCGATTCGCTGGCGGCGGTCAACCTGTCGCTGATGCTGGCGCAAGCCAGCGGCGTGACGGTGCCGGTGACGAGGCACTATGAATATCCGACGCCGATCGCGCTGGCGAAGTTCCTGAGCGCCGGCGGCAATGGGTCCGGGCAGGGCAACCTGTCGCTGCCGGAGGTCGAGTACAGCAACACCGGCGTGCCCGCCGCCATCAGCCGCCGTGTGCTGCTGACCGGCGCCACCGGCTGCATCGGCGTGCATGTGCTGGAATGCCTGTTGCGCACCACGACGCTGGAAGTGTCGGTACTGCTGCGCGGCGCCAGCAGCCAGGCGGCGCTGGACCGGCTGGCGTCCGCCTACCGCGCGGCGCATCGCGGTCAGGCGCTGCCGCTTGCACGTATCAAGGTGTTGCTGGGCGACCTGGGCGCGCCGAAGTGGGGGCTGTCGCCGCAGGTGTGGGAGCATCAGGCGGGCGAGATCGACGAGGTGATTCATTGCGGCGCGGAGGTCAACTTCCTGCTGCCGGCGGCGCAGCTGTTCGCGACCAACGTGTTGGGAACCGCCGGTTTGATTCAGTTTTGCCGCGAGGGGAAGGCCAAGCGCGTGCATCACGTCTCCTCGCTTGCCGCCAAGCTGACGGGGGGGGACGTGCACGGCGGCGCGCCGGCCGGCACCACAGGCTATGGCTATACCAAATATCTGGCGGACCGGCTGATCGTGCGCGCGCAGGCGCAAGGGCTGCCGGCGCGCATTTATCGGGTCGATGACGTGCTGCCGTCGATTTGCGCCGGCCATGTCAATCAGCAGTCGCTGGTGCACATGCTATTGAGTTGCTGCCTGCGCCTCGGCGTGGCGCCGGCCGGTTGCGGCGAACTTGGCTTACTGCCGATCGACGCGCTGGCGCGGTGGCTGTGCGGGTTTGTCGGGTCGCAGGCCAATTTCGGTACTGCGCCGGCGCTGGTCGATGTGGTGGGACAGCAGTTCGTCCCGTTCGATATGCTGGTGTGGGCGGTCGCCGGCAAGTTGGGTCGCGAATCGGCGCCGATAGGCTATGACGCGTTTCTGGCGCTGCTGCGCCGGACCGACGATCCACGCGCCGCGCTGCTGCACGATATGCTGCCGCCGGCGGGGAGCGGGCGGGTGGCTTTTACCCATCCGCTGCCGGCCGCCGACAGGCTGGCCAAATGCGCCGCTGTGCCGAACGGGCAACAACTGGTCGCCAATCTGGGCGACTTCGCGCTGTATCTCGAATCGCTGGCGCGGACGCTGGACGGGCCGGCCGCATGATAGCTGCGCTGCTGACCGCTTTGGCCAGCCTGTCCGCCCAAGCCGGTGGCGACGACGTGGCGCCCGGCGCCGCCGCCACGATGGAGGCGGCCGCCTACCCGGTGCCGGAAATGCTGGCGGCGGCGACCATGCCGGCTATTCGCGGGGGGGATGCGCGTCAAACCGCGCCGTCGCTCGGCGCGGCGGAGGCGCGGTCGCCGCAGCCCCGCATGCTGGCCGACAGCACGCTGAACATCCTGTTCAGGAACTACCGCGACAGCCTGACCATCAACGGCTATGGCACCCAGCGCGGCTGGGTGCAAGGCGCGCAGGGGAATTTCGTCTCGGGCATGAGTTCGGGCCGGATCGGTTTCGGTGTCGACGCCTCGCTCTTTGGCGCCGTCAAGCTCGATGGCGACGGCGCCTCCGGGGACATGGTGCACGTGGACCGCGACGGCGGCGGTGGTGAAAGACGCAAGGCCTGGGCGTACATGGGCGGCTATGCGGTGAAAGCGCGCTACGGCGGCATGCTGGTCAAATACGGCTTGCAGCAGGTGGAAAATGTCTTTTTCGAGTCGAAGGACAATCGTGCGCTGCCACCGTCGTTTCGTGGAGTGACGCTGGCGGGGGAGCCGACGGGCAGTGTGGGCGTGGAGGCCGGCAGCATCGATGCCGTCAACCCGCGCGGGCGCACCGGGTTGGTGGGGCTGAAAACCGCATATGGAGGCACGCCGATCTCGCGCCTTAGTTACGGTGGCGTGAACCTGACTTCGGCGTCCGGCAAGGTGTCGGTCTACGCGGCCCAGGCGCGCGATGTCTGGAACCAGCTGTTTGTCTCGGGACGGCATAGTTTCGGGGCGTCGGAGGCGAGCAAGTGGACGATTAGCGGCGCGGGGTATCTGACCCGCGACCAGGGCGCGGGTTTGCAGGGGCCGATCGGCGGCAAGGCTTACAGCGTGGCGCTGGCCAGGCAACTGGGCGCGTCGGAGCTGGCGATCTCGTTCCAGCACGTGATGAGCGACCAGTACCTGGACTATGTTCAGGAGGCCAATGGTCTGTATCTGGCCAACGGCATGGTGGCCGACTACAACGCGCCGCGCGAAAAGTCGCTGCAGCTGCGCTACACGGCGAACGGCGCCGATTTCTCGCTGCCGGGGATGAGCGTGATTTTTTGGGGCATCGCCGGTCGCAGCAAGTCGCCCGCCCAAGCGATGCGCACGGCTCCCGAAGCGGGGACCTGGCGCGATGCCTACTGGCGTGGCGGTGCCCATGTCCACGGCAATCATCACGAGCTTGGGCTGAAGGCCAGCTACGTGTTCGATCATGGCGACATCAAGGGCATCAGCCTGGCGTTCATCGCGCTGGCGCATCGCGGTTCGGCGCATTACGTCGAACCCAGCGAGCGCGAATACCGGTTGATCCTCAATGTGCCGGTGAAGGTGTTCTAGTCAGGATGCGCGGCTGCGGTAGCTTTGCGGGGCCAGGTCCTCTTTCGGCGCCAGTGCCTGCAGGCGCTTGTACAGCACGCGCGTTTCAAGCAGGTTCCAGACGCGCAGCATCGCTTCGAGCGTGTCGAACGGTTTGGTGAGGAAGTCCTTGGCGCCGAGGGCCAGCGAACGGCGCTTGGCCTCGGCGGTGGCGTCGGCGGTGATCACCAGCACCGGACGGAAGTCGTACGGATCGCCGCGCCGCTTCAGCCGCTCCAGCACCGCGTAGCCGTCAAGATCGGGCATCATCAGATCGAGCACGATCAGGTCCGGGTCGAAGGCGGTGAACAGATCGAGCGCGGTCCTGGCGTCGGTGGTGCCGACGACGTGGGTCAGGCCCTCGCCGATGAACATGTCCTCCAGCAGTCGCAGATTGGCCGGCTGATCGTCGATGATGAGGATGCGGGAGGCCAGGACTTCGTTTTCCATCATTGTTTTTGCTCCGTTGTGTCGAGTAAGGCAAAGAATTCGGGGATCTTGAGCGGCTTGCCCAGATGGCGGGGAGCGCCCGCGGTGGCCTCTCCACCGGCGCCGCCCAGCACCACCAGTTCTCCGGGCAGGGCGTGCACCGCGTCGTCGGCCAGGTCGCAGGCGACCAGCAGCAGATCGGGCGGCGATTGGCGCGCCAGCGCGATGCCGCCTGCCTTGTCGGCGGCCGCCGTGACGCGCCAGTTGGGCCGCCGCTGCATCAGCGTGGCGATCAGCGCGCGGGTGCCGGCGTCGGCGTCGATGCAGATCATGCTGTGCGTGGTGGCCGCCGGCGCCGGCGTGGGGACGGCCGGCGCGGCCTGGCCGATGGCGACATCGGCGGGCGTGCTGGCGACGGCGTCCGCGTTGGCTGCGGGCAGGGTCAGTGTGAAGCGGCTGCCCCGGCCGGCCTTGTCCTCAAGGCCGATATCGCCTTGCATGGCCTGCATCAGCGCCTTGGACACGGCCAGCCCCAGGCCGGCGCCTTCGGTCTTGCCGCTTTCGGCGCCGAGGCGGTCGAATGGCGCGAACAGGCGTGTACGCAGGGCCGGCGTGATGCCCGGGCCGGCGTCGTCGATATGGATGCTGACGGTGCCGGTGGCCGGATCGGTGCCGAAGCCGATATCGACGTCGCCGCCTTGCTCGCCATACTTGATGGCGTTCGACAGCAGGTTGAGCATCACTTGCAGCAGGCGCTGACGGTCGGCCATGACGGCGCCGAAGATGGCCGCGCTGTCATGGCGCAGCCGCACCGCGCGTTTCTGCGCCATCGGCGCCATCAGCATGACCGCTTCATCGATCAGCGGCGCCAGCGCCACAGGCGCGCATTCCAGGGTCAGTTTGCCGGCCTCGATGCGGCCGATGTCGAGCACCTCGTTGATCAGCGCTAGCAGATGCTGGCCGGCCTGGCGGATATGCTCGGCGTGTTCGCGTTCGCGCGGCGCCTTAAGACCCGCTTCCAGCAGTTGGGCGTAGCCGAGGATGGCGTTCAGCGGCGTGCGCAGTTCGTGGCTGGTGCGGGCCAGGAACTGGGTCTTGGCCTGGCTGGCCGCTTGCGCCGCCGACGCCCGCCCGGCCAGCAGCACGCTGGCCTGGTGCAGCCGTTCGGCCAACTGGCCCAGTTCATCGCGGGTGTCCGGCGCCGGTATCAGCGGCAGGTCGCTGTTCAGGCGTTCGGCGTTTTCGGCCGCCAGGCGCACCCGCCGCACCAGGCCGACGGTGAAGGTCAGCGTCGCCATGGCGCCGGCCAGGCCGGCGGCGGCGACCGCGATGGTCATCCACATGTTGCGGTTGGAGGCCTGCTGCAGCGCCAGCGCGCGTTGTTCCACCAGCGCCGATTCGCGCAGGCTCATGACGCCGATTTCGGCGCGCAGCTGGTCGAGGATCTCTTTGCTGCTGCGCAGATGCCGCTGCAGTTCGACCGGGCTGGCGTTGCGCTGGCCGCGCATGATTTCCAGGCTGGCCAGTTTGTCGTTCAGCAGCGGCGTGATGCGCCGCAGGCTGGCGACTTGTTCGGTGTCCCGGACCTTGGCTTGCAGGCTGGCCAGGGTGGCGGGCAACTGCGTGACGGCGGCACCGTAGGGGGTGAGGAAGTCGTCGCGTCCCGTCAGCAGATAGCCGCGCACCCCGGTGGCCGCCTCGGCGATCTGCGTGTGCAGGCGCTGGATGTCGGCCTGCGCCTGCATCGCGCGCAGCATGTCGGCGGTGGCGGCGGCGGTTTTTCGCTCCAACGTGTAGCTGGTGGCGGCGGAACCCAGTAACAACGCCAGCGAGGCGGCGATGATGACGCCGCCCTTGAAGCCGAGCGACCAGTGGCGGGGATGCAGCGCGCCGGTGCGCTCGCCCATTGCGCCTGTCATGTGCCCAGCCCCAGATCGGCGGCGCGCACCGCCGCCTGCGTGCGGTCGTTCAGATCGAGCTTGTGCAGGATGCGCTCGACGTGGACCTTTACGGTGCCGGCGGCGATGCCCAGGTGTTCGCCCATGGCGGCGTTGGTCCAGCCGCTGGGCAGCAGCGCGAACACCTGCAGTTCGCGCGGGGTCAGCACCTTGAGCATCTCGGCCGCCTCCGGCGCGGCCACCCGCGGTGCGTTCTGCGGCGCCGACAGCACCGCCGCCAGCATCGTCGCCAGCGCCTGCAGCGTGAGCAGATCGTCCTGATTGGGCAGCGGCGCGGCCTGGGTGCTGAGTAGCGCGAGCATGCCGCGATTTTTCCCGTCGAGGCACAGCGGCACCAGCACTTCGAGGCCGACGTGCTGTTCGCGGCCGATGCGCAGCCCGCTGGCGATGTCCTGCCGCACCAGCGGAGGGCGCGGACCCGGTTGCAGCACCGCCTGGAGGGCGGCCGCATATGCCAGGCGGGCGCCGACCGGCGGCACCTGTCCCTGGCTGGCCAATACCTGCAGCGCGTCGTCCTTGAGCACCATCACGGCGCCGTCCTCCAGCGACAGGAAGGCCAGGGCCTTGGACAAGGCGGTCGACAGGGCCGACGCGCACAGTCCCTCGCTGGCCAGCGCGCTGGCGGCGTCGGTCAGCAGGCGCCAACGGGCGGCGCTGCTTTCGATCTGCCGATAGCGGTTGCGGACCGCGCGGGCGCTGTCGCCGGCGGGGGGCAGGTGGGTGATGTTGGTCATTTTGGACGCGGCATAGTCGAATAAATGGCGATTATATGCCACCCGGCATATGCGAATACCCCCGACCAGCAGATTTTTGAATCGTCCGCGAGGCCGATACTGGCTTCATTGGCGGGAAACAGCCCGCCAAACTTCCCAAACAACGAATGGAGCATACGATGAAAAAGATTCTGATTTCCCTGGCACTGGCCGCTGCAAGCACCGTCGCTTACGCCGATGGCGCCCCGAAGGTCTACCGCGATGTCGCCGTCGCGCCGACCAACGCGCAGGAAGCGGAAATCGCCAGCCTGTTCGATAAATGGAACGCCACGCTGGCGACCGGCGACTCGGCCAAGGTGGCCAGCCTGTACGCGGTGGACGGCGTGCTGAAGCCGACCGTGTCGAACGAAGTGCGCGATACGCCCGCCGCGATCAAGAATTACTTCGACAAGTTCCTGAAATCGCATCCGGTGGGCACGATCAACTATCGCCACATCCGCATGCTGGGCGCCGATTCGGCGGTCGATAGCGGCGTCTATACCTTCAAACTGACCAAGGACGGCAAGTCCGAAGACGTGCAGGCGCGTTACAGCTTCGTGTACAAAAAGGTCGACGGCGTATGGAAGATCATGAGCCACCACTCGTCGGCGATGCCGGAAGTGGCAGCCAAGTAAACTTGATGGTCGTTGCAAAAAAAGCCACCCGGGGCCTTCAGCCCTCGGTGGCTTTTTGCTCTTCGACCGCTTCGACCGGATTCAGGCCGCTCCACGAGACGGTGGTCGCCTCGGTCACCAGCACGGACGACCCCGAACTGATGGTTTGGGCGAAGCGATGGATGGCGTCGCGCACCTCGTTGATCGGTTCCACGCCGCTATAGCAAAATTCGCCCGTTGGCAGGTAGTAGCCTTTGCCGTCGTCGGCTTTGATGGCGCCGGCGATGTTGTACTTGGCCAGTTCGACCGCCAGGCGGTGGTAGGTCTGGCTGTCCGGGTCATCGAAGGCCACGCGAATGATGTAATTGACCATGTCTAATCCTCAAAATTGGTGGGGAATCATGGCATAAAAAACCGCCCCATGACTATTTTTTTGACAAACGCTTTGACAAAGAAAAGCCCCGAGCAAGCAGCAAACTTGTCGGGGCTTTTGGTCAATTACCGGAGAAAGCATTTGACTGGGGAGAAGCATAATGAAGAAAACTTAAAATTAACTTAGTTTCATCGTCAAACCCGGGGCTTTGGCGCGGTGGCCGGATGGTGTAGCATGTCGGACGGCGATTTGGCAGGGTGCAGTGGCCCCCGCCCGCCGGTATTCAAGGACAGATATGCAAATCAAAATTAATGAAGTGCTGCGCGCTTACATCGAACCGCTCACCGAGAGCGAGTACGCGGCGCTGGAACGCAGCATCCTGGTCGAAGGCTGCCGCGACGCGCTGGTGCTGTGGCAGGACGTGCTGGTCGACGGCCATAATCGTTATCAAATATGCCAGCAGCACGGGATTCCGTTCAAGGTCACGGAGAACACCAGTTTCCAGAACCTGGACGACGTCAAGCTGTGGATGATCGATAATAATCTGGGCCGCCGCAGCATTTCCGACTACCAGCGCGGCGTTCTGGCACTGCGCAAGAAGGAAATCGTCGCCGCGCGCGTGGCCGACCTGATGGCGGAAGCCGCCGCCGAGGACGCGATGATCGCGCCGCCCGAAGGCGACGCGGCCAAACCCAAGCCGGCCGCCATGCCGTTGGCGTCGCGCGAGGACATCGCCCGCGCTGCCCGTTTGAGCAGCGCGACCATCAGCCAGATCGAAAAGATCCAGAAGACGGCGACGCCGGAGCTGGTGGAGGCGGTCCGCTCGGGCACCATCTCGATCAACGCCGCCGCCACGGTGGCCTCGCTGCCGGAAGCCGACCAGGTGGCGGCGGTCGCCGGCGGCAAGAAGGAATTGCAGAAGGCGGCCAAGGAAGTGCGCGAGCTGCGCGCCGCCTCGCGTCCCGCCAAGGAGCCGAAGGAGGCCAGGGAGGGCGGCGATTATCGTCCGATGACCGAGGTGGACGAGCTGCGCGCCGAGAACGCGTCGCTCAAAGAGAAGAACGCGGCGCTGCGGGCGGAAATCACCGCGCTGCAACTGCGTATTTCGGAGTTGGTCGACGCCAGCTGATGTAGTTTTCCCTTCCACCGCCCGGAGTCCAAGTCATGCCAAGTATGCGTTCGATGCTGCCTTTGATAGGTTTTGTTTCGATGGGGGCGGCGGCGGCGCCATCGCCGGCGTCTTTGCCGGCGCGCGGAATGCCGGCGGTGGAGGCCAAGCGCTTGAAGGCGCAGGCGCAGCGGGTCACCATCCTGCGCGACAAATGGGGCATCCCGCACGTCTACGGCAAGAGCGACGCCGATGCGGTGTTCGGGTTGATGTACGCGCAGGCGGAGGACGATTTCCGCCGCGTCGAACGCAACTACATCAACGCCATGGGACGGTTGGCGGAAGTGGAGGGCGAGGCCGAGCTGTATCGCGACCTGCGCATGAAGCTTTTCATCGACCCGGCCGATCTGCAAGCGCAGTACAAGCGAAGTCCGGCGTGGCTGAAAAAGCTGATGGTGGCCTTCGCCGACGGCTTGAACTTCTACCTGGCCACGCATCCGGACGTCAAGCCGGCGCTGATCACGCGCTTCGAGCCATGGATGGCGCTCAGCTTCAGCGAGGGCAGCATCGGTGGCGACATCGAAACCATCGATCTGAAGCAGCTCCAAGCCTTGTACGAGAACGGCGCCAAGTATCCGCTGGCGCCGCCGGTGTTGCTGTCGTCGGCGCCGATGGAGCAGGGTAGCGATCTGGATCGGGAGCCGGGCGGCTCGAACGGTTTCGCCATCGCGCCGGCGCTGACCAAGAACGGCCGCGCGCTATTGCTGATTAATCCGCACACGTCGTTCTATTTCCGTCCCGAGGTGCAGGTGCAAAGCCGGCAGGGGCTTAATGCCTATGGCGCCGTCACCTGGGGCCAGTTCTTCGTCTACCAGGGCTTCAACGACCGGGTGGGCTGGATGCATACGTCCGGCGGCGGCGACGTGATCGACGAGTACATGGAAACCATCATCGAAAAAGATGGCCGCTTCTTCTACCAGTACGGCGCCGAACAGCGCGCGCTGAAGGCGGTGGATATCACGCTGCCTTACAAGACAGCGGACGGCATGGCCAGCAAAGTGGTCAAGGTGTATTACAGCCACCACGGCCCGATCGTGCGCGCCAAGGACGGCAAATGGATTTCCGTGCGATTGATGAACGAGCCGCTCAAGGCGCTGACGCAATCGTTCATCCGCACCAAGGCGCGCAACTACAAGGACTTCCACAAGTCGATGGAGTTGCGCACCAATTCGTCCAACAACACGGTCTATGCGGACGCCGACGGCAACATCGCCTACTTCCACGGGAACTTCATTCCCAAGCGCGACCCGAAATTCGACTGGAAGCACCCGGTCGACGGCAGCGATCCGGCCACCGAGTGGCAGGGGCTGCACACGGTCAAGGAAACCATCTCGCTGTTCAATCCCAAGAACGGCTGGATACAGAACACCAACAACTGGCCTTACACGGCTGCCGGTCCGTATAGCCCGAAGGCGAAGGACTATCCGGCGTACATGTCGATGAATCCTGAGAACCCGCGCGGCATCCACGCGGTGCGGGTACTGGAGAACAAAAAGGACTTCACCATCGCCAGCTTGGTCGATGCCGCCCACGACACGCAACTGCCGGCCTTCGAGCCGCTATTGCCGCAGTTGTTCGCCGCCTACGACGAGCTGCCGGCCGACGACGCGGTCAAGGCGGCGCTGGCGAAGCAGGTCGCAGCGCTGCGCGGCTGGGACATGCGCTACTCGTTGGAGTCGACGCCGACATCGCTGGCGATCTACTGGGTGCAGGACTTGACGGCCACGTACGGACCTGTCGCCAAGAGCAAGGAAGTGCTGGTGCTGGACTACATCCAGGCCGCGCTGACCCCACGCCAGCGGCTCGAGGCGCTGGAGCGCGCGTCGGCCAAACTGACCGCCGATTTCGGCACATGGCAAACGCCGTGGGGCGAGATCAATCGCTTCCAGCGTCTGACGGGCGACATCGTGCAGCCGTTCGACGACAGCAAACCAAGTTTGCCGGTGGCCTTCGCGTCGGCCAACTGGGGATCGTTGGCGGCGTACGGCATGACGTCCAAGCAGACGACGAAAAAGATCTACGGCGAGCGTGGCAACAGCTTCGTGGCGGCGGTGGAGTTCGGGCCGCGCATCAAGGCACGCAGCGTGCTGGCCGGTGGCCAGAGCGGCGACCCGGCCTCCCCGCATTTCCTGGACCAAGCCGAAATGTACGTGCGCGGAGAACTGAAGGAAGTACTGTTCTACAAGAGTGACGTCGAGAAAAACCTGGAGCGCCGGTATCATCCCGGGGAGTGAGCAAATGAAACTCCCCGGAGTTGCGGTGCGCGCTGGTCGGCGATGTTCCGCTATCATGAAAAGCCGTCATCGTTTTCAATGGAGCACGTCATGGAGACTCTTGATATCCACCGGGGGCGCTTGATCGATCACATCCAGCTGGTCGTGCGCGATCTTTCCGCTTGCCGCAAGTTCTACACTTCCATCTTTGAAGTCCTGAATATTCCCATCGAGGGCACCGGAGATGATTATTTCTGGGCCGACGAATTGTTCGTTTCCACCGCCGACAGCGAGGCGGCGCAGGGCGCGCTGACCGGCCGCCATCACCTGGCGTTCCAGGCCCGGGACCGCGCCATGGTCGACGCGTTCTACGAGAAGGCGCTGGCCAACGGCGGGAAGGACAACGGGGCTCCCGGCGAACGTCCCTATCATCCAGGCTACTACGCGGCCTTTGTCCTGGACCCGGAAGGTAACAACATCGAAGCCGTCTACCACGGCGAAGCCAAACGCAGCGCGCCTTCGGTCCACATCACGTTCTGATAAAAAAACGGCCCGGTCGCATTGCACGACCGGGCCGCTTGCACCTCACTTTAAATCACAATCAGCTGCCGATACGACCGCCATCGTTTTTGGTGATGACGATGGTGGCCGAGCGCGGACGCTTGCCGGCGCCGTAACCGGCGTTCGACGGCCACTGGCTGGTGTACTTGGTCGGGTCGTTGATGTTGGCCAGCGAGGTGTTCTCACCCGGGTGCTGGATGTTGATGAACATCGTCTTGCCGTCCGGCGTCTCTGTGATGCCGGTGATTTCCGACCCCGCAGGGCCGACCAGGAAACGCTTGAGCGTATCGGCGGTCGGCTTTTTGCCGATGAAGGTGTCCACCGCCAGGGTGCCGCCGGCGGTGGTGGTGTAGTTCAGCGTGGACTTGGCGCCGTCGCCGACCTTGCCCGGTATCGCCGCCAGCATCATGCAGTTGGTGACATCGGTGTAGGCGCCATCGTCGGTCTGGATCCAGCAGATGCCGGTGTATGGGCTGAAGGCCAGGCCGTCCGGGCTGGAGAAGTCCTGGTCGGCGGTGAGGCTCGACAGGTTGATCTTGCTGCTGTCGGCGCCGCTCTCGGCGCCGAACAGATACACGTCCCACGTGAAGCTGGTGGCCGCCGCCGCGCCGGTGCCTTCCTTGAAGCGGATGATATGGCCGTTCGGGTTGCCGTTTTGCGCGCTGGTGCCTTTCATGTCGGTGTAGGCGCGCGGGTTGGGGCCGTCCGGAGCCAGCTGCGACGACCCGGTCGGATTGACGGTGCGGTTCGAGTTGTTGGTCAGCGTGTAGTAGATCTCGCCGTTGGCCGGGTTGACCGAGCACCATTCCGGACGGTCCATCTTGGTGGCGCCGACGGCGTCCGCCGCCAGGCGCGTGTTGACCATGATGTCGGCCAGGTCGGCGAATTTGTAGCCGGCGTAAGCCTGGATCAGCGCGTTCGACATCGACAGCTCGATCCATTGGCCGGTGCCGTCGGCGGCCAGCTTGGCCACATACAGTTTGCCGGAGTCGAGGTATTTGTCGCCGGTGGCCATGCGGTCGGTCGGGTTGGCGTCCGACGCCAGCCAGGTGGCGTTGGAGACGAACTTGTAGATGTATTCGTTGCGCGAGTCGTCGCCCATGTAGACGGCCAACTGCTGGCCCACGGCCGGCACGCTGAAAGCGGCGCTTTCGTGCGCGTAGCGGCCCAGGGCCGTGCGCTTGCGGATTACTTTGGTCTTGTCGTAGGCGTCCATCTCGACGATGTAGCCCATGCCGTTCATCTCGTTGCGGTAGTCGTCGCTGCCGTCGGCCGACGCGCCTTTCTTGCTGATGTCCCAGCGCGCGTACTTGTCGTCGGTGCCGCCGGTTTCCCAGCCGTGGCGCGAGGTGGCGCCCTGGTTGCGGCCATAGCGACGCAGCGCGACGACCGATTTGTCGCCACGGGCGGCATCGTCGGTGGCGCCGCGCGCGAAGTAGCCGGACCAGTTTTCTTCGCCGCTCAGGTAGGTGCCCCATGGCGATTTGCCGGTGCCGCAGTTGTTCAGCGTGCCGCGCGTCTTGGTGCCGGTCGGCGAGTACTTGGTCACGACCAGCGCGTTGCCGCGCACAGGGCCGGAGATCTCGATGTCGCTCAGCGGGGTGACGCGGCGGTTGAAGGCCGAGTCGTTGACGGTGGCCCAGGTGGTGCCGGTCTTTTTGACTTCGACGACGCTCAGGCCGTGGACGGCGACTTCCTTGTCCACTTCGGCGGGGGGACGCGGCAGCGAGGTGGTGCCGCCGTTCACGTGCAGGAAGTGCGAGGCCAGTTTTTCGTCGGTGGTCGCCTCATGATTCATGGCCAGCACGCCGCGCTCGGCGCCCGATGCCAGCGGCGCGCCGGCGGCGGACAGGCCGAAGTATTCCATGCCGTCGTGGTGGTCGCCGGCGCGGTTGTCGAAATCGGTGTCGGTGCCGTCGTTCTTGTAGGCCGGGGTGGCGGCGCGCAGCGAGTCGCCCAGCGCGTAGATCGCGGTGGCGGTGTAGCCGGCCGGGACCGATACCTGGTCGGCCAGGCTTTTCGGCACGGCGGTGAAGGCCAGCAGTTTTTCAGTCGGTGTCGGGGTTGGCGGCGTGACCACCGGCGCGACGTTGTCGCTGCCGCCGCAGGCGCTCAGACCCATCGATCCCATGATCGCCGTGGCGGCCGTGACGGCACCGCCGCGCAGCATGTTGCGACGGCTCATGCGCGCGGCCAGGATCGTGTTGAAGTGCTCGCTTGGCGAGGCGTGGCTCTCGATATCATCCGCGTCGATGGAGTTGCGGACCAGATCGTTTGGCTTATTCATTGGGTGGGTTGTCCTGTAGTGACATGGTTAAAATGGCAAGCGCATGATAGCTAGCCTTTATGACGATGCCATGACAGGATGATGACAAGTTTGTGACCGTCGCTTGCTGCACCGGTCGTAACCGCTGGTTGTCGTTCAGCGTGCCGTTTGCGCGGGTTGGGAGTCGACGTCTTGCTCTTGGCGCACCCATTCCAGGTTGGCGATGGTGTTGTTGCGGACATTGCCGTCCTTGTGGCGCACGCCGGTCAGCCGCCCGGGGTTGGGCAGGTAAGCTTCGGCCACCAGTTCGTGCACCCAAAACTCGCCCACGCGGTTGCCGCCGCGTAGTTTGACCTTCAGGCCCTCCGGATAGATCACCGGGCGCAGCACGTTGACCTTTGTGCCGCCGGCGACCATCACGCGGCCATCCCTTGAGACTTTGTAAAAGCCGCTTCCGGGGATGGGCCTGGCGCTGGCGACGCCTATCGAATAGACACAGGCGATGACGACGACGCCGATGAGGATGAAGACGAATTCCAACATGGTTGCGATCTGGTTTCAGGCATGATTGTTCACGTTGCGGATACTAGCACCTAAATCGCGTCGAGCGAACCACGAATATCGGCCCTTAAATCCTCTATATCCTCGATTCCGACCGACAGCCGTATCAGGCCGTCGCCAATTCCCAACACCGCGCGCTGCGCCGGCGGGATGGTGGCATGGGTCATCAGCGCCGGATGCTCGATCAGGCTCTCTACGCCGCCCAGGCTTTCGGCCAGCGCGAACACCTCGCAATGCTCCAGGAAGCGGCGGGCGCCGGCCAGGTCGGTGTTCAGATCGATCGAGATGATGCCGCCGAAGCCTTCCATCTGGCGCTTGGCCAGCGCGTGCTGCGGGTGCGATTCCAGGCCGGGATAATAGACGCGGCGGATTTCCGGCTGCTGTTCCATCCAGCGGGCCAGTTCCAGCGCGCTGCGGCAGTGGCGTTCCATACGGATCGCCAGCGTTTTAACGCCGCGCAAGGTCAGGAAGCTGTCGAACGGCCCGGCGATGGCGCCGACCGAGTTTTGCAGGAATCCCAATTGTTCGCGCCATTCCTGTTGGTGCGCCTCGGCGCCGACGATGGCGATGCCGCCGATGACGTCCGAGTGGCCGTTCAGGTACTTGGTGGCCGAATGGACGACGATGTCGAAGCCGTGTTCCAGCGGCCGTTGCACCAGCGGGCTGGCGAAGGTGTTGTCGGCCACGGCGATGATGCCGCGTTCGCGGCAGATGGCGGCGATGGCTTTCAGGTCGGCCAGCTTGAGCATCGGATTGGTCGGCGTCTCGACCCACACCATTTTGGTTTCCGGCTTGATCGCGGCCAGCAGGTTTTCCGGGTTGGTCAGGTCGACGTAGGTGAAATCGTGGCCGGCGCTGCGGCGGCGCACCCGCTCGAACAGGCGGTAGGTGCCGCCGTACATGTCGTCGCCGGCGATGATGTGCGAGCCGGCGTCGGCCAGTTCCAGCACCGTCGATATCGCCGCCAGGCCGGAGGCGAAGGCGAAGGCCTGGGCGCCGCTTTCCAGGTCGGCGACGCAGCGCTCCAGCGCCCAGCGCGTGGGATTGTGCGAGCGGCCGTAGTCCAGGCCCTTGTGCACGCCGGGACTCTCCTGCACGTAGGTGGAGGTGGCGTAGATCGGCGGCATGATGGCGCCGGTCGACGGATCGGGCGACTGGCCGGCGTGGATCACGCGCGTCGACAGGGCATGGGCGGCTTTTTTGTTCAAGATAGTGTCCTTCGGAGATGGTTGAGCAGGTCGAAGCGGGTGATCAGGCCGTAGAAGATGTCGCCGTCGGCCACCACCGCCGTCAGGCCGCGATCGAGCACCGCGCGCAGCGCGTGCAGGTCGGCCGACGGATGCAGCGTTTCGAGGCGCCGCGTCATCGTCGCGCCGACCGGATTGGCGAAGCGCCCCGGTTGGGTGTCGACCGTCAGCAGCAGGTCCGATTCGTCGATGATGCCCACCAGCCGGCCGGCGGAGATCACCGGCAGCTGCGCCAGGTCGGCGGCGCGCATGCGGTTGAACGCGATCAGCAGTGAATCCTCCGGCGAGACGCTGACCACCTGGCCGGCGTCGTAGCGGCGTCCAATCAGGTCGCGCAGGTCGCGCTCCTGCGGACGCCGGAGCAAGCCCTGGTCCTGCATCCAGCCGTCGTTGTAGACCTTCGACAGGTAGCGGGTGCCGGTGTCGCAGACGAAGCTGACCACCCGTTTTGGCGTGGTCTGCTCGCGGCAGTATTGGAGGGCGGCGGCCAGCAGGGTGCCTGTCGACGAGCCGCCGGGTATGCCTTCCTCGCGCAGCAGCGTGCGGGCGCTGTCGAAGCTTTGCTGGTCGGTGATGGTGTAGGCCTTGCGCACGCCGGTCATGTCGGCGATGGCGGGGATGAAATCCTCGCCGATGCCTTCGACCGCCCACGAACCGCTGGTGTCGGATACGCGGCCGGTTTCGATGTATTCGGTCAGGATCGAGCCTTGCGGGTCGGCCAGCACGAATTCCAGCCGGGGGGCGACGCGGCGGAAGTAGCGCGTCAGTCCCGTCAAGGTGCCGGAGGAGCCGACGCCGACGACGATGGCGTCGACGTCATGGCCGGTCTGCTCCCAGATTTCCGGCCCGGTGGTGGTTTCGTGCGCCAGCG
This sequence comes from Duganella sp. GW821-FHT07F09, assembly GCF_059418705.1. Lineage (NCBI taxonomy): Bacteria > Pseudomonadati > Pseudomonadota > Betaproteobacteria > Burkholderiales > Oxalobacteraceae > Duganella > Duganella sp. GW821-FHT07F09. The sequence continues at coordinate 37,203 of NZ_JBWKQJ010000008.1, read as the reverse complement.
GATTGGCCGGGTTGTTGAACTGGTCGGCGAACCAGGCGCCCGGGGTTTCGGCGGCCAGCCGGGCGGCGAAGTCCTGGTAGTACTCGGGATGGCCCTTGCCGACGTCGGAGCGGGTGGTGCGCACCTCGGCGCCGAGCGCCTTCAGGTGCAGCACTTTTTCGGTCGACATCTTGTCCGGCACGACCAGCAGCACGCGGTAGCCTTTGAGCCGTCCGACCAGCGCCAGACCGAGGCCGGTGTTGCCGGCGGTCGCTTCGATGATGGTGCCGCCGGGCTTGAGGCGGCCGTCTGCTTCCGCCGCTTCGATCATCGACATGCCGATGCGGTCTTTGATCGAGCCGCCGGGGTTTTGCGATTCCAGTTTGAGGAATAGTTGGCAGGGGCCGGTGTCGAGACGGGTAATCTCGATCAGTGGCGTGTTGCCAATCAGAGTGAATAGTGCGGGGGTGCGCATATGGTCTCCTTGCTGCTTTTCAGGCAAGTATGCGCTTTTTTCCGTCGATGGGTGCGTCTCGTAGCGGGACGGATATGCGGTGGCGCAAGCGGCCGCCAATTGGGGATGTGAAGCGAAAAGTTGCCAGCGCCGCGTCCGCCTTCAGGGCGGACGCGGAGGCTTCAACCATTACAGGCTCGGTGCGTTGTACAGCTCCGGATAGGCTTCGCGGTAGGCGGCCAGTTCGGCTCGGACCTGGGCGCGGGTTTTGCCCTCGGGGGCCGCGCTCGGCACCTGGTTCTGGTATTGCTCGCCGGAGGTCACTTCGCCGCGTTGTTGCGCGGCCAGCAGTTCGGCGCGGACGTCGGCACGGGTTTTGGTCGAGACGAAGGTGGCGTTGTTGCCGGTGTACTGCTCGCCGGACTGGGGCGCATTACCTGCGGCGACGGCGGCCTGGTATTCGGCGACCACTTGGGCGCGGGTGAGCTGGCTGGTTTCCTGGGCCGACACGGCTGCGGAAGCGAACAGGGCGGCGACGGAGAGGGCGATGGCTGCGTTTTTCATGGTGTGGCTCCTGATATTAAAGTTTGAAATGGTTGTTGCGGCTTGCATTTGACGGTTAGTCTTGCTGTCGATTAGATCGCTAGCTACTTGTTTCTTACTTTGTTCCGTCATTTGTTTGCCAGTGAGTGAATAATAAATAGTGTGCGATTTAATCGCTAGCAAATAATATCTATCGGGGCGATAGCTTTGCCCAATCGGGCGTTTCCACGGTTTATAATTCCGCCCTTAAGACAGCACATATTTGAAAGCGGGCGGCGGTGGCAAAACTCTATTTCCGATACTCTGCGATGAACGCAGGCAAGTCCACGGCGATGCTGCAAGTGGCACACAACTATGAAGAGCAGGGCCAGCAGGTGCGCCTGTTCACGGCCGCCATCGACAACCGGTATGGCGTGGGGCGGGTGACGTCGCGGCTGGGACCGCAACGCCAGACCGAGGTGTTCGACGCCGACACCGATTTCCTGGCCAGGATCGACCAGAAGATCGCCTGCCTGCTGATCGACGAGGCGCAGTTCCTGACGACGGCGCAGGTGCAGCAGTTGCACCAGTTGGCGCAGGTGCGCGGCATTCCCGTGATCACCTACGGCCTGCGCACCGATTTCCGTGGCGAGCCGTTCCCCGGTTCGGCCTATCTGCTGGCGCTGGCAGACGATATCGAGGAACTCAAGAACATCTGCAGCTGCGGCAAGAAGGCGACCATGAACATCCGCGTCGACCAGGACGGTAAGCGCATGAAAGAGGGCGAGCAAATCAGCATCGGCGGCAACGAGAGTTATCGCCAGGCCTGCGGACGTTGCTTCTATTCCGAAGTCTGATCACTCCATCGCGTAGACCAGGTCCAGGCCTATTGTGCGCGGACGAAGCCGGGCCGCGTAGGTCTCGCTGGTGGCGGCGGTGACCGCTTCGACAGTGCGGTAGCCCGTCGCGCCACGGTCGTTGGCCAGGTTCTCGCCATACAGCGAGACGGTCCAGCGCCCCTTGCTGAAGGATAGCCGGCCGGTGACGTTGTTGATCGCATCGCCGGCCAGGTAGGGCGCGAAGGTGGCGTTTCGGTGCGGGCCGGAATGCTGCATGCCGGCCCGCGCGACGCCCCGCCAGCCGGCAATGAAGCCGAAGCGGTAGCTGGCGCCGGCGCTCATGGTGAAGCGGGGCACGTCGTCCACCGGCGAGCCGTCGACGATGCCGGTGTTGGCGACCGTGCCGGCGTACCTGGCCTTGACAAAGCCGGCGGCGAACGTGGCGTCGAGCGCCGTGGTCGGCGCGTACGAGACGGTGGCGTCGACGCCGTCGGTGCGGGTGCCGTTCGAGTTGATCAACACGTTCAGGCCGCTGGCGCCCAGCGGGGACCGCACCGCCACGTCCTTCCAGTCGCTGTGATAGAGCGCCAGTTCCATGCTCAAGCGGCGCTCGGGCATGGCCAGCTTGGTGCCGATTTCGTAGGTCCAGATCGAATCCGGTCGGATGACGGGCGCGATGGCGACATGGTTGGTCTGCGCGATCCGCTCGAATCCCGTCACTTGTGTCTGGCCGGAGCGAAAGCCCTTGGCCGCGCTGGTATAGAGTTGCCAGTCCCCGGCCGGACGGTATGACAGGCTCAGTCGCGGATTATTGCTGGAGAACTTGTTGCTCGCGGCCGGCTCGGCGATGTCGTGGTTGCTGACCTCGCTCGACAGCCGGTCACGGAAATGGCGCATGCCCAGGCTGGCCTCCAGCGGCAATGACGGCAGGGCATAGGCGATCTCGCCGAATATCGACGACGCGCTGGACCGTTCGCCGCCGCGCTGGTCGATGTCCTGCGACGGATAGCGCACCACGTCGTTGCGCGCCGACTTCCTGGCGTACAGGCCGGCGGTCCAGCGCCACGGTTTTTGTGTGTGCGAGGACAACCGCAATTCATGGGTGGCGATGCCGATGCGGATACCAGCGTCGAATTGCGCGCCCGACAGCAGGCCCGATTGCGGCAGCGCATAGGTGTTTTTCGAGTAGCCGTAGAACAGCTGGACCCGGTCGAAGTCATAAGTGCCGTTGATGCCCCGCAGGATATAGCCTGGCAAGCTATCGAGTTGCAGGCCTTGCGGCGCGATCCCGGCGTCGGTCGCGTACATGCCGGCGTCGTAGCGTCCCTTGTAGCGCCAATAGGTGGCGTTGACACTGAACTGTTCGCTGGGACGGAACAGCGCCCGCAGGCGCGCGGTCTTGACCTGTCCGGCATTGATGTCGGCGGGGCCGGGTGGCGGCGCGTCCAGCCATCCCGCCATGGTTTCATCGGTCGCGGCGATGCGCAGGGCCAGCATGTCGTCGACCAGCGGCAGGTTGACCATCACCTTGGCGGCGCGGCTGTCGCCGCCGCCCTCCGTGCGCGACAATCCCGTCGAGGCGGCGAAGGCGAATTTGTCCAGCCTGGCGTTGTTGGACATGGTGCGGATGGTGCCGCCCATCGACCCCTCGCCGAACAGGGTTCCCTGTGGACCCCGCAACACCTCGACCCGCTCCAGGTCCCAGGCGCGCACATCGGGCGAGATCGGTACGCTGACGCCGCTGAAGGGCACGTCGTCGACGTAGAAACCGTTCTCGTTGCCGCCCAACGAGGTCGAGATGCCGCGGATGCTGATCCTGGACAGGCCCGATCCAACGTCGTAGATGCTGATGCCGGGCACCTCCCGCAGGCCGTCGGCGACGCTGGCGGCGCCACGGCGCACCAGCGCCTTGCCCGACAATACGGAGACGGCGATCGGCACTTCGTTCAGGCTCTCGGCGAATTTGCGGGCCGTCACGATCACCGTCGGGGTGTCGTCGCCGGTGCCGTGGGGCGTGGTCCGTCTCAGGGTGGCGGCGCCCGGGCCGGTCTCGATGACTTCCACGCCGGTGCCGCGAAACATGCTCGACAAGGCTTCGAACGCCGTCATGTTGCCGCGCACGGCATTGGCGCCGATGCCGTGCAAGGCGCTGGGCGAATACAGGATCTGGATACCGGTCGACTCGATCAGCCGGCGCACCGCTTCGGCGGCCGGTTGCCGCTGTAGTTCGATGTCCCTGTCGATGGCGGGCGGGGGCGCCTGCGCCAGGGCGGGGGCGGTCAACACGCTGGCGGCAAATATGAACGCGCACGCGGGAATAAGACGGGCGCCCGGGGCGTTGTGCGGAGCGTGGGAATTTCTCATTGATCGTCGGAATGGATGCCCCTACTCGTTGGGATTGTAACCCGGTTGTCACACAAATCAGACACTGTCGTTGCTTTTCGGCATACAGGTCCAATCGGCCTCACGACTGCTACAACGCGCCGCCCGGCCCCATCCCCCACTCGGATCGAAAAAATATTCTAGCGCGTAAGTGTTTGATTTTAAAGGCGTGCTTTAGATGTAGAATCATCGCGGGCGTATCATTTCGCAAAGTAGGGGCTAGGGGATGCAGGTCATCGCGTTATATAAAGAGCGTCAAAAAACGCTGGTTCGGTATGTCCAGAGATTTCTGCGCAGCCCGGCCGAAGCGGAAGACGTGTCGCAGGAGGCGTTTCTGCGCGCCTACGCGGCCGAAGTGGGCGGCGCCACCGAGTTTTCCGCCGCGCTGCTCTACACGGTCGCCCGCAATCTGGCGTTGAGCGAACTGCGCAAGCGCACCACGCGCGCATCGGAACAGTACGAAGAGCTCTATCACCTGGACCCCAACCACTTTCGCAACGACCCGGAGGCGCAGGCCATCGACCGCAACCTGATCGCCTGCGTCGAGCGCGCGATGCTGGCCATGCCGCCCAAGTGCCTGGAGGTGTTCCAGATGCGGAAAATCGAAGACCTGAGCCATGCCGAAATTAGTGCAAAATTGGGGATCTCGGTGAAGACGATCGAACGCCATTTGACCAAGGCGTTGCGGATCTGCCGCGAGACCATGGAATCGGACGCGCACGGCGTCAATATCAACAATGGAGACGAGAATGGGTGACGTACTGCCGTTTTCGAGCGCCCCGACGCCGGAGTACGAGGCGCAGCAATGGATCATCCGGATAGACGGCGCGCCGCTGTCGAGCGAGGAGCGCGCGGCCCTGCGCGACTGGCTGGCGCGCGACCCGCGCCATGGCCAACTGCTCGACCAGCATGCCAAGCTGTGGCATGCGGCCGGCAAGGCGCGCGCGGTGGGCGCCGCGCCGGGCGCGGCCCGGGCCGGCACGTCCCGCTGGAAATATGGCGCCGGCATCGCCGGCCTGATCGCGGCGGGGCTGGCGGCGGTGGCGGTCGGCATCGGACCGCTGCGGCCGTCGCCGGCGGCGGCACCGGTGTTGCAGACGGCGGCCGGCCAGCATCAGCGCTTCACGCTGAGCGACGGCTCGCGGATCGAGCTCAACACCCGTTCCAGGGCGGTCGTCAAGTATCTGCCGGGCCAGCGCCAGATCGTGCTGGAAGACGGCGAGGGCTATTTCGAGGTGGCCAAGGACAAGGACCGGCCGTTCACCGTGGTGGCCGGCACGACGACGGTGCGTGCCGTCGGTACCCATTTCTTGGTGCGCCGGCGCGCCGGCGGCGACGTCGACGTGGTCGTCAGCGAGGGCGTGGTCCAGGTTGCGCAGCGCGATGGCAAGGCCGGCGCCGGCGCCGCGCCGGCCCGGGTCGCCAGGCTGGTGGCCGGCCAGGCGCTGGCCGCCAAACCCGCGCATTTCTCGGTCGCGCCGGTGACCGGCGAGAAAATGTCACAGCTGCTGGCCTGGCAAAAGGGCAGGGTGTCCTTTGAGGATACGCCGCTGTCGGCCGCGCTGGAAGAGATGAGCCGCTACGCGCCGCAACCGATCACGCCGGGCGATGCGCGCGCGGCGGCGGTCAGGGTGTCCGGTTCCTTCGCCACCGACAACGTGGAGGCGTTCCTCAAATCGCTCGAACTGGGGCTGGGCTTGAAGGTGCGCCAAGGCGCCGGCGGCTACATCGTCGAGTCGGCGCCCCGGGGCTGATCGCCGGCTCCAAAAAAAAGCGCACGACGTTTCCGTGTGCGCCAAAGGCCCGGGAGCCACACCAAACGGGTTGAAGCGGGCGTTGCGTCCCGCCTTCGCCTTACGGCTGCGCCGGCATCAATGTGCTGATGAGAAACGCCAGACGCAGTCCCATCAGGTCCGGCCGGCTGAGCGGGTCGCTCACGCCGTGTCCGCCTTCCGCATCCTCATACAGATAGGCCGGCGATCCCAGTTCCTGCAGCCGCGCCACCATCTTGCGGGCGTGTCCCGGCCCCACGCGGTTGTCGGTGGTGGCCACCGTGACCAGGAAGGGCGGATATTTCACGCCCCCTTTGGCGATGTGCAGCGGCGAATAGGAGCCAAGTACCTTGGCCATGGCCGGATCGGCCGGATCGCCGTATTCCTCGGTCCAGGCGCCGCCCATGCCCATCTTCGGGAAGCGCAGCATGTCGATCAAGGGCACGTCGCTGACGACCGCGCCGAACAGGTCCGGGCGCTGCAAGCCGATGGTCGCCGACAGCAAGCCGCCGTTGGACATGCCGAACACCCCGAGCCGGCCCGCCTTGACGAAACCGCTGTTGACCAGATCCTCGGCCACGGCGATGAAATCGTCATAGGAGCGCTGGCGGTTTTCCCGCATCGCGGCGCGGTGCCACTCGGCGCCGCGGTCGCCGCCGCCGCGAATGGCGGGGATGGCCAGGGCGCCGCCACGCTCGAACCACAACTTGGTGCCTTTGCCGCCGGTCACCGCGTCCAGATAGCCCGGGTGGAGCGAGATGCCGAACGCGCCGTAGCCCGTCATCAAGGTCGGCACCGATTTGCCGGCCGCGACCTTGCGCGGCCGGATCAGGAAGTAGTCGATGACGGTGCCGTCCTTGGAGCGCGCGCGGCGGCTTTCGACGGCCATGTTGGCGGCGTCAAAGGCGGCCGGCTCGGCGCCCAGTTCGTTGGCCATCGCGAGCGACTTCAATAGCGTGATCTTCGGCGGGGTCAGGTAGCCCTGCGTGCGCACCACCACGTCCGTGCGGGCCGCGTCGGCCGAGTCGAACGACACCGACACGCCGGTCGGCGGCGTGAAGACGTCGCGCGTACGCCAACCGTCGCTGGTTGGCTGGGCGGCCACCAGTTTGGTTTCCAGGCCGCGCTTCAGGTTGAACAGCAGCGCGGATTTGGTGCCGACCACGCCGCCGGCCATGCCGATGTCGAGCACCTCGCCACGGGCCGGCTGGTAGATGACGCCGGCTTTGCGGTCGGCCGGCGTGGCGCCGGCGGCGTCATAGCTCAGCAGGGTTTCGGCGGGGTAGGTCTTGCCGTTGATCTCGGCCGGCTCGGCAAGTTGGGCGATCAGATGGCGGCCGGTCTGCGCCAGCAGGCCGAAGGGCTTCAGTTTCTTCGGCAGCGCCACCTCGCTGATTTTTCCGGCGTTGTCATAGAGCGCGAATTCAAAGGTCGAATAGTCGATCGCGCGTTCGATGACCCCGACGGCGTCGCGGCCTTCGCCGATGCGGCTGAGCATGAGCAGCGCGTCGGTCGGCTTGGCCTGGTAGACGATGGGCGCGGTGGCGACCGGCGTGCCGCGCCGCCACAAGCGCACCGCCGCGCCCCAGCCGGCGTTGGTGCGGGGCGAGTCCCCCAACGTATGGGTGATCAGCACGCGGTCCTTATCAAGCCAGACCGCGTCGGTGCGCGAGGCCGGCACGTGCAAGCCGCCGTCGACGAATTTGCCGAGCGCCAGATCGAACTCGCGCAACTCGACATCGTCGGCGCCGGCCGGCGACAGGCGCAGCAGGCAATAGCGGTACGCGGGCGCCAGGCAGCCCGCCGCCATCGGCGCCAATCCGCCCAGGCGCAGTTCGTAGGGCTTGCCTTCGTGTTGGCGCAGTTGTTCGACGTCAAGCAAGGTTTTCCAGGCGCCGATGCTACCGTCGGCGCCGCGCTTGGCCACCTGGAACTGGCCGTGCGGATGGGCTGCGTCCTTTTGCAGGCGCAGCGCGCGCTGGCCGAGCAGGGTGATCTCCGCCAGCGGCGCGCTGGCCGTCAGCGCGTTGCGCAGTTCGGCCATGACGGGTTGATACACGCTTTTGCCGGAAAATGTCTGGATCGTCGCGGCGGTCTGTTTCGCCGCCCAGTTCAGGGCCTTGGGATCGGTCGGGGCTTCCAGCCATTGCAACTGGTCGAGCTGCGCCGCTGCGTTGCCCGCCAGGCTGGCGAAGGTGGTGAGGGTGAGCCAAAATTTTTTGTTCGAGTTCATCTTATTTTCCCATGGCGTAGCGAAGTTCGAGGCCGATAGTGCGCGGCCGCAAGCGTGGTGAGGTCGATTCGGATTCCGTGGCCGACAATGCCGTGATGGAACGGAAGCCGGCGGCGTCGTGGTTGTTGCCCAGGTTGTCGCCGAACACGGAGACGGTCCATGGACCCTTGTTCAGCGAGAGGCGGGCGTTGGCGCTGCCGACCGCGTCGCCGTTGGCCTGGATCAGCGAAGGCGAGGCCGGATGGGCGCCCACGCGCTGGAAGCTGGCGCGCGCGTTGCCCTGCCAGCCGCCGAACAGTGGAAAGCCGTAGTCGGCGCTGGCGCTGACGTTGTAGCGCGGCACGTCGTCGACCCGGCCCCCGGCGGCGATGCCGGTGCCGGCCACCGCGCCCTTGTACTTGGCGTCGACGAAGCCGGCCGCCAGGGTGGTGGTCAGCGAGTTGGTGACGGCGTAGGCCAGGCTGGCGTCGATGCCCTTGGTGGTGGTGCCGGGCGAGCTGCTCAGGCCGTTGAAGCCGGTGGCGCCGATCGGCACGCGGATGGCGAAGTCCTTCCAGTCGCTGTGGTAGACGGCGAACTCCATGTTCAGGCGCCGGTCCAGCGCGCTGGCCTTGGTGCCCAGTTCATAGGTCTTGATGGAATCGGACTTGATCGCCGACGGCAGCACGATGCCGTACTGGGCCGCCAGCGCTGTCATGCCGGTGACCTGGTTCTGGCCCGAGCGGAAACCCTTGGAGGCGCTGGCGTAGATCTGCTGCGACTCGTTGGGACGGTAGGCCAGGCTGAGGCGCGGATTGTTGCTGCCGAAACGGTTGCTGGTGCCCGGTTCGGGCACGCCGAGGTTGACGTCCTGGCCGGCGATGCGGTCGCGGAAGTGGCGCATGCCGACGCTCGCCTCCAGTGGCAGTTGCGGGAAGGTGTAGGTGACGTCGCCGAAGATGGCCGACGCGGTCGAGTCGGTCGCGCTGGTTTGATTCAGGTTGATGACCGTGGCCTCGAACACGTCGAAGCGGTTGGCAGTGCGCCGGTACAGACCGGCCGTCCAGCGCCAAGGTTTCTGGCCGGTGGAGGCGAAGCGCAGTTCGTGGGTTTTCACATCGATGCCGATCGACGCGTCGAGGGTGCCACCGGCGAAGGCGCCGGACTGCGGCAACTGATACTTGTTGTTGGCGTAGCCGTAGAACACGCTGAAATCGTCGAAGTCGTAGGTGCCGCTGATGCCTTTCAAGGTGTAGGTCGGCGCCGAATCGAGGACGATGGAGCGCGAGGCCGTGCCCTGGTCGGTCTCGCCGGCGCCGTACGGCGTCTTGTTCCGGTAGTCCCAATAGCTGGCGTTGATGGTCAGCGCGTCGGTCGGCTTAAACAGCGTGCGCACCCGCACCGTCTTCGGCGCCGAGCTGTTGATGTTTTGGCGGCCGCTGGACGGATCGTCGATCCAGCCCTTGTAGTCCTCGTCGGTCACGGCGAAGCGGATGGCCAGCATGTCGGTGACGACCGGCACGTTGAGCATCGCTTTGACGGCTCGGTTGTCGCTGCCGCCCTCGGTGCGGGACCAGCCGGCCTGGCCGGCGAACGAAAAGGTGTTGAGGCGGGCGTTGTTGGTCAGCGTGCGGATGGTGCCGCCCATGGAACCCTCGCCGAACAGGGTGCCTTGCGGTCCGCGCAGTACCTCGACGCGCTCCAGGTCCCAGGCACGCACATCGGGGGCGATCGGCACCGTCACGCCGGTGAACGGCAGGTCGTCGAGGTAGTAGCCGTTCTCGTTACCACCGAGCGAGGTCGAGATGCCGCGAATGCTGATTTTGGTGATGCCCGAACCGTTGTCGTACTGGCTCACGCCGGGAACGCTCTGCAGCACGTCGGCGATGCTCTGGGCGCCGCGCCGCAGCAAATCGTCGTTCGAAAACACCGAGATGGCGATCGGAACGTCGACCAGGCGCTCGGTGAACTTGCGCGACGTGACCATGACCGTGGCGATGGCCGGCGATGGCGGCGCGGCCGCGCCATCGGCGGTGGCGGTTGGCGGTTGTTCGTCGGAGGAGACGGCGGCGGACGCGGCGCCGGCTAACAAGGACGCGCATGCTGCGGATACTGCGGTGAAACAGATAGTTCGAACCAATCGGGGGGACGACTTCATTTTCTTTCTCCGGGCGTGTGACAGGCGTAGGCGCCATGCGGACATGGCGGGTGACTGTTTCGTCACCGCCGGTACAACGCGCGGGGAAAACACTTCCCCCATTTAAAGATGAAAATAATTTATACCGATGCCGGCCCGATCGCCGGACGGGGCGCGCGCCATCCGGCTGGCGTGGTTTAACGCAACTTGATTGCGTTGGCATGTATAATGCAAGTCTATTGCGTTTGGAATTTACTTTTGGAGTCTTTATGCTGATGGTGCGTCACACCCGCCTGGCGATCTGCCTGGCCGCCGCTTTTCCCTTGTTCGCGTCGGCCGCCGCCGACGAACCGGATGTCGTCGAAATCACCGCCGCTCGCCAGCCTTACCGCAGCCTGTCGGCGACCGCCGCCACCAAGACCGAGACGGACTTGAAGGACCTGCCGCAAAGCGCGCGCGTGCTGACCGCCGACATGTTGCGCGACGCCGGCGTGAGCCGCTTCGCCGACGCGCTGGACCTGGGCAGCGGCATCTCGCGGCAGAACAACTTCGGCGGCGTGTGGGACAGTTACGCGGTGCGCGGCTTCACCGGCGATCCGAACTACGGCTCCGATTTCCTGGTCAACGGCTTCAGCTCCAGCCGGGGCTACAACGGCTTGCGCGACAGCGCCAACGTCAATAGCATCGAGATCCTCAAAGGCCCGGCGGCCGCCTTGTATGGACGCGGGGAGCCGGGCGGCATCGTCAACATCGCCACCAAGAAGCCCTTGTTCCAGCCGTCGTACACGCTGGAGCAATCGGTCGGCAGCCATGACACCTATCGCACCGCCGCCGACCTCACCGGTCCTTTGAGCGAGACCGTCGCCTACCGCCTGAACGCGGCCTACGAAAAGGGCGACAGCTTCCGCGATACGCTGTCGTCGAAGCGTCATATGGTCTCGCCGTCGGTGATCTGGCGCGTGACGGACGGCACCACCGTCTCCTATGAGCTGGAGCAGTTCGAGCAGCAAGCCTACTTCGATCGCGGCGTGGTGGCGGTCAAGGGCGTGCTGGGACTGATCCCGAACTCGCGCTTCCTCGGCGAGGCGGCCGATGGCCCGATTACTGTGAAATCGACCGGTCACCAGGTCTTTGTGCAGCACGACTTCAAGGATGGCTGGTCGCTGCAAAGCGGCCTGGCTTACCGCAGCAGCTCGATGAAGGGCTTTTCGACCGAGGCCTCGGCGCTGCAGGCGGACGGCCGTACCTTGTGGCGCCAACGCCGCTTCCGCGATTTCTCGGCGCAGGACTGGTCGGGCCGCGTCGAGTTGCTGGGCAAATTGAGCACCGGCTCCTTGCGGCATAACGTGCTGTTCGGCTTCGATGGCTATCGGTTTATCGATGACCGGCTTCAGTTGCGCAGGAATCCCAATGCGGCGGCGCCTTATGCCATCGATATCTATCAACCGGTGTACGGCGGCGCGGGGCCGACCACACTCGGGCCGTCGATCAACACCCGTGAACAGCAGTGGTCCACGGCGTTTTACGCGCAGGATCAAATCGATTTGACCACGCAGTGGAAGGTGTTGCTGGGCGTGCGGCGCGACGCCTACCGCCAGACCATCACCAACGCCAACCGCAACGGCTTGCAGAACCACCAGACGCTCGACGCCACCAGCCCGCGTGTCGGCCTGGTGTATCAGCCGAACCGGCAGATTTCGCTGTATGCGTCGGCGGGCAAGTCGTTCCGGCCGAACAGCGGCATCGGCATCAACAACGAATCGTTCCCGGCCGAGACCAGCCGCGCCTATGAAACCGGCATCAAGTTCGACACCGCCGACGGTAGGTTGAGCAGCACCCTGGCGCTGTATTCGATCCGGAAGAAGAACGTGCTGACCTTGAACCCGCTGGACACCAACTTCTCGCTGGCGGCCGGCGAGGTCGGAAGCAAGGGCGTCGAACTGGATGTGTCGGGGGAGCTGGCGCGCAAGCTGCAGCTGTCGTTCTCCTACGCCTACACGGACGCGGAGGTCCTGCGTGACAACGTGCTGGCGGTCGGCGGCGCGCTGCCCAATGTTCCCAGGCAAAGCGCCAATCTGCTGCTGGTGCGCGAGCTGACGGTCGGCGGCGCGCGCGCGTCGCTGGGCGGCGGTCTGAATTACGTCGGCGAGCGCAATGGCGACGTTGCAATCTCCAACACTTTCAAACTGCCATCCTATACGACGGCAAAGCTGGTATCGTCCTATTCGCCGTCCAGCAAGTTGCGCCTGTCGCTGGACATCGACAATTTGTTCGATAAGACGTACTACCCGAGCTCCTACCAGCAAACCTGGGTGGCGGCCGGCGAGGAGCGCCGTGTCACGTTGAAGGCACAGTATAAATTCTAAAGTCAGGTTTGAGTTCAGCGAGTGATATGAGTGTGAATGCGAGTGTAAATGGCATGACGGCGGCGCCGGCGCATGGCGCCCGCGTGGCGTCGATCGACGTGATGCGCGGGTTGGTGATGATGGTGATGATGCTCGATCACGTGCGCGAGCGGTTCTTCCTGCGCTGGCCCGTTCCCGATCCGATGGACATCGCGACGATCGAACCGGCGCAGTTCTTCGGCCGGTTCGCGGCGCACTTCTGCGCGCCGATCTTTGTGTTCCTCACCGGGTTGTCGGCCTGGCTGTATGCGCATCCGGCCGGCGGGCCGCGCTCGGCCACCGGATTTTTGCTCAAGCGCGGCCTGTTCCTGGTGGCGCTGGAGATCTTCGTCATCAATGTCTCCTGGAGCGGGCGCTTTCCGCCGTCAACCATTTATCTGCAGGTGATCTGGGCGATCGGCTTGTCGATGATCGCGCTGGCGCTGCTGCATCGGCTGCCGCGCAAGGCGCTGGTGGCGCTGGGATTGATCATCGTGTTCGGGCATAACCTGCTGACGCCGATCTCGTTCGAGCCGGGTAGCTGGGGCTTCGTCCCCTGGACGATTTTGCATGACCGCGGATACCTCGTGGCGGAAGGCGCGCTGAAAATCAAGATCAGTTATCCACTGCTGCCGTGGATCGGCGTGATTTTGCTGGGCTACGCGGCCGGTCCGTGGTATGCCAGGTCGGAGCAACCGGCGAACCGCCGCAAGACGCTGCTGATCGCCGGTTGCGTGTCGATGGCGTTGCTGATGTTGCTGCGCGGGCTGAACATCTACGGCGAGACGCTCGACTGGGTGCCCGGCGAGACGGCGCTGCTGACGGTGATGTCGTTCCTGAACGTGACCAAGTATCCGCCATCGCTGGCGTTCCTGCTGATCACGGTGGGAGGCGGGTGTCTGGTGCTGGCCTGGCTGGAAGGGCGGAACAACGGCTTTTTGCGCGTGGCCGCCGTGTTTGGCGGGGTGCCGATGTTCTACTACCTGCTGCACCTGTTCACGCTGCTGTTTCTGCAGGAAGCGGCGCTGGCGCTGTTCGGCGCCAATTATGGCGGGCGCTACGAGTTCGACAGCTATTGGGCGGTGTGGCTGATGTCGGCGGCGTTGATACCGCTGATGTACTGGCCTTGCAAAGCGTTCGGCCAGTTCAAGCGCCGCACGACGATGGGTTGGGTGAAGTATCTTTAAAGTAGAGCGGATTAGCGTAGCGTAATCGGCCATGCATGCGTCTCGGCGACGCATGCATGGCCGATTACGGCGTTCCGCCTAATCCGCCCTACGTGTCTCCACGACGGGTCAGGCGGCCAGCGGCAACTTGGTGACCACCGGCGTTTTGAACTCGAAACGCTTGATCTCGCCCACCATCAGCACATAGCACAGGATGGCGACGGCGGCGTTGGCGCCGACGTACACCAAGGCGCCGGCGAACGAGCCGGTCTCCTGCAGGATGTAACCGATCACGATCGGCGTGGTGATGCCCGCCGTGTTGCCGAAGGTGTTGAACAGGGCGCCGCTCAGGCCGCCAGCTTCCTTCGGCGACGTGTCCGCCACCACGGCCCATCCCAGCGCGCCGATCCCTTTGCCGAAGAACGCCAGCGACATCACCGTGATGACCAGCCAGTCGGTTTCAACGTAGTTGCAGATGATCATGGACATCGCCAGCAGCAGGCCGCAGACGATAGGCGTCTTGCGCGCCACCGACAGCGAGAAGCCGCGCTTGATCAGACGGTCCGAGATCACGCCGCCCAGCACGCCGCCGAGGAAGCCGGCCACCGCCGGCAGCGCCGCGACAAAGCCAGCCTTCAAAATCGTCATGTGACGCTCGGTGACCAGGTAGACCGGGAACCAGGTCAGGAAGAAATAGGTCAGCGTGTTGATGCAATACTGGCCGATGTAGACGCCTAGCAGCATGCGGTTGCCCAGCAACTGGCGGATCGCCGAGCCGGTGTCCAGCTTGGTCGTGGCGACGGCTTTGTCCTTGCTTTCCAGATCGATCAGCGCGCCGCCTTCCTTGATATAGGCCAGCTCGGCCGCGTTGATGCGCGGATGGTCCTTCGGGCCGTACACCATCTTGAGCCAGATGAAGGACATCAAAATGCCCAACCCGCCCATGACGTAGAACACGCTTTCCCAGCCATGGGTGTGGACCAGCCAGCCCATCAAAGGCCCGAACAGTACGGTGGCGAAGTACTGCGCCGAATTGAAGATGGCGGCGGCCGTGCCGCGCTCGGCGGTCGGGAACCACGACGAGGCCAGCCGGCTGTTGCCGGGGAAGGAGGGCGCCTCGGACGCGCCGACGGCCAGCCGCAGACAGAACAGCGCGGTCAGCGCGGCGGCGCCGGTCAGGAAGCCGACCGTGCCCATCAGCATGGTGAACAGCGACCACATGAAGATGCTGAAGAAATAGGTGATCTTGGTGCCGAAGCGGTCGAGCAGCCAGCCGCCTGGCAATTGTGCCAGCACGTAGGACCAGGCGAAGGCCGAGAACACATAGCCCATCTGCACCGGCGACAGTCCCAGCAGCTTTTTCAGCTCTGGACCGGCGATGGCGATGGTGGCGCGGTCGGCGTAATTGATGGTGGTGACTGCGAACAGAATGGCCAGAATAAGCCAGCGTACCCGCGTGGCTGGTGCTTGCTGCGTCGTCATGCGATCTCCTTGCTGATGTTGTGTGCGCAGATAATAGCGCAGATATCAGACATCATACAACTGGATATCTCAAATATGTATAGCGGTTATACATTACTGTAGTACAAGCAACTAAATTCAAATAAATCAAGAAGTTAAACGTTTTCCATTGTTGATTTTAGTTGTACGATGACGTATGTGAATATTGCGAGGAGTCTGTCGAACGCCGACCGCGCCGGCGCGGCGGTGTTGGTGGGGGAAGGGCGGGGTGCGCAGCTTGGCCGGCGCCCGGCGGGATCGGAATTGACGTGGAATAGCCACCGTGCGACGATGCCGCATGAGCAGCCTGTTTGAATGTAACGTACTTGCGCCGGCCTGGCTGTGCCACCATCGCGATCTTCTGATCTACCTGGTGCCGTCCCTGCTGCTGGCGCTGCTGATCCGCGCCTTGTCGGCGCGGCATCCCTTCTTTTTCCTCTTCACGCTGGCCGGCACCATCTGCCACGAGCTGGCGCATTTCATCGCCGCCAAGCTGACCGGCGCCCGGCCGGCCGCCTTCACGGTGATACCGCGCCGGGTCGGACAGGGGTGGGAATTGGGTTCGGTGCGCCTGACGCGAGTGCGCTGGTACAACGCGGCGCCGTCCGCGCTGGCGCCGTTTGTGGTGGTGGTGCTGCCGTTCCTGGTGGCATGGTGGCGCACCCGTTACGGCCTGCATTTCCAGTGGATCGACGTGGCGCTGGCGTTCGCCGTGGCGCCGCAGTTCCTGGCCTTCTGGCCGTCCCACGTCGACTGGAAAATCTCGTTGCGGTCGTGGCCGTATTTGCCGATCGTCGGCGCCGGCTGGTGGGTGGCCGGCGTGACCGGATTAACTAGTGGTGCATGGCTGCCGTATTAAGCGGCTTGACCGGAGCGTCCACCACGATCTTGCTGCGCACCTTCTGCGCGTTTTCGATCTCCAACGTCAGCGGCACGGTGGCGCCTTCCTTCAGCGGTTGCTTCAAATCCAGCAGCATCAGGTGGTAGCCGCCGGGGCTGAGCTTGACCGGTTTGCCGGCCGGCAGATCCAGCGCGGTGACTTCGCGCATGCGCATCACATCGTCGACCATTTTCATTTCATGCACTTCGACCACGCCGGCGGCCGGCGAGCTGGCGCCGACCAGCTTGGCGCCTTGTACCGAGGTCAGGGTCATGAAGGCGCCGGTGGCTTTTTGCGCGGCGACGGTGGCGCGCACCCACGGTTCGCCGACGGTCACCTGGGCCAGGGCGGGGAGGGCGGCGAGCAGCAGCAGGGAGAGCAGTTTTTTCATTGGAATAGTCCTTTCAGGAAGCTGGTTGGTCGTGCGGGAGCCATCAGTTTGCGCAGGTCGTCTGCGCATTGCTGGGCTGGTTGGTCATGTTTGAAGGCGAGCCGGATCTTGCTGTCGGCGTCGAACACGTAGGTGATGGCGGTGTGGTCCATCGTGTACGAGCTGCCGCTGGGGACCTTGCGATAAAAGATCTTGAAGTCGGCCGCAGCCTTGGCGGTCTGCGCGAGGTTGCCGCGCACACTGACGAAGGTCGGATCGAAGGCGCGCATGTATTCGGTGAGCAGCGGGCCGGTGTCGCGCTCGGGGTCGACGGTGGCGAAGACGATTTGCAGTTTGTTGCCGTCCGCGCCCAGCAGGCGTTTGATTTCGACGGCGCGCGACAGCGCCGTCGGGCAGACGTCCGGGCATTGCGTGAAGCCGAAGAACAGCATCACGTATTTGCCTTTGAAGTCGCGCAGCGAGGCCGGCTTGCCGTCGGCGTAAAACAGCTGGTAGTCCGGGCCAATGGCGGCGCCGGTGACGTCGATGCCGTTGTAGGCCGGTGCGGCCATGGTTGGCGCGGCCGTGATCAGCATGGCCGCGAGCGTGGAAATGAAATATCGTCGTTGCATGGATATCCTGTCGATGATGAAAAGGCGTGCGCACGCTCGGCACCCAACTGGGCGGGGCGGCGTATCGTGCGCTTCAAGCGAGGGTCAGGACAGCGACGGCGGGCCGCGCGGCTGGGCGCCGGGCCAGGCGGCCAGCGGGGAGGGCGACAGATAATCGAGGGATGGATAGGCGTCGTGGCCGTCGAGGACCGCGACCAGCGCCGGCGTCGATGGCGGCGGCGCGGCCGGGGTCGCGTGGGTGGCGCAAAACACGCAATGCTTCATGCCGGCGGCCGGCATGTCCTGGGTGCGCTTGGCCGGGCTGGCGCTGCAAATGTCCAAGGTTAGCGGATCGCGCAGCAGCGTCGACATCGCCTGGCCGAGCGCCGGCGTCAACAGGTTCAGCAAGATCGCGATGCAGACGATCAGGCTGGTGCGGCGCCGGTGTTTGAAGAGGTTACCCATGTGCCAATTATAGGTGAAAACGGGCCGGCGCCCATTCACTCGATCTTTTTTACCAGCCCCAC
Organism: Duganella sp. GW821-FHT07F09; assembly: GCF_059418705.1. NCBI lineage: Bacteria > Pseudomonadati > Pseudomonadota > Betaproteobacteria > Burkholderiales > Oxalobacteraceae > Duganella > Duganella sp. GW821-FHT07F09. The sequence goes on along the minus strand of NZ_JBWKQJ010000008.1, from coordinate 19,468 downwards.
ATAAAGTCGCCGAGCGACGAAATGGTCGAATCCGGCCTGGCGGAAGGTGCTGGTATTGGTTGTGTAGGTGCGCTTGCCGCCATCGAAAATATCGTTGGCGTTGACGGTCAGACTGAGCGTCCTGGTCATCGCGTGCTTCCAGGTCAGGTTGACGCTGCTGGTCGCGCCAAACCGGCCGAGCGGGGAGATGCCCGCCGACTGGCCATGCGCGTCGAGCGACAGATTGTCCTGTCCGGCGCTGTATGCCGCCCTCAGGTTGATGTAGCCGGCGATATCGTTTTGGCGGACGAGACCGGAGAGGTCCGGCGTCCGAAGCGTCACGCGATAGGCGCCGCCATCCATGCCCAACCGCAGTTTGGCGTCCGGCGTCCAGGTGACGGCGCCGGTGAGTCCGGTAGAGCTGGCCTGTCCGCCGTTCTGCTTCGAGGTGACGATCACATTGTCGGCGAAACTGCGCGCATCGGTCACCGTATTGCCGCTGGTGCGATAGAAGGCGTGAAGACTGGTGGTGAATTGCGCCGCGCTCGTATCGGTGCCGATTTCCCAGGAGGTCAGCTGTTGCGGCTTCAGGCCGGGATTGCCACGGCTCAGGTTTTGCGCGTCGACATAGGTGGTGAACGGGTTGAGATCGCGTGGATCTGGCATTTGCAGGCTGCGGCGGTAGCTGAGCGTCAGGTCGGCCCTGTCGCTCATGGCATATCGCAGGTGGAGGCTGGGGTTGAACGCCTGCCAGTGCTGTGTCTGCTCGATGCCTTGCGCGGGACGCACGCGTAGCGCCATGCGCTCGGCCCGTCCGCCCAGCAGCGCTTCCCATTTGCCGTGCGTGATCTGGTCGGTCAGATAGGCGGCGGATACGGTTGTCGTCACGGCGTAGCCGTTGGTGGTGGCGGGATCGGGCGTCTCGGCGTCTGTCGCGGGATCGATGGACGCCCGATAGTTGTCGATGTTGTCGACCTTGTCCTGGATATCCAGGCCCATGCCTAACTTGCCGTGTTCCGACGGGCCGCTCCAGTCGACGGTGGCCTGATTCAGGCGGCGCGTCAACCTGGTGGCGCCGCGACTGTAGTCCGTTGGGTTCACCGGTGAGATTAATACGTCGCGGTAGGATTTGTCCATCAAGCCCTTCGTATCGCTGTGCTGGAGCATCGCCTTGAGCGCCGTGCCGCCGTCCTGGTGGGTGTAGTTCAGGCTGGCGCTACCGTCGGACTGCTCGTTGGGGCCGGTGGAGATGCGGTGATAGACGGTCTCGTCGGCGCCGATGCGGTTTTCGTTGAGCACGTCGAACAGCGGACGCGAGCGGCGCTCGGTATATTTCATTGACAGGCTGAGGCTATCCGTTTCGCCGAGGGCGTAGTCGGCGCCCAGACCCGCGCTTTGGACGGTGCGACGGACGAAGACTTCCGACGTCTGCCGGGTTCGCCGGGTCTCGCCGGTGAAGGGATTGGTCCAGTCCACCGTCGATTCGCGGATTTTTTCCGTGCCGTCGTGGCGCAGCGCCAGGTTGCCGTGCAGGCTGATGTCCTTGTTGGTCATGTCGCCCGACGCGCCCACGTTCCACAGGCCGTGATCCGCCGCGCTACCCTGGATCTGTGCGTGGGCGCCGGGTTTGCGGTTGCGTTTCAACACGATATTGAGGATGGCGCCGCCATTGGCGTTGTAGGCGGCGGAGGGATTGGTGATGACTTCGACGCCGGCGATGTCGGCGCCGCTCATGGTCTGCAGTGCCGCCGCCCGTTCATCGGCCGAGCCGGACATCATCGCCGTCGGCTTGCCGTTGACCAGGACAGTGACCTGCGCATTTCCCTTGACCGCGATCTGCCCGTCGGCCGACACCGATACCTCGGGTGTCGATTGCAGAACATCCTGCGCGGTGCCGTTCGCCGCCCTCGGCGTGTTGGATACGTCGTAGACGGTCTTGTCGAGTTTTTTGACGACCGGTTCTTTCTTGGCCGTGATTGTTACCGTCGCCGCAGCAGGCAATGGCTGTTCTTCCTGGGCGTGCGTCACCCCTGGTAGCGCGACGAACACGCAGAGGCTGAGTAGGACAATCGATTGGCGGGGCATGATTAAGCTGGTATGCGACTAATATGGCAATAATGCGACATCTGTCGCATATGGTCAAGCCATTAGTTCCGGCGCCCAGCGATGTGGCTTGCATTTGGACACGGTCTGAGCTTTGGGCAAGAAAAAAGTGCCTGCTGTGAGATTGTGAGGAATTGTTATATCTGCAATCTAGTATGCTGCGTGTCCATCAATTAATACAGGCACGGCAGTTTTGACGGCTGTCTTTAGCTAGGATTTTTATGTTGAAAAAAGTAAGGCGGCTTTGTTTTTTTGCGTTTGTGACAGCGACAGCCGTGGCCTGTTCGCGCCATGACCCGATAGCCAGCGCCATATTCCATGACTTCGACGAGTCCGATCGCCGCACCGTTGACTTGGACCGCGCGCTTCCACAGCCGTGGAAACGCGTATGCATGCTCGGACCCTATTCGGACAACGCAATGACCCACGCGACGCTCGGCTTCAACTGGAACAGCCAAGAGTTTTCCGAGGTCTCGGATCATGAGGGCGTCACCCTGCTGGTCTTTGTCGCCGCCGATGAAAAGGTGGCGTTCTTCACCGACTACCCACGGGGCAAGGGCGACTTTTCGAACCTGACCGGCCAGTGTTTTGACCGAGCGAACGCCAGGTTCGAACAAGTTTCCAATCCGCCGAAGGGCTGGCGTGGCTTGTTCCCTATCAAGTGAGCACGGCCGCCGCTAGTCGGCAGCACAAAAAAAGCCGCCACCGTTTTCACGATGGCGGCTTTTCGGGGTGACGCTGTGGATTACTTCAGCGCCAGATATTCCCGCTTGTCGTTGCCCAGCGCCGGGGCGCCTTTGTGGCTGCCCAGCTTGAAGATGCGCACCACCTGCTCCAGCTCGTGCGCCTGGTCCTGCAGCGCATGCGCGGCGGCGGCAGCTTCCTCCACCAGCGCGGCGTTCTGCTGCGTGACCTGGTCCATCTGGGCGATCGCTTCGTGCACCTGGCCGATGCCGGCGCGCTGCTCTTCGCTGGCGCTGCTGATCTCGGCCATGATGTCGGTCACGCTGCGCACGCTGTCGACCACTTCCTGCATCGTCGTGCCGGCCTGTTCGACCTGGCGGCTGCCGATATCGACCTTGCTGACGGAGTCGTCGATCAACGCCTTGATTTCCTTGGCGGCGGTGGCCGAGCGCTGCGCCAGATTGCGCACCTCGGAGGCGACGACCGCGAAGCCGCGGCCCTGTTCGCCGGCGCGGGCCGCTTCGACGGCCGCGTTCAGCGCCAGGATGTTGGTCTGGAAGGCGATGCCGTCGATGACCGAGATGATGTCGACGATCTTGCGCGAGGATTGGTTGATCGAGCCCATCGTGTCGACCACCTGCGCCACCACTTCGCCACCCTTGGCGGCGATGCCGGAGGCGGCCAGCGCCATCTGGTTGGCCTGGGCGGCGTTGTCGGCGTTTTGCTTGACGGCGCTGCTGAGCTGCTCCATCGATGCGGCGGTCTCTTCCAGGCTCGACGCCTGTTCCTCGGTGCGCGACGACAGGTCCAGATTGCCGCTGGCGATTTCGCTCGAGGCGGTGGTGATCTGCTCGGCGCCGGTGCGCACCTGGCCGACGACGTTCGACAGGTTGCTGCTGATGCCGTTCAAGGCGCGCAGCACCAAGCCGATTTCATCCTTGTTGTGGATTTCCAGATGCACGTCCAGGTCGCCCTGGGCGATGCGGGTAGCCGCTTCCTCGGCGCGCGCCAGCGGACGCGAGACCACCGAGCGCACCAGCAGGAACAGCACGCCGGCGAAGATGAGCAGGGCGGTCAGGCCGAGCGCGGCGTAGGTGTTGCGCAAGGTCGCGGCCTCGCGGGTGATTTCCTCGGTGTAGGTGCCGCCGACGATGAGCCAGTTCCAGTCCTTGAAGGTCTTGAATTCGACCATTTTTTCGCGCGGCTCCTTGCCGTCGGCGTCGGGCCAGTCGTAGGTCATGCTGCCTTGCTTGGCGGTCAGCATTTCCTGGATGAACAGGCGGCCGTCGGCGCTCTTGCGCTCGAACAGGTTTTCGCCTTCGCGGGTGCGGTGGATCAGCATCTTGCCCTGGTCCTTGCCCGGGGCCGCGTTCAGCACGTAGATGTAGCCGGTGTCGCCGATGGTGATGGCCTTGATTTTTTCCTTGAGCATCGTCATGTTCTTGGAGATGTCGAGGCCGATGAACAGCACGCCGATGACTTTGCCGCCGTCGTCCTTGATCGGGTCGTACTGGGTGATGTACTGCTTGCCGAACAGGGTGGCCAGGCCGATGTAGCTGTTGCCGGCGCGCAGGGGAGCGTAGCTCAGGTGGGCGTGGTCGAGCTGGGTGCCGACGGCGCGGTCGCCGTTTTCCTTTTTCAGCGAGGTGCTCACGCGCACGAACTCTTCGCCATCGGCGGCGAAGATGGTGGCGATGACGCCGGTGTCGTTGGTGAACTTGTCGGGGATGCTGAAGTCCATGTTGAGCGCCTTGCCGTCGTGGGCCAGGGTCGGGGTCGGCTTGCCGGCGATTTCGACCTTGGTGGCCGGATCGAGCGTGAACTTGCCGGCGCCAAAGCCGGCGGCGAACAGGCGCGCGAAGCTCGACGCCTCGTTGGTCATGGCGTTGTTAAACACCTCGACGGTGTTGCTGATGCCGTTGAGGGAGTTGGCGACATTGGACTTGGCGCGCTCCTTGAGCATGGCCGAGGTGCTCAGATTAATCAGGGTCAGCAGCACCGCGAGGATCACGCTGATCAGCGCGAACGTAAAAACGGTAATCTTCGTGCCAACACCCCAGTTACGGGTATTCATAGTAAATGTGCTCATGGATCTCTTTAGAGAAAAGTCTTGCTATTGGGATGCTCGTAGACGAGCGCGCTCCTGGGAGCGACTGGGTAAGGCGGCTACGAACTACAAGCGCCTCACCAGTGGAGGCGTGCGGACCCTGCCGAATCATTGCCTGGCGGGCCGGGATCTAACTGTACTGGACAGGATGATAGCATAATTTTGCTGCATGGCAATATACGTAGTTGCCGTTGCCGTTGATTTTTCTTTTGAAAACAGTAACTTAAATGGAATGTTTTCCACATCGCCCGGGGGCTGGCGTGGCACGGGGGAGGCGAATTGCTGGACAGAAAATGATTTTCAGTTACTCTTAAGCTTGTACAGGGAAACTCTGCTTCACGATGCCGTGGCGCGGCTGCTATCCTGTAGAATAAAATCGTGCGGTTTGTTACCACCGCATGACCGCATTACCGAATTGCGTTACCGATAAATGAGTTATTACGTTCCGGAGTAAAGCCGATGAAGAAGCAAATGCTGTTGGTGGCCGTGATTTCGGCCCTGTCAGTCCAGGCCGGCGCAGCCGTGCCGGAAAAAGCGGCAGATACCCCACTCAAGCCCCAGGCGGGCCAAACCCAGGCGGCCGTTTGGGCGTCCCGGGTGTTGGGCAAGCTACATTACAAGGCCGTGCCGCTCGACGACGCGATGTCCGAAAAGATCTTCGACCGCTACTTCAAGTCGCTCGACTCCGAAAAGCTGTTCTTCACGCAGGCGGACGTCGACCAGTACGCCATCGTGCGCACCCGTCTCGACGACGCCATCAATGGCGAAAACCTCAGCGTGCCGTTCGCCATCTTCAACCTGTACCAGCAGCGCCTGACCGAGCGCATCGCCTATGCGCGCGAGCTGGTCAAGACTGGCAAGTTCGAATTCAACTCCGACGAGAGTTACCAGTACGACCGCGAAAAGGCCGAATGGACCAAGAGCGAGGCCGAGGTCAAGGACCTGTGGCGCAAGCGCGTCAAGAACGAGTGGCTGCGCCTGAAGCTGGCCGGCAAGGATGACAAGAGCATCCGCGAGACGCTCGACAAGCGCTACGAGAACTACCTGATCCCGTCGCGCAAGCCGACCAACGAGGACGTGTTCCAGATCTTCATGAACGCCTACGCGATGTCGATCGAGCCGCACACCAACTACCTGGGCCCGCGCGCGGCCGAGAACTTCGACATCGCCATGCGCCTGTCGCTCGAGGGCATCGGTTGCGTGCTGCAAAGCCGCGACGACTACACCGTCGTGCGCGAGGTGGTGCCGGGCAGCCCGGCCGGCCTGTCGGGCAAGATCAAGGTCGGCGACAAGATCGTCGCCGTCGCCAAGGACGAGAAAACCCCGCTGACCGAGGTCATGGGCTGGCGCCTGGACGACGTCGTCGCGCTGATTCGCGGTCCGAAGGATTCGACCGTCAAACTGGAGATCATCCCGGCCGATGCCGGCCCGGACGGCAAGCACGCGTTCGTGTCGCTGGTGCGCCAGAAGATCAGCATGGAAGAGCAGTCGGCCAAGAAAACCATCTACGAGGTCAAGGACGGCAACACCAAGCGCCGCGTCGGCGTGATCTCGCTGCCAACGTTCTACCAGGACTTCGAGGCCCGCCGCAAGAACGAGAAGGACTTCAAGAGCGCCACGCGCGACGTCGCCCGCCTGCTGGGCGAGCTGAAGAAGGAAAAAGTCGACAACGTGCTGATCGACCTGCGCAACAACGGCGGCGGTTCGCTCAACGAGGCGGTCGAACTGACCGGCCTGTTCATCGACAAGGGGCCGGTGGTGCAGCAGCGCACCGCCGACAACAAGGTCGAAGTGGAAAGCGACACCAACGCCGGCATGGCGTGGGACGGCCCGATGGGCGTGCTGATCAATCGCGGCTCGGCCTCGGCGTCGGAGATTTTCGCGGCGGCGATCCAGGATTACGGCCGTGGCATCATCATCGGCGAGCCGAGCTTCGGCAAGGGCACCGTGCAAACCCTGTTCGGCCTGGACCGTTTCTCGCAGAGCGAGAAGGTCAAGTACGGCGAGTTGAAGTTCACGGTGGCGCAGTTCTTCCGCATCAACGGCGGTACCACGCAACTGCGCGGCGTCACGCCGGACATCAAGCTGCCGACGATGTCGGACGCCGATTCCTTCGGCGAATCGAGCTACGACAACGCCTTGCCGTGGACCTCGATCAAGCCGGCGATCTACATTCCGGCCGGCGAGTTGAAGGAAATCGTGCCGATGCTGGACAAACGGCATGACGCCCGCGTCGCCAAGGACAAGGACTTCCAGTACCTGGCCGAGGATATCGCGCTGGTCAAGAAGCAGCGCAAGGAAAACTCGATCTCGCTGAATGAAGCCGTGCGCCGCAAGGAACGCGAGCAGCAGGAGGCGCGCGCCAAGCTGCGCGAGGCCCGTCTGCTGTCCAACACGCCGGGCGCCGACGATCCGATCCTGGTGCCCGATCCCAAGGACGCGCTGAACAAGGCGATTTCGGCCAAGCCTGCCAGCGGCAAGACGGCGCCGGTGCCCAAGGTGGCGGGCGTGCGCGGCGCGCTGCGCAGCGACGACGGCCTGCAAGGCGCCGAGCGTTCGCTGGCGGCCGAGCTGGAAGCGGAAAAAGCCGCCAAGGCGGCCAAGGATGTGCTGCTGAACGAAGCGGTGCACATCCTGTCCGACGAGGTGGGCTTGCTCAAGACCGATACGCGCATGGCATCGCGCGTCTTGCCTTACGCTGCGGATCTGAAGTAATCCGGCGGCGTATTGCCGCAAAGATACATGTTATGCCTTTGGTGAATATCCACCATTATGAAGATAAATTGGATATATATACGACCCTAAGGCATCATTCTTCTGTCTCCTCTATTCTCCTCCAAGGAAATAGATTTAGCCCGCTCTCGTAGCGGGCTTTTTTTTAGGCATATAATTGCAAACTCATTAACTGAGGTTTTTATGCAATATATTATGGCCTCGCTCGGCACAGAGATCCTTATCTCGCTGGGAATGCTTTACCTGTTGCTGGGTATGGCTTCGCTGAGCGTCGGCTGGACCTTGCGCGCCAGGCCGCAAAGCCAATTGCGGCTGCAAGTCAATTCCTGGTGGTTGATCTTTCCCGTGCTGACCCTGAGCCTGCTGCTGCATCCGGCCGGCACCGTCCTGCTGGTGCTGGCCATCGGTGTGCTGGCCCTGCGGGAGCTGATGCCGTTCGGCGGGCCGCGCTTCGCCTCGCTGGCGGTCATCGTGCTGGCCGCCGTGATCATATCGACCTATCTGCAACCGCAAGCCTTCGACGTGCTGATGCCGGCCGTGTTGGCGCTCCAGTTGCTGCTGTATTGGCGCCACCGTGCCCAGGCGATGCTGGCCTGGCTGCTGTGGCTGACGCTGTGCTACAGCAGCAGTTTCCTGATCCGCTACGACGGCTTGCCGCTGGATGCGCGCCTGCGCCTGTCGTGGCTGTTCTATCTCTACGCGCTGACCGCGCTGAACGACGTCGCCCAATTCATCAGCGGCACCGTGTTCGGCCGTCATCGCATCGCTCCCGGCATCAGTCCCAACAAGACGTGGCAGGGCCTGGCGGGCGGCGTGGCCGTCACCTTGCTGCTGTCCCTGCTGCTGGGGCGCTATCTGCATCTGGCTGGCGCGCGCCATCTGGCGGTGTACGCCGTGCTGCTGTCGGTCGGCGGTTTTTGCGGCGACATGATGTTCTCGGCCGCCAAGCGCGCCTACGGCGTCAAGGATTTTTCGCAACTCATTCCGGGGCACGGCGGCATCCTCGACCGCGTGGACAGTCTCGTCGTCACCGCGCCCTTGCTGTATTTCCTGATCACCCACCTCAACGAAAGCACCCCATGAAAGCTGAACGCTCATTGGCATGGAACACCAACGAATCCGGCTTTGCCTGCGATGACGGCACCCGGCTGTTCTACCGGACATGGCAACCGGCGACACCGCGCCAGGATGGGCCGCAGCGGGCGCTGGTCTTTCTGCACCGCGGCCACGAGCACTCCGGCCGCATCCAGCCGCTGGTGGAACAGTTCGGCTTCACGCAGGATTGGGCGTTCGCCTGGGATGCGCGCGGCCACGGCTATTCGCCGGGCGAACGAGGCGACGCGCCCAGCTTCGAGACCCTGGTCGGCGACTTCGACGACTTCATCCGCCATATCGTCGCCACCCATGGCATCGCCATCGAGAACATCCTGGTGGTGGCCAACAGCGTCGGCGCGGTGATCGCGGCGACCTGGCTGCACGACTACGCGCCGCGCGTGCGCGGCGTCATCATGGCGGCGGCCGCGTTCGAGATCAAACTGTATGTGCCGTTGGCCAAGCCGGCGCTGCGCTTCGCGCGCCGTTTCAAGCCGGAACTGTTCGTCACCAGCTATATCCGGCCCGGCATGCTGACGCACTCGCCGCAAGAGGCGGCCGCCTATGCCGCCGATCCGCTGATCGCCAAGGCCATCTCGGCCTGCGTGCTGCTCGGCCTGGCGGACACGGCCAAACGCATCGTCGAGGACGCCGCCGCCATCGATACGCCGATCTTGATGCTGGCCGCCGGCAAGGATTTCGTCGTGAAGGAGGGGCCGCAGCAAAGCTTCTACGAGCGTCTGAGCTCGCCGTTAAAACGCTACGTGCGCCTGCCCGAAGCCTTCCATGCCTTGTTTTACGAACAGGACACCACGGTGGCGCTGGACGAGAGCCGCCGCTTCGTCGACGCCTGTTTCGCCCGCGCGCCGACCCCCGCGTCGTATTATCTGACCGCCGACCGCGACAGCCACAGCGCGCGCCGCTACGCCGCGCTCAAGGCCGGCCAAAGTTGCGGCGCGCTGGCCAAGGCCTGGTTCGGCCTGCAACGCGTCATGCTCGGAATGATGGGGCCGGTCAGCGACGGCATGAAGATCGGTTTGCGGCACGGCTTCGATTCCGGCGCCTCGCTCGACTACGTCTACCGCAACCAGGAGGGCGGCCGTTTTGTCTTCGGCAAGATCATGGACCGGGGTTATCTTGACGCGGTCGGCTGGCGTGGCATCCGCCAGCGCAAGCGCCAGTTGCAGCGGATGCTGGAGGAGCGCATCGCCGCCCACCAGGGCGCTGCGCCGTTGCGCATCCTCGACGTCGCAGCCGGTTCGGGCCGTTACGTGCTGGAGAGCGTGAAGCGTTTCCAGGACAAGAACATCGAAGTCACCTTGCGCGACTTCACCCAGCACAACCTCGACCAGGCGCGCGCGCTGGCCGAGCACCTGCAACTGAACGCCACGGTGGAGTACCAGCTGCGCGACGCCTTCAGCCCCGACAGCTACCGGGTCTCCGAGGGGCAATACGATATCGTGGTGGTTTCCGGCTTGTATGAACTGTTCAGCGACAACGCGCCGGTGTCGGCATCGTTGCAGGGCGTCTTCAGCGTATTGCGCGACGGCGGCTACCTGATCTACACCGGCCAGCCCTGGCATCCGCAGCTGGACATGATCGCGCTGACCCTGACCAGCCATCGCGGCACGCCGTGGCAGATGCGGCCGCGCCCGCAGGCGGAGATGGACGGGCTGGTGGCCGCCGCCGGTTGCCAAAAACTGGCCACCAGCATCGGGCTGGAAGGGATCTTTACGGTGTCGCTGGCGCGGAAGCCCGCAGCGCTTGTTTCAGCCGGTTAGCCACGGTCCACGCCGACAGCACCGCCACCAGCAACGGCACTGCGTGCAGCAGCGGCGCGGCGCTGTCGAATCCGATCAGCAGCCCGAGCAGGCCGAACCAGAAGGCGCGGTCGCTCTTGCCCATCGGGCCGTCGAAGCGGCGGCTGGCGCCGACGGCGAGCGCGATCACGCCCGCGAACTCGGCCAGCAGGCCGCCGATCACCGCCAGCAGCACCAGCGCCGGCGCCACGCCGGCCGCCAGCATGAATGGCAGGTACAGCGCGACGTCGGACACCTGGTCGCATAGCTCGTTGAGCAAGGTGCCGAGGCGGGTCTTTTGCCCGGTGGCGTTAGCCAGCATGCCGTCGATGGCGTTCAACGCCATGCGCAGCAGCAGGAAGGCGGGCAATCCCAGCCACAGGCCGGCGCACTGCGGTTGCAAGGCCAGCGCCGCGCCGTAGGCGATCGACAACAGCATCGTCGCCACGGTGATCTGGTTGGGGGAGACGCGCCAGCGCACCAGCGCGCGCATCAGTGGTCGCAGCAGGCGCTGGAATTGTGGCTTCAACTGGTAGATCGAAAAACTCATTGCTGGTTGTACTCCTGATAAAGTTGGGCGACTTCGCGGCTGCGCCGGTAGCCCATCGCGCAGTGCAAATAGATGGGGCGGCCTTCGCGCGCGTGCACGGCGATGGCCTCGACGATGTGCCGGGCAGATTGCATCGTCGGCGTGTCCAGGTCCAGCAGTGGGAAGTGGCGGTAGACGTGTGTGCGGAGCGCCGGTGTTTCGCTCAGCTCGTTGGCAAGGTCGATGACGACGCAGTCCTCAGGCAATTGCGCGGCCTCGTCGTTGCTCAGGCGGCGGCCCACCCACAACGGCCCGCCAAGGTGGACGAATGGCGGGCGGTGGCGTTCGCGCAGCCGCACCAGTTGCCAGGTCAGCAGGTAGCCGGCGAGATAGGGCGCGTACAACAGCCAGATCCACAGCGGATAGCGGCCGTCGCGCTTGCGCAGGAAATCGGCGGAGCGGGTGTGGTAGGCGCGCGCCACCAGCAGCAGGCTGGCGCACAAGTACAGCCACCACGGGCCGCCGAGCGCGAGCCAGGCCAGCAGCGACAGGGCCGCGAGCACGGCGTAGACGAAGCTGACGGGCTTGCGAACCTCGGCGCCGGGAGGCGCCGGCATCAGGCGGACCGCCAGCATGCCCAGCAGCGCGCCGCCGGCCACATCGAGCGCGTGATGTTGATAGCTGAACACGGTGCTGACGGTCACCAGCAGCAGCCAGCCGGCCAGCGCGGCGCGCTGCCAAGCGGCGCGCGCGACGGTGCGCAGGGCAGGCCAGAAGATGACGCAGTAGGCGACATGCAGCGACGGCAACTGGTTGTACGGCAGGTCCACGAGCGACAGTTGCGCGAACAGCCAGGCGGGCAAGGCGGAATCCACCGCCGGCCGCGCCAGCTCGAAGCGCAGTGGAAAGGCGGCGAAGATCAGGCAGGCGACGAGGGTGGCGAAGGCCACTCGCCGGCTCAACGCGGACAGTTCGCCGCGTCCGCGCACCAGCAGGAAGCTGAGCGCGAACAGCAGACCGGAGGTCATGTAGGGCACCACCATCCACGGCACAAAGGGCAGGGCCGCTTCCCATGTCATCGCCACGCCGCCCACGCCTGAGTGTTCGTGTTTGAGCTGGCCGAGGTAGTTGGCCGCTGGATAGCAAATGCCGAACAGGGCCGCATTGAGCCCCAGCGCTATCCAGCGATCTCCCGTCGGCACGTCGCCGCGATCGGCCGTGCCGGCGCCGACCAGCGGATCGGGCTCGCAGGTATCGGGGGCTGACTGGCGATACATTGCGGAAGCGTCCTTGTTAATAACTATGTAATTGTGCATTATGTCACGCATGACGCGAGCTGAGCGATACCCAAAATACGAACGCTGCATGGTGCTGGCCGGCGGCGGTTTCCGCTTCGGCTATTACCTTGGCATGCACGCGGCGGCCATCGATGCGGGCCGGGAGCCGGACCTGCTGCTGGCCACCTGCGGCGGCGCGGTCGCAGGCGCCATCATCGCCGGCCTGCCCGATACGGCCTCGCGCAGGGCGTGGCTGCGTTCGCGGCAGATGTACGAGTTCCTTGGCGACATGCGCTCCAGCGAGCGGGCCACGCCGGTTCGCGCGCTGCGCGATGTGGCGCGGCGGCGTCTTCAAGGTGGGCGCGCCGAGCGTCTGCCCGATCTGTTCAACGACTATCTGTTTGAGTTGCCGGCGTTGCCGCTGCCGCCGGCTGGCGGCATGGGCGGTCCGGCGCTGGCCATCATCGGCGGCAAGCTGCTGTTCGGCTCGCACGAAACGGGGCGGGCCAGGGACGGGCGCGCCATTTACAGCGTTGCGCTGTTTTGCGGCGAACGCACCGCCGCGTTGGCCGATGGCTTGCCCTCGGCGATAGGCGCCGATGGCTGGACCGACGCCGTCACGCCGGATCTGCTGGTCGATACAGCCATGCCGGTGGCCGACGCTGCCCGCATCTCCGTTGCCGACATGGTGTACTTCCGCTGCCAGAACGCGCGTGGCGCCGACTACACGGGCGGCGTGATCGATCTGTTCCCGGTCGAGCTGGCGCGCGGCCTGGCCCGGCACGTCACCATGGAGATGAAGGAAGCCTACGACGAGTTGCTGGCCGCCCCCGCCTTGCGGACCGTCTTCGGCTTCGATGGCAACCGGCGGCTGCGCCACGTGCACGCGCAGCCGGTCGATGTGTGGGTGGATACGTCCGATGTCCGGCGCGTCATGCAAGGGCGCGGCGTGCGCAAGCGGGTGGACTGGCGCGGCAACCGTGTCAGGCTGGTGCCTCCGGCCAGCTACGAACGTTACGTGGCCGATGCCGACGCGCTGTGGGATTACGGTTATGAGCGCGCGCGGGAGGCGTATGCGTTGGCGGCGCAGGGCGGCCGTCCGTCAATGCGCAACAGCAGCAGGCTTAACGAGGCGACGCGATGACCATTCAAAACGTGATGATCATCGGCGGCACCAGCGGCATCGGCCTCGGGCTGGCGCGCCACTATGCGGGGCAGGGCGCGCGCGTGGCCGTCTGCGGGCGCCATCCGGACAAGGTCGCGGGTTTGCCGTTGATGCGCGACGGCCGCGTCACCGCGCATGCCTGCGATATCGCCGACCGCGACCAGGTGGCGGCGGTGGTGGCCGATTTCGCCGCCGGCGGCCTGGATTTGCTGATCGTCAGCGCCGGGCAATACACCGACGCGGCCGCCATCGCGCGCGATCGCGCCGCCACTTTGCCGGTGTTGCGGGTGAATGTCGGCGGACTGGATCATGCCTTCAGCGCCGGCGCGGAGACGATGACGGCGCGCGGACGGGGGCATCTGGTGGCAGTCGCCTCGATCGCCGGCTTGCAGCGCGACTATCCGGGCGGCTCCGTCTACAGCACCAGCAAGCGCGCGGCCATCGCCATCTGCGAGGCCTACCGCAAGGCGCTGGCGCCGTTCGGCATCGCGGTGACGGTCATCGTGCCCGGCTACGTCGACACCGCTCGCCTGCGCGAATTGAATGGCGGCGACGCCAGCGGCAAGCCCTTCCTGATGTCCGAGGACGAGGCCGTCCGACGCATCGCCGCCGCCATCGCCCGGGGCGACGAACGCTACGTCTTCCCGTGGCAGATGCACGCGCTGGTGCGTCTGTTTAACCTGTTGCCGCTGGCGCTGAAGCGTCTGCGCAAGAAATGAATATGCTGTCAAAAGATGCATGAATGCAATAGTATGGTATCCATCAAGTCAACTTCAGGCTGCGTAACGTGTCTCCAACTCGATTGAAATTAATTTTGGCCGCGCTGGCGCTCGGCGGCGCGGCCGTCGGTGGCGGCGTCGCCTATGTGCTGGTGCAACCATCGGCGGACAAGGGCGAGGCGGCGGTGGCCGCCGCCAAGGGCACGCAGCGCCAGTGGAGCGCGCGCGTCACTACGATTGCCGGCGACGGCTTGCCGGGCATGAGCAACGGCAGCGGACGCCGCACCCGCTTCGCCGATCCGTTCGGCGTGGTGCTCGACGAGGCCGGCAACCTGTACGTGGCCGACGGCGGCGACAACAACAGCATCCGCAAGATCGGGCTGGACGGCGTCAGCAGCACCATGGCCGGCGCGGTCGAGGGGTACGCGGAGGGACTCGGCAAGGCGGCTTCGTTCAACACGCCTTCCGGTCTTGCGATGGACTGGGCCGGCAATCTGTACGTGGCCGACACCGGCAACAACGCGATCCGCAAGATCACGCCGGACGGCAAGGTATCGACCCTGGCCGGCGACGGCCTGGCGGGCGACAGGGATGGCCGGGGCGCGGCGGCGCGGTTCAACGGTCCGATCGGCGTGGCCGTCGACGGCGACGGCGTTGTGTACGTGACCGATACGTATAACGACCGTATCCGCCGCATCGCGCCCAACGGCGACGTCACCACCATCGCCGGTGGCAGTCGCGCCGGCAAGGCCGACGGTCCGGCGGCGCAGGCCTTGTTCGACTTGCCCACGGGGCTGGCGGTGGCCGCCAACGGCGATCTCTACATCGCCGATACTGGCAACCACGCAATCCGCAAGCTGGATAAAAACGGCGTCGTCACCACCGTCGCCGAGGCGAAGGAGGGCGAGCGCGCCTCGCTGCTGCGCTCGCCGGTGGCCGTGGCGTTGACGGCCGACGGCTATTTATATGTCGGCAGTAATGCGCATGGCCGGCTGGCACAGATCACGCCGGTCGGCGAGGTGCTGGCGCTGACCGATGTCGATCGCATGGCCGAGCCGGGCTACGGCCCCGATGGCAGCGTGCGCCTGTATGCGCCGCGCGGCATTGCGGTAGCCAGGGATGGATCGCTATTCGTGACGGACGGGGCCACGTATCGCTTGCATCATGTGGGCGCGGCGGTGGCGGGCCAGACCGCGCCGCCGGACGAACCGGCCCCGGCCGAGCCATCGCATGGCGCGACCATGCTGTGGCCGGTCAAGCCGCAGGACAAGCGGCACGAGGTGGTTGGATTGATGGGCGAGGTGCGCGGCGATTTCAACGGCGAGAGCCGCCACCATTTCCACTCGGGGCTGGATGTGCAGGCGTCGATCGGCACGCCGGTATTGGCGGTCACGGCGGGCAAGGTGACCGACCCGCGCGCGACATGGGGCTATGGCGAGCTGTCGGAGGGTATCGCGTTCAATGGCCTGCAATACATTCACATGCGGGTGGGCCGCGATGGACGCGACAAGGTGGTCGATCCGCGCTTTCAGGTGTTGAAGGATGAGAAGGGCGCGCCGGATGCGGTGCGCGTCAAGCGGGGCACGCGGTTTGTTGTCGGCGAGACGCTGGGAACCGTCAATCGGATGGCGCACGTGCATCTCGACTACATGCCGAACGGCGACGCGCTCAATCCGCTGAGCCTGCCGTTTATCGATCTGGAGGACACCATCGCGCCGAATATCCAGAGCGTTACGTTGAGTGACGCCGGCGGCAAGCGGCTCAAGGAGATGGCCGGTGGGAGGCTGCTGGTGCGGCGCAGCCTGGGCGAGGTGCAGATCGTCGTGGATGCGTTCGATCAGATGAACGGCGTGCAGGCGCGCCGGCGGCTGGGGTTGTATAAACTTGGTTACCAGTTGCTGAATGCGGAAGGGGAGGTCATCCCTGGTATGGAGCAGCCGGTGATCACGCAGCTGTACGACAGGATTCCGCGTAATCGGGAAGCCGTCAAGCTGGCGTATATGGAGGGCAGCGGGATCACCGTGCACGGCAATGCGGAGACGCGGTTTGCTTACGCGATCAACAATTCGCTCATGCACGGCAAGCTGACGCCGGGCGCGTGGAAGGTCGGCACGCTCGACGCGGGCAAGTACACGTTGCGCATCACCGCAGAGGACTACGCCGGCAACGCGGCGGTGAAAGGGCGCGACCTGGCCATCACGGTGGAGTAATGTGGCGATGATTCGCGAGCACGGTTGATACGCTCTGAAATACCGGCCGATTGCGCTGTGCCATTCGCTCCTACGTTGCGCGGATGTGGCTCACCACCACGATCAATTCTAAAACACGTAGGGCCGATTACGCTTCGCTAATCCGCCCTACGTGTCTCCGTTGTGGCGCAGGCGCAGGCGACGCCGCAGGCGGTAATTGTCGGCGGCCAGCGCGATCAGCGCGATCACCGTTAACGCGCCCAGCGCCTGCTCGCCCAGATAATGCCAGAACGCCCACGCGAAGCCTGCGCACACCAGCGCCGCCAGTACCAGTATCAGATCGTCTCTCATGATATCGCTCACCGTTGAATGGCCGCGTACTTGTGCGTGGCTTTGCCGGCCACCCTCGGTCGATAGATCCCAGGCGAGCGATAAAGTTCGGCCGCCAGCCACGGACGGTGCAGGTGGTGCGTGCGCGCATAGAGCAAAACGTCGGCGACCGTGGCGCCGCCCGACATCGACCGTCCCGTGGCCACGGCCAAACTGCCGATGCACGCGCCGGCGTAAAACGCTGCCGACAATGTGCCGATCATCCCCAGCTTTTCCAGCCGCGTGCCAGCCGCGATGAGCTCGGCCACGGTGACCTTCTTGCCGAACTTGTCGATGCTCGCCAACAGTACCGTGACCGTGGTCAGGCTGCTTTGCAGCGTACCGAACAGACTGTCCGGCGCGGGCAGCCCGAGGGCCTCCATGTTCTCCTTGAAATACCGGTGGAAATCGGACATCACCTTCTCCGCTCTTGTCAGATTGATCTCAATTGCCAGCATACGGGCGCGCCGCCGCCGCGCGTTTGACGCGCATCATCCGGCGCACGTTTGCGCATTGGCGTTGACAAAAAATGTTTATCGGAATATATTTTCTACAGGAATTGGAATCGTTTCCAAATCTATCCATAAATAGTGTCCGGACAGTGATCCGGACCGGCAAGGGGACTGTAGTGACTAGCAAAACGCCTCGTAGCGAAGGCGCCCGTGCGTCCGCTTTTTTTGAAGACGCCGCCGCGTCCTTTCCCTCTCGCCGCAACGCAAGCGCCGACACCGACCGTGTCGGCATGGAGCGGGCCGGATCGTTGTCCGGTTCGAATTTGAGGAAGTATCGATACGAGGAGTCATTGTGAATAAACAGAAATTCGTTCTGTCCGCCGTCGCCACCAGCATCGTGCTGGCTTACGGCGCGCCGGTGTCGGCCAGCGTCACCAGTCCCGTCATCGGCACCTTGTTGTGGTCCGAGGAATTCAATGGCGCGGCGCTGAACACGACCCTGTGGAACACCTACGACGGCAACGGCTGCCAGATCGGCCTGTGCGGCTACGGCAACCAGGAGCTGGAGTACTACAGCCCCAACAATCTCTCCATCGTCAACGTGCCGTTCGAATCGAACACGCGGGCGCTGGCGATCAAGGCGCAGAACCAGACCGTCGGCAGTAACGTCTTCACCTCCGGCAAAATCGACTCGGCCAACAAGGTGCAGGTACAGTACGGCATGATCGAAACGCGCATCGCCACGCCGCCGCTAGGCATCGGCCTGTGGCCGGCCGCGTGGATGCTGGGCACCAGCCCGCAGGTGTGGCCGCGCAAGGGCGAGATCGACATCATGGAAATGGGACACAAGGCCAGCAGCCGCGCCGGCGCCTCGCCGACGCCGGCCATCGACAACTTCACCGCCTCCAACGTCATCACCTGGCAGCAGGCCGCCTGCGTGCCGGGCAACGAAAGCTGCGCCGCCTCGACCGCGTGGCAGACCAAGAGCTGGTACGTGCCGGGCCAGTCGCTGGCGAATCGGTTTGTCGTCTACCGTTTTTACTGGACCGAGTCGCAGATGCGCTTCACGGTGGTCGACAACGGCGTCGAACACGATATGTACAACGGCCCGCTGCCGGTCAACTCGACCGCGCTGCAGGCACCGTTCTACCTGCTGTTCAATCTGGCTGTCGGCGGCAACTTCACCGACGCCGCCACGCCGGCCCAGGTGACCGCGCCGCTGCCGGGCACGATGTACGTCGACTACGTGCGCGTCTACCAGCTCGACGGCAAGGGCACCGTCAAGCTCGGCAACCAGACGGTGCCGGAAGTGGGCAAGTTCGGCGTGTTCACCGACAACACGGTGGTCAACAACAAGCTGGTGGCCGGCACCACGTCCGACATTTTCGTGTGGAACAACGCATCGGTCTCGGCCGGCAACTTGCCACCGTATGAGGGTAGCAATTCGATGTCGTGGAGTTACAACACGCCGGGCCAATGGTTCGGCGGCAGCGTGCAATCGCGTGCCGTGCGCGACCTGAGCAACTTCCGTAACGGGACCGTCAAGCTGAAGATCAAGATCCCGGCCAATGTCGCCTTCACGATCGGCATCGGCGACACCTACACCAACCAGCACTCGGTCAAGTTCCCGGCCAACGCCACCACGTACGGCCTGGTGCGCAATGGCGACTGGGGCACCGCCACCATCCCGGTGGCCGACCTGGCCGGCCCGCTGGTCGCGCTGCAATCGGTGGCGGACGTGTTCCAGATCGCCAGCGACAGCGCGGCCTTGCCGACGGCCGCCTTCCAGATGGCGATCGACGACATCATCTGGGATACCGGCGTGCCAACCCCGACGCCGACGCCTACGCCGACCCCTACGCCGACCCCGACACCTACGCCAACGCCAACGCCAACGCCAACGCCGACACCAACGCCGACACCAACGCCGGCCGTCAGCCAGACCAGCGCCACGATGTTGAAGTTCGCGTGGAATTCAAGCGCCTGGGCGGACGTGCACTACACCGTCAACGACGGCGGCCAGATGAATGTGCGCATGGCGCAAAGCGCAGGCGTCAACAGCTACACCGCCAGCGGCCTGAAGATCGGCGACGTGGTCCGTTACAGCTTCACGTACTGGGACACGGCCAACAACTACGCGGTCGACACGGCCCAGCAGACGTACACGATGAAGTAATTAAAAACCTCCGGGGTCAGATACCGTCTTGAATAGCAAGCCCTTTCACCAAGTAATTGGAGTCGAAGGGCTTGCCGTTGTGGATCACGCCATAA